>NZ_CP038437.2:4283360-4895269 GCF_008329985.2 Halomonas binhaiensis
CACCAGCCATCAAGACATTGGAAAAAGCCAGAGTCTCCTTCGATGTCGTCAGCTACGAACATGACCCCCGCTCTCCGGCTTACGGAGAAGAAGCCGCACAAGTGCTAGGCCTGAACCCTCGGGAAGTGTTCAAGACGCTGCTGGCTCGGCTGGATGGCGACAAGCTGGTGGTAGCTATTGTTCCCGTCGTGGGTCAACTCGACCTCAAGGCCTTGGCCAAGGCAGCCGGTGCACGCAAGGCCAGCATGGCAGAGCCGCAGGATGCCGAACGAGCCACTGGCTATGTGGTTGGCGGCATCAGCCCTCTGGGACAGAAGAAACGCCTGGCAACCTTCATTGATATCAGTTGCCAGGATTACCCGGCCATTCATGTCTCGGGGGGGCGTCGCGGTCTCGAGATCCGCCTGGCCCCGGATGACCTCACCAAATTGACCGGTGCTCGTCTGGCACCGATCTCTCGTTGACCGAGAACGCTATGGCGATTCGCTATACTCTATGGCTTGAGCCCGAGGCCACGGAACGACATCAGGCAGCCGAAGCGGCATTGGAAACCTGGTTTTTCGAACGCTTCGCTGACTATCCTCACATCCGCTTGTTCGGGGCTGATCCCTACGATTATGATGCCCCCTTCAACCGACTTTATGACGTACTGATCTCTCGCGCAGCCGAATATATCGAGCGCGAGCAAGCCTACGTCCCCACTCCCGAGCAGCTCAGTCGTGCCTTCTATCGCGCGGTGGGGCGCTCCACGAAATTCGTAAGGGACAACCCTGATGGTAATCCGCCCCGAGACAGCACCTGACGAGGCCCAATTGGCCATCATCGCCGAACAACTGGGCCGCGCTCCTCGTGGTATCGAGGCCCTTGCGGCCACTGATGGAGAAGGCACTCCACTGGTATTGCGCATGGCTCCCATCGTTGATGGCAAACCCTTTCCGACCCTGTTCTGGCTGAGTTCCGAATTGCTCAAGGTCGAGCTTTCACGCATCGAGGCTGCTGGCGTCATCAAGTCACTGGAAGCACGGCTGCAGGAAGATGACGACTTCCGTGCCGCTTACCATGCCAGCCATCAGGACTATATTGAAACCCGCTGGCGCCTGATGAGCGACGCCCAGCGGGCTGCTGTTGAGCAATTGGGCTATACAGATATCCTGCGCGAACGAGGCATTGGCGGTATCGCCAATCATGACCAGGTACGTTGCCTGCACACACAGTATGCTCACCATCTTTGCGGCGACAACGTCATCGGCCAATGGCTCGACGAGCACTACGGCATCATCGACTTGCTGCCCTAGCGCCAAGGATCCAGAGCTATCCCCAGTGCGATAAAGAAAAGCTCCATTAACTAGCGTCTCTCTTTCCACACGAGACTTGTTGCAATGCCGTCCTCAAGGAGATATCCCATGGCAAGGATCTGCGTATATCTTGGCTCACGACAAGGTGAAGACCCTGGATTCATGGACGCTGCGCGCCGTTTCGGCCAATGCCTTGGCGAGCGTGGTCATGGACTGGTCTATGGCGGCGCCAGTGTTGGCCTTATGGGGGCCCTGGCAGATGCTGCCCTGGAGGCAGGAGGGGAGGTGATCGGCGTCATGCCACACCACCTGGTGAACAGAGAACAGGCACATCATGGCCTGACCCAACTGATCAAGGTCGCAGACATGCATGAACGCAAGGCACAGATGGCGGAACGTGCCGACGCTTTCGCCATCCTTCCAGGAGGAATCGGCACGCTGGAAGAGTTCTTCGAGACCTGGACCTGGCGCTACCTGAACCTTCATGACAAACCCATCGGTGTACTCGACACCAACGGCTTCTATCGCCCCTTGCTGGAGTTTCTCGACACGACGGTGGCCCAGGGCTTCCTCAACGCGGATACTCGGGCGGAGCTTGTCAGCGAATCCACCCCGGAGATCTTGCTGAGCACACTGGAAAAGCGCCTTAGTGCCACTCCATCACCAGGCTAGGCCCACAAGATTGACCAGAGTGGTATATCAGTCCTCGGCACTGAGCTTCAAGGTGCGGGCATAAGTCAGCTGTAGCAGCTTGGCATCGTCACCTGCTCTGTGCCGACGAATATCGCCCTCTTCGAGCATAGCTTCCTTCACATCGCTCCAGATCGCCATCTGGCGCTCGTCAAGCAGGCGACGCAATGCTTCGAGTCGGAACCGCGGGATCATGCCGGCATGATGGAAAAGCAGTGACAGCCAGGTGTTATCGTAGCCCCAGCTATCACTGTAGACGGTGCCGATATCATGCAGCTCATCATTCAACCATTGAGCGACATGACGCACAGGGTATCCCTCGCGCTCAAGCCGTGCCCGGGAAATGCCATGCAGTAGCTCGGCCTTGGGATCCCAATGTGTCCATTCTTCGAGAGGCTGGATCAAAAAGGCACAGCTACTGCCATCAGGGCGCGCAATGCCAACTTCGATGGGGTAGCTGCCGCGTCCGAATCCGGACGCTTCGATATCCAGCAGTGTCGGTAGCGTCACGGGTTGCGACATCCTCAAGGTGACCATGGGGACAGTCAAGGCGACTGCCCTTGTAGAGTCCCTTAGTGTCGCTTTTCAGCTTCCATCTTGTCCAGTTGATCGCGTTGCTGCACAACCTCTTTGCGGGCCTGTACCAGGCTGGCCCAGTAGGCCGCCTTGCCCTGGTCAACATTCAGGGAAAGCTCTCCCAGTCGATAGGCTCTCTCCAGGCGAGAAGCCGCCAACGCATTGCCAGCCTCTCCCGCCCGAGCATACCAGGTAACCGCATGGTCGTGACGCGGCGGGTAAAGGGCGCAGCCATATTCATGGATCTGGCCAGCCTGGTATTGAGCATCAGAATCGCCACCATGGGCAGCCTGAAGCACGTAGCGAGCACCACGCGCCTTATCTTGAGGAGCTCGGGAGCGGTGAAACAGCATATGACCATATAGCGACAAAGCCGCCGGATGGCCGGCTTCCGCACAACGCTGGAACAAACGCATGGTCAGTTTCTGAGTACGCGGCGAGTGAGGCAACCAGCTGGTATGAAACAGCTGCTGGGCCAAGCGATACTCGAGCCGCGTCCTCAGGGATGATGCCTGCTGCATGACAATAATCCTGGGTCCAAAGAATTCGGAAACATGGCCAGCCACCATCCCGTGACCAGCAAGCCATTCCGTCAAGACAAAAACTGTGCCGTAAGTTCCTCCACGACAGGGCGGCAAGCATACGCCTAAGGTCGAAGCGACTCAACCCCTCAATGTTTGCAGGCTAATCTCAGCCAGATGTACCATGCCAGCTTATCATTACCTGTGTTATAGCAGTGCCATGCTCCCTCCCGCGGCAATATGCCACGGGATGTTCACCCTATCCCCTTCAAGGAGTCAGCATGCAGACGCGCCCCCTTGGTGACACCGGCATCAATGTCAGCCGGCTGTGCCTAGGTACCATGACATTCGGTGAACAGAACACCGAGAAAGAAGCTCATGAACAGCTCGACCGAGCTATCGCCTTCGGTATCAACTTCATTGATACCGCCGAGATGTACCCTGTGCCTCCCAAGGCCGATACCCAAGGTCGTACCGAGCAGTACATCGGCTCTTGGCTCAAGGGCCGAGGCACCCGAGACGATGTGATTATTGCCACCAAGATTGCCGGCCCGGGAATGGAGCATATCCGAGACGGTTCCCGCTTTACCCGCGAGCACGTTCAACGTGCAGTAGAGGACAGCCTTGCCCGGCTGCGGACCGACTATATCGATCTCTACCAGTTGCACTGGCCAAGCCGCCATACCAACTTTTTCGGCAGATTGGGCTATACCCACAACGAGGATGAGCAGCCTACCCCCCTGGAAGACACGCTTCTGGCACTCAAGGAACAGGTCGATGCGGGCAAGATCCGCGCAATCGGTTTATCCAATGAGACCCCCTGGGGAGTGATGCATTGCCTGCATCTGGCCGACAAGCTGGGACTCCCTCGAGTTGCTTCCGTGCAGAACCCATATAACCTGCTCAACCGCACCTATGAAGTCGGTCTAGCGGAATTTGCCCATCGTGAAAACGTTGGCCTGCTGGCATATTCACCGCTTGCCTTTGGAGTACTCTCGGGCAAATACCTGGACGGAGCCCGACCTCCCAAGGGCCGCCTCACCCTGTATGAGCGCTTCAAGCGCTACACCTCCCCACGAGCCGAACGCGCCGTCCACGCTTATGTGACTCTGGCTCGGGAGCATGGTCTCGACCCAGCCCAGATGGCCTTGGCCTATGTCAACTCCCGCACTTTCCTGACCAGCAATATCATCGGTGCAACAACGATGGAGCAGTTGGAAAGTAACCTGGCCAGCGAAGCATTATCCCTGTCCGAGGAGGTTCTTGAGGGCATTGAGTCGATTCATACAGACACCCCCAACCCATGCCCTTGATTGAGAGCCGGGTAGCGAAATAACAGGTATCGGGATAAAGGTCTCCGACTATCAGGTCCATAGCCCCGGTCAAACCCGGGGCTTGTTACAATGGGCCCAGATTTCCATACCATTCAAGCATTAGCACTGCTATCAACAACGACCTCAGGAGAGAGGGCATGCTCAGCGTGATCTCACCAGCCAAGACGCTGGATTTCGAGACCCCTGCCACTACCGACACCCATACTCAACCAGCTTATCTGCAACATAGCCAAAGGCTGATCGATATTCTGCGCGATTACACACCTGCACAGATTTCGGAGCTGATGGGCGTCAGTGACAAGATTGCTGGCCTCAATGCCGCTCGCTTTGGGGAATGGCAAACACCCTTCACGCCAAGCAATGCAAAGGTCGCTGCTCAGGCATTCCAGGGGGATGTCTATGTCGGCCTGCAGGCCGACACATTCAATGAAGATGACAACGCCTTCGCTCAGGATCATCTGCGCATTCTGTCCGGTTTGTATGGCTTGTTGCGCCCTCTGGACCTGATTCAGCCTTATCGACTGGAAATGGGTACGCGACTGAAGAATCCCGCAGGCAAGGACCTCTACGCCTTCTGGAAGGAGTTCCTGACCAAGGAACTCGACCAGGCTATTGCTGCCAGCGGCAACCTCGTACTGGTCAACCTGGCCTCCAATGAGTATTTCAAGGCTATCGATGCCAAGAAACTCAATGCCGAAGTTGTGACTCCCGTATTCAAGGATCTCAAGAACGGCCAGTACAAGATCATCAGTTTCTATGCCAAGAAAGCCCGTGGCCTGATGGCGGCCTGGATGATCCACAAGCGCCTGGAGGAAGTAGATGGGCTCAAGGACTTTAATGTTGCAGGTTATCGGTTCAATGCGGCAGAGTCCCAAGGCAAGACCCTGGTCTTCACACGCGACACTCCGGCTTGAGACACCTTTTAGATAAAACAAGAACCCCGGCTATCTCTCGATAGCCGGGGTTCTTTCAGCCAGAGCACAAAACCTGATGGCTCATGCCCAGCCATTCCGCCCCTGCATCAGTCATTCTCGACTTCCATGAACTTTTCCATGAAGTCCTTTCGCGGAGGCGTCCAGGTTGAGATCAACACACCCTCCCCACTTAAACACTCAAGGTTATGCTCGACACCAGGAGGGATAGTCACGGCATCTCCCGCACCCACCTGAATGACTTCACTTCCATTGATGGCATTAAACTCACCAGACACGAAAACATTAACTTCTTCATTCGGATGGTGATGTCCACTGGGGAAACCTTTCCCTGAAAACCATAGCTTGGCCGTCAACTGCTGATCCGAGCAGGAAAGCACCTGTATGGTGACGTCATCGCTAAGCTTGTACTTCTTATATACCTTCCTCATCACGGTTCCTTTCTAATACCGACGTTGAGCTCAAATATTTCACATTCACTAATCTGTTACCCATAGGGTATTACTCTCTAGCTTGTAGGATATTTCTTATAGTAAGAAATGAGCAGAGCGGTTACCTGGAGAGACAGGCTATTAGCGCCTGTCGAAAGCAGGGGGAAGATGTGAGCTTCGAGCTTCGAGCTTCGAGCTACGAGCTACGAGCTACGAGCTACGAGCTACGAGCTACGAGCTACGAGCAGCATGGTGACACCACTGAGGGCCGTAAACGCAACAACCCCAGCCATCGCTGATGACTGGGGTTGCTCTGAATATTGCGGGCTTGAGCGGCCTGGTGCCACAGCACGGCTCGCTGCCCGAGCGCAGCGTGCTCGTCGCTCGTCGCCTGCCTCAGAATGTGAAGAACCCCGACCATCTTTTGATGATCGGGGCTTCTCGAATAAATGCCTGACGATGACCTACTCTCACATGGGGAGACCCCACACTACCATCGGCGCTGAGCGGTTTCACTGCTGAGTTCGGCAAGGGATCAGGTGGTTCCCACTCGCTATGGTCGTCAGGCGAAAAACGGCAATGCATATCATGCTGACCGACACGTTCCAACGTACCCGTCAATTGTTTGTCGTGATGTCATCGACCAAAACCCCTTGGGTGTTATATGGTCAAGCCTCACGGACCATTAGTACCGGTTAGCTCAACGCCTCGCAGCGCTTCCACACCCGGCCTATCAACCAGCTGGTCTTGCTGGGTCCTTTAGGAGGCTCAAGGCCTCAGGGAGATCTCATCTTGAAGGGGGCTTCCCGCTTAGATGCTTTCAGCGGTTATCCCGTCCGTACATAGCTACCCGGCGATGCCACTGGCGTGACAACCGGAACACCAGAGGTACGTCCACTCCGGTCCTCTCGTACTAGGAGCAGCACTTCTCAAATCTCCAACGCCCACGGCAGATAGGGACCGAACTGTCTCACGACGTTCTAAACCCAGCTCGCGTACCACTTTAAATGGCGAACAGCCATACCCTTGGGACCGACTTCAGCCCCAGGATGTGATGAGCCGACATCGAGGTGCCAAACACCGCCGTCGATGTGAACTCTTGGGCGGTATCAGCCTGTTATCCCCGGAGTACCTTTTATCCGTTGAGCGATGGCCCTTCCATACAGAACCACCGGATCACTAGAACTCATTTCGTACCTGCTCGACGTGTCTGTCTCGCAGTTAAGCACCCTTATGCTCTTGCACTCAATGCACGATTTCCAACCGTGCTGAGGGTACCTTCGTGCTCCTCCGTTACTCTTTGGGAGGAGACCGCCCCAGTCAAACTACCCACCACACACGGTCCTCGAACCGGATAACGGTCCTGAGTTAGAACGCCAATGATGCCAGGCTGGTATTTCAGTTGGCTCCACTCGATCTGGCGACCGAGTTTCAAAGCCTCCCAGCTATCCTACACAAGCAACATCAGCGTCCAGTGTGAAGCTGTAGTAAAGGTTCACGGGTCTTTCCGTCTAGCCGCGGGTACACAGCATCTTCACTGCGATTTCAATTTCACTGAGTCTCGGTGGAGACAGCGTGGCCATCATTACGCCATTCGTGCAGGTCGGAACTTACCCGACAAGGAATTTCGCTACCTTAGGACCGTTATAGTTACGGCCGCCGTTTACCGGGGCTTCAATCAGGAGCTTCGCGTGAGCTAACACCATCATTTAACCTTCCGGCACCGGGCAGGCGTCACACCCTATACGTCCTCTTACGAGTTTGCAGAGTGCTGTGTTTTTAATAAACAGTTGCAGCCACCTGGTATCTTCGACTGCTTCGGGCTCGAGGAGCAAGTCCTGTCACCCTGATGCGGCGTGCCTTCTCCCGAAGTTACGGCACCATTTTGCCTAGTTCCTTCACCCGAGTTCTCTCAAGCGCCTTGGTATTCTCTACCTGACCACCTGTGTCGGTTTGGGGTACGGTCCCACTGTATCTGAAGCTTAGAGGCTTTTCCTGGAAGCGTGGCATCGATGACTTCCTGACCGTAGTCAGTTCGTCTCGTCTCTCGGCCTTAGGGATCCGGATTTGCCAAAATCCCCAGCCTACTGACTTTCACCAGGACAACCAACGCCTGGCTCACCTAGCCTTCTCCGTCCCCCCATCGCAATACAGTGAGGTACGGGAATATTAACCCGTTTCCCATCGACTACGCCTTTCGGCCTCGCCTTAGGGGCCGACTCACTCTGCTCCGATTAGCGTCGAACAGAAACCCTTGGTCTTCCGGCGGGGGAGTTTTTCACCCCTTGTCGTTACTCATGTCAGCATTCGCACTCGTGATACCTCCAGCAGACTTCTCAATCCACCTTCATCGGCTTACACGACGCTCCTCTACCGCTCGTCATTCGACGAACCCGTAGCTTCGGTACCTGGTTTAGCCCCGTTACATCTTCCGCGCAGGCCGACTCGACTAGTGAGCTATTACGCTTTCTTTAAAGGATGGCTGCTTCTAAGCCAACCTCCTAGCTGTCTAAGCCTTCCCACATCGTTTCCCACTTAACCAGGATTTCGGGACCTTAGCTGACGGTCTGGGTTGTTTCCTTTTCACGACGGACGTTAGCACCGCCGTGTGTCTCCACGCTTGCACTCACCGGTATTCGGAGTTTGCCTCGGGTTGGTAAGTCGGGATGACCCCTAGCCGAAACAGTGCTCTACCCCGGCGGTGATACGTGAGGCGCTACCTAAATAGCTTTCGAGGAGAACCAGCTATCTCCGGGCTTGATTAGCCTTTCACCCGATCCACAAGTCATCCAAATCTTTTCAACAGATCCTGGTTCGGTCCTCCAGTTGATGTTACTCAACCTTCAACCTGCTCATGGATAGATCGCCCGGTTTCGGGTCTATTTCCAGCGACTGGTCGCCCAGTTAAGACTCGGTTTCCCTACGCCTCCCTATACGGTTAAGCTCGCCACTGAAAATAAGTCGCTGACCCATTATACAAAAGGTACGCGGTCACAGAACGAGTCTGCTCCCACTGCTTGTACGCATACGGTTTCAGGATCTATTTCACTCCCTCTCCGGGGTTCTTTTCGCCTTTCCCTCACGGTACTGGTTCACTATCGGTCAGTCAGGAGTATTTAGCCTTGGAGGATGGTCCCCCGTCTTCAGTCAAGGTTTCACGTGCCTCGACCTACTCGATTTCACAACACTCAGGTTTCGGCTACGGGCTATCACCCACTATGGCCAGACTTCCCAGTCTGTTCGCCTACCAGTTGTGTTGCTTAAGGGCTGGTCCCCGTTCGCTCGCCGCTACTAGGGAATCTCGGTTGATTTCTTTCCTCGGGGTACTTAGATGTTTCAGTTCCCCGGTTCGCCTCTTGTACCTATGTATTCAGTACAAGATACCCAGCTTGTGCTGGGTGGGTTTCCCCATTCAGAAATGTCCGGGTCACAGGTTGTTTGCCACCTCGCCGAACCTTATCGCAGGCTGCCACGTCTTTCATCGCCTCTGACTGCCAAGGCATCCACCGTATGCGCTTCATCGCTTGACCATATAACCCCAAGGGGTCTGTCAATCGATGACGATCACGACAATTGCCGGATACGCTTGAAACGTATCGTTGCTCTTTCTCCGGGAAGAGAAAGAGACTTTGTCAGCATGATATACATTGTTAAAGAGCGTTTAGAGCCATAAGCTCTAAGCTGTAAGCTCCAAGGGGACAGCTTTGTTCAGTGTCACCTCAAGCCTATAGCTTAGGACTTATTATCAGACTGTATGGTAGCGTCTTTTCTTACCGCTAAAGCTTAAGGCTTATTGCGGCAAGATGGTGGAGCCAAGCGGATCGAACCGCTGACCTCCTGCGTGCAAGGCAGGCGCTCTCCCAGCTGAGCTATGGCCCCATTCTGAGCTTTAAGCAACAAGCCTCAAGCTGAAAGAAAACCTCGCACTGAATAGCTCTTCCATGCCAGGGTTACTTACAGCTTCAAACTGATGGCTTCCAGCTTGAACTTGGTGGGTCTGGGCAGATTTGAACTGCCGACCTCACCCTTATCAGGGGTGCGCTCTAACCAACTGAGCTACAGACCCAAACAGTCATTGCTCTATCTTGATCAGGTAATTCATTGTGAGCACTTACCGACAGTCAGTGACTTGTCGATTAAGGAGGTGATCCAGCCGCAGGTTCCCCTACGGCTACCTTGTTACGACTTCACCCCAGTCATGAACCACACCGTGGTGATCGCTCCCCCGAAGGTTAAGCTAACCACTTCTGGTGCAGTCCACTCCCATGGTGTGACGGGCGGTGTGTACAAGGCCCGGGAACGTATTCACCGTGACATTCTGATTCACGATTACTAGCGATTCCGACTTCACGGAGTCGAGTTGCAGACTCCGATCCGGACTGAGACCGGCTTTTCGGGATTAGCTCCACCTCGCGGCTTCGCAACCCTTTGTACCGGCCATTGTAGCACGTGTGTAGCCCTACCCGTAAGGGCCATGATGACTTGACGTCGTCCCCACCTTCCTCCGGTTTGTCACCGGCAGTCTCCCTAGAGTTCCCTGACCGAATCGCTGGCAAATAGGGACAAGGGTTGCGCTCGTTACGGGACTTAACCCAACATTTCACAACACGAGCTGACGACAGCCATGCAGCACCTGTCTGAGAGTTCCCTGAAGGCACCAATCCATCTCTGGAAAGTTCTCTCGATGTCAAGGGTAGGTAAGGTTCTTCGCGTTGCATCGAATTAAACCACATGCTCCACCGCTTGTGCGGGCCCCCGTCAATTCATTTGAGTTTTAACCTTGCGGCCGTACTCCCCAGGCGGTCGACTTATCGCGTTAACTGCGCCACAAAGCTCTCAAGGAGCCCAACGGCTAGTCGACATCGTTTACGGCGTGGACTACCAGGGTATCTAATCCTGTTTGCTACCCACGCTTTCGCACCTCAGTGTCAGTGTCAGTCCAGAAGGCCGCCTTCGCCACTGGTATTCCTCCCGATCTCTACGCATTTCACCGCTACACCGGGAATTCTACCTTCCTCTCCTGCACTCTAGCCTGACAGTTCCGGATGCCGTTCCCAGGTTGAGCCTGGGCTTTCACAACCGGCTTATCAAGCCACCTACGCGCGCTTTACGCCCAGTAATTCCGATTAACGCTCGCACCTCCGTATTACCGCGGCTGCTGGCACGGAGTTAGCCGGTGCTTCTTCTGTGAGTGATGTCCTTCCTCCAGGGTATTAACCCGAAGGCCTTCTTCCTCACTGAAAGTGCTTTACAACCCGAAGGCCTTCTTCACACACGCGGCATGGCTGGATCAGGCTTTCGCCCATTGTCCAATATTCCCACTGCTGCCTCCGTAGGAGTTCGGGCCGTGTCTCAGTCCCGATGTGGCTGATCATCCTCTCAGACCAGCTACGGATCGTCGCCTTGGTGGGCCTTTACCCCACCAACTAGCTAATCCGACATAGGCTCATCCGATAGCGCAAGGTCCGAAGATCCCCTGCTTTCCCCCGTAGGGCGTATGCGGTATTAGCCTGGGTTTCCCCAGGTTATCCCCCACTATCGGGCAGATTCCTATGCATTACTCACCCGTCCGCCGCTCGACGCCTGGAAGCAAGCTTCCATCGTTTCCGCTCGACTTGCATGTGTTAGGCCTGCCGCCAGCGTTCAATCTGAGCCATGATCAAACTCTTCAGTTAAAAGCTTGATAGTCCATTGAGTGGACCAAACTTGGCTCAAGGTTCAAACGTCTCGTTTGACGAGTCGCTTGCCTTGATATTCAGTGACTTGTCACCAACATATCGGCAAGCGCCCACATGAATTACCTGATCAATTGTTAAAGAGCATCTCGCTGTCTTACGACTTGATCCGTTTCGCGGATCGCCCTGCGAGGAAGGCGTATTCTACAGACTCAGAAGCTTTCGTCAAGTGCCTATTTTTCAAGGCTCTGCTTCATCGAAGCAGTGAGACAGAAAGTCTGAACGAGCGCCTCATCAGCGACCCGTTTCGAAGTGGCGAACATTCTACTGATTTCAGCCTGTCCGTCAAGCGAAAGATTTTACCGAGCACTTAAAAAGTCTTTTCAAATCAACCGCTTTTACCACCTCTTACCGCTGGTGACGTTGTCTCGTCCCCGGCAGCGGATGCGTACTTTACGGATTTCACTGGGTCCCTGCAAGGACTTTCTGTAAAAAAGTTTCAGGGCAATGACGCGACCATGAATCTGGCATGACATTCACTTCTTTCGACCCCACCTTCGATACCTACTGTCAGGCTTTTGCGGGCAGGCTTGCCCTGTCGAGAAGGTCAAGAATGGAGTAGTAGGCGATGCCTGAATGCTGAGTCAGCCCCATCTCGCAAGTACGCGAATTGGATACACCAAACGCACAGCCTTCGACGGCTTGGGCCAGTGTCTGCAGAGCAGAGGCATTCAATTCGGGGACACGCAGGCCCTTGTCACCCGCAAAGCCGCAACACGCAATATCATCAGGGACCACCACGTCCCGGGCACAGGCCTGGGCCAGAGCAATGAAACGGCCCGCCAAACCTTTACGGTGGCTCGAGCACGTCACGTGAACGGCTACGCGCTCATTCAGGGGAGCAAGCTCAAGCCGTGGCAACAAGTGATCATGAGCAAATGCGACCGGCTCCTGGACCTTCAAACGGGCATCCAGATGATCCTCGGCCTGCAGGCTGCAAGGGCTGGTATCGAAAAGAACAGGGTAACGACCATTCTGGCTGGCAATCAGCAACTCTCTGTTGAGTTCCCGTGCTTTATGGATGGCCTCATTGGCCATGCCCTTGGAGTTGAAAGCCATGCCACAACATAAATGCCCCGGCATGGCCGGGATAATGACGTCGTAGCCAGCTTTATCCAATAATTTCAGAGTGACATCCATCACGGCCCGGGAACCCCCATCGCTCCCCAGGACACGAGTGGCACAGGAAGGGAAATAGACCACCTTGTCCGGCCGGCCACGATCACCCACTCGCCCCAGCAGTTTGATCGGCGCCGCCTTGGGCAGTGCAGGGATCCACTGAGGCAGTTGGCCACCACTAAGCCGGTTCATGCCCTGGCTGATCGCGGACATTGCTCGATGCCCCAGCAGTTGCCTGCCAATCCATTGCAGACGCAGCCCCGTGCGCGCAAACCGCGTCGCTCCGGAGAAATGATGTCCAATGCGGCGAGCCAGCATTGCCCGACCTTGCAGGCGTTCTTGGCGCATCCTCAATACAAGTTCCCCGGTATTGATATCGACAGGGCAACGAGTACTGCACATTCCATCTGCAGCACAGGTAGTATCGAGGTCATAGCCGGAATGGTCTTCATAGGCAGCAAGCCAGTCTTGCTCAGCGTCGCTGAGCGCCTGATCCCCTGCTGCCTGCAACTCTTCCAGCCTGGCTCGCTCTCGGACAAGGGCAATACGCTGGCGCGGAGTGAGCGTCAGATCACGCGACGGACATACCACTTCGCAGAAGCCACACTCTATGCAATGGTCAACGATCTCATCAGCCGCCGGGAGCGGCTTGAGATTCTCGAGATGGAGATTGGGGTTCCGACTGAGCATCACCTCGGGGTTGAGCAAGTGACACGGATCGAACAATGCCTTGATCTGCCACATCAGGGCATAGGCCTCCGCCCCCCACTCCAGCTCAACAAAGGGAGCCATGTTTCGTCCAGTTCCATGCTCAGCCTTGAGCGAACCACCAAATTCCACTGCTACCAATTGCGCCACATCTTTCATCAGGGCGGCATAGCGCTCTTTTTCACCCGGTTTTTCGAAACCTTGCGGGAAGACGAAATGCAAATTGCCTTCCAGGGCATGGCCAAACAGGATGACATCCTGATAGCCATGGCGATGGAAAGCTTCAGTCAAGGCAGCGACGCCTTGCTCCAGGCATTCGATGGGAAAAGCGACATCCTCGATGACAACTGTCGTGCCTACCTCACGCACAGCCCCCACTGCAGGGAACAACCCCTTGCGTACCTTCCAGTACAATGCATAAGTGTCAGGATTCGTGGTAAATGCTATCGGCTCCAGGGTCGTTATACCCTCCAGCACCTGCTGCACTTCTTCAGATGCATGCTTCACCGCTGCATCACTCTCTCCGCGAACATCCACCAACAACGCCGTTGCACCTGGCGGCAGGCCACGCAGGTTCTCAGGCATACCCGGCGCATGATCCACTGCACGCAAGGCAGCCCGGTCCATCAACTCTACGGCCACCACTGAGGTCCCTCGCAGGACCATGGCCGCTCGACAGGCACTGGACAGGTCAGGGAACAACATCAGCGCCGCTGCTTTACATGGCGGCTCGGGTACAGTCCGGTAGGTAAGACTGGTCAGGCAACCTAACGTCCCCTCGGAACCAATCATCAGATGAGAGAGGATATCCACGCCATCGCGGAAGTCGATCAGGCTATTGAGCGCATATCCAGTGGTGTTCTTGAGCCGATACTTGTGCTTGATGCGACGGGCGAGATCCACATCTGTACGAACATTGGCGGAGATGCGCTCCAGCCCTTCCACCAGAGGCGCGTGATTTTGACGAAAGGCCGTCACGCTGTCGGGGTCCGCCGTATCGAGAATACTTCCATCGAGCAGCACAACCCGAAGGCTATCCAGGGTGTGATAGCTGTTCTGTGCTGTGCCACAGCACATGCCGGAAGCATTGTTAGCGGCAATCCCTCCAATCATGCAACTGGAGATCGATGCGGGATCCGGGCCAATCTTGCGCCCATAGGGCGCCAGCAGCTCATTGGCTCGAGCACCGATGACGCCTGGGCCAAGGCGTATTCGAGCCCCATCATCCAGCACCGTAGCATGGCGCCAGCCTTGGTGGAGCTGAATCAGAACACCATCGGTCACCGCCTGCCCTGACAGCGAGGTCCCGGCGGCCCGAAAGGTCATCGGCCACCCTTCTTCGCGGCAGGCCTCAATCACCGAAACCAGCTCCTGCTCATTCTCGGGACGCACCACCAGGCTAGGCACCAGGCGATAGAAACTTGCATCAGTCCCATAGGCCAGCCGCCTGAGGGGGTCTCGGATCAGACGCTCCTCAGGCAGTCGTGTGCAAAGTGTCGAGATCAGGTGATCAAGAGGTCCTCTCGGAGGAGGTTCACTCGACACATGATGCGCTATCATCCCTTCACATCCACTCGCACGACACCACTGGCACCTTCGTAACCCGTCACCACCACTTCGTAGGTCCCCGGCTCTAACTGCGTCTCGATCATGGAACCCAGCTCGGTGCTCCCGCTATCATCATCCTGAAGGCTGATGTTTTCACCTTCCAGTTGCAGCAGCGTATCCACGGAATCCGATTGAGTTTCAATGCTGATGTCACTCGTTTCTTCCACTACCAGTTGATAGGTCAGAGAGCTACCGGGAAGCAATTGGCCATACACCGTCTCGCCGGCACGAACCTCACCGCTTGAACGGATCTCGCCATCGAATGGCTGGGTCTTCAATTGAAGAGTGAAAGCGCCGCTGCCGCCATAGCTGGATGCCTCGACCTCATAAGTGCCTGCCGCCAGCACCGCGTGAATCCGGGCATCGGTACGCCCACCGCTGTCATCGTCACGCAGTTCGATATCAGACCCCGTCATTCCCAACAACGCATCGAATTCATTCGAGCGCATATCCAGAGTCACTTCCGTCGGTTCATCGAGGGTGAACTCGTAGTGGTTGGAGCCACTCGAGGAAAGCCTTCCTCTCACGGTTTCATCCGCTGTCAGTTCACCGCTGTCCTGCTGTTCACCATCAAAGGGAGTTACCATGGTCTCCATGCGGAACATTCCAGAAGCCATTCCATCGTAACTGCCGGCCGTGACCTGATATTCCCCAGGTTCGAGCATACTGGTGAGCTGAGAGTTGGTATTACCACCGCCGTCATCGTCACTCAGGGAAATACCATTGCCTTCAAGATACAGCATGGTATCGAAGGCCGTTGAGGACAGCTTGATGGTCACTTCCGATGGCTGGTCCAGAGACAGCGTATAGACATTACCTTCTCCTCCACCGGCAATACCCAGAAGGCCCTGGCCTGGCGTCAGCTCGCCGCTGTTCTGTACTTCACCATCGAAAGGCGTGGTTACCAGCTCGATGTCGTACGTGCCGCTATCTTCATAGCTGGTCGCTTCAACGCGGTATTCTCCAGGCATCAGTACAGTGTCGAGCATGGAATCGGTGCTGTTGCCGGAATCATCAATGCTGATGTCTGTCTGCTCACCGCGGACATTTAGGATAGTGTCGAAATCACTCGACCTCAGGTTCAGTTTGACCTGAGTGGGCTCAGTGATCTCCAAGGTATACTCATTGCTTGGGGAATCTTCCGTCAGAACGCCGCTGATCCGGTCGCCATTGCGCAGAGGGCCGGAATTGCGCTGGCCCCGGGAGAGGTCAGAAACCCCTAGTCCCAGGCGGAAGCCATCGCCAACACTTACCAGGCTATCTTCACACTTGGTATTGACCTGCTCCTTGGCCAGTTGTCCTGGCTTCAGATTGACTTCGTAGTCTCCTGGTTCAAGGAAGGTCTCCAACGTCTGCTGGTCATCCGCACAACGCGCGGCCTTTTCCGACACATTATCCCCAGTGAGAGTCAGCGCAGCGCCACGAGCACCGGATAGCGCCAGTTCAACACGACTGGCTTCCTGCAGACTGAAAGAATAGGCGGTGCTTTCCTGGCCGAGATGCCCTGCTACAACCTGGCCATCCTTCAACGCCGCAGCATCCTCCTCGCCCTCGCCAGCCGGCTCGGCTTCCGCTGGCTGCTTGCCAGGCTTCAAGGACCAAGGGCCAAAGGCTGCCATATCTCGCCCGCTTACCACCACCAGAGAACAGCTGTCAGTGGGTGAAAGCAGCAACTGCACCTGTTGATCAGAGGAAGAATGGGCATCACCAAGCCAGCCTCCCGCTTCATCGAAAACAGTGACATCCGCAGCAAAAGGTGCATCCAACTGGTAGAGCGCGCCGGACGAATCGGCATCCTTGTCTGCACAAACCCAATGGCTACCCTGGCGGGAACCATCCTTCAGGTTAACTTCGCTGGCAGAGCTCAGTTCACCTTCGATCGCTTGCCCAAGACTCACTTCAGGAGCCTCGATAAAACGTGTCGATGGGCTTTCACCGCCATCATCACAGCCGACCAGCAAGGCTCCTGCAGCAATCACCCCTACCGCCGCACCAGAAGCTCTACCGAACTGACGTACTGCCTGGGCCATGGGGCGCCTGTCACTACGGGGGAATTCTCGGTCCATCTCGTCGTCACTCCTGGTTGTAGCGCATAAAGGCGCACGATAAGCAGTGTGAAAAACAACCAGTGCCCTTCACTGCCCACAACATATATCGGAGTCAGCCGTGACACCAGATAGATCTATCCAGAGGAGGTATTTCAACCGTGATACCGGAAGAATCTTCCCGATGATGGTGTCAATGCCTCAAGATCACCACCAGCTCACGTGGACCATGCACGCCATAGGCCAGTGTCTGCTCGATATCAGCCGTCTTGCTCGGCCCCGAGACCAATAGAGCATTGGTGGGCATACTGCCCGCCCACTCATGGTTGACCATGACATCATGGAAAGTATCTTCGATAGCCCCTGCATCGAGGATCGCAATATGCACAGGCGGCACCAGACTGAGCAAACGTGGTTCGTCTGCCGTCGGCCACAGCCATAGGCTGCCCGTCTCGGCAATAGCGCCCCGGGTCGAGGTAAGGCCAGCATCTACCTGGGAAAACAGTTCCTGCTGCCAGCTTTCGACATCTCGGGCTGCATCTACCAATGCAATATCCGTTTTTCCATCCAGAGCCCGGCGCGCCTGTCTGGCAACCTCATGTTCATGGCCCAGGGCCAGGCGCTTGATGCCTTTCTGCTTCAACACTTGGTACAACGTCTCGGTCCAGTCATCTGTTTCACAATGGATCACTTCTCCATGCACGGAAGTGAGCCAGCGCTCGAAGCGCTGTAAGCGTTCCTGGGGTGACCACCCTCGTTCCCTGATGACAGAAACATCGGCCTCCGGTATCACGATCCCTCTGCCATCATCGCGTTGCATGTGCTCTGCATGTCCCTTCCGCAATCGCTCCAGGATACGTTCTCTGGCCGTCATGCTTCGTCCTCCTGTTGCCCCTGCCGCCTGTCCTTGTGTTTAGCCCTCTGTTTGATCAGGGTATGCAAGGACGCCTTGGCAGGCTTCGGAGCTACCCGGCATTCCGTCCAGGGACCTAGATGACTTGGCGCCAGACCACGCAACTTGCCCGCAACGATGCTGGCTCCACGCCACGCAGCGGGGTGCGTGGCCAACCACTGCCAGCTTTTCCAGGCGGTCACTTCCTTGGCCGAGCGTTTGACACCGGCACCTGGCACATTCCCTCGCCCCTCACCCACGGATTCACGTCGCAGGCGCACCAACAGGTCGGGGATTGGAATCTTCACCGGACACACCTCACCACAGGCGCCACACAGGCTCGAGGCAGTAGGCAGGTCCTTGGTGGCCTCCAGTCCCATCAGGTGAGGCATCAGAATGGCACCGATCGGGCCTGGGTACGTCGTACCGTAGGTATGCCCGCCCACCCGGGTATACACCGGACAATGGTTCATGCAGGCACCACAACGGATACAGCGCAAGGTGTCGAGCAACTCGTCATCCTGGTAGATCCGCGACCGGCCATTGTCCACCAGCACCAGGTGCACCTCTCGCGGACCATCCCGCTCATCTTCCTTGCGCGGAGAGGTGATCATGTTGAAATAGGTGGTGACATGCTGGCCTGTCGCCGAGCGCGTCAGCAAGGCATACAGAGGCGGGACATCTGAGAGATTCTCGACCACCTTCTCGATACCCGTCACGGCAATGTGAATTGGCGGTACCGTGGTCGTCATGCGGCCATTGCCTTCATTTTCCACCAGGCACAAGGTACCCGTCTCGGCCACTGCGAAATTGACGCCGGACACGCCGACATCCGCTGCCATGAAGCGCTCGCGCAACTGTGCACGGGCAGCCGCGGTCATGGCATCCACATCACGGGTAGGAGCCGTACCGGTATGCTCGTGCATGATGGTCGATATTTCATCGGTATTGAGGTGAATAGCCGGCATGATGATATGGGAAGGTGTCTGCTCATTGAGCTGCACCAGATACTCTCCCAGATCCGATTCCAGCGCATCGATACCCGCCTCTGCCAGATGGGCGTTGAGATGCATCTCCTCGGATACCATCGACTTGCCCTTGATCACTGATCGCGCGCCATTATCCTGGCAGATCCTGGTGACAATACGGCAAGCCTCCTCGCCATCTTCAGCCCAGTGCACATGAATGCCGTTGGCTTCGCACTTGGCTTCCAACTGCTCCAGCAAATCCGGCAATCTGGACAAGGCACGCAGGCGTACACTCGCCCCCAGGGTTCTCAGTGCTTCGAGATCCCAGTCCTCGAATGCCTGACGGCGCTTGTCCATCAAGCCATCCATGGCCTTGCGAAAGTTGGCCCGTATCTGGGGATTACCCAATGCATCATGAGCCTGGCGATGGAAAGCTTCAGGAGTAAACGTCTGCACTGGCTGGCTCATGAACACCTCCGCCACAGATAAGAGGCAATATGCTCGCCCTGCAAGGGGCTATCGCGGTGCGCCAGGTGCCCGGCGATGTTCATCAGACAGCCACAATCGGATGTAACAAAATGCTGAGCACCAGCTTCTTCCAGTGCACGCCCCTTGTCCTCGACCATGGCAGCAGAGACCTCCGGATGACGAACCGCAAAGGTCCCGCCAAAGCCACAACACTCTGCAGCACGCTCCTGCTCGACCAGTTCCACCTGCCCTAGTCTGGCGAGCAACGCCGGGCCAGTCTCGGCCAGCCCCATCTCGCGGCGGGCACTGCATGAAGTGTGCATGGCAATCCGCTCAGGAGCGCCTCGGTCTTCCAGTTCGATATGGCAGACATGTACCAGGAACTCGGTCAACTCGAAGACCCGTGAGGCGACTTCCTGAGCCTTCCGTTCTTCGGGACAGCCAGCGAACAGCTGCGCGTAATGCAGACGCATCATGCCGCCACAGGACCCAGAGGGAACCACAATCGGCCAGGGCTCAGGAAACAGGTCAAGCTGGGCCCGAGCAACCGCACGAGCTTCATCATGATATCCCGAGGTATAAGCCGGCTGACCACAGCAGGTTTGATCTTCGGGAAAAAGCACCTCGATCCCCTGCTTCTCAAGCAGGCGGACCGCGTCCATTCCTGCTTCAGGGAAAAACATGTCAATCAGACAGGTCCCGAACAGATAAACCTTATCCGGGCACGGAGGATAATGTCTGGTGGCCGTCATCGGCGGAACCTCTATAATTGGTAATACCAATTGACAATTAAAGTTCAATGCACATTAGGGGGCCACTGGCTTCGTGTCAAACACACCGTCCTCCATCACGCCTGAATAGCGGTAATGGCAACGCAATCTCGTTACCATGTGGCTAGCGATTCAACCAACTCGGTACTCATCCGGTACAACAGGACCTCTCCATGGCCTATCAGCCCGTGCGCCAGCCTCGTCTGGCCGATGCCATCACGGAACGACTCGAAGCCCTGATTCTTGAAGGTAGCCTGACTCCTGGTCAGCGTCTGCCACCGGAACGGGAACTGGCTGAACGTTTTGGCGTTTCACGCCCTTCTCTACGCGAAGCCATACAGAAACTGGCCGCTCGCGGCCTGCTGGTCAGCCGCCAGGGCGGCGGCACCTATATCACCGAATCCCTCAACACCGGCTATAGCGACCCTCTGCTCGATATGTTGACCCGGCATGGCGAGTTTCACCTCGATCTGCTGGAGTTTCGTGACGCCATGGAAGGTTTATCCGCCTACTATGCAGCGCTGCGCTCAACGCCTGCCGACAAGGACACGCTGATACAGCGCTTCGAGGAGCTTGAAGCCAGCTTTCTTGGCGAGAACCCTCGCGACGAGGCCAAGGCTGATGCCGCGTTCCATCTGGCGATCGCGGAGTCAGCACATAACATTCTGCTATTGCACACCATGCGCGGCATTTTTCATCTGCTCGAACGCAGCATCGCCAACAACCTCGGGCATCTGTTCGAGAAACCCAACGCCCGCCCGACACTGATGAAGCAGCACAGAGCCCTGCTTGATGCCATTCTCGATGGGCGCCCCGAAGATGCCCAGTCCAGGGCTCATGAGCACCTGGTCTATGTCGAAGAAGGATTGCTTGATGCAGAGCGTGCGGAAACCCGGGCCCAGCGTGCGTTGCGCCGCGCCAAAGCGATGCCCCCAAGGTCACGTTGAACCGTCATGCTCCCATTGCCTTCTCATATCACCCGAGCCCTGTTGTGGTTGCTGATCCCGGCAGGGCTGGTGCTGTGTCTATGGCAGTCTGCCCAACTCGCACGCGAAACAGCGCTGGAGTCTCTGCAGCGCGATGCCAGGAATGAATTGCGCCTATCCGCTGCCGGCCTGACCGGCTACCTGTCTCGTCACGAGTACCTGCCTGAGCTATTGGCCAGTCGAGAAACCGTCCAACGTTATCTCAGCGGTCCCCGCACACAGGACACGATGCCGCTCAACCAGCTGCTTGACCGCTTCCGGCGTACCACTAACGTTTCCGACATCTATCTGCTGGACAATGAAGGAACCACTTTAGCCGCCAGCAACTGGCATCGCCCTGATACTTTCATCGGCGTGAACTACAGCTTCCGCCCCTATTACCGCGATGCCATCAATGGCAGAAACGGACGTTTCTATGGCCTGGGCGTGGTTTCCCAAGATCGTGGTTACTACTTCTCTGCCCCGGTATGGGCCGATGACCTCAATCCCGATGCATCCCCGGTAGGCGTCATGGTGGTCAAGATTCCCATCAATGAGATCGAGGCAAGTTGGAAAAACCCTGATACCGAACTATTGGTCGTTGATCACAACGACATCGTGTTCATGGCCAGCCAACATGAATTGCGCTTGAAGGCTCTGCACCCACTGGACGAACTGCGCCGCCAGACATTACAGGACACGCGCCGATATGCCGACGAACCATTGGAGCCCATGGGCCTGACAGAAGGTGAGCATCTGAGTGACGATACCCAACTGGTCGGTTTCGATCATGGCCTCCTTGCCGGCAGCATGTACCTGAGCCTGAGCCAACCGCTGCCGCAGTTGGGCTGGTCCATGCATATCCTCAAGCCACTGACTTCTGTCACCGAAGCCCAATGGCTGGCCATGCTGCTCGGAGGCGGGCTGTATGGCATGCTGATGCTGGCAGGCGGAATCAGCTGGCAGCGTTACCGCCTGCGTCGTGAACGCGAAAAGTTCGCCGACCGTGAGCGCGCGACCCTGGCCAGGGCCAGAGATGAACTGGAACGTAATGTGGCCCGCCGCACTCAGGACCTTGTCGCCACCAACCGCCTTTTATCCGATGAGATCGAGGAGCGCAGACGAACCGAGGCAACGCTGCGCCAGACACGCGATGAACTGGTACAGGCTGCCAAGCTTGCCGTGCTTGGCCAATTGGCTGCCGGTATCAACCATGAGCTCAACCAACCTCTCGCGGCCATCCGCGCCTATGCCGAGAATGCACGCATCTTTCTCGACCGAGACAAGGTGGATACTGCCGATGCCAACCTCAGCCAGATCGTCGAACTCACCAAGCGCATGGCCGATATCAGCGCCCAATTACGCCAATTCTCGCGCAAGAGTGGCGACCGCCCTACCGCTGTCTCGGCACCAGCCTGCTTCGACTATGCCTTGCGTCTGTTCCAGACTCGCCTGCGTGAGCAGCATGTCAACGTGGCCCATGACTATCCCGAGGATGAGCTTTGGGTGCTGGCCGACCTGGTCCGCCTGGAACAGGTGCTGGTCAACCTGATCGGCAACGCCCTTCAGGCCATGACAGAAACAGACGGGCCATGCCTGACGCTAGGCATTGCCAGGGAAGGGAAACAAGTTCGCATGTGGGTGGATGACAATGGTCCCGGCATCCCGGAACAGCAGCGACAGCATATCTTCGAGCCTTTCTATACCACCAAGGCACCTGGCTCTGGCCTGGGCCTGGGCTTGTCAATCTCAGCTCGTATCATCGACGATCTCGGTGGCAGCCTGACCGTCACTACTTCTCCTCAAGGAGGGGCGCGCTTCGTCATTCTGTTGCCCGAGGCGGGTAGCGCTCCCGCCTCCCGACCGCATGCCTCCGACAGCACCGCTTCGCCGACGGCAGGCTCGACAACAATGAATTCAACAACAATGAATTCAACACCGCCAAACTCAACAAAAGGTCAGCTCCATGAATGATGCTCTACCGGTGATGATCATTGATGATGAAGAACATCTGCGCTTCACCGTTGCCCAGACGCTGGAGCTGGCCGGCTATCAACCTCTGACATACCAAAGCGCCGAGGCAGCCCTGGCTGACCTTGATCACGATTTCCCCGGCGTACTGATCAGTGACATTCGCATGCCTGGCATGGATGGCATGATGCTGCTGCGCGAGGTCCATCAACGCGACCCGGACCTGCCCGTCGTGCTGATCACCGGTCATGGCGATATTTCTACTGCCGTCGAGGCGATGCGTCAGGGGGCCTGGGACTTTCTGGAGAAACCCTTCCCCGGAGAACGCCTGGAAGAAGTCGTGAAACGTGGTATCGACAAGCGCCGCTTGAGCCTCGAGAACCGCTATCTGAAAGCAGAGCTGGAAGCTCAGCAATCCGCACCTGGCCCTCGGCTGGTAGGACGCACCCCCGCCATTCAGCGCCTCGCCGCCATGGTGCAACGTATCAGCCAAGTGGAAACCGATGTGCTGCTGTTTGGTGAAACTGGAGCGGGCAAGGATCTCGTCGCCCGGGCGATTCATGAACGTAGTTCGCGCAGCGCCAAGCCTTTCGTCGCCATCAACTGTGGAGCCGTGCCGGAAAGCATCATCGAATCCGAACTGTTCGGCCACGAGAAAGGCGCCTTTACCGGAGCCGTAGAGCGACGCGTGGGCAAATTCGAATATGCCAATGGCGGCACGGTCTTTCTCGATGAAATCGAGTCCATGCCACTGTCATTGCAGGTCAAGCTGCTACGAGTGCTGCAGGAACGAATGGTGGAGCGGCTTGGCAGCAATATACCGGTCCCGTTGGATATCCGCGTCATCGCCGCCACCAAGGTCGATCTCAAGCTGGCCTCCGAGGCCGGGGACTTTCGTGAGGATCTATATTACCGGCTCAACGTGGTCACTCTGCCGATTCCTCCATTGCGCGAGAGACGCGAAGACATTCCGCTGCTGTTCCAGCACTTCGCCGCCGTGGCCGCCAGCCGCAGCGGGATGGAAGCCCCGCCGCTGGATGCCTCCGGTGTTTCTGTGCTGCTGGCCCATGACTGGCCAGGCAATGCACGAGAATTACGCAACCTGGCAGAACGCTATGTGCTGCTGGGCGCCACCTGTGACCACCGCCTGGACAACCTGATGCAGGGTGTCGACAGCGATGGTGGCGAGCTGACGCTACCCCAGCAGGTGGATCTCTTCGAAAAGCAGTTGATCAGCCAGGCGCTGGATCGCCACCGTGGCCATGTCATCGAGGTGTGCAGACAACTGGGAGTACCACGCAAGACGTTATACGACAAACTGCGCAAGCACGGCCTCAAGGCGGAGCATTATCGCCATAACGCCACGCCTTGAGACCAGATATCCATGAACGACTGCCAAGGCGGCATCCAATAGCCAAGCGCTACCACCATGATCAGCATGATGGCGGAGTTTACGGGTTCTCTATAGTCGAACAGCTTCAAGGCCGTGCCAAAAGAACGCTTTATGCGAGTGCCTTCCAGGTCGACACTGTAAAGCTCGTCCAGCAGCAGGTGAATCAAGAAGCCTACCACCAGTGCCACCCCCAGGCTCCAGGCCAGAGTGGCGGCCTCTCCCAGCAATTGATAACTGGCCACGCTGGTAGCCAGACCACATAGCACGGCGGCCAGCAGCGAATGCCAGATACCGCGATGGACGGAGAACTGCTTGAAGATCGGCGCCAGCACGTAGCGCACCGCGAGATAGAGTCCTCCACAGGTCACCAGCAGGGTGCCAGCTTCCAGCCAAGGACGCAGGAGTACCGCTCCTGCGATCACTGCCAGCACGGCAGCAACACTGAACACCAGGCGCACGGCATGGGAGTGATCGGAATCCACATCCGGCAAGATGCCTCCGAAGGCCGTCAGCAGGGCTGCCGCCACGGCCTCTCCTGGCGCCAGCAGCTGTGCTTGCCAAGCGGCCACAGCCAGCGCGGAGCCACCTACTGCGGCCACACTGAGATGAGTGCGAAAGTCGGCCATGCCAGGCAATCTCCTTGAATCTCGTCAAATACTGGATAAATGACCAGATTATCGCCTGACAGTTCAATTATAACAATGCGTTAGAAACACAAGGATATATTCGGCACTTTCTTACCGTTCAGCGACGCCAGGAGCACCGGATATGTACTGATCCTTCAGCTTCACGTAATTCCCCGCGGTATAAGGGAAGAAGGCCCGCTCTTTGTCTTTCAAGGGCCGTAGCGCCTTGGCCGGGTTGCCGGCATAGACATATCCGCCCTCCAAGCGCTTGCCCGGCGGCACCACCGCACCAGCGGCGATGATCACCTCGTCTTCGACTATCGCCCCATCCATGACGATAGCCCCCATGCCGACAAGAATGCGGTTGCCCAGCGTGCAGCCGTGCAGCACTGCCTTGTGGCCGATCGTGACCTCATCGCCGATAGTCAGGGGGTGTCCATCCGGATTGAAGTCACTGGAGTGGGTGATATGCAGCACGCTGCCGTCCTGCACGCTGGTGCGAGAACCAATGCGAATACGGTGCATGTCACCGCGAATGACCGCCATGGGCCATACCGAACAGTCATCACCCAGTTCTACATCACCGAGCACCATGCATTGCGGATCGATATACACACGTTCACCAAGTCTTGGTGAATGTCCCTGCCAAGGGCGCAGTGTTGGATAACCTGGAGTACTTGCCATTATTTCCTTCTCCTTGTGCGGTTCATCGAAGCGATGGAAAGTGTCTTGCGCGCATCGGCCTCAGGCCTCGGTATCCTGGTAGACACTCTCCGTATCCAGGGTGGAGTGACATCCCAGAGCATCGAAGTGCTCTCCCAGCCAGGCGGCAGCGGCCTTGCGCCCCTGATCACGCAAGTGGCAAAGGAAAGCCCATTCCGTGTTGAGCTTGCTTGAGGCCGAGAGCTCCGACAGCGCGTCATCTCCACCGATGCGATGAAATAGGGTGCCAGCATAACAGCCAATCTCGACGCCCTGGCTGACCATGAGTTTCTGCATCATGTCGATCAAGCGCATTTCCTTGATCAATGAGGCATTGAACGTGATCTCATTAAGCCGATTGTGAATCTCGGCAGCCGTATCAGGCACTTGTTCTCGGCGAATGGGGTTGATCTGCACAATGACGATATCCCGGGAACTACAGTGCTGCATCAGCGGCAACAGGCTCGGGTTCCCCATGTAGCCACCATCCCAGTAGGCTTCACCATCGATCTCTACTGCCTGATAAAGGCTGGGAATGCACGCCGAGGCCATGACGGCGTCCAGGCTCATCTCCTCGCGGCGGAAGATACGCTGCTTGCCGCTGCGCACATTGGTGGCCGCAACGAACAGCTTGAGCGACGGACAGCTGCGCACATGATCAAAATCGACACGTTCAGCGACGATGTCGCGCAGCGGGTTCAGATTCAAGGGGTTGAACTGGTAGGGCGAAACCAGTCGGCCCATCAGGTCCATCGCGACATAACCGGGAGAGTGGTCGAGGCTCCAGTTGCCCAGCCAGGCATCC
The DNA here is from genome assembly GCF_008329985.2 of Halomonas binhaiensis. NCBI lineage: Bacteria > Pseudomonadati > Pseudomonadota > Gammaproteobacteria > Oceanospirillales > Halomonadaceae > Halomonas > Halomonas binhaiensis. Next base: position 4,309,915 of record NZ_CP038437.2, read on the forward strand.
AGCAGAGTACGCTTGATCGGGCTGGTGATACCTGCCTGGCTGACCGCACTCCAGAAATCATGCAGCGCATCCCGGGCAGTCTGTTCATTGCCACGGGTCAGGGCATCGGCGATGACAGCTGCATTCATGGCGCCTGCACTGGTACCGCTGATCCCCTCGATATCGATACGAGGATCTTCGAGCAACAGGTCCAGCACTCCCCAGGTGAAAGCACCGTGGGCACCTCCTCCCTGGAGAGCCAGATCAATACGCTTGCGTTCAGTCATTTTTCTTCCCTGCTCGCTTCATCGAAAATACGACACCAGCGGCAGAGAAACGCTCAACCTGGCATGTCTCCGTCTACACCAAGCCGCTGATCAGCACCACAATCACCAGTGGAATCGAAATCCAGCGTAGCACGATGCGCCACAGGCGGAAGCCATTGGGCCCTGCATCCAGTGCACGCAGGGCCTCCTGCTCCGGCATCACCCAGGCAGCAAAGATAGCAATCAACAAACCGCCCAGGGGCAAGAAGATTTCCGGGGGAATGGTGCTGACCACATCAAAGAAGTTCATCGATCCGAGAACATGAAAGTCCGATAGGGTCGAAAAGGACAACACGCACAGCATCCCCACGAGCCACACGCATACACCAGTGACCAGGGCCGCACGGCGACGCGTCATCCCCCAACCGATCAACGTCGCCACAATCGGCTCAGCCAGGTTGATCGAAGATGTCCAAGTGGCCAATACCAGCAGCAGGAAGAACAACCCCAGCCAGAAGGCGCCAAATGGCAGATCAGCAAAGGCCACCGGCAGCGTGATGAACATCAGCCCCGGCCCCTCGCCTGGGTCCATGCCTTGTGTGAAGACCACCGAGAAAATCGCGATACCAGCCAGCAGGGCCACGATAACATCGAGTATCGCCACAGCGGCTGCAGCACCCGGCAGGCTCTGATGATCCGGCATATAGGCGCCATAGGCCATCAACGCACAGGCCCCCACCGCCAGAGTGAAGAAGGCATGGCCCATGGCATGAATGAAGACCATGGGCGTGACAGCGGAGAAATCCGGAGTGAACAGCCATTCCAGCGCAGGGCCAAAGCCATCCATGGAAATTGCATGGCCAGCAAGCACGAACAGCAATAGATACAAGGCTGGCATCAGCAGGTTGTTGAGACGCTCCAGCCCCTTGGAAACCCCGGCGGCCACCACCAGCATGGTCAACACCAGGAACAGCGTATGATCCATGGCCATGCGCAACGGATTGGCGAGGAAGTCTCCGAACCCTGCACCGACCTGGTCCGCGCTCATTCCCTGGAAACCACCGGAAAATGCAGTGACCATGAAGTCCATGGCCCAGCCGGATACCACCGAATAGAAAGACAGAATGCAGAACACCGTGAAGGCACCAAACAGGCCCAGCCAGCGCCAATGTTCACTGCGCCCAGCCTGACGAGCCAGCTTTCCCAGGGACAACATGGGACTGCTGCGTCCGGCACGACCAACCAGGATCTCCGCCATCATCACCGGCAGACCCAGAAGTACCACGAAACCGATATAGATCAGCAGAAAGGCGGCACCACCGTTTTCACCGGTGATATAGGGAAAGCGCCAGATATTGCCCAGTCCTACAGCGGCCCCTGTTACCGCCAGGATAAAAGCACGTCGCGAACTCCAGCGCTCCAGCGTTTGGTTCATGTTGTTCTACATCCAGTCCACAATTCGAAGTGCGCAAGACTAGCACATTGAAACCCGCGACTGGTGCCCGCATCTAAAGAGAACTTGAAACCTTCCATAAAGAGGTGCGTATGTCCCGTAACCCCCTGCTCGAAAGCCATGCCCTGCCGCCCTTCGGCGACATCCGCCCAGAACATGTGGAAGCCGCAGTGGATACACTGCTGGCAGAGCTGCGCCAGGGTGTCGAGGCACTGGTGACTCGCGCCGAACAGGAAACACCTCGCTGGGAGACACTGGCGGCACCTCTGGAAGCATTGAACGATCGCTTGTCCCAGGCCTGGTCTCCGGTATCGCATCTCAACAGCACCATGAGCTCACCCGAGCTGCGCGAAGCGCATGATGGTTGCCTGCAGAAACTGTCCGAATACAGTACCTGGCTGGGTCAGCACGAAGGACTGTGTCAGGCCTGGCAAGCCCTGAAGGACGGCCCGGCATGGGCAGACCTGGACGAGGCTCAACGCCGCACCATCGATAATGCCCTGCGCGATTTCCGCCTGGCCGGTGTCAGTCTGCCCGCCGAAAAGAAGCAGCGTGCAGCCGAGCTACGCTCACGGCTGTCCACCCTGGCCAGTACCTTCTCCAACCAGCTGCTCGATGCAACACAGGCCTGGTCGCTGGACCTGGAAGATGACCAGCGCCTCGAGGGTCTCCCGGAAAGCGCGCTCGCGACCTTGGCCGCCAATGCCGAAGCCAAAGGGCTCAGCGGTTATCGACTGACCCTGGACTTTCCCAGTTTCTATCCCGTCGTCAGTTATGCCAACGACCGGGAATTGCGCCGTGAAGTCTATACCGCCTTTGTCACCCGAGCCTCTGACCAGGGCCCCAATGCCGGCGAATATGACAATGCGCCGATCATGGTAGAAACCCTGCGCCTGCGTCGTGAACTTGCCGAGCTACTGGGCTTTGACAGTTACGCCGACTACTCCCTGGCCACCAAGATGGCAGAAGGTCCCGAACAGGTGCTCGGCTTCCTGGATGACCTGGCCGCCCGCGCCCTGTCCCAAGGTAAACAAGAGTTTACTGAACTCGAAGCCTTCGCCAGGGACGAGTTGGGCCTGGGTGACATCCAGCCCTGGGATATCGGCTATGCCAGCGAGAAACTGCGCGAGGCCCGCTATGCCATTTCCCAGGAACAGCTGAGGCCCTACTTCCCGGCACCCAAGGCGGTGAATGGCCTGTTTGCCGTGGTCGAGCGTCTCTACGGTGTACAGGTGGAAGAAGATACGACAACGCCAACCTATCACCCGGATGTGCGTTTTTATCGCCTGTTGGAAAATGGCACGCCCATTGCTGGCTTTTACCTGGACCTGTACGCCCGTGAAGGCAAGCGTGGCGGAGCCTGGATGGACGAATGCCGGGTTCGCCGTCGCCAGGATGGCCAATTGCAACTACCGGTCGCTTACCTGGTCTGCAACTTCACGCGCCCCGTGGGCAACAGACCCGCTCTGCTGACCCATGATGAAGTGACTACCTTGTTCCACGAATTCGGACACGGCCTGCATCATATGCTGACCCGTCAGGAAGTGGCCGATGTCTCCGGAATCAACGGCGTGGCCTGGGATGCCGTGGAACTGCCAAGCCAGTTCATGGAGAACTTCTGCTGGGAACGCGAAGGCCTGGACCTGATTTCAGGTCATGTGGATAGCGGCGATACCCTGCCTGATGAGCTGTTCGACAAGCTCACGGCCGCCAAGAACTTCCAGTCGGCCATGGGATTGTTGCGCCAGGTCGAGTTTTCGCTGTTCGACTTCCGCCTGCACCTGGAGCTGGCCGCTCCCAGCGCAGAGGACATCCAGGATCTGCTCAATACGGTACGTGAAGCGGTATCGGTGGTACCCAAGGTTGACTTCAACCGCTTCCAGAATGGTTTCTCACATATCTTTGCCGGTGGCTATGCGGCTGGCTACTACAGTTACAAGTGGGCGGAAGTACTTTCTGCCGATGCCTGGAGCGCGTTCGAAGAGAGCGGTATCTTCGATGCCACCACCGGGTCTCGTTTCCGTAAGGAGATCCTGGAACCAGGCGGCGCTCGGGATGCCGCCGAACTGTTCCGCGCGTTCCGTGGACGCGAACCGAGCATCGACCCGCTGCTGCGTCATAGTGGCATCAAGGCCGCCTGATCCATTTACCCTTCATCCGTGCCCTGTGGAAGGGCACGGATGAGCCACCGGAGGCTACATGTCCCTCAAGAAACGTTTCATTGCCGGTGTCGTCTGTCCTCGCTGCGCCGAGATGGACCGCATTCGTGCCTGGGAACAGAACGGGGTGCGCTATCGCGAGTGCGTCAATTGCGACTTCTTCGAACAACTGCCGATCGAGGATAACACTCCTCAAGAGCTCGAAACCCGAGTCAATCGCCCCCAGGAATCATCTCCCAGCGAAGAAATCAGCACCGTCAAGATCATCGACCCCAAGCTGCACTGAGCCATCCTGCCGCAGATGTCGGGTCGATCGCGACCCTCTTGTCTCCCTTCCTCGACTGACTCGTGGGCAACACTCATGAGTCAGTGCCGAATCCATTGGCTCACCGGCTCACCAACCGATCGGTGCGTTGAAAGAAGCAGGCTCCAACATCAATGAGCGGAAATCCGCACACTCCATGCTGAGTGGCGTGCGGGTTTCCGCCATTTCGTGGCTTATTCATTTTCGACTTTCGTCTGAACATGCATTTCCAATCATTTGATTTTCCTACACAAGCTCATTTCAGGCACAACCATTGCGATAAATAACCTCGACAACCGGCCTAGGCTGGAAGACGACACAGCTACATCACAACAACATCACCACAACAACATCGCATTGGAGACATGCCATGAACACCACTACCCGGATCCTGACCGGAGCCATCGCCTCTTCTCTGCTACTGGCCGGCACGGCTCAGGCCGAACGCGAGGATTGGCCCCAGAACTTCACGGTAGGCACGGCAAGCCAAGGTGGCACTTACTTCGTCTATGGCTCCGGCTGGGCCAATCTGGTTGCTGATCAACTGGGAGTTTCCGGCGGTGGCGAAGTCACCGGCGGCCCGACCCAGAACCTGGCTCTGGTCCAGAGTGGCGATGTCGCCTTCGGACTCACGACCATGGGCCCTGCCGCCGATGCTGTCGAGGGCAAGAGCCCGCTGGCCCCAGGCGTCAAGATGGACAACGTCTGCGCGCTGTTCCCGATGTACGAGACACCGTTCTCCATCGCCGCGCTATCCTCCAGCGGCATCACCTCCATCTCGGAGATTCCCGATGGTGCTCGTATCGGTTTCGGCCCAGCCGCCTCCACTTCCGATACCTATTTCCCGGCTATTCTTGAAGAGCTTGGCGTAAATTTCGAGCGTCGCAACGGCGGATGGTCCGATCTTGGCGGACAGCTCCAGGATGGCCTGCTCGACGTCGTCGCCTTTGCCGCAGGCATTCCGATCCCGGCCGTCAGCCAGCTGGAAGTCCAGACTGACGTCAACATCATCGAATTCACCGAGGAAGAGCAGCAGCAGGTCCTCGACAAGTTCCCGGTCTCGGCTTTCTCCATCCCGGCCAGCACCTACACCACGCTGGATCATGATGCCCGTGCGGTCTCCATGTGGAACTTCGCCATTGGCGGCTGCGACCTGCCCGAGGACTTCGTCTACGAAGTCACCAAGGTGACCATGGAAAACAACGACAAGATGCAAAGCGTCCATCGCAGCGCTGCCACCAGTATCCCCGAGAACATTCAGTACAACACCGTACTGCCGTTCCATCCTGGTGCTGTCCGCTGGTATGAGGAAAACGGCTACGAAATCGACCCGAAGCTCGTCAAGCAGTAAGGGAGGGCCATCCCGTGGGCAACCACGGGATGGCTTCCATCGCTGATGTTCGGCAGACCCTGATTCTCCCCCTTTCAGGGTTTGCTTTACCTTTCAAGGTATTGCTCCATGTCCCACATTCCTGATCCTTCCCGCAACGAACATGGCGCCGAAGAGCCACTTGAGCCCATCGTGGCCGAGGGTGTCGACGAAGAGCCCGTTGAACCCAATCGCCGTCTTTACGATGGTTGGAAATGGTGGCTGTTCGGTGCTCTGGCCGTGGCTTATGCCACTTTCCACCTGGTGTCCCTCAATCTCTATCCCATAGAGACCTGGTCGTTTCGTATCATTCACGTTTGCGGTGCCTTGATTCTGGGCTTCGGTCTCTACACCGGTTCCCGCTTTGTCTCCGATGGCGAGAAAGGCGGGGTTCCCGGCTGGTCGAATGTACTGGCCCTGGTCATGTTGATTCCGGCCGGTTATGCACTGATCCAGGTGATACTGATGCGCCAGGCCATGGCAGGAGGTGCCATGCGCATCGAACCAGCCATCGAGAACTGGCATTTTGGCGCACCGCTCATCGCTGCAACCGTGGTCGCGATTGTTCTGTCGTGGTTGCATCGCCAGCAGCGCAACAGCCTGTTGCTGGCGGATGTAGTACTGATGGTCTGTGCCCTGGCCTCCGCCGGCTATCTATTGGTGATGTTCAACAGCCCATTACGTGCTTCTACTGGCACGGCTTTCGCACCCATGGGCATCTCCTGGGCAGCCATCGCCGGTTCGCTACTGATACTCGAAATGACTCGGCGCGTGGCTGGCATGGCACTGGTGGTGATTGCCGCCATTTTCCTGGCCTATGTCTTTGCCGGCCCCTACCTGCCAGGCTTCCTCGGATATCCAGGGCTTTCTGTGGGGCGCTTCTTCAGCCAGGTCTACACCGATGCTGGGGTACTCGGCCCGACCACTGCCGTTTCCTCGACCTATATCATCCTGTTCATCATCTTTGCCGCCTTCCTCCAGGCTTCCAAGGTCGGTGACTATTTCGTCAATTTTGCCTTCGCTGCTGCCGGCCGCGCTCGTGGTGGTCCAGCAAAGGTGGCCATCTTTGCTTCAGGCCTGATGGGCATGATCAATGGCACCAGCGCCGGTAACGTGGTGTCCACGGGTTCCTTGACCATTCCATTGATGAAGAAAGTCGGTTATCCAGGGCGCAGCGCTGGAGCCATCGAGGCAGCCGCATCCACTGGTGGGCAGATCATGCCACCCATCATGGGCGCAGGAGCCTTCATCATGGCCGAGGTTACTGGTATTCCCTATACCGAGATCGCCATCGCCGCCGTGATTCCCGCCATTCTGTACTTCGCTTCGATCTACTTCATGGTCGACTTCGAGGCCGCCCGCAAGGGCATGAGCGGCATGCGCAAGGATGAAATTCCGCAATTTGCCCGGCTCGCTCGTCAGGCCTATCTGTTTGCGCCCATCATCATTCTCGTCGTCGCCCTGTTCATGGGTTACTCAGTGATTCGCGCGGGTACCATCGCCACTGCTGCTGCTGCGGTGGTCAGTTGGATATCACCGCACAAGATGGGGCTTCGGGCCATCATCACAGCCCTGCAACTGGCTGGCACCATGGCCATCCAGATCATCGCCGTATGTGCCTGTGCTGGCTTGATCGTCGGCGTCATTGCCCTGACCGGGGTCGGTGCGCGCTTCTCCTCGCTGCTGCTTGGCCTGGCGGGATTCAGTCAGCTTCTGGCCCTGTTCTTTGCCATGTGCATCAGCATTCTGCTGGGAATGGGCATGCCCACCACCGCAGCCTACGCCGTAGCGGCTTCGGTGGTCGCCCCGGGCCTGATCAACATTGGCATCGAACCGCTGGTTGCCCACTTCTTTGTCTTCTACTTCGCTGTGGTATCGGCCATCACACCGCCAGTGGCGCTGGCCTCCTATGCAGCAGCAGGTATCTCCGGAGACAACGCCATGGGAACGTCAGTCGCGTCGTTCAAGATCGGACTGGCAGCCTTCATCGTGCCATTCATGTTCTTCTACAGCCCGGCCATGTTGCTGGAAGGTAGTTGGCTGGAGATCCTGCGTGTCGGTCTGACCGCTACTCTGGGCATCGTCCTGCTGTCTTCCACCGTGCAGGCATGGTTCTTCGGTCCACTAAGATCCTGGCAACGCCTGGTGGCCCTGGTCGGAGCGCTGTTCCTGATCTATGGCGGTATTTATACCGATGTGGCAGGCCTGGCCATTGCCGCAGCCCTGTACATGATGCAGAAAGCCCACGGCGGAGGTACCAAGACAGTAACGACCTGAGACGGCAGTCGCTACCGGGTTGCGGTCAGCGTAACGGAAAACGGCCCTGCCAGATGGCAGGGCCGTTTCCGTGTCCAGCGTTGTTGTTGTCTTGTTTAACGCCCCGTCAGGTTCTTGATGACCTTCAACGTCGGCTCAGCCTGATTAAGGGTATAGAAGTGCAGGCCTGGGGCCCCACCATCCAGTAGACGTTCACACAGGTGAGTAATGACTTCCTCACCAAAGGCGGCAATGGCATCGCTGTCATCGCCATAGGCTTCCAGTTGCTTGCGAATCCAGCGCGGAATCTCGGCACCACAGGCATCGGAAAAACGCGCCAGTTTGCTGTAGTTGGTAATCGGCATGATGCCTGGCACGATGGGGGCTTCGACGCCCAACTGGCGGGCCCGCTCGACAAAATGGAAGTAGGCGTCAGCGTTGAAGAAATACTGAGTGATGGCCAGGTTAGCGCCAGCCTTCACTTTACGTGCGAAATTCTGCAGGTCGGCTTCAAAATTCGATGCCTGCGGGTGAGCCTCCGGGTAGGCCGCTACAGCAATCTCGAAATGGTCACCAGTTTCTTCGCGAATGAATTCAACCAGTTCATTGGCATAGCGCAGCTCACCGATGCTGCCCATTCCGGATGGCAGATCACCACGCAGGGCCACCAGGCTATTGATGCCCTCGTCCTTGTAATGGTTGATCAGGTCGCGGATCTGGGACTTCGCACTACCTACGCATGACAGGTGAGGAGCGGTAGAAATACCGCATTGGCGCACGGCCTGAACGGTATCGATCGTGCGATGCTGAGTAGAGCCGCCGGCGCCATAAGTCACGGAGAAGAAGCGCGGATTGCGTTCCGCCAGCATGTCACGGGCCTGCATCAGCTTGTCACGCCCAGCGTCGGTGTTAGGCGGAAAGAATTCGAAGCTGATACCCAGCGGATGCTGTTGTGCGCTCATCTCAATGTCCTCGTCACAATAGACGGTAGGTAAGTTGGATCATGTGAGAGATATTGTGACGGCAGCGCAGCAAAGCGACCAATGAAAAGTTTAGCGGCTCACTATCAATTCCATTCATATAAAAATCAAAACCAACATAACCAATAGTTCTAAATCAGCTCTCACCTGTTGATGCGACCTGACAAGCGCTCAGCACAACGGCATCATGAACGCCCGCTTTGAGATGCTGCTTCTGATAAGGACATCGCCAATGGCACTTGACCCATCTGCCCTCATGGGCCCCCTTTGGACGCTGCTCGCCTTTGTCGCCCTCGGCATACTGGCAGCCCGTGGCCTGAAGGTGGACCCGCGCCCTGTCGCCACCTTGCTGATCTACCTGATTGCCCCCGTCACGTTCTTTCGTGCCCTGGTCCTGGGTGGTCCGACACCCGCCTACCTGGGGCTGACGGCAGCACTGTTCATCACGGCAAGCCTGGTGGCCCTGTGCGTCAACATCCTGGCCAAGCGCGCGCTACCGGCAGAAGAAGGCGCAGTACTGGCCTTTTCCTCCGGCACGGGCAATACCGGCTACTTCGGCCTGCCGGTGGCGTTGGTGCTGCTGCCACCGGATGGCGTCACCCTGTATCTGTTCTGCGTACTTGGTGTCACCCTGTATGAATTCACTGTGGGTTTCTATCTCAGTGCCCGTGGCCGCTTTTCCGTCCGCGACAGCTTGCTCAAGATCCTGCGTCTGCCGCTGATTTATGCCTTCCTGGCCGCCCTCGCCGTCGAAGCCATAGGTATCGAAGTTCCTACGGCAGTGACAGAGGCACTCAGCGTGTTCCCTGCCACCTACACCTTGCTTGGCATGATGATCATCGGCATGACCCTGGGTCGGGTCTCGCTGCGTTCCCTGGACGGGCGCTTCATCGGGGCCTGTGTGGCGGTACGCTATGTACTATGGCCACTGCTGATGCTGGGAGTGGTGCTGGCGCTGAACATGGCCTTTGACCTGGCACCAGAGCTGGCCATGGCACTGCTGCTGGTTGGCGTGGTCCCCATGGCCGCCAACGTCGTCGTCGTGGCCATGGAGCTTGGTATCGCACCGGAAAAAGGCGCCTTGGCAGTGCTGATCACCACCTTGGCAGCCCCATTGGTCATCCCTCTTTATCTGGGTGCCATGCTGCCACTGGTCAGTTAGGGAACCGAACCTGGCACATGCCTATGGCAGCCTGGGGGCCAAGCTGCCAAGGGCGACCTAGGCGCTACCTATGCATTAGGCTACCTCGATCCACCAGAACCCTACCGCCAGGTAGGCCACCAGGGCGATGACCGCGACAGCGAGGGCAAAGGGGATCTGCGTCTTGATGTGATCGATGTGGTCAGAGGCTGCCCCGGTCGACGCAAGAACAGAGGTATCCGACAGAGGAGAGCAGTGGTCGCCAAATACACCGCCCCCGGCGACAGCCGCCACCGTGGCATAGATCAATGGCGTGATGGCATCGCCGGTGAAATTGAAGGCCACAGGAACCGACAGCGGCATCATGATGGCGAAGGTCCCCCATGACGTGCCTGTGGAAAAAGCGATGACCGCCGCAATCAGGAAGGTCATGGCTGGCAGCAGCGCTGGTGTCAGCCAACCTTGGGTAAGCTCGACGATGTAGTCTGCCGTGCCCATGTTCTTGGAAAGCTGATTGAGCGAATAGGCCAGGGCCAGGATGATGATCGCCGGCATGACGCCTTTCATTCCCGACGTCGCTGTTTTCATGATGTCGTTGAAAGGGATGCCCTGCAGCCGCATCACAATGCCGAGAAAGACGGCCGCTGCCAGGAAGGCTTCCATGGTCTTGGCCGAGCCTGTGGTGGCGAAGGTACCGATTGCCACCCCGATGACAACCAGCACCGGCATGAAGAAATTGAGCAGCAGCGATGTCCGTGCTGCGGGGTAGGGTTCAATGTCCGTCAGCTCCTCACCCAACAGGGGTTCGGCGCCATCGCGCAGCACCTTGTTTTCTTCCTGAGCGCGCTTCTCGGCTTTCTTCATCGGGCCAAACAACGGAACGATACCCACAATCACCAGCCCGACCATGGCAACCGAAAGCCAAGCATAAATGTTGAAGGGAATGGCATGCAGGAACACCGACATCGCCTGCTCAGCATTCTCGATCGGCCCCATGCCGATGAGCAGGCCAGCAATGAACACTGCCCACCCGGTGATCGGCACCAGCACACTGACCGGCGCTGAAGTGGAGTCAGCGATATAAGCCAGTTTCTCCCGTGACACCCGATAGCGATCGGTGAGCCCGCGCATGGTGCTGCCAACGAACAACGGGCTGAAGTAATCGCTGAAGAACACGAACATGCCCATTACCCAGCCAATGAGCTGCACCTTGATGCGTGTCAGGGCGCGACGTTCTACCCAGGCCGAGAAATTCTGAATGGCCCCCGTGCGCTGGAAGAAGGCAATGACGGTGCCAATGAACAGCTCAAGCAGCAGAATCCAGGAAAAACTGGTGGTACCGAGCGTTTCCTTGAGCAGCGTAGGAAAGCCCATCAACCCCTCGCCCATCGCCATGACACCGACGAAGCACGCAACGGCGAGAGAGAACACTGTATTGCGGGTGATAAAGGCCAGGATGATGGCCAAGGTAGCAGGGACTATCGAAAGCATGCCGAGATGCGTCGTGGCGTCCATATGATCCTCGTTTATTGTTATGCAGCAGGGTGTCGTTCAAACGTCAGGTTTCGCGCTCTGCGCGTTTCCGCTCCAGGGCGGATATCAATTGAAAACCGAGATGGCGAACCGGCTCAGGAGGCATCCAGCTGGCTTTGCCAAACAACTGGTGGATAGGTTCGACGGTCTGGCCGAGCGCATGACGCGCCAAGGCATCACCGAGGAACGTCCCCTTGACGATGCCCCCACCATTGCAGCCCGCCGAGACATACAATCCAGGGTGTATTTCCCCCCACAACGGAGCACCGTTGTGGGTCAGACCGGTGGTTCCCCCCCAGACGTAATCGAAGCCAGTACCGGCCAGCTCGGGGTAGCGCCGAGCAAGACTTCGAGCGAGGCCTGCAGCAATGCGACGATTACTGTCCTCCTGCTCATAGCTATATCGGGAGCGAATCATCAGCCGCCCATCATGGGTGGTACGCAGTGTGCAACCGAGCCGATGTGCAGGAAGAAGCCCCCAGTCCTGAGGTATCAGGCGAGCACGAGTGGACTCGGGCAGTACCGGCGTGACCGCGGCGTAGGTATAGATGGCTGTCAGCCGGGAAGCATCGGCGCCAAGCGCGCGAGAAAAAGCGTTGTTGGCCAGAATGACGTGTTGCGCCTGAATCTCGGCTTCAGCCGTACGGACACACCAAGCACTCTCCGCCTTGCTCACACTAATGGCAGGGCTGTTCTCGTATATGCTCACGGAATCCGGCAAGGCATCGGCCAAACCTCTGATCAGCGCCGCCGGCTGGACCAGGTAACAGTCGGGAGAATAGAGCCCTTGGGCGTAATAACTGGTGCCAATTCGCTCCTTGAGCGCTTCTCGTGACAAGCGTTCATAACTCAACCCCGCCGACTCGAGAAACGCCTGATAGCTCTTCAGCGATTGCATACCTTGCGCTGTAGCCGCAGCCCGGTATGTGCCAGCGTGCTGCAGGTGGCAATCGATACCGTGCTGTTCCACCTTGTGGCGCAGTTGAGCCATGGTCTTCCGGCTCAACGCATTGAGTCGAGACATGCGCTCGAGTTCGCCGGGAGACGCATCGTTGGCCAGTGCAACCTCCAGCATGAAACCGGAATTGCGCCCCGGACTTCCCTCCCCCAACCGGTCAGCATCCAGCACCAGAACTCGGTCATTCGGACGTGCCTCCGCCCAGGCACTGGCAGCTGCCAATCCGGTATAACCAGCACCGACGATGACAAGTTCGGCAGTCAATGAACCACGCTCGCCAGGAGGGACGGGGCGCTCGGCAAGTTGTGCATTCCAGCCACAGGGGCGTTCATGTACGGGGACAGAAAGGTAAGCCATGTATCCGTTACTCGATATACAGAAGGCCGTGGGCCTGTTGCACCAATTCACGTACCTCCTCGTGCATGCCTTGAAGGACGCTGTGCTTGTGGGTCTCGGTCATGCGCGACTTGAGCATCGAGCAGCTCATGGCACCCAAGGGATGGCCGCCATGATCGAGAATGGGGATAGCCAGGCCGGTGTACTCCGGCAGATGAGAGCCTTCGACGCCGCGCGCATAGCCGACCGAGCGCAGGTGATCGATCTCCATCGCAATGTCGTCCAGTGAAATGTGGTACTCGTGTTGAAGACGCTCGGCGTTACGCTTGAGGATGGACGCGCGCTCCTCATCCCCGAGATAGGCAAGCAGCGCGATGGAGGCCTGGCCGACGCCAAGAGGCACTCGCCCCCCGGTCGCGCGGACGAAGCTACCCACCGGATACTCACCGTTCTGGACTTCCAGACAGACGGCATTCAAGCCATCAGCAGCAAACAGGTAGAAGCTGTCCCCGAAACGCTGGGCCAGAGACAGCAGACGCGGACGCGTCAGGTCCCGCAAGCCAGCGCCATTGCCCGCCTGGGAACCCATCACCAGCAGCTCATAGCCAAGCAGGTAGCGACCCCTGACGGGGGCAGCCCTGAGGAATCCTTGATCCTTCAAGCCTTTCAGCAGGCGATAGATCGTCGGTCGGCTGAGCTCCAGGGCATCCAGGTAATCCTCGATGCTTGCACCACGGTAGCCACACGCAGCCGTGATCTGCAGCACCTGCATGGCGTGCATCAGCGTAGATGGGCTTTGGCCTGTAGCAGTAGGTCTGGGCGTCATGACAGAACGCCTATGTCGCGGAACCAGACCACAGATTAGCGAGATATAATCGAAAGTTCGTCTCGTATATTGAGACTTTCAGGATGATGCCGCATGTTGGCAGGCCCACGAAGGGGCCCGCCATTAATGCCTGACGATCAGGTCAGGCAGAAAAAACCGGTTCCACCAGCACGCGCCTGGTCGATGCCCGGTCCTTGAGGCGCGCGACATAAGCCTGAACCTTGGGTGCCTCATTGACCAAGGGCTGGGCCGGGGCCATGCCGACGAGATAATCCAGCATGGGTGCCGCGATAACATCGGCCAGGGTAAAGCTGTCCCCTACCAGGTACCCATCATCACGTAGTTGGTCTTCCAGAATGGCGAGCGTATTGACCACTCCGGGCTCGGCTTCGCGAACCTTGTCCATGCTCACCTCGCCCCCCACGATCTGGGGCATGACAAACTCCAGCAAGTAGCGGCGAACCAGGGCCTGGTCGACCTGTACCGCCAGTGCCGAACACCACTGATCCACCAAGGCACGCTGCCAGGGGTCTGCTGGCTGCAGGCTCGGGCCATCAAAACCAGCGTCAAGATAACGGCAGATGGCAACCGTTTCATACAGTTTTCGTTCTCCATGGAACAATACCGGCACCTTACCGAAAGGGTTGACCGAGAGATGTTCCGGAGAATGCATCTGGTACTGACGGCCTGAGTGCTCAAGACCGACGCTATAGTCGATGCCTTTTTCTTCACACACCAGCATCGCACTGCGCACAAAGTTGCTGAATGCAGGCCCAAGAATATGTACAGCCGCCATGGTCGGCTCCTGTGTAGGGTGAGGGTTTTCCCCCTGCAGAATGGCAGGCATCGCAATATATTCAAGAGCGTTTTGTGGCATGGAGTTCAGCGGCCGTCCCGGTAGAGGGTAAGTCGGGCCCCACGGCACCAGGCTCCGCTTACCCCTCGGAAACAACATGCTCATCTCTCTGCGCCGGTTTGATCCTGAACCAGATAGCGTACAGCGCTGGCAGGAACACCAGAGTCATGACCGTTCCGCCAAAGGTGCCGCCAATCAAGGTGTACGCCAGGGTTCCCCAGAACACTGAATGGGTAAGTGGAATGAAGGCCAGCATGGCGGCAAGTGCTGTCAGGATCACCGGACGGGCCCGTTGCACAGTGGCCTCGATCACGGCATCGAAAGGTGCCAGCCCCTCCTTCTCATTGCTGCGGATCTGGCCAATCAGGATCAGGGTATTGCGCATCAGAATGCCGGAAAGTGCGATCAACCCGACCAGTGTGTTGATACCGAATGGCTGCTGAAACACCAGCAAGGTCGGAATGACACCAATCAGCCCCAGGGGCGCGGTGGCAAACACCATCACCATCGCCGAGATCGAGCGCACCTGGAAAATGATGGTAATCAGCGTAAACGCGATCATGATCGGGAACACCGGAAGCAGAGCACGATTCGCCTTGCCGGACTCCTCGATGGAACCGCCCATCTCGATTCGGTACCCCCCGGGTAGTTCGGCAATGACTGGCTGCAGCTTCTTCCACACGACAGTGGATACATCGGGAGGCTGCAGCCCCTCGGCAATATCGCCTTGCACGGTGATGGTCGGTGTTCGGTCGCGGCGGCGCAGGATCGGGTCTTCCATGCGCACCTCCACGGAGCCGATCTGAGATAGCGGTATCCGTTGGCCTGCCGTGCCCACCAGGGTGAAGTCAGCAAGCTTGCCTGGGTCAAGGCGCCGGTCTCCGGAGGAGCGGGCCATGACCTGCACCGAACGGATGTCTTCGCGCACCTCGGTGATCGGGACACCACTCAGCAGGAACTGCAGCTGTTGCGCCACGTCGCGGGACGTCAGGCCGATGCTCTGGAGCCGGTCCTGATCGAACGTGAAGTGCAGCGTGGGGACACGTTCTCCCCAATCACTGTTGACCGTCCTCATCTGAGGGCTCGCCTGCATTACCTCACGCACCTGAGCAGCAATGTCGCGCAGCTTGTCAGGATTTGGCCCCATCACACGGAAGGCCACCGGGAATGGCGAGTAAGGGCCAAACACCAGTTGAGTAACACGCACGCGGGCTTCCGGCGCCAGCCCATCGACCACTGCCTGTCGCAACTTTATCTTGAGTGCCTCGCGTGCCTCTTCGTTCTCCGTCAGTACAACGATCTTGGCAAAGGAAGGATCGGGCAGCTCCGGCGACATGGCAAGGTAGAAGCGCGGCGCTCCCTGTCCGATATAGGCGGTCACGATATCGGCTTCCGGCTGCCTGGCCAGCCAGGCTTCGACTTTCTCGGTCGCTGCGCTGGTCTGCTCGATGGCGGTGCCATATGGCATTTGCACCTCGACCAGCACCTCCGGACGATCGGATGTCGGAAAGAACTGCTTCTGCACCACATTCATGCCCAGAACCGCGACCGCGAATGCGGCCACCACGCCACCCGCAACCCACCACTTGCGCTGGATCACCTGCCTCAGAAAACGACGAAAGCGGTTATAGCGCGGTGTGCTGTAGATCGCTTCGTGCCCACCCTCAACCGCCTTGATATTCGGCAACAGTTTCACGCCCAGATACGGTGTGAACACGACAGCCACAACCCAGGAGGCGATCAGGGCGATACCCACGATCCAGAACATGTTGCTGGTGTACTCGCCAGCGGTCGACTTGGCGAAGCCATTGGGCATGAAGCCAATTGCCGTCACCAGAGTTCCGGCGAGCATGGGCGCGGCCGTATGGCTCCACGCGTAGGCCGCCGCTCGAACGCGGTCATAGCCTTCCTCCATCTTCACGACCATCATCTCGATGGCAATGATCGCGTCATCGACCAGTAGTCCCAGCGCCAATATCAAGGAACCGAGGGTAATGCGGTCGAAGTCCTTACCGGTTGCCGCCATGACGATGAACACCACCGCCAGGGTCAAGGGAACCGCTGCCGCAACCACGATGCCAACGCGCCATCCCATGCTGAGAAAGCTCACCAGCATGACGACACCGAGGGCGACGAAGAACTTGATCATGAACTCATCGACAGCCGCGCGAATATTGACCGATTGATCCGTGACCTTGGACAGGCTCATGCCCAACGGCATCTCTTCGTTGATTGCCGCCGTTTCCGCCTCCAGCGACTCACCTAGCTCGAGGCCGTTCCATCCTTCACGCATCACCACACCAAGCAACAGCGTCGGCTCACCGTTGTTGCGAACCAGGAAAGTGGCCGGGTCCTCATAGCCGCGCTTCACTTCGGCGATATCGGACAATTTCAGCGTGCGGCCCTGCACTGTGATGGGGGTATTGCGGATATCATCCAGATCGTCGATGGCGCCATCCAATCGAATGAAGACCTGTGGCCCGCGAGCTTCGACCGAGCCAGCGGGGGTCATGACGTTGCGGTTATTGAGAGCAGCGAAGATATTCCCCGGTGATACACCAAGGGTTGCCAGCCGGTCTGAAGAGAACTCGACGAAGATGCGCTCCGCCTGCTCGCCGATAATGTTCACCTTCTTGACCCCCGGCACATGCAGCAGCCGTTGTCGCAGGCCTTCCGCGTCGCGGACAAGGGTGCGCAGAGGCTCGCCCTTCGCCTTCAGGGCATAGAGGGCAAAGGTCACGTCGGCATACTCGTCGTTCACCATTGGGCCAATGACGCCACGCGGTAGGTTCGGTGCCTCATCGCCGAGTTTCTTGCGCGCCTGATAGAACTGCTCGGAAACGTCAGCAGGCGGTGTACTGTCACTCAGGACCACTTTGGTGATGGCAAGTCCCGGTCGGGTGAAAGTCTCGGTGCGGTCATACCAGCGGAGTTCTTGCATCCGCTTCTCCAGCCTTTCGGCAACCAGGTCCTCCATCTCCTGTGCAGTCGCTCCCGGCCATGCGGTGACGACGGTCATCTGCTTGACCGTGAAGGCAGGATCTTCCGCACGGCCCAGGCCGAGAAAGGCCAACGTACCGGCAACGAAGATCACCAGCAGCAGGAACAGGGTGACGGAGCGCTCACGTACAGCGATGGCAGAGAGGTTGAAACCACTCATGGCTGCTCTCCGCTATTGGCTACCACCTCGGTTACGCTGTCACTTTCGCTGAGTCGAACCTGTTCACCCTCGTGCAGTAGATGCGCACCGAGCGCCACGACTCGATCCCCGGCCTCGAGACCACCAATGATCGACGCCGCTTCATCCCCCAGGGCAGCAACCTGCACGGCACGCCAGGTAACCTGAGAGGGATCACCTTCAACGAGCCATACGCCTGGTCCCTTGCCCGGATCAAAGATCGCACCTATCGGTACCTGCAAGGCAGATGCAGGGCGACCATCAGGAATCTGGATGGTGACGGTCGAGCCCAACGGAGCGTCCGCCAGCGCCCCCTCCAATACGTATCGAGCCTCGAAAGTTCGCGTTTGAGGATTTGCTGCATCCGACAACTGGCGCAGGCTCGATGGACCAGTCAGCCCGCTGCCATACAAGGTCGCCTGACCCAGAGAGCCGAGAACGGGGCGCAGGGTTTCAGGCAGATCAATGACCGCCTCGCGAAGCCCGGCATGTGCCACCCGGACGACAGCCTGGCCAGCAGCGACGACCTGTCCCGGCTCCGCCAGAGTCTCCACCACCACACCATCCGCATCAGCGAGCAGAACAGCGTAGCCCTCTTCGTTGCTGGCCACATCGGCCCGGGCCTTGGCGGCATTGAGCTCCGCGCGAGCCGAATCAGCAGCCGCCCTGGCATTGTCGTAGGCCGATGCCGAAACGGAGCCCTTGGCAACGAGAGCACGATAGCGCTCTGCGTCCTCCGCTGTCTGACGCGCACGCGCTTCAGCGGCAGCTACAGCCTCCTCCTCAGCGCGGCTGGCGAGCCGTAAATCCGAGGGATCGATACGCATGAGCGGCTGTCCACGTTCGACGGTCTGCCCGGTATCCACCAAGCGTTCCGTGATCTTGCCAGGAACCCGGAAGCCAAGATCACTTTGCACCCGTGCGGCAACGACTCCGGTGAAAGAGCGCTCCACCGGACCAGAGGTTGCCACCGTCGCAATCCGCACGCGGGGACTCTGCGTTCTCGGGTCGCTGGAAGACTCGGCATCACTGCAGGCTGCCAACGCAATGGGCAGCAAGCCAATGACGGCGAGAAATGAAATAGCACGACGCTTGAGCATGGAGATCTCCGGGGAAACGGACATCTCCAGTTTATGACTAGTGACCAATTATGTAAATAGTCACTAGTCAAGTTCGCTAAGCTAAGGAGCCAGGCTACGCAGCACCAGATTCGAGAGCTGCACGGGCGCATCCTCGACAAGATCGAGATTGTGCTGGAGCAACAGCGGGTTCACGTAGGGCAGCATGACCAGAAAGATCGAATGCACCGCCTCGTCCAATGGCGTCTTGCGCTCGAACTCGCCGCTCTCGCGCCCTTCGCGGATGATCTCCGTCAGAATCTGTTCGATACGTTGCACATAGGCCCGAGCAGAAGACCACCCCTCGCCAGCGGAATGAGCAGCAATGTCGTACAGCTTACGATCATTGAAGAACAGGTCCGTGGCGGTAGACACCAACGCATTGAACATGCTGCGAAATTTTTTCGTCGGTGTGGAAGCCTCCACCACCGCTTCCTCTACTGCCGCGACGATAGCCTCCAGAGTCTTGGAGCAGATGGCCTCGCCAATGGCCTGTTTGGAATCAAAGAACTTATAGATGTAAGCCTTGGAAAAGCCTATCGATCTGGCCAGGTCAGAGACGGTCGTTTTCTCGTAACCGTAGTGGCTGAAATGTTCTTCAGCAGCCACCACTATCTGCTCGCGAACATTGTGGTCGGCAGGCCCTCGCGGCTGCGGGGCGGGAGATTCGATTTCACTCATAAGAACACCACGTCTCGACATTCTGGATTGACAACTAGTGACCATATTGGACTATAGTCACAAAGCAATTCAACTCCCGAAGAACTCGCATGTTCACCCGGGTCCATGATGAAAACAGCCATCGTTTCTAAAGCAATCTATCCATTACCGAATACAGACTACAGGTAAGCAAAATGACCGCACCAGACACCTCATGGGTACTCATCACGGGGGCATCGAGTGGCTTCGGCGAGGAATTTGCTCGTCAATATGCCGAGCAAGGTCGCTATCTGGTTCTGGTGGCTCGCCGACTGGACCGGCTTCAGGCACTCGCCGAAACACTACGCCGGCAGTACGACATTGAGGTCGTCGTGGAACAGGTCGATCTTGCGGATGTGGCAGAAGTCATCCACTTGCACCGGCGTCTCCATGAACAGGGCATTGCGATCGATATCCTGATCAACAATGCCGGACATGGACTGCAAGGTCCGTTCGTGGATAACCCGTTGGATGATGCGTTGGCGATGGTACAGCTGGATGTAGCAAGCCTGACCGCAGTCACCCACGTCTTTGCTCAAGACATGCGTGCGAGAGGGCGTGGAAAAATCCTGCTGGTAGCCAGCCTGCTGGCTTACCAGGGCGTGGTGAACTTCGCCGTCTATGCCGCCGCCAAGGCCTATGTATTGCGCCTGGGCGAAGCACTACATCGCGAACTCAAGCGTGATGGCATCACCGTGACAACGCTTTGTCCGGGCCTGTCGGATACTGGCTTCACCAGTGTGGCCCAACAGAAGATCACACCTGGGTTGAAGCGTTTGATGATGCAGCCGGCCCCCGTGGTACGCATCGGCATCCGAGCTTTGCAGGCCGGACGCATCAGCGTTGTGCCAGGCTGGGCCAACAAAGCCTTTGTGGTCCTTACATGGGCGACGCCACGACGTCTGCACCAGGCGCTTCTCTCCCGAGCGATGAATGGATGAGCCCAGCGATGGGAGGGCCATGAAACAACGAGTTCAGGCCCGAACCAGGTCAGTATCATCCTGAGCGGGTGTACCTCGTCCACCCACAGGCTGGGCTTCCATCGCCGGCTCATGCTCGATCACTTCACCTTGCCAATCGATCAGGGCCAAGCGACCGTCGGGGCGCTCGATCAGAGCCGTGCAATGTTCCACCCAATCGCCATCGTTGCAGTAGAGCACGCCATCCCGGGCACGGAAGCCGGCCTGGTGGATATGCCCACCGACATAACCGTCGAGGCCTTCACGCCCCGCCTGATGGAGCGCTGCCTGCTCGAACTGGGCAACATAACGCTGTGCGGCACCGATTCGCCCCTTGACCGCTGCGGACAAGGACCAATAGGGCATGCCCAGGGCAGAACGCACTCGATTGACCCAGCGATTCAGGGATAGCACGAACTGGTGCATGCCATCGCCCAGCGCCATCACCCAGGGCGCCAGACGTACATGAGTATCGAATTCATCGCCATGACTGACCAGCAAGCGGCGCCCATCAGCCGTTTCATGAATGGCCCTGCGCTCGATGCTGACCCGATGAACCTTCAGCCCACACAGACGGCGCAAGGCAGCATCGTGATTGCCAGGAATATAGATGATTTCGCAGCCACTGCGAGCAAGGCGAAGAATACGTGCAACCAGGCGCTGCTGCTGGGCAGGCAATGCCGCACGGCGATGCATGGCAATCAGGTCAATGACATCACCGACCAGGTACAGGCGCTCGGGCCGCACCCTGCGCAACAAGCGTGAAAGCAGCTCCGCCTGGCAATCCCGAGTGCCGAGGTGCAGATCGGAAATGAAAAGGGTACGAACCGTCAGCGTGGTAGCCATGAGCGTTCTCCTGATTGCGCTCATTTAGGGAGGCGCTGAACAAATCGGCGAGCATGTTCAAGCGCAAGGCGCACGGAGCACAAGAACCGGAGCATATGGGGTATATGTGAGGATTCCGCGCACCGCACAACGTGGCGATTGAGCAGCACAGGCATTTGTGCAGCGCTTCCTAGACTGACAAGCCGCCATGACGACCCCATGGCGGCTTAATGACGATCCTGTTTCCAAAGCGTAAGCCGTAAGCCGTAAGCCGTAAGCCGTAAGCCGTAAGCCGTAAGCCGTAAGCCGTAAGCCGTAAGCCGTAAGCCAATGATTCAAAAAGCCTTATATCGATTGCAATGATTTTTCACTTATAGCTTATAGCTTATAGCTTATAGCTCCACAGCTTACAGCTCATGGCCCGACCTGCTCGTATCAGTATCTATAATGCTCAGGCTTGAAGGGGCCCCCTACAGGCACATTGGTGTATCTGGCCTGCTCTTCTGTCAACCGGGTAATCACGCCACCGAATCCTTCCACCATGTAACGCGCGACTTCTTCGTCCAGATGACGCGGCAATACCGTGACATCGATGGCGTCCTGCTTCTCGGATGCAGGAAGATCGGCAAAGCGCCGCTCATACAGATGCATCTGCGCCAATACCTGGTTGGCAAAAGAGCCATCCATGACCCGGGATGGGTGGCCGGTGGCATTGCCCAGGTTGACCAGCCGTCCTTCCGCCAGCAGATAGAGCACGTTGCGACTATCTGCATCTATGGGCTGGTCTGGTCCAGCGTCACGATAGATCTTGTGGACCTGGGGTTTGACTTCCTCCCACTGCCACTTCTCACGCATATAGGCGATATCGATTTCACTATCGAAATGGCCGATGTTGCACACTACGGCACCGTTTTTCAGCGCTCCCAGCATGGCGGCATCACAGGCGGCGATGTTGCCGGTACAAGTCACGACCAGGTCAGTCCTGCCAAGCAGCTCACGGTCGACACTGGCCTCCCCCTGGTTGATCCCACCGCGATGGGGAGACACGACCTCATAGCCATCCATGCATGCCTGCATGGCACAGATGGGGTCAACTTCTGCAACCCGCACGATCATGCCTTCCTGGCGCAATGATGCCGCTGAGCCCTTGCCGACATCACCATAACCCATGACCAGGGCCTGCTTGCCTGCCAACAGGTGGTCAAGACCCCGCTTGATGGCATCATTCAGGCTATGGCGGCAACCGTACTTGTTGTCGTTCTTGGACTTGGTCACAGAATCGTTGACGTTGATGACAGGAACCCGGAGCGTGCCATCAGCCCACATCTCCAGCAGGCGATGGATCCCCGTCGTCGTTTCTTCACTGATACCGTGAATCGCATCCAGCTTCTGGGGGTGACGCTCATGCAGCAACTGGGTGAGATCACCGCCATCATCGAGCACCATGTTCGGCGTCCAGCCATCGGCGCCTTCCACGGTCTGCTCGATGCACCACCAGAATTCATCCTCGCTTTCCCCTTTCCAGGCGAACACGGGAATATTCGCCGCCGCAATGGCTGCAGCGGCATGGTCCTGAGTGGAAAAGATATTGCAGGATGACCAGCGCACGCTGGCGCCCAGATCTATCAAAGTCTCGATCAGCACTGCCGTCTGGATGGTCATGTGAATGCAGCCGGCGATGCGAGCCGCCCTGAGTGGCTGGGCGGCATGATATTTAGCGCGAATCGCCATCAACGCCGGCATCTCGCTTTCGGCGATTCGAATTTCACGCCGCCCCCACTCAGCGAGACCGATATCGGCGACACGATAATCGTTGAAGGAGTGGTCCATGGGGGCTACCTGCTGCATCTGGGTCATCGCTGCCTCCTGCTGCTGTGACGGGAAGTTTTGCTTACCTCACTATAGGTGGCTATTCCATTAGCTCGCCAACCACTAGTCTCAAGCCCCTTAAGCGTAGTTTCCCTTCGCCATGGCTATCCCTGCATTCATCCACTCCCCCGTGCGTTTTCAGTACTCATGACAAAACCATCGACCCCCTGCGCCGATAGAGTGGCAGCCAGACGTTCCACTTCAGGATGGGAAAAAAAAGCGACGAGATCCGCAGCCCGAGCGGGCCCGACACCTGGCAGCCGGCGCCATGCCTGCTCACTGCGCATGGCAAGATCCTCCCAGTTGCTTGCTGCCCCGGCATCCCAACCCGGAGGCACTCCCAGGGCCACCAGCCATGAGCGGAAACTCCGCTTTTCAGCACGCTGGAACTGAGCGAACAAGCGCTGGGACTTGGCTCTTCCAAACCCCGGCAGCCGAGCCAACTGTTCGATATTGAGTGATTGCCAGCCCAATAAGTCGTCAACCAGAGCAGCATTCACCAGCGCTTCCCAAACGCCAGGCCCGGCACCTGAAAGGTTCAGCCCTTTGCTCCCTCCCAGCCATGCCAGACGGGCAAGAAACTGCTGTCGGCACCCTTCAGCGGGATGCCAACAGCTCATCTGGTTGTATCGCCATTCATCCGGAGGCATGACCGCTATCCTGGTATCTGTTCGCCATGCCACACGGCTGACCTGGGGAATGGTCAGCCCGGCCATCTGCACCACGACGTGATCGCCTGGCAACACATCCAGTTCACGCCAGTGGGCCACACTTCCCAGGCTGAGCTGGCGCAGGGTCCGTCCATCCAGATTGACAGGCACCAGGCGAGCCAACGGGGTAATGCGCCCAGTGCGCCCAACGCTGAAACGAATATCCCGTACTTCAGCCAGCGCTTCCCGGGGCGGATACTTCCAGGCCAACGCCCACTGCGGAGGTCGGTTATCCCAATGACGGCCATCGGGGCGCCTCCCCTGATGCAATACAATGCCATCCGTAGCGAAGGGCAATGGCTGACGATACCAGCGCTCCCGCCAGGCACTGACATCGTTGATGTTCATTACCGGCTGGGTAAAAGCACGAATACCGTCAAAACCCAGGCGCTCGAGCCCAGCGAGCCGCGCCGGCATGTCTGCCGGCCCCAGCGGCCAGGCCCAGGGGAAAAAGCCGATCTCTTTTGCGGTGGACATTTCCAGACTATCCCGAGCCAGCCATCCGGCCACCCGGTTGCGGGCGCCAGCGCCCCCTTCATCATGCTGGCGATGCCCATCAAGACGCTGATACAGCTCTCCCTGGAAGATCAGCTCAGCGTCGACGGCATAATCTCGCCAGACAGCAGGCAGACGCTGAGGAATGGCGGCAATACGGTAGGCATGGCGCGTCCAGTCCTGACCACGCAGGCCATCACCACGGCTGATCATCCGGGTCAGGCGCCCCTGTGTATACACCAGGGTCACTGCCACTCCATCGACCTTGGGCTGGATCCAGACATCCGAGTGATGCGCTATCCAGGTGCTCACTTCCTTTTGCCCTACGGCTTTTCTTGCGCCGGTGTGGGCGACCGGATGGGAAATGGTGGCACCTTCCGGTGTCGGTAACGTCATGTCATGGGACACCACGACATCCGGGAAGCAGCGACGCCATGCTTGCCACTGCCGAAGGGCCTGATCATAGACATCATCACTGATGGGCGAGCTGCCATCATGGCGATAGCCTTGGTTCCACACCTCCAAGCGTGCACCGAGCTCGCGAATTTCCTGCTGTGCCTGCTCCGCATCCCATCCCGGGCATGCCGCCCATGACGGTGAGACTGACACGATGGCCAGCCACGCGATCAGTAAGTTCACCACCTTGCTCCACGGCACCGCTCCACGTCCTTGTGCTTCCATCGCATCCTCCATGCTGACGCTCCTTATTCATCCTTGAGGCTAGGAGGCATTGGGCGGGAATGGAGATGGCACGCCTGGCACGAACAAGAAGCGTCACAGCGACAGCTTGTTTGGCACAGCTTTTGGTACAACAACAGGTTTCATAAACGCGACATGAAATACATTTTTTTCTGATTTAGACATGGCTAAATTTCAGATAGCGACAATGCTGTTCATGAGCATCCACGGCTCATTCCTGAACCGTTCAGCGACCCCTCCGCTTTACGCTTCAGTCATTACAACCAGTCATTACAACCATGGAGCCACGCAATGCGATGGAACAAGATTCTTCTGGGCATCTCATTGGCATCAGCCAGCCTTGGGGCCCAGGCAGCTTCCTCTCTTCTGGTCAATGCCAACGGCTACGGTTTCGATGAGAACCGTCAGTTGGTGGCGTTCTCCACGCTCTACCTGGAAGACGGCAAGGTCGTCGCTCGTGGCGGCGAGAGCCTCGCTGAGCAATATCCTGAAGCCGAGCAGCGTATCGATGTCCAGGGCAAGACGCTGATACCAGGCCTCATCGATGCCCATACCCACCTGATGGGATTGGGATACAGCCTGCTTGAAGCGGATCTCAGGGATCTCGATTCGGCCGAGGAAAGTGCCGCTGCCGTTGCCGAATTTGCCACAGAACATCCTGACTTTGAATGGCTACGTGGAGGCGGTTGGAACCAGGAGCTATGGGATGGCAAGCAGTTTCCCACCGCTGCGGACCTGGACGCTCACATAGCGGATCGTCCTGTGGTGCTTCAGCGTGTCGACGGTCACGCCATCTGGGTCAACAGCCGCGCCATGGAGCTTGCTGGTATCGACGCCGACAGCCAGGCGCCGGAAGGCGGCGAAATCCTGCGTGATGAAAGTGGCCAGCCTACTGGCGTGTTCATCGATAATGCCGAGGCGCTGATCACTGACAAGATTCCGGCCCGCACGGAAGCGGAAATGAGTGAAGCCTACGACACTGCCGTCAAGCATGTTCAGCAACTTGGCATCACAGGTGTCCATATCGCCGGCGCAAGCTCGCAGGAACTGGATTTCTACCGTCAGCGCAAGGCGCAGGAATCCCTGGGCATTCGTCTTTATCCGATGATCTCGGCCAAGGACGACAAGCTGGAGGAATGGCTGGAACAGGGCATCATCGATGACCCAGAAGACTGGCTCGACATTCGCAGCATCAAGATCTTCGCCGATGGCGCCCTGGGCAGCCGTGGTGCGGCCCTCACCGATCCCTACAGCGATCGCCCGGACTCCCGTGGGCTATTGATCGAGGACGAGGACACGCTGGCCGGACTGGTCGACAAGGCAGTACAGCATGGCTTCCAGGCCAACATGCATGCCATCGGGGATCGTGCCAACAATATCGCCCTGAACATCTATCAGGCGCAACAGGAACAGACCCCACAAAGCCGGGACTTGCGCCACCGCATAGAGCACGCCCAGGTGGCCAGCGTGGATGACATTCCGCGCTTCGCCGAACTCGGCGTCATTCCCTCCATGCAACCGACTCATGCCACCAGTGACAAGAACATGGCCGGTGACCGCCTGGGTGAAGAGCGACTCGCCGGAGCCTACGCCTGGCGCTATTTCCTGGACAGCGGTAGCCACATCGCAGGTGGTTCGGACTTCCCGGTCGAGCCTGCCAACCCCTTCTATGGTCTACATGCCGCGGTCACCCGCCAGGATCGCGACGGCCAACCGCCCGGAGGCTGGCTTCCCGGCCAGAAGCTGACCATGGCGGAGGCCCTGCGCAGTTTCACTGCAGATGCCGCCTTTGCCGCCCATCAGGAGGAGAGCCTTGGTAGCCTGCTGCCAAATCAATGGGCAGACTTCATCATCATCGACAAGGACATCATTCGCGATGATCCTGCCACGGTTTCCGACACTCAGGTGCTCGAAACCTGGATCAGTGGCAAGCCTATCCATCAGTCCGAAGACGCCCCATCACAGGAGCAGTTGATGTAGTTGACCACGGAAGCAATGCCCTGAAACGCCACAGCCCCACTGGCTAGCTACCAGTGGGGCTGTGTTCTTCCACTTCCAGGGCTGTGCTACCCCACGAAGAAGATTTCCTTATAGACCAGCGGCAGCACGCAAGGTATCCGCGC
This sequence comes from Halomonas binhaiensis, assembly GCF_008329985.2. Lineage (NCBI taxonomy): Bacteria > Pseudomonadati > Pseudomonadota > Gammaproteobacteria > Oceanospirillales > Halomonadaceae > Halomonas > Halomonas binhaiensis. The sequence goes on from NZ_CP038437.2 coordinate 4,337,006, forward strand.
GGTCTGTCTTCTCCCAGGGGAAGGCAGTGAAGGTCTCGGTGTGCGTTTTCCCGTTCGTGTCGGTCCAGGTATAACTGGTTTCGAAGGGTTCGCGACCGAAGTGACCATAGGTAGCGGTCAGTTGGTACATCGGGTGCAGCAGGTCGAGCATCTGGGTAATGCCACTGGGGCGCAGGTCAAAATGCTCACGCACCAGTTCGACAATACGCTCGTCGCCAATTTTCCCGGTCCCGAATGTGTTGACCGATACGGAAGTCGGCTCAGCCACGCCAATGGCGTAGGACACCTGAATTTCACAGCGCTCGGCCAAGCCGGCAGCGACGATGTTCTTGGCCACATAGCGCCCGGCATAAGCCGCACTGCGGTCGACCTTGGACGGGTCCTTGCCAGAGAAAGCACCGCCGCCGTGACGCGCCATGCCGCCGTAGGTGTCGACGATGATCTTGCGGCCGGTCAAGCCACAGTCACCGACGGGTCCACCGATGACGAACTTGCCCGTGGGATTGATGTGGTACTGCGTGCTGTCACTCAGCCATTGCTCAGGGATCACCTGCTCGATGATCTCGCGCTTGACCACTTCACGCAGTTTTTCCTGATCAATATCAGGATCATGCTGCGTAGAAAGCACCACGGCATCGACAGCACAGGGCTTGCCGTGCTCATCGTAGCGGAATGTCAGCTGGCTCTTGGCATCCGGACGCAACCACGGCAGCAGGCCACTCTTGCGCATCTCGGCCTGACGTTCCACCAGACGATGGCTGTAGTGGATCGGCGCCGGCATCAGGGAATCCGTCTCGTTGGTGGCATAGCCAAACATCAGGCCCTGATCGCCAGCCCCCTGATCATCGGGGTCCTCGCGGTCAACACCCTGGGCAATCTCGACACTCTGCTTGCCGATCAGGTTGAGTACGCCACAGGTTTCGCCGTCAAAGCCAACGTCGGAAGAGGTATAGCCGATTTCGGTGATCACCTTGCGGACCAGCTCTTCCAGGTCAATCCAGGCGGAGGTGGTGATTTCACCCGCCACGATGGCCACACCGGTCTTGACCAGGGTTTCACAAGCGACACGGGCGTTCTTGTCGCGGGCGATCAACGCGTCGAGCACGGCATCAGAAATCTGGTCGGCGATCTTGTCCGGGTGTCCTTCGGACACAGACTCGGAGGTGAACAGGGAGTATTCGCTCATGGCGTCCTAGACCCTCTACATGATTGGGTGACAGCGTCTGGGCTCGATGCCAGGGATAAGATGAGGGGCCTATGTGTCATCATAACCAGACACACTGGCTGCCCGCGGATTCTACACGTTTGCTGTATATGTTCACAGCCTGGAAGGCCCTCCCAGTGGCTGACTACACAAGCACTACACAAGGATATTTGAAGGCCAGCCACTTCTCGGCGACAATAAGCCACCGTATTTGACTGTGCCACATTGGCACGCACCAGCCAGAATATTCAGAAATACGTCCGGTCGCGCCCCAGGCCAGGCCGTGTCATAGCATATTGTCGCCACAGGCGAGGAGCTGCCCCCATGCCGTCCCGTTTCGAACTGGCCAACGCCATTCGCGCTCTATCCATGGATGCCGTCCAGAAGGCCAACTCCGGCCACCCTGGCGCCCCCATGGGTATGGCTGACATCGCCGAAGTGCTGTGGAACGATTACCTTGTCCACAACCCGAACGATCCCAAGTGGGCCGATCGTGACCGCTTCGTGCTGTCCAACGGCCACGGCTCCATGCTGTTGTACTCCTTGCTCCATCTGACCGGCTATGAGGACATGAGCCTCGAAGAGCTGCAGAACTTCCGCCAGCTCCATGCCAAGACCGCCGGTCACCCCGAATACGGCTACGCCGGTGGCATCGAAACCACCACCGGCCCTCTCGGCCAGGGCCTGGCCAATGCCGTCGGCATGGCCATGGCCGAACGCACCCTCGGCGCTCAATTCAACCGCCCTGGCCATGACATCGTCGATCACTACACCTACTGCTTCCTCGGCGATGGCTGCCTGATGGAAGGCATTTCCCACGAAGTGGCTTCCCTGGCCGGAACCCACAAGCTGGGCAAGCTGATCGCCTTCTATGACGACAACGGCATCTCCATCGATGGCGAAGTCGAAGGCTGGTTCACCGACGACACGGCCAAGCGTTTCGAAGCCTACGGCTGGCACGTGGTGCCTGCTGTCGATGGCCACAAGCCGGAAGAGATCAAGGCCGCCATCGACATGGCCCGGACTCAGGACGACCGCCCCAGCCTGATCATCTGCAAGACCGTGATCGGTTTCGGCGCACCCAACAAGCAGGGCAAGGAAGATTGCCATGGCTCGCCGCTGGGCGAGGCCGAAGTCGCCGCTGCACGCGAACAGCTCGATTGGCCCCATGCGCCCTTCCATATCCCCGAGCCGATCTACCAAGCCTGGGATGCCCTGGAGAAAGGCCGGGCGGCCCAAGAGGCCTGGCAGACCCGCTTCGACCGCTACGCCGAAGCGCACCCGGAACTAGCGCGTGAGTTCTTGCGCCGTCAGGCCAGCACCCTGCCCAGCGAGCTCAACTGCGTGGCACAGGTCGAAGCTGCTCAGGAAAAGGGCGAGAATATTGCCTCACGTAAGGCCTCGCTCAACTGCCTCAATGAACTGGGACCGCAGTTGCCGGAGCTGCTCGGCGGCAGTGCTGACCTGGCACCGTCCAACCTGACGTTCTGGAACGGCGCCAAGGCCATCACTGGCGAGGATGCCGACGGCAACTACCTGCACTACGGGGTACGCGAGTTCGGCATGGCGGCGATCATGAATGGCATCGCCCTGCATGGTGGCTTCATCCCCTATGGCGCGACCTTCCTGATCTTCATGGAATACATGCGCAACGCCGTGCGCATGGCGGCGCTGATGGGCAAGCAGGCCATCTATGTGTTCACCCATGACTCCATCGGCCTTGGTGAAGACGGCCCGACTCACCAGCCCATCGAGCAACTGACCAGCCTGCGTTCCACCCCGAACCTGCTGACTTGGCGTCCCTGCGATGCCACCGAGACAGCAGCGGCCTGGGGGGCGGCCATCAAGCGTCAATCCGGCCCCACCGCCTTGATCCTGTCGCGCCAGAACCTGCCGCATCAGCCGCGCACCAAGCAGCAATTGGCCGACATCCAGCGCGGTGGTTATGTGCTCAAGCACGAAGCTGAAACGCACCAGGGTCAGCCGGAGCTGATCCTGATTGCCACCGGTTCCGAAGTGGCCCTGGCCATGGACGCTGCAGCCGAACTGGAGAAGCAAGGTCGTGCAGTGCGCGTGGTATCCATGCCCAGCACCTACCGCTTCAGCGGCCAGGAAGCCGAGTACCGCGACAGCGTGTTGCCACCCAGCGTGACCAAGCGCATTGCCATCGAGGCAGGTCATGCCGACTTCTGGTACAAGTTCGTCGGTCTGGAAGGCCGTATCATCGGCATGAGGAGCTTCGGTGAATCCGCTCCCGCGGGAGAACTGTTCAAGCACTTCGGCTTCACCGTCGAGAACGTGCTCAAGCAAGCCAACGAGCTGCTGGAAGCCTGATATCGAATACCTGCCTATGTGTTAGATAACAAGGGCGCGGCCAATCGGCCACGCCCTTGTTGTTAGTTCATAGTGTGTTAGCTCATGGAGTCTAGCCTATGCAGGCCCTCAACCATCAAGCGATAGAAACATCCGGGGCCAGGTATACATCCTGAATGGCATTGAGCAGGGCCACGCCATCACGCATGGACTTCTGGAAGGCCTTGCGCCCAGAAATCAGCCCCATGCCGCCAGCACGCTTGTTGATGACCGCGGTGCGCACTGCCTGGACCAGGTCGCCCTCGCCACTGGAAGCACCGCCGGAATTGATCAGCCCGGCGCGTCCCATGAAGGCGTTGGCTACCTGATAACGCGCCAGGTCGATAGGATGGTCGCTGGTCAGCTCGGTGTAGACCTTGTCATGAGTATGGCCAAAGCCGATCGTGCGATAACCGCCGTTGGTTTCCGGCAACTTCTGCTTGACGATATCGGCCTTCAAGGTAGCTGCCAGATGCACGGCCTGACTGGTGAGATCCGACGCAAGATGATAGTCGGTGCCCTCATGCTTGAAGGCAGGGTTGCGCAGATAGGCCCACAGCACGGTCACCATGCCGAGTTCATGAGCACGCTCGAAGGCCGCGCTGATTTCCTCGATCTGGCGTCGACTTTCCGGCGAGCCAAAATAGATCGTCGCCCCCACTGCGACGCAGCCCATGTCAAACGCCTGATCGACCTCGGCAAAAAGCGTCTGGTCATACATTGCCGGGTAGGTCAGTGTCTCGTTGTGATTGAGCTTGAGCATCATCGGGATACGATGAGCGTAACGCCGCGCTACCGATGAGAGTACCCCCAGCGTCGACGCCACAGCATTGCAGCCACCCTCGATGGCCAACTCAACGATATTGGCCGGATCAAAATAGGCGGGATTAGGGGCAAATGAGGCACCGGCTGAATGCTCGATCCCCTGATCCACAGGGAGAATACTGAGATATCCAGTGCCACCCAGGCGACCATGGTTGAACAACGCCTGCATGTTGCGCAGTACGACAGGTGAACGGTCGGAGTCCATCATCACCCGATCGACGAAATCTGAACCAGGCAAGTGCAGGCTCTCCCTGGGAATGCCGCGGCACTCATGAGTCAACAGATCTTCAGCCTCGGCTCCCAGCCAACTGGCAATATCGCTCATCATCTATCTCCCTATGGCTCCGGCGAGCTCAATGGCTCGGCCTGATAATGTCTGTTCTCGGCAATGCGTCATCGATAGCGGTAAACTCTGCATTTTCGTTTGGCTCAAGCCCTAGCCATCACAGGCCTTGACCACCGAATGCCGAGGTTCCGGACGACGCCTCTGTCGCCCTGTGCGGTAGATACACCTTCACAGCGTAGCGGATGACGCTCTATCGAGAGAGTGGCAACAGATCTGGACCCCACAAGGCAGTAAAACGTTCATTCAACTTGATACTCACCACAAACAGTTGATCAACGAGGACTCGCAATGCAGTTCCTGCACGGATTCCTGTGGCTGATAGCGTTCTGGCTGATCGGCAGTCTGCTGGTACAACTCGGCCATCTGCCCCTTTCCCCTGGCGTCATCGGACTGGTGCTGCTGACGCTGTACTTTGTTGCCCGTGGCCGGGTGCATGGCACCATCGCCAGTGCCTCACAACCGCTGATCATGATGCTCGCCATGCTGATCATGCCGGGCGTCGTGGGGGTTTTCCAAGTACTGGACCAGATCAGTGAATATTGGCTGGCGGTCATGATGTCACTGGTCCTTGGCACCTTGCTGAGTGTCGCCAGTACCCTTTGGCTGATACGCCGACTACTGCCACACACCTCGGAGCCCCGACACGCAGCCCTTCTTCAAGACGACATCCCCCTTCAAGACGAAACTCCCCTTCGAGCAGAGGGCGCATCCAGGACAGGTTCTCAGGGAGAACGCCCATGAGCCACGACTTCACCCACTGGCTACAGCAACCATTGTTTTCCATTGCGTTGTCGATAGGTGCCTACCTGACAGGCCTTAGGATCTTCCAGCGTCTCGGCAACCCTGGCTGGTGCCCGCCGGTACTGATCGGTGCCCTGCTGGTCGCGCTGCTGCTATGGCTACTGGGCATCCCTTATGCTTCCTATCAACAGGGTGCCGAGTGGCTGATGTTGCTGTTGGGTCCTGCCACCGTGGGGTTGGCTGTTCCGCTATATCAGCAGATACATCATATCCGTGCACTGTGCCTTCCCTTGTTGGTTTGCCTGCCGGTCGCCTCGGCGCTGGCCGCCTTCTATGCGATTGTCATCGCGTGGGCGCTGGGCGCTCCACCTCAACTGCTCGCATCTCTAGCCCCCAAGTCCGTTACTGCACCCATTGCCATGGGCATCACCTCGACCCTGGGCGGATCCATCCCGATCCTGATGGGCAGCCTGCTGATCACAGGCGTCGCTGCCACGACCTTTGTCACTCTGCTAGGCCGCTGGATGCGCATCGATGATCAGCGTCTGCTGGGGCTGGCCCTCGGTATCAACGGCCACGCCATCGGGACTGTCCGCGCCTTCGAGATCGGCCCGACTGCCGGCGCCTTCGCTTCGCTGGGAATGACGCTCACCGGAATACTGACGGCGCTGATGCTGCCACTGGCCTGGTACCTCGCCACCTGACAGCCAGTAAAGATTCAGCCCAGATACATTCCGCCATCCTCAGATACATTCTGCCTATCGTTGAGGACAGCATGCAGGGCGACGTCACGGTAAAGTTGAGATAGACTTTTGCGCCTGAATACCTCGACCGAGAGATCACGGAGCCCATGCCTCAACGCATCGCTATCAACGGTTACGGCCGAATCGGCCAGTGCGTCCTGCGCGCACTGATCGAGCGGGGTGATCTCGACCTTGAGGTGGTCGCGCTCAACGAGCTCTCCGGTATCGACACCATTGCCTACCTGACCCGTTACGACACTACCCATGGCCGCTTCCCTGGCCATGTCACCAATGACGCCGATCATCTGGTCATCAACGGCAAGCGCATCCGGGTCCTGTCCGAAGCTGACCCCGATCGTCTGCCCTGGAGAGAGCTTGGCGTCGACCTGGTACTGGAGTGCTCCGGTAGCTTCAAGGATCGCATGACGGCAGAACGCCACCTGGCAGCAGGTGCCAGGCGCCTGCTGTTTTCCCAGCCTGCCGAAAGCGATGTGGACGCCACCATCGTCAGCGGAATCAATGATGCTGACCTGCACGCCGATGCCCGCATCATTTCTGCAGCTTCATGCACTACAAACTGCCTGGTGCCGGTTCTCACCGTGCTCGACGAGGCGCTGAGCATCGAGCATGGTGTCACGACCACCATTCACTCGGCCATGAACGATCAGCCGGTGATCGATGCCTATCACCAGACAGACCTGCGTCTGACGCGCTCGGCCATGCAATCCATCGTGCCGGTGGACACTGGCCTGGCCCTGGGCATCAACCGCTTGATGCCGCACCTTGCTGAACGTTTCGAGTGTCTGCACATGCGAGTGCCGACAATCAACGTATCGGCCATGGACATGTCGATCTGCGTCAGACGCGATACCAGTGCCAAGCAAGTCAATCGCCTGCTGCACGAAGCAAGCGAGTCCCGGCTTTCCGGACTGCTCGGCTTTGCCGACGAACCCACAGCCTCGATCGACTTCAACCACGACCCACGCTCCGGTATCGTAGATGCCACTCAAACTCGGGTGGCCGGAGGTCGCCTGATCAAGCTGCTTTGCTGGTTTGACAACGAATGGGGCTTTGCCAATCGCATGCTCGACGTCGCCAGCAACATTGCCGCTCTGGACGCCGCTACGGCCTGATGACCTGATACACCCCAAGCTTCTCAGACGAGGATCTGCTGAATGAATGTGCACAAGATGACCGACCTGAACCTCCAGGGTCAGCGAGTACTGATCCGCGAGGATCTCAATGTACCCATCAAGCACGGCCAGGTAACCAGCGATGCCCGCCTGCGCGCCAGCTTGCCAACCATCAAGGCAGCCCGTGATGCCGGGGCCAAGGTGCTGTTGATGAGCCATTTGGGTCGCCCCACCGAAGGCGAGCCTGCCGAAGAATTCAGCCTGGCCCCGGTAGCCGACTACCTGAGCGAGCTGCTGGGCAGCCCGGTACGCTTGGTCAGCGACTATCTGGAACAGGCGCCGAGCCTGCAAGATGGCGAAGTGGTATTGCTCGAGAATGTGCGCTACAACGTCGGCGAAAAGAAGGATGATGAAGCGCTGGCCAAACGCTACGCCTCCTTGTGCGACATCTATGTGATGGATGCCTTTGGTACCGCCCACCGTGCCCAGGCCTCTACCCATGGTGTGGCCCGTTTTGCCCCCACGGCCTGTGCCGGCCCACTGCTCGCAGCAGAGCTGGAGGCCCTGGAAAAGGCACTGGCCAATCCTAGGCGTCCGATGACCGCCATCGTTGGTGGCTCCAAGGTGTCGACCAAGCTGGATGTGCTCAATGCCTTGTCCGAGAAATGCGACCAGTTGATCGTAGGCGGTGGCATCGCCAATACCTTCATTGCCGCAGCCGGATATAACGTCGGCAAATCCCTTTATGAAGCCGACCTGGTTGACCAGGCCAAGGCGCTGATGGCCAAGGTCGAGATTCCGCTGCCGACGGATGTCGTGGTAGCTACCGAGTTCTCTGACTCGGCTGAAGCGATCACCAAGCCGGTCGACCAGGTGAACGACGACGAGATGATTCTCGATATCGGACCGGACACTGCCTCCAGGCTTGGCGCCATGCTGCAAGATGCCGGTACCATTCTGTGGAATGGCCCCGTGGGCGTGTTCGAAATCGATCAGTTCGGCGGGGGCACCGAGGAACTGTCACGAGCCATTGCGAAAAGCGCTGCCTTCTCCATCGCCGGTGGCGGTGACACCCTGGCAGCCATCGACAAGTACGGCATCGCAGAACAAGTGTCTTACATCTCTACTGGTGGCGGAGCCTTCCTTGAGTACGTCGAAGGCAAGGAACTGCCAGCCGTGGCCGCTCTGGAAGCAGCCGCTGGAGCATAATTCAACACAATTCCGCTCCATGACGCAGGCGAACCCGCGAAGATCAAACCCAATAGCCCGGTGCACCACAGAGTGCACCCTTCCATTTCTTCAGTAAAAGGTATACCCCATGGCACTTGTCAGCATGCGCCAACTGCTGGATCACGCCGCTGAGCACGGTTACGGCGTTCCGGCCTTCAATGTCAACAACCTGGAGCAGGTCCGCGCCATCATGGAAGCGGCTGATGCCACCGACTCGCCGGTTATCCTGCAGGCTTCTGCCGGCGCGCGTAAATATGCCGGTGCGCCCTTCCTGCGCCACCTGATCCTGGCGGCTACCGAAGAATTCCCGCATATCCCGGTGGTCATGCACCAGGATCACGGTACCAGCCCTGCCGTATGCCAGCGTTCTATCCAACTGGGCTTTTCCTCGGTGATGATGGACGGTTCCCTTGGCGAAGACGGCAAGACCCCGACTGACTATGACTACAATGTCGATGTCACCCGCCGCACCGTTGACATGGCACATGCCTGTGGCGTCTCCGTAGAAGGCGAACTGGGCTGCCTGGGCAGCCTCGAAACTGGCATGGCCGGGGAAGAAGATGGCATTGGTGCCGAAGGCAAGCTGGAGCATGACCAGCTGCTGACTGACCCGGAAGAAGCTGCCGATTTCGTCAAGGCAACGGGCGTTGATGCCCTGGCCATCGCTATCGGCACCAGCCACGGCGCCTACAAGTTCACTCGTCCGCCGACAGGTGACACGCTCTCCATCCAGCGTATCAAGGAAATCCACGCCCGCATCCCGGACACTCACCTGGTCATGCATGGTTCTTCCAGCGTGCCTCAGGAATGGCTTGCCGTGATCAATGAGTTCGGCGGCGCCATCCCCGAGACCTATGGTGTTCCGGTGGAAGAGATCGTCGAAGGTATCAAGCATGGCGTGCGCAAGGTCAATATCGACACCGACCTGCGCCTGGCCTCAACCGGTGCGGTACGCCGTTTCCTGGCCGAAAACCCTGCCGAATTCGATCCCCGCAAGTACCTGGCACTGACCACCAAGGCCATGAAGGAAGTCTGCATGGCCCGTTACGAGGCCTTCGGTACTGCTGGCAATGCCAGCAAGATCAAGCCGATCAACCTGGAAGCCATGTTCCAGCGCTACGCCACTGGCGAGCTGGATCCCAAGGTCCGCTAACGCACCATGACAGGAAGTGCTGCTTCAGGCAGTGTTTCCCTGGTGATCGATATGCCTCGGCGAGTAGCCGAGGCATATCCATATGCAGCACAGGGAATATCAGGGGGAAGCACAGAAAGCACGAGGCAACGGATCGATGTCATAAAGCGAACATTCGTGTCGACTCCTTGTACCCCCACTGCAAGCCCCGCCAATCATGCATTTCAGGTATGAGTGGTGTGAAATGCCGACACTGCAAAAACACTGTTCAAAAATTATGGTTTTCGGCTTCGAACCCAGGCAGAATCCAAAAAAATCTGCAACACTGTTCGATAACTCCTGAATTACCTAGCGAGGTCCCAGCATGTCTCGCCCTCTCTGCCTATTGTTCGACTGTGACGGTACTCTGGTCGATAGTGAACCGCTACTCGCCACCGAAATGGCGACGAGCCTGACCGCTGCAGGCTTGCCGTTTCGCGCAGAGGACTACATGGGAGGATTTCGTGGAGCCCGCTTCCGCCATATCGTGGCAGAGCTCGAAGCCCAGTACGGCAAGGTTGATCCAGACCATCTCGAGTCCCTGGAAACCACCATGCGTGCCAACCTGAATCACCGCCTGGCGACCGATCTTGTCCCTATTGCCGGTGCCCCCGAGGCCTTGGCGGCATTATCCAGCTTTCCCATGGGCGTGGTCTCCAACGGTCCCGAGAACAAGGTACGCACATCGCTCAATACCGTGGGCCTGAGCGAGACATTCGGCAACAGCCTCTTCAGCGGCTACACGGCCAACTGCTGGAAGCCCGATCCCTGCCTCTACCTGCATGCTGCCAGCATCATGGGCTTTGCTGCCGAAGACTGCATCGCCATTGATGATGCCATCGTCGGCGTCCAGGCAGCCCTGGCTGCCGGCATGACAGTGGTCCACCTCAATCGTTTCCCTGATGCTGAGGAAACGCCTGAAGGCGCTCACATGATCACCAGCATGTACCAGTTACCTACGGTGATCGGTCGCCTGCGCAAGGAACGTGAACGCCGCGTCGCTCATGCCTGATGACTGATGACTGATGACTGATGACTGATGACTGATGACTGATGACTGATGACTGATGACTGCATCGGCACGACACCCTGCATCATGACGCGGACCGCTTCGCTCCTCATCATTATTTGATCTCCGCTACGTGAAAGCTCTCTATACCTTTGTCTAGTGAGTGTTCTCTTGCTGCAAGCACGCTTCATCCTTATGCTGTGGCAAAAATGGGAACGTTCCCATTCACATGTTCTCATATCCGCCACTGCAATCAGCAGTGATCAGACAGCAGTGATCAGACAACATGCCTCAGCCACCAAGACGCGCCACGATTCTCGAAGTTGCCCATGAAGCAGGCGTTTCCAAGACCAGTGTTTCTCGTTATTACAGCGGGGAAAGAGAGCGGTTGTCGGAAACCATGCGTGAGCGCATCGTCTCAGCAGCCGAGCGCCTGGGCTACCAGCCCAACCCGATGGCACGAGGGCTTAAAGGGGGACCATCCGGGCTGGTCGGCATGTTGGTCGCAGATATCCGCAATCCGTTCTCCGTTGCCATCATGCATGGTGTTGAACAGGCCTGCCGCCAGGCTGGACTGTCGTTGATGGTATGCAATAGCGACAACGACCCGAACCAGGAAAAAGCCCAGCTCGCCTTGCTGTCTTCCTATCGCATTGAAGGTCTGGTGGTGAATGCCGCAGGACGTCACAGCGAGGCACTGCACTCCCTTGCCCAGAGTGGTACTCCACTGGTGCTGCTGGATCGTACTCTGAGTGATGTCAATGCCGACCAGGTCGGTTTGGATAATGCTGCGGCAGTGGATATGGCTCTCGATCACCTGGTCGAGCGTGGATACGGCCGAGTGCTGTTCATTACAGAACCTCCGTCCCTGGCCAGCTCCCGTCAGGCCAGGCTTGAACGCTTCCAGGCTCGCTGTGCAGCACTTAAATTGCCGGCCAACACTCTGATCACCGAGGTCACAACCCCCCGGCATATCGAACAGGCACTGAAGGAGTTTCATCGCACCCGAGGCCCTCGCCCCGCCATTCTGTGTGCCAATGGCCAGATCACCCAGGCTGTCATCCGCAGCGTGAAAGTGCTGGGTCTCGCTGTGGGGGAAATCGGCGTCCTCGGTATTGACGAGCTGGACTGGTGCGACCTTACCGACCCCGGCATTACCACTCTGGCCCAGCCTACCGATGCCATCGGCAAGGCGGCCATAGACTGTCTTCGCCAACGCCAGACAGGTAGCGGCGATCCGCCCAGAAGCCACCTTTTCCTGCCTCGACTCATTGCTCGGGGTTCGACCCAGCCACCATTGCTTGCTTGATGCGCAGTCACTTTTTCAGGACACCACGATGACGAACTCCATTTCACCCGAGATTCTTTCATTTGGCGAAGCCATGGCCCTGTTTGTCGCTGATGGGCCTGGCGACCTGGCCACGGTCGAAAGTTTTTCACGCGGTATCGCTGGAGCCGATACCAACGTTGCCATTGGCCTGTCACGCCTGGGCTTTCATGTCGGCTGGTTGAGCCGAGTGGGTAATGACAGTTTCGGCCGCTACCTGCGGGCCAAGCTGGAAGCCGAAGCACTCGACTGCCGCCATCTGATCATCGACCCGGACCATGCTACCGGCCTGGTCTTCAAGGAACGCGCCCTGGATGGTGCCGATCCCAAGGTCGAGTACTTGCGCAAGAACAGTGCCGCAAGTCACTTGAGTCCCGCCGATGCTGCCAATATCGACTTCTCGGCCCTGCGCCATCTGCACGCTACAGGGATTCCCCCGGCCGTATCTGCCAGTTGCCGTGAACTGTCCTGGCACCTGCTCAAGACCGCCCGTCAGCATGGCGCCAGCGTGTCCTTCGACCCCAACCTGCGCCCCAGCCTCTGGTCCAGCGAACAGGAAATGCGTGACACCCTCAATGCCATGGCAGCCCAAGCCAACTGGGTGCTGCCGGGACTCGCCGAAGGTCGCCTGCTGACCGGCCAGCAAAGCGCCCATGACATTGCAGGCTTCTACCTGAACCAGGGAGCCGAAGCCGTGGTGATCAAGCTGGGGCCTGAAGGCAGTTACTACCGGGGCATCCTGGCAGGTCATGAAGAGGAATTCACCGTCGCTGGTGTTCCTGTACAGGAAGTGGTCGACACCGTCGGTGCCGGAGACGCCTTCGCCGTTGGCTTTGTCAGCGCCATACTCGACGGCCTTTCTCCTCACCAGGCCTTGCGTCGAGCCAACATCACCGGTGCCGAGGCCGTCCAGGTCATCGGGGACATGGAAGGTCTCCCCGACCGCAAGCGCCTGGCAGCACTCGAAGCTGTGGCAAAGGTGTGATACAACTTTAATATAATATGTATTACATACATTGTATCTGCCCTTGCTTCCCGGTGGCGTCAAGGGCCTGACCTGCCCCATATCATTCAGGAGTCGTCATGACCAAACGCATTCTGGTGTTTCGTGAACTCAGCGATGAACAACTGGCTTCATTGCGCCAGGATTTCAGCGTGGATTATCTGCCTGACACCCAGAGTGCTGATGAGCCGGCCTTTATCGAGGCCCTGAGTCAGGCACATGGTCTAGTCGGCTCCAGTCTCATGATCACGCCAGAATTGCTGGATCAAGCACCGAACCTGGAAGCCATCGCCAGTATTTCCGTCGGCTACGATAACTACCCGGTGGATGAACTGACCCGCCGCGGCATCCTGCTTTGCAACACTCCGGATGTACTCACCGAGACAACTGCCGATACAGGGTTCCTGTTGATCATGTGCACTGCACGTCGCGCCATCGAACTGGCCGAGCTGATCAAGCAAGGTAACTGGACCAGCAACATCGGTCGCAACCTGTTCGGTACGGATGTACACGGCAAGACCTTGGGCATGATCGGCCTTGGCCGCATTGGTGCCGCGATAGCCCGTCGCGGCGCCTTGGGTTTCGGCATGAACATTCTGTACACCAAGGCGTCTCCCAAGCCTGAACTGGAAAGGGAACTGGGCGCTCGCCGCCTGGAAATGGATGAACTGCTGGCCGAGGCCGACATTGTCTGTGTCACCGTGCCACTGACCGCCGAGACCGAAAAGCTTTTCGGTGCACGCGAATTCTCCCGGATGAAGCCTGGCGCTATCTTCGTCAATATTGGTCGCGGCAAGGTGGTTGATGAAGCCGCCATGATTCAGGCATTGGAAGACGGCACACTACATGCCGCTGGTCTGGATGTGTTCGAGCAGGAGCCTCTACCGGCGGGCTCGCCCTTGAGTAGCATGAAGAATGTGGTGGCACTGCCGCATATCGGTTCTGCCACTCACGAGACCCGCAACGCCATGGCCCAGCGTGCGGTGGACAATATCCGCCTCGCTCTCGACGGCAAGCGCCCTCTCAGCCCAGTCAATGACCAGATACTGCTTGAGCGGAACTGACGGAAACGACTTGGCGTGATGGCTGACACCATGTGTCATGCCGTTTCCCCGAACACTCTGGCAAAAAGATGCTTTTCCGAACCTCGTGCCGGAACATATAGCGCAGCAGGGCGGCCTCGGCCGCCTTCTGGAGACGCCTCTCCCGCCTCTTCCAGAATCTTGGCATTGAGAATACGGCGGCGGAACGATTTCTTTTCCAGCTGGGTATCCATCAGCAGCTCGAAGGCATTCTGTAACTGGGTCAACGTGAATGGCCGCTTCAGCACATGTACAGGCAGCACCGTATAGGCGGTCTTGTTCTTCAATCGGTCTCGGGCGGCTTCGATCAATGCAGCATGATCAAAGGCCATGGCCAGCTCATCAACCCACTGCACAGGCCACCAGCGTGCATCGGTGACACTTTCCATGAACTCCGCCGTCGGCGCCCATGGGACCAGCGCCATGTACAGCACCGTGACTGACCAGCCCCGTGGATCTCGGGCGTCATTGCCCAGGCTGCACACCTGCTCAAGGAGAGGCGCATCGACGCCGGTCTTGTCCTTCAACTTGCGCCGGGCAGTAGCATACAGATCCGCATCCCCCCCCATATTGATGAACCCGCCGGGCAATGCCCATCGCCCCTTGCAGGGAAACTCCCCTCGTTGCACCAGAAGTACCTTCAGCTGTGCCTCATGCAAGGTAAAAATGGCCACATCGACACTGACCAGAGGGCCGCTGTAATGGCGGCTATCATAGTGTTCGAGAAACTCAGCTTCAGATTGCCAGGAGGACATGGACATGGCCTTGATTAATTAGTGGCTATAAGCCAATAATAGGCCGTACTCTATATCCTGGCAACTGGGTTTTGATAGCTGGGTTCTGATAACTAGAGCCCTGATAACTGAGCCGCTCTACAAGGAACCTGAGTAAGGAGCTTGAGTCATGTCACGCAACTTCGACTTTGCAGTATTCATCGGTCGCTTCCAGCCCTTTCACAACGGCCACCTGCATGTACTGTCCAGCGCACTGCATCAAGCCGATCGAGTTATCCTGCTGATCGGATCTGCCTGGCAGCCACGCAGTCTGCACAACCCCTGGACCCATCAGGAGCGGGAGAACATGGTGCGTGCCTGTCTGTCCGAGCATGACAACCAGCGATTGTCATGCCTGCCTCTGGAGGACGTGCCAGAAAGTGACGATATCTGGGTTCAGACGGTCAATGCCATAGTGGCAAACTTGAGTGCAGCCTGTTCTGCACCCCACATTACCCTGGTTGGACATCACAAGGATGCCACCGGGTTCTACCTTGACCTGTTCCCGCGCTGGGCTCGCCTGAACATGGAAAACCACCTCTCCATCAGCGCCACACCCATTCGCACGAGCTACTTCAGTGCCTCGACACATGGTGCAGCAAAGGCGGCTATAGCGGCCCTGAACACCAAGGGCATGCTGCCTGGCCCGGTAGCAGACTGGTTGCGGGATTTTGCCGATAGCCATGACTTTTCCCGCCTGCACCATGAGGCAATGATGCAAACCATTGGGCCATCACGAACGGCAGACGTGAAAATTTTTTGATTTATTTATTGGCTTATAGCCACTATATTAAAAGACAAGCGGCGGGAACCGCCGCTTCAACCAGCAAGCACGAGCGATGGACAGACCAATGCTCGCGCTCAATGACCGGAGGAGCTCCGTCATGCGCAACCTGATCCTCAATACGGATTCCTACAAGACCTCGCATTTTCTGCAATATCCGCCTGGCGCCGAGTACGTCTCCAGCTATATCGAGTCCCGTGGTGGTGTCTACCCGGCGACCCTGTTCTTCGGCTTGCAGGCCTTTCTCAAGGAATACCTCAGCCGGCCTATCGATATCGTCGATATCGAAGAAGCCGAAGCGGTATGCCTGGCCCATGGTGTTCCCTTCAACCGCTCTGGCTGGGAATACATCCTGAGCGCCTATCAGGGTTACCTGCCCATCGAGATCGAAGCCGTTCCAGAAGGCACCTTGCTGCCGACCGGCAATGTGATGGTGCAGGTCATCAATACCGACCCTCAATGTGCATGGTTGACCAGTTATGTGGAAACCGCGCTGTTACGTGCCGTGTGGTACCCCACCACAGTGGCCACGGTGTCACGCCAGTGCCGCGACACCATTCAGCGCTACCTGCAGGAAACCGCCGACACCACCGATGGCCTGCCCTTCAAGCTGCACGACTTCGGTTCCCGTGGCGTCAGCTCCGAGGAAAGCGCCGCCCTGGGTGGCGCTGCCCACCTGGTCAATTTCATGGGCACCGATACCCTATCCGGCATTCTCGCTGCACGTCGTTATTACTCAATCGACATGGCCGGTTTCTCGATTCCTGCCGCTGAACACAGCACCATCACCAGTTGGGGGCAGGAAGGCGAGACCGACGCCTACACCAACATGCTGGATCAGTTCTCCGGAGACGGTCGCATCGTTGCGGTGGTGAGCGACTCCTGGGACTTATGGCATGCCATCGACAATATCTGGGGCGGAGAACTCAAGACACGCGTTGAACAGTCCGGCGGCACCCTGGTGGTACGTCCCGACTCTGGCGAGCCTACCGAGGTAGTTCCAGAGGCCATCGAACACCTGATGACCCATTTCGGTTACCGGATCAATAGCAAGGGCTATCGCGTACTGCCTGACTGCATTCGCCTGATTCAGGGAGATGGTGTCGATGCCGATTCCATTGCCGCTATTCTCGCCATCATGAAGCAACGGGAACTGAGTGCCGACAACATTGCTTTTGGCATGGGAGGTGCCCTGCTGCAGAGGCTCAATCGCGATACCCAGAAATTTGCCATGAAAGCCTCGGCTATCTGTATCAACGGCCAGTGGCATGATGTCTACAAGGACCCTGTCACCGATCCGGGCAAACGCTCCAAGCGTGGACGATTGGCCCTGATCCATGATGATGCCCAGGGTTACCAGACCGTACGCGCTGACGAACTCGGCACGCGCGCCAACCAACTGATGACCATATTCCGCAACGGCAAGATCTTGAAGGAATGGACTTTCGAGGAAGTACGCCAGCGGGCCGCACAAGGTTGATCAGGTAGAAGATGCATCACATCCGCTGACTTCAATTTCCCGCATTCTGTAGCGCAGGGAGTGAAGGCACAGGAGTCGGACAAGGGAGCCATCCAGCGAAGTTGTCCAGGCACCGCCCCCGGATACCGATCTCCGGTACACTGGGGCGGTGCTTTGCATATTGCATATGCTTTCCATCCAGCCATCATCGAGGTATCCATGCCCGAGCCCATCGCACCGCTGTGTCTGCTGTTCGATTCAGACGGCACCCTGGTTGATAGCGAGATTCTGCTGGCCGAAGTCATGGCCGAGACACTTCCACCTTTCGGCCTGCCTTTTTCAGCGACTCAGTATATGGAAGAGTTTCGAGGGATACGTTTCCTCGACATCGTGCAGACACTGGAGAAACGCTTCACCCTCCTGGAGGAGGCACAGCGTGGGCGGCTCGAGCAGAATATGCGAGAACGCATGGCCGAGCGCATGATCGCGGAACTGGAGCCGATTGCCGGGATGCCGCAGGCCCTCGATCAATTGCGCACATTCCCCAAGGCAGTGGCATCCAATGGTCCCCTGGCCAAGATTCGTTGTGCCATGCAGGCCAGCGGCCTGGCCGAGCACTTTGGCGAATACCTTTTCAGTGCCTATGAGCTCAAGGTATGGAAGCCTGATCCAGGACTGTACCTGGCCGCTGCCGAAGCGATGGGATACTCACCTGAGCGTTGTGTTGTCATCGATGACGCTGCCGTAGGTGTCCAGGCAGGACTGGATGCGGGTATGCAGGTCGTGCACCTCAACCACTTCCCGGATACCGAAAGCACGCCCTCGGGGGCGATCAGTATCACACACGCTAGCCAGCTGGTTGGCGTTATCAATGACATAGCGACATCCGTTGTGCCCTGCCAGCTATCGCCCCAGTAATGTCATTTACACTGGCTATACTAAAGTCCCCTCTCAGATCAAGTTTGTGGGATTGTGGCACTGCACCAATGTCCCTATGCTGAGGTAATTGCCCGTTAACGTGTCAGGAGACTACTCCATGCAAGAAGTCGTGATCGTTGCCGCCCGCCGTACTGCTGTCGGTAGTTTTGGAGGCTCGCTATCCGGCATTCCTGCCAGCGACCTCGGTGCTGCCGTGATCAAGGATGTGCTGGCCCAGACAGGAGTCGCTCCAGAGCAAGTCGATGAGGTCCTGCTGGGCCAGGTATTGACCGCAGGTACCGGTCAGAACCCGGCTCGCCAGGCTGCCATCAAGGCAGGTCTTCCAGACAGCGTACCTGCCATGACCATCAACAAGGTATGTGGCTCAGGCCTCAAGGCTCTGCACCTGGGGGCACAGGCCATCATGCTTGGTGATGCCGATGTCATCATCGCTGGCGGCCAGGAAAACATGTCACTGTCGCCCCATGTTCTGCCCAACTCCCGCAATGGCCAACGCATGGGTGATTGGAAAGCCATCGATTCCATGGTCCACGATGGCCTGTGGGATGCCTTCAACAATTTCCATATGGGTATCACTGCCGAAAACCTGGCAGAAAAATACGCTATCTCCCGCGAAGAAATGGATGCCTTCGCATCAGGCTCCCAGGCCAAGGCTGCGGCGGCCATCGAGGAAGGGCGCTTCAAGGGTCAGATCGTTCCGATCGAAGTCCCCCAGCGCAAAGGTGACCCACTGGTCTTCGATACCGATGAGAATCCTCGTGCCGTCAGTGCCGACAAGCTGGCCACCATGCGCCCGGCGTTCAAGAAGGATGGTACCGTCACTGCCGGTAACGCTTCTTCGCTCAATGATGGTGCTGCAGTGGTGATGCTCTGCTCCGCCGAAAAGGCCAAGCAACTTGGTCTTGAACCATTGGCCCGCATCAAGGCCTATGCCAATGCAGGCGTGGATCCGGCCATCATGGGCATCGGCCCGGCACCGGCGACTCGCCGCTGTCTGGAAAAAGCCGGCTGGAGCATTGATGACCTAGACCTGATCGAGGCCAACGAAGCCTTCGCCGCCCAGGCACTGTCCGTGAACAAGGAACTGGGCTGGGATGCCGACAAGATCAATGTCAATGGGGGCGCTATCGCCATCGGCCACCCGATCGGAGCCTCCGGATGCCGGATTCTGGTGACTCTGGTACACGAGATGATCCGTCGTGACGCGAAGAAAGGCTTGGCCACGCTGTGTATCGGTGGCGGCCAGGGTGTTGCACTGGCCATCGAACGTTCCTGATCGTTCCTGGTAGGTAGTTCATCATAAGAGAGCCCGCGCATTAGCGCGGGCTCTCTGCGTCTCTCCCCCGTCACGATTCTGCGCGGACAGCCACCTTTTCCGCATTGACTTCAGAAAGCTGATACCAGGGGGCGGCAATACGGAAGAAGCGCTCCACAACCTCCGCCGGTGCAGGACGGGTCAGGTGCGATACCACCAGGAACACCGGTAGATTGACCATCAGCCCCCAGAACCCGCCATGAATCCCGAGCGGGTGTGGCCAGATGGTGATCAGGAGCACCGTCACCACAAAACCACTGAGAATGCCGGCCATCACTCCCCATGCCGTGGCTCGCGGCCAGAAGAACATGCCGATGAAGGCAGGCAACACCTGGGAAGCAAACCCCAACCCGATCAGCAGGATCATGACCAGGTTGCCAGGCTCGGCAATCGCCAATGGCGCGATGATCAGTGCCATCAATGGAAAGATCATCCAGCGAGCAAGATGCCCGGCGCGCGCGTCGGATATCTTGAACCAGGGTTGCAGCACATCCTTGCTCCACGACAGCGCGACGGAATGAATGAAGGGCTCGGATGACGACATGGATGCCGCCAGGGTTCCTGCCCCCAGCAGCCCCACCAGCACGGCAGGGAGATGGGCCATGGCATACTCCAGCACCACGGTGTCGGCACGCGCCAGCTCAGGCAATGAGTAGATGCCGATGAACCCCACCACGATCATGGGCAGAATCACCAGATAGTAGGTGGGAAGCAACGTCGCACTGAGGCGAATGGTGCGGGCCGATGTACCACTCATCCATTGGGTCCATACCGGTGGCATGAACGACAGCATCGAAACGATGATAGAAGTTGTCCAGAAGGCAAAACTCATGTCCCCACCACCGCCCGGAAGGACAAGGAAATCCGGGTTGCGCTCGAGCACTTGAGTGAATACCGCCGAGAAGCTCCATTCTCCCGTGGCGGTATGCGCCGACCACAGACCAATGATCCAGGCGACAACGATCATCAACACCCCTTGGAAGACATTGGTCTTGCCGATGGCACGCTGGCCACTGACATACAGATAGATCGCGATGGCACTCAACACCAGCAACACACCAGCCCATACCGGAATTGCACCTCCGCTCATCACCAGCAGGATGTAGGCAGAGCCGATGGTCTGCAGCACGGCATAGGCAATCGAGCCGATGGACATCACCAGCGCAGCAAGTGCACCGAGGGCCGGGCTCTGGTAGCGATCAGTAATGGCACTGGCCTGGGTGACATGACCAAAGCGTGCGCCAAAGGCCCAGACCTTGGGCCCGAAATACCATGCCACCAGTGCCAGATAGCCCAGGTAGATCACGACATAGAGCACAGGAACGCCCTTGGCATAAGCCCAGCCTGGCGCGCCCATGAAGGTATAGGCACTGACACTGCCCGCAGCAATCAACAGATAGAGTGTCACGGGTCCCATGCTGCGCCCAGCCACTCCCCACTCCTCCAGCGAGTTCATGCGGCGCCCACCGCGAGCGGCAAGTCCGATCGCCATGGCGATGGCAATGTAGCCAATGGTGATCCATAACGGCACGGAGCTAGTCATCCCCTCTCTCCCCGATCAGCAGGTTGCCAAGCCACATCATCAGGCTGCAACTGAGCAGGACAACATAGCTCCACACCAGCAATTTCGGCATTCCAGCCACCAGTACCGCCTGATTGACCCAGCCAATCACCGGCCAGATGCCGGCCAGAATCACACTGACAAAACCAATCAGGACCAGCCAGCCTCTCCAGCTGGTGGGACGAACAAAGGTTGGGCGCATGATGATATTCCTTGTCAGCCTGCCATGCTGGAATGCGCTGCGGAGCATGGCCTGTTCCGTGCCACAGGCGCTGCCTGGCACCCAGGCGGACATTATCGCGTAATTGTTGTCACCGCATGCCAGGCATCATGCCTGGCATGGCCAATTTGATAGCGTACCCTGCCACTTTTCGAAGGCACTGGCCAACTGCAGAGCACGCATGTCTTCGAACTTTGGCGTGATGATCTGCAGGCCGATCGGCATGCCTGCATGACTGAATCCAGCATGGATGGCAATCGCAGGCTGTTCACCCATGTTCCACGGCACCGTGAACACAATATGTTCGAAAGGACGAGAGGGATCATTGGAAGGAGACGGCCATTCGGCAGGAAACTCGACATTCGGCGAGACAGGTGAGATCACCGCATCCAGTTGGTCAAACGCTGCCTCGGTGGCACGCCGCATGGCCAGGGTCTGTTCGAAACCTCGAACCACCTTGACGGGATCCAGCCCACGGCCCTCGTCCGCCCAGGCGAGAATTTCCGGTAGCACCTGCTCACGCTGCTGCTCGGTAAGCGTCAGCAATTCACTCCATTGCCGCGCCCGCCAGAAATCATTCAGGCCATCGAGCATGTCACGTGACAGCACAGGCCCCACCGGCACGATATGTGCCCCCGCTTTACGGAAATGAGCGACGCCATCCTCGACACAACGCTGAACCTGCTCGTCCACCGGCAGACCACAGCCAGCCTCCATCATGACACCAATCCGCATGCCACGGACATCGATGTCCAGGGCTGACCAATCGATCTGCTGGGGTGGAAGGCGCATGGCATCACGCCGATCGGTACGCGCAACCGTGGCCATCATCAGCGCCGCATCCGCCACTGACCGGGTCATTGGTCCAGCACAGCGGCCGACATAGTAAGGATCGACAGGCACTCGCCCCAGGCTTGGCTTGAATCCGACCACACCACACCAGGCCGCTGGCAGGCGGATCGATCCGCCGATGTCGGTACCCAGATGCAGGATACCGAATCCTGCTGCTGCCGCAGCTCCGGCACCAGAGCTCGACCCTCCCGGGTTGAAATCAGGGTTCCAGGGGTTTCGCGTCAGGCCATGGAAGGATGAGCGGCCGGATGACAGCATGCCGTAATCCGGACAGGTGGTCTTGGCCAACAATAGCGCGCCATCTTCATTGAGACGCGCTGCCGCAGGCGCATCTTCATCGGCAGGAGGATGGTCTCCGGCAAGCGTACCATGTGGCACTGGTGTGCCACGGGTGGCAATCAACTCCTTGAGCGTTACCGGAATGCCATCGAGCGGGCCGCAGGGTGCCTGCCTAGCCCAACGTTGGGTCGATACTTTGGCCGCAGCAAGAAAACGTTCTGGATCGTAGTCATAAAGAGCATTAATTCGCCCCTCATGGCGCTCGACATGAGCGATCAGGAGATCGGCATACTCCGATGGAGAGACTTGTCGCGAACGATAGGCATCCAACAATTGTGCAGCCGTCCAGCTCAAGGCTTCGTGCTGCGATGCTTGAGCGTCTGCCGCTTGATGATCTGTGGTCTGGTGGTCTGTGGTCTGGTGATCTGTCGCTTCATGCATTGTTATTGTTCCTCCCTTGCCGTCACTGAATCAGCATGGAAGGAAAGGCCCATCACAGCCAATGCAATAAATGGGTCACGGTGCTCACAATTTGTGTCCACACCACAGCCGACTGTCTAGTTATGTGCCATATCAGCGGCATTTCCATCCAGTTCCACCAACGCCTCCTCCAATCGGGCTAGACAGGTACGAACGGCAAGGCTGGGGGAATGATGACGGTAGACACACAAGTCGACACGGGTCTGCTCCAGCTCTCCTGGGTGCAGCGCCACGGCGACGAGCTGGCCTGCCTCACACTCCTGAGCCACCGTAATCAAAGGCAACAACAAGATAGCCGCTCCTTGTCTGGCAAGGGCTTTCTGGGTCTCCAGCGACGAGGTCGTATAGGCAATCTGCATATTCAGCTTGCGGTCACGAGCAGCACGATTGAGTGCTTGCCGTACACCAAAGGAATCATCCGGCACAGCCAGCGGGTAGCCTTCGATATCGGAAAGCCCCAACGCAGATGTCCAGGCCAGAGGATGGCCCGGCGCCATGACTGCATAGTGCTCCAGCTCTGCGCTGGCCACCCTGACCACATCGTCACGAGGCGGCAGGAAATAGGCCAGGCCGATATCCGCCTTCCCGGAGCGTAAGGTCTCGATCACACCACCTGCGCTGGCAATGCTGACATCAAATGTCAGTTGTGGATACTCGCTCTGCAAACCAGCAAGCGCAGGGGTCAGCAACTGCGCTACCACACCCTCGGATACCTCTACAGAGACTCGCCCAGTGCAGCATCCCTGCAAGTCGGCAATGCGTGCCGCCAGCCTCTCCATATCACGCAGAGTGCGGCTCGCCTGATCGGCCAACAACTCCCCTGCAGGTGTCAGACGCACCCCTTCATGGGTGCGTTCAAGCAGCTCCGCGCCAAGCTGGTGCTCAAGCTGATCGATCTGACGTGAAACAGCGGTCGGTGCCACATGCAGCCTGGAAGCCGCTTGTCGCAATGAATGGCAGCGCGCCACAGTATCGAAATACTTCAATGCCCGCCACTGCATGTGTCACCCTCCACTTTCGGTTCAGCCACCCGCTACATATAGAAAGCACGACATATTTATTCATCCCTAAACAGTTTCGTACAAGAACGATCAACGCGCCCCCAATACTGAAGGAGGAGTACGCATTACCAGCAGTGCAGCCAGTACGAACATCACACCTGACGAGCACAGCACCGTGGTCAGACCGAAGGCATCCACGACCTGCCCACCTGCCATGGCGCCGATACCGATGGACAGATTGAAGACAAAGGCCATCAGGGCGGTAGCCGCTTCTGGATTAAGCGCCGCCTTCAACACCCAGGTCTGCAAGCTGACTGAGATACCACCAAACACCAGCCCCCACATCATCAACAACACGGTTCCCATGGGTGCCTGAGGCGCCAGCCAGGGAAACGCCAGGGCCACCATCGCCAGCAGGCTGGGAATCAGCAACACCGTCGTATGAGTGCGGCGTGCAGCGGCATTAGCGGCGATGAAGTTTCCGACCATGCCAGCAGCGCCATACAACAGCAGCAAGGCACTGACCTGCGCCAGCGGGATACCGGCGATGGTTTGCAGAATCGGGCTGATAAAGGTGTAGGCTGCAAAGTGACCAATCACGACCAATGCAGTAACGATGGCACCAACACGCATGCCACGGCTGGCAAATTGCCCTGTCAAGCTGGCCAAGCGCACTGGTTGATGGGCTGGCAGAGGAGGAAGCAGCCACCAAAGTCCCAGTGTCACCAGGAGACTGAGTCCGCCCATGGCAGCGAATGCCACACGCCAGTGCGTCACGTCACCCAGCCAGGTACCGGCAGGCACCCCCAATACAGTGGCCCCGGCTACACCACTGAAGATCAGCGACATGGCACGCGGCACCTGAGCCAGAGCCACCAGCCGTGAGGCCAGCCCCCCGGCGATGGCCCAGAATCCTCCGATACAGATGCCAATCAATACTCGAGTGGCCAGCAGTAGTGCAAAGCTGTCAACGATCGCTCCCAGTACACTGGCCAACGTCATCAGCAGCATCAGCGAAGTCAACAACAGACGACGGTCCATGCGACCTACTGCCATGGGCAATAGCGGCGCAGCAAAGGCTGCCACCACACCTGGAACGGTGATCATCAAGCCCGCGCTTCCTTCACTCACGCCCAGTGACTCAGCAACCTGAGACAACAAGCCAATGGGTAACTGCTCGGCAGTGACCAACAGAAAGATACCGATCATCACCGCAACCACTGCCAACCAGTCGCGACGACCAGTGTGGCTTTTGGGTGCTGCTGTAGATGTTGCTTGCGTCATGCTTCTCTCATTGCTCTCTCAGGATCGTTATCTCAGTCTCATCGCCGCAAACAGAAACGCCCCCGTGGCGTCAGCAACGGGGGCGTTCGGCAGAGCAGATTGACTAGATTTCTGTCTCTGCCTGTTCGGATGCGAACGCCGCCTTCTCTTCTTCGGTGATTTCCTTGAGGGTCAGCTTGACGCGATTGCGGTTGTCGATGTCGAGCACCTTGACCACGACCTCATCACCCTCGTTGAGGTAGTCACGCACGTCGTTGACACGCTCGGGAACGATCTGTGAGATGTGCACCAGACCATCGGTACCCGGCATGATGTTGACGAAGGCACCGAAGTCAGCGATACGCACTACCTTGCCGTGATACAGCTTACCGATCTCGGCTTCAGCGGTAATGGCCAGAACGGTGTCGATGGCCTTCTTCGCCGCCTTCTTGTCCTCGGCATAGATACGCACGGTGCCGTCATCATCCAGGTCAATGGAAGCGCCAGTATCTTCACAGATCTTGCGAATGGTGGCGCCGCCCTTGCCGATGACGTCACGAATCTTGTCCGGATCGATCTTGATCGTGGCCATGGACGGCGCATTCTCGGAAACTTCAGCACGGCTATTGGCAATCACCGCATTCATCTGCTCGAGAATATGCAGACGAGCGTCATGGGCCTGGGTCAAGGCGGTCTCCATGATCTGCTCGTCGATGCCTTCAATCTTGATGTCCATCTGCAGCGCCGTCACGCCTTCAGCGGAACCGGCCACCTTGAAGTCCATGTCGCCGAGGTGATCCTCGTCGCCAAGAATGTCCGTAAGCACGGCAAAGCCGTCATCATCCTTGACCAGTCCCATGGCGATGCCGGCTACCGGAGCCTTGATCGGCACACCAGCATCCATCAGCGCCAAGGAAGAACCACACACGGAGGCCATGGAGCTGGAACCATTGGACTCGGTGATCTCGGACACTACGCGGATGGTGTAGGGGAAGTCATCTTCCTTCGGCAGCATGGCCTGAACACCGCGGCGAGCCAGACGGCCATGGCCAATCTCGCGACGCTTGGGACCGCCCATGAAACCCGCCTCACCTACGGAGTAGGGAGGGAAGTTGTAATGCAACAGGAAACGTTCCTTGCGCTCGCCTTCCAGCGATTCGATCAACTGGGCATCGCGCAGAGTGCCAAGGGTGGCAATGACGATGGCCTGGGTCTCACCACGGGTGAAGACAGCGGAACCATGGGTCTTGGGCAAGCTTCCAACTTCAATGGCCAGCGGACGCACGGTCTTGTGGTCGCGACCATCGATGCGCGGCTCGCCCTTGATCACGCGGGAGCGCACTACACGCTTTTCAAGACCAGCAAAGCCTGCTTCCACATCAGATGCTTCGAACTGACTCTCTTCGCCACCAGCAAGCAGCTCGACAGCCTGAGCCTTGAGTGCAGCCAATGCGTCCTGGCGCTGCATCTTGTCAGTGATGCGATAAGCTTCACCGACCTTGGCTTCAAATCCAGTACCCAGGGCATCCTTGAGCGCAGTATTTTCAGCTGCCGGCTGCCAATCCCACTTGGCCTTGCCTGCCTCTGCCACCAGCTCGTTGATTGCCTGAATTACCGTCTGCATTTCCTGGTGGCCGTAAAGCACAGCACCCAGCATTTCATCTTCGAGCAGCTCTTCGGCTTCGGACTCCACCATCAACACGGCTTTCTCGGTGCCGGCGACAACCATGTCCAGCTCGGAGGCGGCCAGCTCTTCGACAGTGGGGTTGAGGAAATAACCGCGGTCTTCAGTAAAGCCTACTCGCGCAGCGCCGATAGGACCATTGAACGGCACGCCGGAAATGGCCAGGGCTGCTGACGTACCAATCATGGCAGCGATATCAGGATCCTGGTTGCGGTCGGTAGACATGACCGTACAGATGACCTGTACTTCATTCATGAAGCCCTTGGGGAACAGCGGACGGATCGGACGATCGATCAGTCGAGAAGTCAGAGTTTCCTTCTCGGTAGGACGTCCTTCACGCTTGAAGAAGCCGCCGGGAATCTTGCCGACCGCATAGGTCTTTTCCTGATAGTGCACGGACAGCGGGAAGAAGGACTGCGCGGGGTTTGGCTCCTTCCTTGCCACCACGGTGCACAGCACCACGGTGTCGTCCATGGTAACCATTACGGCACCGGTAGCCTGGCGGGCGATGCGCCCGGTTTCCAGAGTGACGGTACTGCGACCGTACTGAAATGTCTTTTTGACCGGATTCACGGCGACTTCCTTTACTTTTCAATGTTAGGGTCGTTTTGACTCGGCCAATATTTTAGGGGTTAAGGCGACATAGGGCCACCAGTTACACCACTTTAGCGACAAATAAGCCAATGCAAATACCCTTGGCCACTTTCTCTCCTCCCGCCTTCCCGGATTTTGAGACAAGAAACGGGCAGCCTGTGCTGCCCGTTTCGACCTTTCCGAGACTTATCGGTGCACCGTTGTCCGCCACACAGGGCTCCATGACATATGACGGAACCTTATCAGAACACCACCTGCAATCGGGCCGACAGCGTGTTGCCATCATCCAGCCCTTTGAAATCACCACTGCGATTGTGGGTATCCCAGAGCGTGTAGTCGAACATGACCCGAGACCAGTCATTCGGATACCAATTCAAGCCGAGTGTCGTCGAGCTGCCGTCCCCACCTGGGTAATCCGGAGCATCATAGAAGTCCAGTTCCTGGTAGCGAGCAGCAACCTGAAAGGCACCCAGTCCTCCTGCCGACACTGGGTCGTTGACCTCGGGCAGGCGCCAGACACCGGACTTCCTGGAATAACCATGAGACTCCCCTGTCAGGAAGTAGCTGGTCTGAACACTCCAGGCGTCGTAGTTCATGCTTTCACCGCCAGCGGAGTCACGCTGATCCACAGTGCGCTGCCCATATTCCGCAGCGGCGGCAAACGAGCCGAGCGATGTCGCCAATTCCAGCCCGTAGGCACTGCTCGAATCCGGGTCACTGAGCTTGCGGCTGCGGATAGTGACGTTCTCATTGAAATGATCCGCGGCATCAACGTTCTTGAACACCGAATCATCACTGGGATCGAAATCCTCGTAGAAGCCCCAGCCTCCCAGATGAATCATGTCCGTCCCATCGTGCCAGGGGTTCCAGTGGGCGCGTGTCATGTACGTGGCGGTATCGGAATGGTCGGTGTCAGCACCTAGCCTGCCGTTGGTCACCGCAAACGAGGCGTGCCAGTCTCGGCTGTCGCCGTATATCTTGCCCTTCACCCCCAGGCCGTATGCACCACGGTCCGGCGTGATGGCACTGCTGACGAAGTTACGCTCCATGAACCAGGTATTGTTGGACGAGGTCGCCCCATCCAGCGAGCGATCATCGTATTTGTTGCCCACGTAAAGCACCACATCCTCATCGCCCCAGTTGAACAGGCTCGAGAGGTAGGCATCACGCACACTGGCGTCGTTGCCCGCCAGGTCATAGCCAATCTTGTAGCCAATTCTCTCCGACAGTTGACCGGAGATATCCAGTCTCAGGCGCCGCGCTTCCGTACCACTGATGTTGCGCTCGTCGCTGCTGTCGTCAAAACGCGAGCCGTTGGTGGTCGATGCGTCAAACTGCAGCCGTCCACCAATCTTCAAGCGACGATTGCCATCGGCACTGATGAATTCAGGCCCGCCATCTGACCAGTCGATATACGACTGGTCTGCCTGAGCCGCCTCCAGCAAGGCCACTTGACCCTGCAGCTCTTCAATGTCCGTGCGATCCTTCTCTGTTGTTGTAGAGGCTTGAGTCGTCACCGGCACACTCGTCACTTCAGCATCTGTCATTACTGGTACCGCATGACGCTGAGCAAACGCATTACTATCAACGCCTGCCCGAGCTTCGAGCTGCACCAGGCGTGCCTGCAGGTCCTCAAGCTGCTGCGCCTGACGCTCCAGCATCTCGGACTGGCGCTTGACCAATTCTGCAAGTTCGGCCGATGTTGTGCCGCTGGCTAGTGCACTGCTGCAGACAGCAAGCAATGCCAGCAGCCCGAAGACGGCAACAGACCGCATGGCAAAGAGGCCTGGTGTAAAGAGTTTGAGCATGATTTTCCCTTGGTCGTGAGGGGAGTTTTCTGCTTATGCATGCAGAGGCGCCGACATCAGCGTGCCCGCAAAGCGATATAACGGGCCGCGAAGGCTGTCATCTGGTCAGGACTATGTGTCACACCAGGCATGACCCAATGCTTCCAGTTGAACGCAGTACCCAAACGTTGGGCTCGGCTTCTGGCAAACTCGAAGTAATGGCGGGTCCGCTCCACTCGCGTCGCTCCCTGGGCATTGGCCAGAGACGTCTGGCGCATGACGGTGTGAAGCGTCGCCGTATCCGCTCCACCAGCCAGCAACAACATGGGCTGGGCAAGATAGGCCTTGATGGCAGAGGTATCCAACATCGGCACTCCTCTAATGCCATAGGGCCACTCGATGGTCTCATCCGGCATGGTGTACCAACCTGCTGCGCCGATAATGATCTCTTCGGCATGTGATTCCGGCATGAACATGGCGAAACGATGGGCAACCTGTGCACCAGCACCGTGGCCATACAGATAGTAAGTCTCATGACGGTTGGTACTGCGATGGGTTCTGAAGTCAGCAAAGACCCGCTCGATGAGCGTGAAGACCCATAGCTCCGGAGGGTTCATCTGCTCAGGCTGGATGAAGCCGCGGCTCTCTTCAGCCGACGTGGCCTGGAATACATTGCCCAGGTTGAAACCATTGCCACCTGGATAGGTATCCGAGCTGAACCGTGGAGCCAATATCATCAGCCCTTCGCGCTCGGCAAATTCCACCCAGCTATCGCGATATGCCTCCGCATCACGGCGTAATCCATGCAGTACGAGCACAATTGGCATATCTGCGTCATAGCGGCTCGGCTGATAGTAATAGACACTGATTTTCTGCTGGGTGGCAGGATCGTCGAATTCGTAGTGGCCGGAACCTGCGTCCAGGCCAGTCACACGCTCATTGGCATGAACTGGCGACAATGGCAGGCACAGCACTGCCAGTGCGAACCAAAGCATTCGCATCGTTATCCCTCTTTTATTGGATTTATTCGGACCGGTAGGCTTGGGCAGGGCTTCCGTGCCTCCCCACCCACGCCTCATCTGCTGGCATACTCTCTATCTGCCGTATTCTTTTCCGGCGCACTCTTTCCTGCGTACTGCCTGCTGTCGTGCTGCTTGCTGCCGTGCTACCTGCTGTAGTACTCCTCGACAGTGTCTTCGGCGACCTGCTGCAGAAAGGCAGCGTCATCTGCGTCGATGCGGCCATAGTAGGTGTAGGGGTTACCGACGATAGATGTGTCATAAAGCGCAGCGAAGACAGTGGCTGCTGCCAGATAGGTACCCTCAGGAGTGGGATGACTGCCATCGTACTCGACATGCAATGCCAGCTCCGGGCGCTGCTCATAGGCTTTCTGGAAGGCAAGGCCAACCGGAATCACCAAGGCCCCGACCTCATTGCCGACCGTGGTATAGAGATCCTCGATCTTGTCGATCATATCGGGATCGTAATTGTCATGATCCTTGCCATAGGCAGGTGTCATGTAGAGCACGGTCTCTGCCCCCGTCGCTTCGATAGCCTGATGATCCTGGATGACCGCATCATGGAAAGCCTGACGTTTCTCGTCTGTCAGGGCGGCACTGCTGTGCCCCTGGAGAACGACAACATCAAACGGATCGGGCAGCCCCAGTGCACCCGGGAACAGGTAACTTTTTACATCATGCTGGGACAGGTACGCCCCGGAAATAGTCGCGGATTTGCTGTTGAGGCTATCCACCATCTCTGGGTAAGCGGCCTCCGCCATTCTCTTGACGTAATTGTGCAGGCTGTTGTTGTAGTACTGGTAACTGTTGCCGACGTATAACAATTGCTTCGGGTTGGGGGAATCGAGGGTATCGACCTGAGGCTTGGCATCTGCCATGGCAAATGCAGGAAACACAGCGATCAAGGTGAGAATGCCGGCTCCAATAAAGGATGCTTTCATTGATATTGTCTCCATCCTGGGACTGATTTGCGAAAAACCGAGGTATTTCATGGCCACACACCTCAGCATCCCCAAGAAAGAGCAAACTACATTCCTTTTATAAGCTTTCTCTTCTATTTCAAATGGCTGAAAGAAACACTTTCAACAAAAGTCGAAAGGCTCCCGTCACTTGATGGATGGGAAGTCACACAGATGAATAGCGAGTGCTGTGTGGGAAACCGCACATTGCATTGTGGTACAGCCCTAACGCAAAACGGGCGGCTCCAGAGGAGCCGCCCGTTTCACTGTCTGACACTAATTTCTTAGCGACGCAGACCCAGTCGCTGAATCAGAGACTGATAGCGTTCGAAATCCTTGCGCTTGAGGTAGTCCAGCAGCTTACGACGCTGGTTGACCATGCGAATCAGGCCACGACGAGAGTGGTGATCCTGCTTGTTGGTCTTGAAGTGGTCCTGCAGGCCATTGATGTTGGCGCTAAGCAGGGCAACCTGTACCTCAGGGGAACCGGTGTCGCTGTCACCACGACCGTATTCCTTGACGATTTCAGCTTTCTGTTCGGCGGTAAGTGCCATCTGTCTCTCCAGTAAGCAATATGCCTAAATGATAAAGGTGAGAGACCACGCATATTTGCAGTCTCTCTTGATGACCTGCTCCTCGAAAGGATCAGGTTTGCCCAGAGCCCGCTACAAACGAACTCAAAAGGCGCCGGGGAACGACGTCCCCGGACGACTCTACCCCACCAAGACCCACGAAGGTCTCACCGTGATAGAGACGAATCAGTGCACGGTCGGCAGTGCCAGGCATCTCCGGTGCAAGCTCACCACGCGCAATCTGACCATAGCGCATGGCCTTGGCGCCAGATTCGCTCAACCGATGAGCAGCAAGATGTCCGAGCAAGCAGTCGACCGGCATCAATTGTGCTTCCAAAGCCGCTTGATCAGGCAGTGCTTCCAGCGCTTCGAAATCCTGCATACCGCTGGCGTCGAAGGGGCCACTCTTCAATCGGCGCAGCTGCGAGATATGGCCTTCACAGCCTAAAGCCCGAGCCATATCCTCGGCCAGGACACGCACATAAGTCCCCTTGCTGACTCTGACTTCCAGGTCGAAACAGGGGCTTTCTCCAGCCAAGGATACGCAAAGCAGCCGCGCATCATACACCTTTATACGCCGGCTTGCACGCTCGACGCTCTTGCCTTCACGGGCCAATTCATACAGCTTGCGCCCCTGATGCTTCAGTGCCGAATACATTGGCGGCAACTGATCCTGCTCGCCAATGAATCCAGCCACCATGGATGCCACATCACTTTCTTCCAGCGCTGGTACCGGACGACAAGCAATCACCTCGCCCTCAGCATCGCCGGTATCGGTACTCGTCCCCAATTCGACTCGGGTCCGGTAGACCTTATCCGCTTCCAGCAGGTGCTGTGAGAACTTGGTGGCTTCGCCAAACAACACTGGCAGCAACCCGGTAGCCATCGGGTCCAGAGTACCGGTATGCCCGGCTTTCTGGGCCTGAAACAGGCGACGTGCCCGCTGCAGTGCATAATTGCTGGACATGCCCTTGGGCTTGTCCAGCAACAACACACCATCAATTGGCAAGCCGCGACGACGACGCGCCATCAGTCCTTGCCCTCGCCCTCATTCTGGCCTTCGCTGTCCTCATCCTCAGGACGATGAGAGCGATCACGAGCCACTGCTTCATCGATCAGAGCCGACAGGTGTTGCCCGCGGACCACGCTTTCATCGTAGTGGAAGCGCAGTTCGGGGACATGGCGCAGCTTGATACGACGGCCAATCTGAGTACGCAGAAAACCCGCTGCACGACGGAGGACCTGAAGATTCTCCTTGATGCGCTCCGGAGTCTGCTCGCCAAGCAAGGTGACATGAATATCGGCATAGCCGAGATCCCGACTGACCTCTACCCCACTGACGGTGACCATGCCCAGGCGTGGATCCTTGATCTCACGCTGGATGAGCACCGCCAGCTCCTTCTGGAGCTGGTCGGCAACACGGTCAGTACGCTTGAATTCGCGCATGGATAACGACTCCTCGAACGCTTACAGAGAACGTTCGACCTTGACCTGATCGAAGACCTCGATCTTGTCATTGACCTGGACATCATTGTAGTTCTTCACGCCGATGCCACACTCCATGCCCATGCGCACTTCCTGGACGTCATCCTTGAAGCGACGCAGGGATTCCAGCTCGCCCTCGTAGATGACCACGTTGTCGCGCAGGACACGGATCTTCTTGTTACGGTACACGGTACCTTCAACCACCATGCAGCCAGCAACGGCACCAATCTTCGGTGCACGGAAGACATCGCGAACTTCAGCCACACCAACGATCTCTTCCTTCCACTCAGGCTCGAGCATACCGCTCATCGCCTGCTTGACCTCATCGATCAGCTGGTAGATGACGCTGTAGTAGCGCAGCTCCAGGTTCTCGCGTTCGATGATCTCACGAGCAGAAGCATCGGCACGTACGTTGAAGCCCAGGAGGATGGCTTCACTGGCCAGTGCCAGGTTGGCATCAGTACCGGTAATACCACCAACACCAGAAGACACCACGGAGACCTGCACTTCATCGGTGGACAGTTCTTCCAAGGCACCACGAATCGCTTCCAGAGAGCCCTGGACATCCGCCTTGAGCACGATGTTGAGCTTGGCAGCCTCTTCCTGGCCCATCTGCGAGAACATGTTCTCAAGCTTGGCCTTCTGCTGACGAGCCAGACGCACTTCGCGGTACTTGCCCTGACGGAAGTTGGCAACTTCACGTGCCTTCTTCTCATCGGCCACGACCATGAAGTCATCACCCGCTTCCGGCGTACCATCCAGGCCCTGGATCTCGACCGGCATGGCAGGACCGACTTCATCGACCTGCTGGCCGAGCTCATTGGTCAGTGCGCGTACGCGACCATAGTGCAGACCCGCCAGTACGATATCGCCCTTTTTCAAGGTACCGTTCTGGACCAGCACGGTGGCAACCGGACCACGTCCCTTGTCGAGACGAGATTCCACCACGACACCTTTGCCCGGAGCTGACGGCACGGCCTTGAGCTCAAGAACCTCGGATACCAGGTGAACCGCCTCGAGCAGACTCTCGATGCCATCACCGGTCTTGGCCGAAACATGAACAAACTGAGTATCGCCGCCCCATTCCTCGGAAATGACGCCGTGCTGAGACAGCTCATTCTTGACCCGATCGGGATCGGCATCCGGCTTGTCCATCTTGTTGACTGCCACCACCATCGGAACTTCCGCGGCCTTGGAATGCTCAACCGCTTCGATGGTCTGAGGCATCACGCCATCGTCGGCAGCGACCACGAGAATAACGACGTCAGTGGCCTTGGCACCGCGGGCACGCATGGCGGTAAAGGCCGCGTGTCCAGGAGTATCAAGGAACGTGACACCGTTGTTGTCGTCCTCGACATGGTAAGCGCCGATGTGCTGGGTAATACCCCCGGCCTCACCAGTGGCCACCTTGGCACGACGGATATAGTCGAGCAGAGAGGTCTTGCCGTGGTCGACGTGGCCCATGACGGTCACTACCGGAGAGCGCGTGATTTCTTCGCCCTCGTAGGAGATCGCCTCGAGAACCGCAGTCTCCAGAGCATCATCCTTGACCAGCTTGGGCTTGTGGCCCATCTCTTCAACGACAATCGCTGCCGTGTCCTGATCGATGGTCTGGTTGATAGTCACCGCTGCGCCCATGGTGAACATGGCCTTGATGACTTCATTGGCCTTGATCGACATCTTGTCGGCCAGGTCCGCCACCGAAATGGACTCAGGAATGGACACTTCGCGCACGATCGGCTGGGTCGGCTTCTGGAAGCCATGCTTGCCATTGCCCTGGGTGGAGCCGCCACGACGACTGCCACGACGCTCGGCACGCTTGGCTTTCTTGCCACCGCCACGACGACGTTCCTCACGATCGCTGCGATCGTCATCATCGTCACGACTGCCTTTCTTGCCCCCCTTGCCTGCGGCCTTCTTGACGGCAGCACGGCGCACATCACCGCGACCTTCCTTCGGCGGTGCCGGTGGCTCATCGGTAGCAGCGGGCTCAACTGTCGTCAGTTCAGGAACGGGAATCTCAGGCTCGATATTCGCTGCTGCCTCGGCCTTAGCCTTGACTGCCTCAGCTGCCGCCTTCGCTTGCTCAGCTTCACGAGCAGCCTGATCAGCCGCACGCTTGGCAGCTTCTTCAGCTTCCTGAGCTTCTCGACGAGCCTGGGCTTCCGCCATATCGCCAACCAACTGACGCGGACCGTGGTCCTCGGCCGCAGCCGGAGCTTGCTCTTCGGCCTCTTCGCGCTTGACGTAAGTACGCTTCTTGCGCACCTGCACTTCAATGGTCTTGCCGCGCTCGTTGGTCTTGATCTTGCTACGTGTCTTGCGAGTCAGGGTAATGCGGTTGCGCGCCCCCAGACCAGCACCGCCACCATGGCTCTTGGTCAGGAAGTCGAGCAGCTTGCGCTTGTCTTCCTCGGATACAGCGTCACCCTCGGACTGGTGATCCAGACCGGCTTCTTTCATCTGTTCCAGCAGACGAGGCACTTCACGCCCCACCTTTGCTGCAAAATCCTTAACGGTCATCTCTGACATTACGACCCTCCTCAGCCCGTGACCTTTTTTACTGTTCGCTCTCGAACCATGGCGCACGGGCAGTCATGATCAGTGCCGCGGCACGCTCTTCGTCCAGTTCCTCGATGTCCATCAGGTCATCGACTGACTGCTCGGCCAGATCCTCCATGGTCCGGATACCCTTGCTGGCCAGGATGAGGGCCAAGTGACGCTCCATCCCTTCCATTGCCAGCAGATCATCTGCCGGCTGGGCACCATCCAGCTCCTCCTCTGAAGCGATGGCCAAGTTCAAGAGCTCGTCTTTGGCGCGAGCACGAAGTTCCTCGATGAGGTCCTCGTCGAACTCTTCAATTTCAAGCATTTCCTCGACCGGTACGTAGGCCACCTCCTCCAGGGTGGTGAAACCTTCCTCGACCAGCAGCCGGGCGACATCATCCTCGATGTCCAGATGCTGAACGAAGTGCTCGACCAGGCTGTCGATTTCCTGATCGCGCTTGGCCTCGGCTTCGGCTTCGGTCATGACGTTGAGACGCCACCCTGTCAGCTCTGAAGCAAGGCGCACGTTCTGTCCGCTCCGGCCAATGGCCTGAGCCAGATTATCCTCAGCGACAGCCACATCCATGGAGTGGGTATCTTCATCCATAAGGATCGAAGCCACATCAGCCGGCGCCATGGCATTGATCACCAGTTGAGCGGGATTGTCATCCCACAGCACGATATCGACACGCTCGTTCTGAAGTTCGGACGATACCGCCTGAACCCGAGAGCCGCGCATGCCGACACAGGCACCAACCGGATCGATACGACGGTCGTTGGTCTTGACCGCAATCTTTGCCCGGGACCCCGGGTCACGTGCTGCACCTTTGATCTCGATGAGCTGTTCGGCGATCTCTGGAACCTCGATCTTGAACAGTTCAATGATCATCTGCGGATTGGTCCGAGACAGAATCAACTGAGCGCCACGCGCATCAGCATCAACCTTGAGCAACAGCGCACGAACGCGTTCGTTCATGCGATAACGCTCGCCGGGAATCATCTCACTGCGCGGCAGGAACGCTTCCGCATTGTCGCCCAGGTCAATGATAAGTCCGTCACGTGTCGTCTTCTTGACGATCCCCGCGACCAGCTCACCTTCACGCTCGGCGTAAACGCGCACAACTTCGGCACGCTCAGCCTCTCGCACCTTCTGCACAATGACCTGCTTGGCAGTCTGCGCAGCAATGCGGCCAAAAGCGGCATTCTCAATCTGCTCTTCGACCACGTCACCAAGAGCCAAAGGTGGATCGCGGCGCTGGGCGAAGGTCAGCTTGATCTGAGTATCCGGACCGTCGAAGTCATCGTCTTCGACCACTTCCCAACGGCGGAAAGTCTCGTATTCTCCCGTCATGCGGTCGATATGCACGCGAACGCTGACTTCCTCATCTTCGAAACGCTTGCGCGAGGCACTCGCCAGAGCAGCTTCGACGGCCTCGAAAATGACTTCGCGGGGAACCCCTTTTTCGTTGGAGATCGCGTCAACGACCGCCAGAATTTCTTTGCTCATGCCTTAGCCTCGCCTGATAACCTGTCCTTGTTCGTAAGCATCATGAACCGAACTGCGGCACAATCCGCGCCTGGTCGATGCCATCAATGGGAAAGCAATATTCCTCGCCATCGATCTGTACCAGCACTTCATCACCTTCGACCCCGGCGAGCAGCCCTTGAAACTTGCGCCGCCCTTCATAGGGGGCACGCAACTTGAGGCTGACCTGATGGCCGGCATAGCGGGTGAATTGCTCAAGGGTGAACAGCGGGCGATCCATACCGGGAGAGGACACTTCCAGGCGATATTCGCCAGCAATGGGATCCTCGACATCCAGCACGCCACTAACCTGCCGACTGATGTCAGCACAGTCATCGACGTTCACGCCATTCTCGTGATCGATATAGATCACCAGGCGTGAGTGTTTTCCCTGGGATAGATAATCAATACCCCAGAGTTCGAACCCCATGGCCGTTACCACAGGTTCGATCAGCGCTTCGAGCGCAGAATCCTTGATGGCCACGAATGAAAGCTCCTACAGCCGTTGCATCAGCACCTGGCCGGGAGTGAACAGGAAAGTCAGGTGGCTGATTGGCGTTGCGCTTCCCTGGCCTTTACTGCTTATCCCAGGTCAGCGAACTGCTAACAAAAAGCCCCTTCACAGGAAGGGGCTTTTACAAGAAACCTGTCATCATTCTAGCAGAATCGGCATACCCCTTGAGGACACCGAATAGCACCTGCTGGAAGATGGTAGCGGGGACCGGATTTGAACCGATGACCTTCGGGTTATGAGCCCGACGAGCTACCAGACTGCTCCACCCCGCATCAATCTAGGCCGGTGAGTATACGCATGCTTGACTAGCGCGTCAAGCCCTCACCACACTGCCAACCCTGAAAAAAAGAAGATCGCGAACAACATATAACATCACGAGACTTCGATGGTGCCGAAGGCGGGACTTGAACCCGCACGACCATAAGGTCACTACCCCCTCAAGATAGCGTGTCTACCAATTCCACCACTTCGGCTAGGGAGGCGGAAGGATCAGCTATTGCTGTCCTCCAGCACTGGCGCAGTATTATCCATATCGCTGCCGTTGCCGTCAACCTCCGGAGCGACATTTTCGCCTTCTTCCGCAGGTGTACTGCCCTCTTCGTCAGAAGCGCCTGACTCCAGAGCAGGCACATCACCTGCCTCGCCTGGTGCAGCGCTCTCGTCGGCAGCTGGAGCACCCTCATCATCGAGCGTCGGAGCACTATCCTCGAGTGCCGGGGCATTGTTCTGCTGCTCGATCACCTCGGCGGCAGGGATACCCGCTTCATCCGGGGACACAGGGTTCGTCCGGGAAGCGAAGTAGGCCAGAGTCAGGGAGGTGGCAAAGAAAGCTGCAGCGAGCACAGCTGTCGCCTTGGACAGGAAACCGCCACTGCCGCGAGAACCGAATACTGTCTGAGAGGCACCACCACCAAAGGATGCACCGGCCTCTGCTCCTTTACCCTGCTGCAGCAGGATCAGAGCGACCAGAGCGATGGCGATCGCCACATGGATCATGAGAATAGCAACTTGCATGGATTTAACCTGCTGACTGACAAATGGCTAGAAAATCGTCGACCTTCAGCGATGCTCCGCCGATCAGGCCGCCGTCGATATCGGCTTGAGCCAGCAATTCCGCCGCATTGTCCGGCTTCATGCTGCCCCCATAAAGTATCTGCATACTTTCGGCCAGGCCGGCGTCATACTGCGCCAGGCGCGCACGAATGGCCGCATGCACCTGCTGAGCCTGTTCCGGGGTCGCAGTACGTCCAGTACCGATCGCCCACACGGGTTCATAGGCCAACACCAGGGTACGGCGTTGCTCAGGCATCAGCGCATCCATCACCGCCTCCAATTGCCCCAGCACCACAGCTTCGGTCTGCTCGGCATCGCGCTCTTCCAGGGTTTCCCCCAGGCACAACACCGGCTTCAACCCGGCAGACAGAGCCGCCTGAACCCGTGCCAAAACGGCAGCATCGTCCTCACCGAACAAGGTGCGCCGCTCGGAATGCCCCACCAGCACCATCTGCATGCCAAGATCACTCAGCATGCTGCCACTGACTTCGCCGGTATAAGCGCCATCGCTCTTGTCACTGAGCGTCTGGGCACCTATCGCCATTGCCTTTGGCAAACGTGCGCGAGCAACGCTCAGGTAGGGAAAAGGAACCATCAGCGCCAACTCGACACCAGCAGGCAACTCGGTATGCGATAACGTCTCGGCAAAGCTTTCAACCAGTTCCAGTGAGCCGTTCATCTTCCAGTTGCCGGCAATCAGCGGTGCACGCATAGGACATCCTCTTTCAAGGTGGGCCGAAATGGTATAGGAGCAGCGAGCTACGCTCAAGCATCAAGCTGTGAGCACGATGCTTATCGTGCCCTTGCCTGTCGCTCGCAACCCGTCTCTTTCCAGATAGTTAGCAACGAAAACGGCGAAGGTTACAGGAGCTCGCGCACACCTTCGGCCAAGCGCTTGGCGAACCCTTCTACATCAAGGTGTGGACGGCCTTCGACCATGACCCGAATCAAGGGCTCTGTACCAGATGGACGCAATAGTACCCGCCCTTGGCCAGCAAGCTCCTTTTCCACGGCCGCCACAGCTTCTTTCAGACGCGGGTCCGCCATCACCTTCCTGGCACTGGTGCCATCAGGCAGGCGCACATTGACCAACGACTGCGGCGCCTTGTCAAAACCATTCAACAGGCGCGACAACGACTGCTCCTCGCGCACCATGTAGGACAACACCTGCAGCGCCGACACAATGCCATCACCCGTGGTCTGTACATGGCCACAAACGATGTGCCCGGAAGACTCACCGCCCAGCTGCCAGCCATTGGCCGCCAAGCGCTCCATGACGTAACGGTCCCCTACCTGGGCACGTTCGAAGGGGACTCCCATCGCCTCGAGAGCGGCGGCGAGCCCGAAGTTGCTCATCAATGTCCCGACCACACCACCGACCAGCTCTCCACGCTGGTGGCGATCCTTGGCGATCAGGTAAAGCATGTCGTCGCCATCGATTTCATGGCCATCGGCGTCCACCATCAACACCCGGTCACCGTCACCATCGAAAGCCACACCAAGATCCGCACCTTGCTGAATCACCGCGGCTCGCAGTGCGGCCGGGTGCGTGGAACCAACTTCGCGGTTGATATTCATGCCATCAGGGCTGGCGCCAATCAGAGAAACCCTGGCGCCCAGTTCTTTGAATACTGCAGGAGCAATGTGATAGGTGGCGCCATGAGCACAGTCGAGCACGATATTCAGTCCATGCAGGCTGACACGCTCGGGAATGGTCGACTTGCAGAACTCGATATAACGACCGGCAGCATCATCGACCCGGGTCGCCTTGCCCAACTCATCCGGCGCCACAGTGGTCAACTCTTCCTCCAGGGCAGCCTCGATACGCTCTTCGACTTCATCTCCCAGCTTGGCACCGGCAGCAGAGAAGAACTTGATGCCGTTGTCCTGATAGGCATTGTGCGACGCGGAGATGACTATCCCCGCATCGGCTCGAAAAGTACGTGTCAGATAGGCAATGCCTGGCGTCGGCATCGGCCCGAGCAGCATGACGTCGACACCCGCTGCGGACAAGCCGGCCTCCAGCGCCGACTCGAACATGTAGCCGGAAATACGCGTATCCTTGCCGATCAGCACTCGGGCACGCTGGCGCCGAGGCTCGATCACCCGACCTGCAGCCCAGCCAAGCTTGAGCATGAAGTCCGGTGTGATTGGCGCCTGCCCAACACTGCCACGAATGCCGTCGGTGCCAAAATAGCGTCTAGCCATAGGACTTCCCTTCCTCGAGTACGGCCCAGGCCATGTTTACCGCATCCACGTGGGCCGCCACATCGTGAACACGCAGAATCCGTGCGCCACGCTCCACGGCCAAGGCTGACAGAGCCAGGCTACCGGGCAGGCGCTCTTCCACCGGTCGTTCCAGGACCTTGCCGATCATACTCTTGCGGGACATTCCCACCAGCAGCGGCAGCTCGAGTTCCTGCAACTTTTCCATACGGTGAAGCAGGCGAAGATTATGCTCCACAGTCTTGGCAAAGCCAAAGCCCGGATCGAGTAGAATCCGCTCGCGGCGAAGGCCAGAGCCTTCACATGCAGCAACACGCTGCGCAAGGAAAGTCATGACCTCATCTTCCACCGCCCCTTCATAGTGCGGTGCATTCTGCATGTCGCCAGGCTCGCCCAGCATATGCATCAACACGACGGGCAATCCAGTGGCAACAGCAGCCTGCATTGCGCCTTCACGACGTAGATTGCGCACATCATTGATCATGCCAGCTCCGGCACGAGCAGCTTCACGCATCACCTCTGGAGTGGAGGTATCCACGGAGACAAGAGCGTCAAGTTCACGCACCAGGACCTCAACCACCGGCAATACCCGATCCATCTCCTGCTGCGCACTGACGGCCTCTGCACCGGGGCGAGTAGACTCCCCGCCCACATCAATGATCGCAGCCCCCTCTGCAATCATCTGCCCGGCATGCCGCAGGGCATCATCCGTGGCCAGGTGCCGCCCCCCATCCGAGAAGGAGTCTGGCGTGACGTTGAGGATGCCCATGATATGCGGATAGGACAGGTCTAGGCGATGGCGGCCACAAGACAGCATAGAGGAGGAGGTTTGCATCTTTGGGGTCCTGCTGGATACAACGGATGAAAACGGAGAGGCGCCCCTCTGGGCGCCTCCATAACCTGGTATCGGGAATCAGCTGCCGGCAGGGCCACCCAGCGGATCGGAAGGACGACGTCCAGGTGTATCGTCGTCTTCTTCATCCCCCTCTACATCAGAGGCTTCGGAAGAGTCTGCTTCTTTACTCGGCTCCCCCGTTACCGGAGAGCCGCCATGAGTCCCATTGTCATCCCAATCCTTGGGCGGACGCGGAGCACGACCTTCCATGATGTCCTTGAGCTGGTCGGCATCAATGGTCTCGTACTGCATCAGCGCATCAGCCATGGCATCGAGCTTATCGCGATTCTCGTGCAGAATACGCTCGGCCTCGGCATAGCATTCATCGATGATCTTGCGTACTTCCTTGTCCAGGCGAGAGGTCGTCTCTCCCGACTTGAGCTTGCTGCCACCCTGCATGGAACCGCCGAGGAACTGATGAGACTCGTCCTCGTCGTACATGATCGGTCCCATCTCTTCCGACAGCCCCCACTTGGCCACCATGCTGTGCGCAAGTTCCGTCGCACGCTTGATGTCATTGGAAGCGCCAGTGGTGACACCATTCGGCCCCAGGGTCATTTCTTCGGCGATACGACCACCGAACAACGAACAGATCTGACTGATGATCTGCTGACGGGACAAGCTGTAGCGATCCTGTTCAGGCAGGAACATGGTCACACCCAGAGCGCGGCCACGGGGAATGATAGTGACCTTGTAGACCGGGTCATGCTCCGGCGCGACCAGACCGATGATCGCGTGACCTGCCTCGTGGTAGGCGGTATTGAGCTTCTCTTTCTCGGTCATGACCATGGAGCGCCGCTCGGCCCCCATCATGATCTTGTCCTTGGCCAGCTCCAGTTCTTCCATGCTCACCAAACGCTTGTTACGGCGCGCGGCGAACAGTGCAGCCTCATTGACCAGGTTGGCCAGGTCAGCACCGGAAAAACCAGGTGTACCACGGGCGATAAAGGACGGCTTGACGTCGTCGGCCAACGGCACCTTGCGCAGATGCACATTGAGAATGTGCTCGCGACCACGGATATCCGGCAGCGGCACGACCACCTGGCGGTCGAAACGCCCAGGACGCAGCAG
This sequence comes from Halomonas binhaiensis, assembly GCF_008329985.2. Taxonomy (NCBI): domain Bacteria; kingdom Pseudomonadati; phylum Pseudomonadota; class Gammaproteobacteria; order Oceanospirillales; family Halomonadaceae; genus Halomonas; species Halomonas binhaiensis. Next base: position 4,380,029 of record NZ_CP038437.2, read on the forward strand.
GGCTGGGTCAAGAACATCAGGACGGTTGGTCGCAGCGATGACGATGATGCCTTCATTGGCCTCGAAGCCATCCATCTCGACCAGCAGCTGGTTCAGCGTCTGCTCACGCTCGTCATTGCCGCCGCCCATGCCTGCACCACGCGAACGGCCTACCGCATCGATCTCATCGATGAAGATGATGCAGGGAGCCTGCTTCTTGGCCTGCTCGAACATGTCGCGCACCCGAGAAGCACCCACACCGACAAACATTTCGACGAAATCAGAACCGGAAATGGAGAAGAACGGTACCTTGGCTTCACCTGCAATGGACTTTGCCAGCAACGTCTTACCGGTACCCGGAGGCCCCACCATCAGCACACCGCGCGGAATCGTACCGCCAAGGCGCTGGAACTTGGTTGGATCACGCAGGAAGTCAACCAGCTCTTCCACCTCTTCCTTGGCCTCATCACAGCCGGCCACATCGGCAAAGGTGGTCTTGATCTGATCCTGGGAAAGCAGCTTGGCCTTGGACTTGCCGAAACTCATCGGCCCACCCTTGCCTCCTGCTCCACCCTGCATCTGGCGCATGAAGAACATGAAGATGGCCAGAATCAGCAGAATCGGGAAGCTGGCGATCAGCAGCCGCGTCCATATGCTCTGCTCCTCAGGCTTCTTACCGACCACTGTGACGTTGTGCGACAGCAGATCATCCATCAGCTTGGGGTCCTCTGCTGACGGGCGGATGGTCTGGAAGCTGGAGCCATCGGATCGCTCACCATTGATGGTGTAGCCATCGATGGTGACGCTACGGACCTGCTGGTTCTGCACCTGCTCAACGAACTGGGAATAGTTCATTGTGTTGGGTGCGTTTTCGACGCTGAAGTTGTTGAACACCGTCAGCAGCACGGCTGCGATGACCAACCACAGAATCAGGTTCTTCGCCATGTCGTTCAAGGGACTACCCTCAATTGCAAGAATCTGTCAGCCCTAAGGTGCCTATCACTAAGTGTTGACACTACCAAAAGCGTTGACACTACAAGTTCGACACTACAGGAGCCTGGCTTGTTCGGCCAGTAATGCAGATGAACCGCACCTAACGGGCAGCACTACATATTACTTTGCCAAATACCGATGAATTTTTCCGGCTATCGCCTCAGTAGCCATCTTCTATCTAGAAGAATAGTCGTCGTCCATCAGCCACGAAAATTCTCTGCCAGCAAATACACCTCGCGTGAACGTGCACGTGAGGCACCTGGCTTGCGCGTTACCACTCGATCGAAGCTGCCGCGCAAATCCTTTAGATAGGCATCGAAGCCCTCGCCCTGGAACACCTTTGCCACGAAGCGGCCTCCAGGACGCAATGTCTGTCGAGCAAGATCAAGCGCCAGCTCCACCAGATACATGGCCTGAGGCTGATCAATTGCTGCCATACCACTCATATTGGGGGCCATATCCGACATCACAAGGTCTACCGGACGATTTCCTAGTACAGAAAGGATTTCCTCAAGCACACTTTCTTCGGTGAAATCCCCCTGAATGAAGTCGACACCCGCCAGAGCGTCCATCTCGAGGATGTCCGAAGCGATCACCACGCCATCATCACCAACTCGATCAGCGGCAATCTGACTCCAGCCACCTGGCGCGGCCCCTAGATCGATGACCGTCATACCGGGCTTGAACAGCTTGTCTTTCTCATCCAGCTCGATCAGCTTGTAGCTGGCCCGGGAGCGATAGCCATCCTGCCAGCTCTGCTGTACGTAGCGATCATCGAAGTGCTCCTTGAGCCAACTTGCGCTGCTCTTGCTGGCATTGCTCTTGTTGACATTGCTCTTGCCTCCACGCTTGGTAGAGGAAGAAGACGTCTGAGAGGAACGCTTGGATGCCACGCAATCACCTGGAAACAGCTACGGGAAAATATCGTCCACACGCCCCGCCGCCCCATGCCTGGGTTTAAGGGTCTACAGGATGTGGAAAATCAGCCTGCGGGACGACATATTCCAAGAAGAAAATATCGTGACGCTTCCGCCAAGGGCGAATTCGCCGTAACATGTGCAGTCGCGCCAATTTTGGGAAGAAGCAAGATACCATGAGCTTGTCACAGGCACAAAAGAAAGCATTCCGTAGCATTGGTCACCACCTGGACCCGGTAGTGACGGCATCGGAACACGGCATCTCCGAGGGCCTGCTGGCCGAACTCGACCGGGCGCTGAATGACCACGAGCTGATCAAGGTGAAGCTTGCCATTCCAGATCGTGACGACCGCACTGCGGTGCTCGACGAACTGGCCAAGGCCAGCAAGGCCGAGATCATCCAGAAAATCGGCAAGGTTGCCCTGCTCTACCGCGCCAACCCCAAGGCCAATCCGAAGCTGTCCAATATTACACGCTTCGCCGATCACCACGGCCGCCACTGAAAGCCGTAAGCCGTAAGCCGTAAGCCGTAAGCCGTAAGCCGTAAGCCGTAAGCCGTAAGCCAGCCTATCTGGCGTAGCTTGCGGCTCGGCTATTCCGGAAGAGGAATAAATTCTTCCTCATCTCCAGGTACTTTAGGAAAGGCACCGCTCTTCCAGTCTTGCCTGGCCTGTTCGATACGTTCCTTGCGGCTGGATACAAAGTTCCAGTCGACGTAGCGCCTGGACATCTTTTCTCCACCGATAATTCCGATGCGACACTCTGTGACGGCCTCCAGGATCACGCCGGCGCCTGCGGCACAGACTGCCAGAGAATGCTCGGGAATCTCGGTTACTCCTGCCCTCACCTCTCCCTGAGCAGTATACACAGCAAGCTCCTCTGCATGCGGCAAGGCAAGACGCTGCCCCGGCTGTAGATACGCCTCTACATACAGCGTCTCAGCATAGGTCTTCACTGGTGAAGTGACGCCATAGGCCGTTCCCATCATTACTCGCAATGACACACCTGCGGCTTCCAGTGCGGGGATAACGGAAGACGGATAATGATAGAAAGCAGGGTCGATCTCTTCGTCTTCCTCCGGCAGAACCAACCATAATTGCAGACCATGCAGGCGACGGGGCGCGCGAGTGAGCTCAGGGCGCTCACGCTCGGAGTGAGTGATTCCCCTCCCCGCCACCATCAGATTGATATCCCCCGGGCGAATGGGCTGCACACTGCCCAGGGAGTCCCGGTGCAGAATTTCACCTTCAAACAGATACGTGACCGTTGCCAGATTGACATGAGGATGAGGGCGCACATTGATACCCTCGCCAACGGGAAAGTCAGCCGGCCCCATGTGGTCAAAGAATATCCAGGGCCCCACCATCTTGCGCTTGGCCGTTGGCAAGGAGCGGCGCACCGAGAAATTGCCAATATCCTTTTCGCGGGTCTCGATCAGCAACTCGATCTCACCTGAGCACTGCTCATATTCACACCACTGCTCAGCATTGTCGGTAGGATTACTCATGCCACGCTCCCCAGAGGCCTTTCACAGAGGCCTTTCACAGAGGCTTTTCACAAGGACTTTTACACAGGCTCTCGACTCAGCTTAGCCCACGGTCTTCATAAGAGGAGCATCCATGAAAAAACCCCGGCGGCCACTGGCCACCGGGGTTTTCCTGAGCGCTTGCCGAGAGGCGTTTCGGCTTACAGATGATCGACGCCGGAAATTTCATACTCCACTTCACCACCCGGAGTACGAACGACGACTATCTCGCCTTCTTCCTTGCCAATCAGAGCACGGGCAATGGGCGAAGTGACAGAGATACGGCTCTGCTTGATGTCAGCCTCATCCTCACCCACGATGCGATACGTTACTTCCTCGTCCGTATCGAGGTTGAGCAGCTCCACCGTGACACCAAAAATCACCTTGCCCGTCTTGGGCAGCTTGGTGACATCAATGACCTGGGCATTGGACAGCTTGCCTTCGATCTCCTGGATCCGGCCCTCGATAAAGCCCTGCTGCTCGCGAGCGGCATGATATTCGGCGTTCTCCTTGAGATCGCCATGCTCGCGGGCCTCGGCGATGGCAGCAATCACCTGCGGGCGCTCCACGCTCTTGAGCTGTTCAAGCTCACTGCGCAAACGTTGCTCACCGGTGACGGTCATCGGGACCTTGTTCATGAATTCGCTCCTGCATGCAGTTCTTGTAGCCGCCGCACGGTAATGGCATTGCCATATTCGAGCGCCATGCAAACAGCACTAGCCCCTGCCAGGGTTGTGGCATAGGGAACCTTGTGAGCAAGTGCAGTGCGGCGGATCACCGAGGAATCATTGATGGCCTGACGGCCCTCGGTGGTATTGACGATATAGGCAATCTCGTCGTTCTTGATGGAATCGACGATATGTGGCCGGCCTTCATAAACCTTGTTAACAACCTCGACAGCAATGCCAGCCGCTTCCAGAGCAGCAGCGGTGCCACGGGTCGCACAGAGTGTGAAGCCCAATGTTAACAGAGAACGGGCCACATCGATAATCCCTTCTTTATCCGGCTCGCGCACAGACAGGAAAGCCTTGCGCTCGCCCGTCAGAGGCGGAATCGCCTCGCCAGCACCAAGCTGGGCCTTGTAGAAGGCCTCGGCAAAGGTCTCACCAGAACCCATGACCTCACCGGTAGACTTCATCTCCGGAGACAGTATCGGGTCAACGCCCGGGAATTTGACGAACGGGAACACCGCCTCCTTGACGCTATGGAAGTGCGGCACGATCTCACGCTCGAAGCCCTGCTCGGCCAGCGTCTTGCCCGCCATACAGCGAGCGGCCACCTGCGCCAGGGAGGTTCCAATACACTTGGACACGAACGGCACGGTCCGCGAGGCACGAGGATTGACCTCGATGATGTAGATCTCGCCATCCTGCCAGGCCAGCTGCACGTTCATCAGGCCCTTGACACCCAACTCGACGGCCATGCGCCTGACCTGCTCGCGCATCTCATCCTGAACATCCTGAGGCAGCGAGTATGGTGGCAACGCACAGGCGGAGTCGCCAGAGTGCACACCAGCCTGCTCGATATGCTGCATGACACCGCCGATGACCACCTGCTCACCATCGGACACCGCATCGATATCGATCTCGATGGCAGCATTGAGGAAGTGATCCAGCAGCACCGGGGAGTCATTGGAAACCTTGACCGCATGGGTCATGTAGTTTTCCAGCTCAGAGGCGTCGTAGACGATCTCCATGGCACGCCCGCCCAGTACGTAGCTGGGACGCACGACCAGCGGATAGCCAATGCCTTCGGCCTTGACCAAGGCTTCCTCGAAGCTGCGTGCAGTCGCATTGGGCGGCTGCTTGAGACCCAGCTTATCGATCATCTGCTGGAAACGCTCACGATCTTCAGCACGATCGATCGCATCCGGCGTGGTACCGATGATCGGAACACCGGCCGCCTCAAGCTCCCGCGCCAGCTTCAGCGGAGTCTGGCCGCCGAACTGAACGATGACACCCGCAGGCTTTTCCTTGTCGGCAATCTCGAGCACATCTTCCAGGGTCACAGGCTCGAAATACAGACGATCGGAAGTATCGTAGTCAGTGGACACGGTCTCCGGGTTGCAGTTGACCATGATGGTCTCATAGCCATCATCGCGCATGGCGAAGGCTGCATGGACACAACAGTAGTCGAATTCGATGCCTTGGCCGATACGGTTCGGGCCACCACCCAGCACCATGATCTTCTGGCGATCAGAGACCTCTGCCTCGCACTCCTCTTCGTAAGTGGAGTACATGTAGGCCGTATCCGACGCAAATTCCGCAGCACAGGTATCGACACGCTTGTAAGCCGGGCGGATGCCTGCAGCCTGGCGCGTCTTGCGGAACTCCTTCTCGGAAACTCCCAGCAACCTGGCCAGGCGGGCATCGCTGAAGCCTTTGCGCTTGAGACGGAAGATCTCCTGGGCGCCGAGGTCGGACAGCGAGCGCTCAGCTACCTGCTGCTCCGTCTTGACCAGATCTTCGAGCTGGACCAGGAACCAGGGGTCGATGTTGGTCAGCCCAAAGATCTCCTCCAGGCTCATGCCGGAGCGCATGGCATCGGCAATGAAGAAGATGCGATCGGCACCGGCGGCCTGCAGCTCGCCCTTGATCAAGGCCATGTTGTCATCACTGAACTCGGTGACGATGGGGTCGAGACCATCATTACCGGTCTCCATGCCACGCAGTGCCTTCTGCAAGGATTCCTGGAAGGTACGGCCAATGGCCATCACCTCACCCACAGACTTCATCTGAGTCGTCAGGCGATCATTGGCCTGCGGAAACTTCTCGAAGGTGAAGCGCGGAATTTTGGTGACGACATAGTCGATGGACGGCTCGAAGGACGCCGGGGTCTGACCACCGGTGATGTCGTTCTGCAGTTCATCCAGGGTGTAACCCACTGCCAGCTTGGCAGCGATCTTGGCGATCGGGAAACCGGTCGCCTTGGATGCCAAGGCTGAAGAACGGGATACCCGAGGATTCATCTCGATGACCACCATGCGGCCAGTCTGCGGATCAACACCGAACTGAACGTTGGAGCCGCCGGTCTCGACACCGATCTCGCGCAACACCGCCAGAGAGGCGTCGCGCATGATCTGGTATTCCTTGTCGGTCAGCGTCTGGGCCGGCGCCACAGTGATCGAGTCACCAGTGTGCACACCCATCGGGTCGAAGTTCTCGATCGCACACACGATGATGCAGTTGTCGTTCTTGTCACGAACGACCTCCATCTCGTATTCCTTCCATCCCAGCAGGGACTCGTCGATCAACAATTCGTGGGTCGGAGAGAGCTCAAATCCGCGGTGGCAGATTTCCTTGAACTCATCCTTGTTGTAAGCCACGCCACCACCGGACCCACCCATGGTGAAGGACGGACGAATGATCACCGGAAAGCCCAGTTCACCCTGGATTTCCCAGGCCTCTTCCATGCTGTGGGCAACCTTGGCCCGCGGGCATTCCAGGCCGATATTCTTCATCGCCTGATCGAAGCGGTTACGGTCCTCAGCCTTGTCGATGGCATCGGCATTGGCACCGATCATCGCCACACCATACTTCTCGAGCACACCGTGACGATCCAGGTCGAGTGCGCAGTTCAACGCGGTCTGGCCACCCATGGTCGGCAGAATGGCGTCCGGGCGCTCGACCTCGATGATCTTCTCCACCGTCTGCCAGGTGATCGGCTCAATGTAGGTAGCATCGGCCATGACCGGGTCGGTCATGATGGTGGCCGGGTTGGAGTTGACCAGGATGACGCGATAACCCTCTTCACGCAGCGCCTTGCAGGCCTGGGCTCCGGAATAGTCGAACTCGCAAGCCTGGCCGATGACGATGGGACCTGCGCCGATGATGAGGATGCTGCTGATGTCTGTACGCTTGGGCATGGTGCTTCCCGCTAGAAATTTGGTCTATGAGCTGATGACGACTGCAATACCTTTCACACAAGCCTCAGCGGCGTGCGCGCATCATCTCGATAAAGCGATCAAACAGGGGCGCCACGTCACGAGGACCTGGGCTCGCTTCCGGATGTCCCTGGAAGCTGAAGGCTGGTTTGTCAGTGCGCTCGATACCCTGCAAGGTGCCGTCGAACAGTGAACGATGAGTCGCGCGCAGAGTGTCCGGCAATGTCGCCTCATCAGCAGCGAAACCATGGTTCTGACTGGTGATCATTACATGCCCGGTATCGAGATCCTGCACCGGGTGGTTGGCTCCATGGTGGCCATGCCCCATCTTCACAGTGGTAGCGCCGCTGGCCAGGGCCAGCAACTGGTGCCCAAGACAGATGCCAAAGATCGGCGTTTCGGTCTCGAGCAGCTCCTGGATGGCCTTGATGGCGTAATCACAGGGCTCGGGGTCGCCAGGTCCATTGGACAGGAAAATTCCATCCGGATTCAGCGCCATCACCTCGGCAGACGGTGTCTGGGCAGGCACCACGGTCAAACGGCAGCCACGACTGGCCAGCATGCGCAGGATATTGAACTTGACGCCATAGTCGTAGGCCACCACATGGAAAGGACGCTCTTCCTTGGTGGTATCGGCATAGCCTTCACCCAGAGCCCATTCACCTTCCGTCCACTCATAGCCTTCCGTGCATGACACCACCTTGGCCAGATCCATGCCCTTCAACCCCGGGAAGGCACGCGCGGCTTCCAGTGCGCGGGCTTCTGCATCCGCTCCTTCCGCTTCTGCGCCCGCCAGGATGGCACCGTTCTGAGCGCCCTTGTCGCGCAGAATGCGGGTCAGGCGACGAGTATCAATATCGGCGATACCGATGACGTTGTGGCTGGAGAGGTAGTCGGACAGGCTCTGGGTGGAGCGAAAGTTACTGGCAACAAGAGGAAGATCACGGATAACGAGGCCGGCTGCCGCGATGCTGGAGGATTCAACATCCTCTGGGTTGATGCCGGTATTGCCAATATGAGGATAGGTAAGCGTAACGATCTGACGAGAATAAGAAGGGTCGGTGAGAATTTCCTGGTAGCCGGTCATGGCCGTATTGAACACCACTTCACCACTGGTCTGCCCATCAGCGCCAATGGCCGTGCCGTGGAATACGCTGCCATCTTCCAAGGCCAAAATCGCGGGTTTGTTCAACGCTACGTCCTCCCAAAGAAACTCGTCAAGGTGCCTGTTCGCTCAACCACTGGCGCGCAAAGGCGCCGCCCTTCGCTACCATTAAAAGTAGCCCGGACCATCGTTTGAAGTGTGGTTCTTGGGAATCACCACGATAACTCCGCCTGGTGGCATGAAATCCTTCGCACACGTAGACGCTTATCGCGGCGTTTCCCTAAAAAAGCGGGACGAAACCCGGTACATGACCGGTTTCATCCCGCTTGTTGTCATTCGCTCGGAATGCTGTGCCGGAGCCATCGCCGCCCCCTTGGGGGAAGGCAATGCTGAGCGAGGAATACCAAGCGCCCGGCCAAAATTTTTGCAATGCTACAGTATCTTCAGCGTTTTTTCTACAGGCATGATGCCAATAATAGATCTGGAAGACCTGACAAGCTCGACACACCACCCCGCTCAAGATGTCTCATGAAACATGTCTCATGAAACATGGACGCCTTACAGGCCCAGCACATCGGACATGGTGTAGTTGCCACTGCCCTGCCCGCACACCCAGCGAGCTGCACGCACAGCGCCCTTGGCAAAGGTCATGCGACTGGATGCCTTGTGAGTGATCTCGATCCGCTCACCTTCGGTGGCAAACATCACCGTATGCTCACCCACGATATCGCCTGCCCGCACTGTGGCAAAGCCGATTTCCTTCGGGTCCCGAGGGCCGCACTGGCCAACTCGTTCAAAGACACCATGCTCCTTGAGATTGCGCCCCAGCGCCTCTGCCACCACTTCCCCCATCTTCAGCGCCGTTCCGGATGGCGCATCCACCTTGTGGCGATGGTGAGCCTCGACCACTTCGATGTCGTAACCTTCGTCACCCAGGGCCTTGGCCGCCGTCTCAAGCAATTTCAGTGTCAGGTTGACCCCCACGCTCATGTTGGGCGCAAAGACCATCGGCAGGCGTTCGGCATAACCTTGTAACTCGGCCAGTTCCGCATCACTCAGGCCAGTGGTACCAATGACGATGGCCTTGCCGTGTTCGGCACAGAAGGCCAGGTTGGCCAGCGTTACCTTGGGCGCAGTGAAGTCGATAAGCACATCGAAATCATCCACTATCGCTGCCAGGGAATCCGCAGCAGCCACACCCTGACGCCCAATGCCTGCAAGCTCTCCCAAGTCAGCCCCTGCCAGGGAACTTCCCGGAGACACCGTGCCCCCGGCAAGGACCGCTCCATCATCCTGGACAACCGCATTGACCAGGTTGCGACCCATGCGGCCGGCAACACCAGCAATGGCGATACGAGGGGCATTGGCAGTCATTCGGCAAAATCCTCAAAATCAGTGACACAGAAGGAAGCCCGCCATCTGGAAAACTCATCTGCAGAGCTCATGTTCATGTGAAGAACTCATGTACATGTGGAAAGCTCACGTAAAGAACAGCAGGCTTCCAAAGGAAGCGCTGAACAAATCGGCGAGCATGCTCAAAAGCTATGTTCGTTCCCGACGAACAATCGCACTTCCCACATCCATGTGGGTCGCAAGGCGCCCGGAACACAGACCCGTAGCGAAGCGGAGAGAACATCCAAAGGATGGTCAACCGGAGCCTATGGGTATAGGTGAGGATTCCGACCGGGCTGGCGTACCAGCACCGCGTAACGCAGTGATTGAACAGCACAGGCATTTATGCAGTGTTTCCCAAATAATGCGGGTGAAATACGATCGCAGTATAACAACCCGACAGGCAGGCGTCTGTGTTACCCAAGGAAGGAATTCAACATGGCGGCAACCTCCCGGTTCACCACACCCCCAGCATGGCCAGGCTGCCTACGAAGCCTGATCATGGCCTACAGCCCTGCGATACTGCTATGGACGCTGGCAGGCTGCTCTCAACAGGTACAACCCTCGACCCTGGCAGGTGCCAATGCCATCAGAGGCGCAGAGCCAGAAGCCACTGGCATTGAGATGTGCGGCACCCTGAAACTGCCCGGACACTGGCCCGGCACCGATCTTCCACTTGGAGGGTTGTCTGCTGCCGGCTGGGACAATGATGAGCAAGTCCTGTATCTGGTCTCGGACCGGGGACGCCTGCATGCTACCCGCCCAGTATTCGACGACGACACGCTGATCGACCTGAACATGGTAGACAGTGCGCTGCTCCTGGACGGCAATGGCGACCCCCTTCGCGGCAAGGACGTCGATGCGGAATCCCTGGTCGTCCTGCACGCCAATGACGACATACCTGGCAACAGCGAACTCCTTATCGGTTTTGAACAGGACCACCGCCTGCAGTCCTTCATGCCCAATGGCCAACCTGTCGGCGATCCTTTACGACCACAGGGTGCTCAAGGCGCCGACGCCAATGCCGCCATGGAAGCCCTGACAGAAATACCCGGACTGGGCATCATTGCCGGACTCGAGTCTCCTCCAGAGGGTACCGATGACAAGGTCACGCGGTTGTTCACCATTGACGACCAGCAGCAGTGGCACTATCCACTAACCAGTGCCGTCGGCAGCGCACTCACGGACATGGCGCCCATACCGACCAGGACCGGAGAGCCGCCCGCCGCGCTGATGCTGGAGCGCGCCTATGCACCACCTCATCCACTGGTAATCAGTCTGAGCAAGGCCGAACTGCTGACCCCGCCCGACATTCGCGTGACACGCATCACCAGCCTGTCCAGCAGTGAAGGCTGGCGCCTGGACAACATGGAAGGCCTCGCCGCCCTGCCCGACTCACGCTTCCTGATGGTCAGCGACGACAACTTCAGCATCCTGCAGCGTAGCCTGGTCACCTGCTTCCGCCTTGCCGGGTCTTAAGAACAGGTCTTATGAATAGGCCTTAAGAGCAGGCCTTATAAGCAGGCTCTAGAAATCCACATTACTTGGCACAGGCAATTTTCGAACGCGACCGGACGTCACGCTGCAGCAGCAGGACGATGGCAATGACAACCAGCGTGCTGCCCGGCAGCCATACCAGCGAAATACGCTCAGGCTCTGCCCAGAACAACAGCAGCATGGAAACGAAAGGCACCAGATAACCGTATGCCGTGACCGCAGCAGGCGTCAGGATTGCGGTGGCTCGCTGTTGCAGCCAGAAGGTAACACCACTGGAAAACAGGCCAAGATAGACGACCAGGGCCAGATCCCCCCAGGTCATGCGTGTCAGCGCCACAGGCGAATTGAACACCAACCCCAGCATGCCGATGAGTGCGCCACCAAGAACCAGGCTCCACAGGGTTCTTACGCCAGCATGTGGCGATACCCAGCTCCGAAGCAACCCATACTTGGATAGTACCGGATACAACGCCGAAGCGATGCAGCCGACAAAAAAGACCGCCTCTCCCACACCAAACTGTATCTGCGTGACATCGCCGCCAGCCTGCGCCCAAGCCAGGGCCATTGCTCCCAAGGCCCCTAACGTCAGCAACGCCAGCAGAGCGCGAGCCGGGTGCTCGACCCCGAGCCAACGACCCAGCACATAAGCCAACAACGGCACGCTGACAAACAGCGTCGACATGGATAAGGCTGTAACACGATGAGCCACCCAGAACATGGCGCCGAAGAAACCGGCCAGACATAACCCCATCAAGGCATAGAGAACCAGGCCCGAACGCGTTGGTACAACGCCTGGGGCACGCAGCACCAGGGGCAACACTGCCATTGCGGCAATGGCAAAGCGTAGGGATGTGAGCAGCAAAGGCGGCAAACCTTCCGTCAGCAACCCTACTGCTGGAAAGGAAAATCCGACCAGCAACGCCCACAGCAGCATGCCCAGATGGGCGCTCCATACGCTGGAAGATGGTGATGCCATGACGCCGCTCCCGTTGTCTGCCTGTCCAGAATAGCAACCTCAGGATAACTGCGATGGCTTTTCACGCCCCTTCGAGGACGCTCTACAGAGTCACTGACTCAAGTGCACAGCGTCATTGCCAATGGATGCTGAGCTCTTCCTTGCCTGCCATTCGCTCCAGGTGGCTGGCCACCACACCTTTCAGGAGCTCGAGGCGCTCATCGTCATCAGCCTGCAAGTCGACTTGCAGGACATTTTCACCGGCATTCATCAGGCATAGACCGCCATCGAACACGATCTTGCCTTGTTCAGCATCCACTTCCAGCTTGTGCGCCCAGTGCTTGCACAGCCGGTTGATCAGACGCTGACCGGATTCAGTACTGACTCGGGCAACAGATTGACTAGACATATCATTACTCCACAAACACAAATGACAATGATACGCATATCTTATATGCTGCCGCCCTTCCCAATGCGCAACATGGCGTTCGTCAGTACGGTCCCAATGAACGTCATGCGCCAAGCGACCAAGATCTCCAATATGCGCCTAATACCAAGCATCGTATCCTTGATCCCTGCTTTTTGCCTGAGCGGCATGGCTTTGGCTGAGCAGACCACCATCACCGATGTCGCAGGCCGGCAGGTAAGCATTGATGTGCCCGTGGAACGCGCCATTCTTGGTGAAGGGCGGCAAATCTACCTTTTGGGCGCTCTCCAGCCCGAAGCCCCCTTTGACCACGTCGTGGGATGGCGTGAAGACTTCTCTCAGGCAGACCCGGACAACTACGCCCGCTATGCCGAGAAGTTTCCCGAGCTCAAGGAACTGCCAACCTTCGGTGGCTTCAAGGACGGCACCTTTGACGTCGAGCAGGCGGCAGCCCTGCAACCTGATGTCATTCTGATGAATCTGGAAGCCCGCGCAGCCACGGAAGATGCCGGCTACGATGCCAAGCTGGCCGAACTGGACATTCCCATCGTCTATGTCGATTTTCGTGAAGACCCCATTGCCCATACCACCCCCTCGATGCGTCTGATGGGCCAGTTATTTGGCAAGCAGGAAGCCGCCGAGGAATTCATTGCCTTCTCTGAAGCACAGATGGCCAGGGTCACCGATGTCATCAACGCCCACGACCCGGAACGTCCCAAGGTTTTCATCGACCGTGCAGGGGGTTACTCCGATGACTGCTGCATGAGCTTTGGCCCTGGCAACTTCGGCGACTATGTCGAGCTGGCCGGTGGCAGCAATATCGCTCGCGACATCATCCCTTCGACCTTCGGCACCCTGAATCCCGAGCAGATCATCTCCTCCAACCCTCAACAGGTGGTAGTGACCGGCGGGAGCTGGGACGCCTATGTTCCGGGAGGCAACTGGGTGGGCGTAGGGCCAGGAGCGGACCCTGTCGAGGCTCGCCGCAAACTGGAGGCTCTTACCGAGCGCACGGCCATGACCGGCATCGATGCCGTGAAGGATGGCAATGTGCATGCCATCTGGCACCAGTTCTACAACAGCCCCTACTATTTCGTGGCTGTTCAACAACTGGCACGCTGGTTCCACCCAGAACTGTTTGCCGACCTCGATCCGGACGCCACCATGCAAGAACTGCATGATCGCTTCCTCCCTGTCGATTACGAACCTGGTTATTGGGTGTCACTGGATGACTGAAAGCAGCCCCTCAACCTCGACGCTCACCAGGGAGCGAGATTTCTACCGCGCCCTGGTATGGCGTCGCCAGCTGATACTCGCGGGGCTGTTGATAGCTCTGGTCTTCAGCCTCTGTGTCGACTTGGCCCTGGGCCCGGCGCGCTACAGCCTTGGCGAAGTGTTTACCGCTCTGCTGGCTCCGGACTCGGTAAGTGATCAGGTACGGGTCGTATTGTGGGAAATCCGCATGCCGGTGGCACTGATGGCTCTGGTCGTGGGAGCCAGTCTTTCCATCGCTGGCGCGCAGATGCAGACCATCCTCAGCAACCCTCTGGCCAGCCCTTTTACCCTGGGTATCTCCGCAGGCGCCGGCTTCGGCGCTGCCCTGGGACTGGCCTTTGGTGTCGCGTTAGTGCCTGCTGCCATCGATTACGTGATCCCGCTAAATGCCTTTCTGATGGCCATGCTGACTTCCTTCCTGATCCATGCTCTGAGCATGCGGCGTGGCGTCACCATCGAGACCATCATATTGCTGGGCATCGCCATGGTGTTCATCTTCAACTCGCTGATGGCCCTGATCCAGTTCTTTGCCAGTCAACAGGCTGTCGCGGCTGTAGTGTTCTGGACCATGGGTAGCCTGACCAAGGCTACCTGGCCAAAGTTGTGGATGTCACTCGCCGTACTCTGCGTGGTCGTCCCGCTGCTGGCAAGGCATGGCTGGGCACTGACTGCCATGCGCCTGGGGGATAGCAAGGCCGAGAGCCTTGGCGTCAAGCCTCGTGCCTTGCGGCTCGAAGTTCTGGTATTGGTATCACTACTGGCCGCGATAGCGGTTGCCTTTGTCGGCACCATCGGCTTCATCGGGCTGGTTGGCCCACATATCGCTCGCATGCTGGTCGGCGAGGATCAGCGTTTCTTCCTGCCTGGTTCAGCACTATGTGGCGCGCTGATTCTATCGATCGGCTCTGTCCTGTCGAAGGTGATTCTCCCCGGCACCGTCATTCCCATCGGTATCATCACCTCGCTGGTAGGCATCCCTTTCTTCCTGTTCCTCATCCTCGGGCGCAAGAAAGCATCATGGTAACGCTCAGACTCCATCAGGTCGGCGCCAGTTATGGCCGCAAGCAGATACTTTCAGGGATCACCACCCCGACACTGAAGGGCGGCCAGGTAGTGGCTCTGCTGGGTCCCAATGCGGCCGGAAAATCGACGCTGTTCCGGCGCATTCTCGGGCTGCTCAAGGGTGATGGAAAGGTGGAAATATCCGGCACGACCTCCCATCGCCCGGTGGCGTACATGCCCCAGGACACTGGTGTCAGTGCAGTCCTGACAGTCTACGAAAGCGTCCTGCTGGCCCGTATGCAGGGCCGCAGCCTGAAAGTGCAGCAGGATGACCTCGATGCCGTTGAACAAGCCCTGCGTGAGCTTGGCATTCTTGCGCTAAGTCAGCGTGATATCGGCGACCTCAGCGGCGGTCAACGGCAGATGGTCGGCGCAGCCCAGGCACTGGTACAGGACCCCGAGATCCTGCTGCTGGATGAGCCCACTTCGGCTCTGGACCTGCATCGCCAGATCGATTTGCTATCGATCCTGCAACGCTTGGCCCAGGAGCGCCAAATGCTGATCATCGTCGCTATTCACGACCTTGGCCACGCTCTACGCTTCACTGATCAGGCTCTGGTCATTGCCAATGGCAACTTCGTTGCTTGCGGACCTACGACACAGGTTGTCACCACCGAGATGCTGCGTGATGTCTACCAGGTCATTGCTCGTATCGAGAGCTGCTCGCGAGGGCAGCCACAGCTTATTGTCGAGTCGGCCGTCTGAAACGACGCCCTTCAAGGGCGGCAAGCACTGCACCAGCAACAATCAGGGGCAATGCCAACACAAAACCCGTTGACAGGGGCAGGCCAAACAGCAGCAGATCAACCAGCACAGGCCAGATCAACGCAATGTACTCAAACGGGGCCAGTCGAGAAGCCTCGGCAAAGCGTAATGCCAGCGTCATGGCGATATGGGCAGCCCCACCAAACAACCCCGCCAATACCAGCAGCAGCAGTTGCTCGGTCGTCACGGAAGGCCAGCCCAAAGGTAACGTCGCCAGGCCGGCAAGAGCCGAGGTCAACACGAAGTAAAAAGCAATGGCGCCTGCCGTTTCGGTACGCGAAATACGCCGCACGGTCAGCAAAGCACCCGCAGTGAGTACTGCCGACACCACCCCCAGTACATAGCCGGACGCCTGGCCAGTACCATCACCAAGGCCAGGCAGCACCAGCACCAGCACACCCGTCAACGCCAGCCCCAAGGCAGCAACACGGTGCAGGCTCAGCCGCTCACCCAGCAGGACCACGCCGCCCAGGGCCATGATGACCGGGCTCAACTGAGCCAACAGTGTCGTCTCTGCCACCGGCAACCTGGCCACGGCCGCAAAGGAGGCAAACATGGCTGCCGCCCCCAGGCCAGAACGCAGCACATGCCCCAACGGTCGACGCGTCGCCAGACCCGCAGGAAACTCCTTGCGCCAGGCAAGGAAAACCACAATCGGTATCAGGGCGAACAGTGAGCGAAAGAACACGATCTGCCCCAGCGGGACAGTGTCACTAAGCAGCTTCACGCAGACCAGCATGCCAGTGAACAGCATGCCCGACAGCACTCGGAGCATGATGCCCAGACCGGCACGATCCATAGCATCTGTCACGGGACCATTCCTTGGTGGGTATTAGGAAAACAGGCTGGCCACCGCTGCCCCAGAGCCTCGTTTATCCCTCACGGATAAACGAAGCTCTGGAATAACAACGATGGCCAGGAGGAGGCATGCCATCCAGGCGTCGAAGACGCTTTCAGAGCATCCTTAAGACTTCATGTCCTCGAAGAACTTCTTCACGCCATCAAAGAAGCTCGATTTCTTCGGTGAGTGCTGGTTATTGCTATCGCCCAGGCTGTCCTGGAACTGGCGCAACAGGTCCTTCTGCTCTTCACTGAGCTTGACCGGGGTCTCCACCACTACACGGCACAACAGGTCACCCGCGGGGCCACCACGAACCGGTTTAACGCCCTTGCCACGCAAGCGGAACAGCTTGCCTGTCTGGGTCTCGGGCGGAATCTTGAGCTTGACCCGGCCATCCAGAGTCGGCACTTCCAGCTCTCCACCCAGGGCAGCATCAACGAAGTTGATCGGCACTTCACACTGCAGGTGGCGCCCATCCCGTTCGAAGATATGGTGGGGCTTGATGGCAACCTGAACATAGAGATCACCGGGCGGACCACCGTTGACACCCATCTCGCCTTCGCCATTGAGGCGAATACGATCACCGGTATCCACACCAGCCGGAATCTTCACCGACAGGGTGCGGGTTTCACGCACGCGGCCATCACCATGACACTTGTGGCACGGCACCTTGATGTGCTGACCAGAACCATGACAGGTCGGACAGGTCTGCTGCACGGCAAAAAAGCCCTGCTGCATGCGCACCTGGCCATGCCCCTGACAGGTCGGACAGGTCTCCTTGGTGGATCCCGGTTCGGCACCACTGCCATCACAACGGTCACATTCGATATGGCGCGGCACACGAATGTCGACACTGGCACCCGCCACGGCGCTTTCCAGGTCCAGCTCCAGGTTGTAGCGCAGGTCGCTGCCACGCTGGGGAGCATTCGGATTGCGCCGACCACCTCCACCACCGAAGATATCGCCGAATACATCGCCGAAGATGTCACTGAAACCACCAGCGCCTGCGCCGCCAAAGCCTCCCGCCCCCTGGCCATCCACACCGGCATGACCGAACTGGTCATAAGCCGCACGTTTCTGGCTGTCCGTCAGGACTTCATAGGCTTCAGAGACTTCGCGAAACTTTTCCGCCGCACTCTCATCGCCATTGTTGCGATCAGGGTGATATTTCTGTGCAAGACGGCGATAGGCCTTCTTGATGTCTTTAGTATCGGCACTGCGCTCGACGCCCAGCACCTCGTAGTAATCTCGCTTTGACATTAGTCGTCTCGCTTGGGAAACGCTGATTTATTGCTGCGTTGATTCATTGCTACGTTCGCGACATAAATCGGCAGTTCCCCTGGACAAGGGGGCTGTCCGCCTCCGTCACGACTCTCAGGAACACCAACGCGGGAGTCAGGCCCCCGCGCTGGTGTCATCCGAGATTCCGATGTCGTGGTTTACTGCTTTTTCTGGTCGTCATTGACTTCTTCGTACTCAGCGTCGACCACGTCATCTTCCTTCTTGGCGTTGGCACCAGCTTCCTCGGCACCCTCGGCCTGCTGAGCGGCTTCCGCCTGCTCTGCATACAGCTTCTGGGCCACCGCGCCGGATGCCTCGGTCAGAGCATTGAGCTTGGCCTCGATAGCATCCTTGTCATCCCCCTTGAGGGCTTCTTCAAGCTCGCTGATGGCGCTCTCGACAGACTGCTTCTCTTCGTCGCTGATCTTGTCAGCGGCGTCTTCCAGCGTCTTGCGGGAAGCATGGATCATGCCATCGGCCTGGTTGCGCAGCTGTACCAGCTCCTCGAACTTCTTGTCCTCGTCAGCATGCGCTTCGGCATCACGCACCATCTGATCGATCTCATCATCGGACAGGCCGCTGGAGGCCTTGATGACGATGGACTGCTCCTTGCCGGTAGCCTTGTCCTTGGCGGACACATTGAGGATACCGTTGGCATCCAGATCGAAAGCCACTTCGATCTGCGGCACACCACGTGGTGCCGGCGGAATGTCGGAGAGATCGAAACGACCCAGCGACTTGTTACCGCTGGACTGCTTGCGCTCACCCTGCAACACATGGATGGTCACGGCAGTCTGGTTGTCGTCGGCAGTAGAGAACACCTGAGTCTTCTTGGTCGGAATGGTGGTGTTCTTCTCGATCAGCGGCGTCATCACGCCACCCAGAGTTTCGATACCCAGGGTCAGCGGCGTCACGTCGAGCAGCAGCACGTCCTTGACGTCGCCACCCAGTACACCACCCTGGATAGCCGCACCCACGGCCACGGCTTCGTCCGGGTTGACGTCCTTGCGTGCTTCCTTGCCGAAGAACTCGGCGGCCTTGGCCTGCACCATCGGCATACGGGTCTGACCACCCACCAGGATCACATCATCGATCTCGGAGGCGGAAAGTCCAGCATCAGCCAGTGCGGTCTTGCACGGGTTCAGTGAACGCGCGACCAGGTCTTCGACCAGAGACTCGAGCTTGGCACGAGTGACCTTGACATTCAGGTGCTTCGGGCCAGTGTTGTCAGCCGTGATGTACGGCAGGTTGACATCGGTCTGCTGAGCGCTGGACAGCTCGATCTTGGCCTTCTCTGCAGCTTCCTTCAGGCGCTGCATGGCCAGATTGTCGCCGGACAGATCGATACCACTGTCGGCCTTGAACTGGTCAACCAGATAGTTGATCAGCTTGAGGTCGAAGTCCTCACCACCGAGGAAGGTGTCACCGTTGGTCGCCAGCACCTCGAACTGAGTCTCGCCGTCGACGTCGGCCACTTCGATGATGGAGATATCGAAGGTACCACCACCCAGGTCATACACCGCGATGGTCTTGTCTCCACGAGACTTGTCCATGCCGTAGGCCAGGGCAGCCGCGGTCGGCTCGTTGATGATGCGCTTGACCTCGAGACCGGCAATACGACCGGCATCCTTGGTCGCCTGACGCTGGCTGTCGTTGAAGTAGGCCGGCACGGTGATGACCGCTTCAGTGACCTTCTCGCCGAGATAGTCTTCGGCGGTCTTCTTCATTTTCTTCAGCACTTCGGCACTGACCTGAGGCGGAGCCAGCTTCTTGCCCTTGACCTCAACCCAGGCGTCACCGTTGTCGGCTTCGGCGATGGCATAAGGCACCATCTTGATGTCCTTCTGGACGACATCGTCCTTGAAGCGACGGCCGATCAGGCGCTTGATGGCGTAAAGGGTGTTCTCCGGATTCGTCACTGCCTGGCGCTTGGCCGCCTGTCCGACAAGTGTTTCTCCGTCGTCGGTGTAGGCAATGATGGAAGGCGTGGTACGTCCGCCTTCGGCGTTCTCGATTACCTTCGCGCTGTCGCCGTCGAGCACAGCCACACAGGAGTTGGTGGTACCAAGGTCAATACCGATGATGCGTCCCATAGGAAATCCTCGAATTCAATGTCTTGCGAATCTGATGTCTTAAGTTGATGACTTAAGCGACTGTCTTGAAACAGGGGCCCTGATACTTGAAACAGGAGCCCGGGCCTTGGAGAAACGCTGTCCAGTCATTTATTCGTAAATGCCGATCTGCCGTTTCTCTATTTAGCGTTACCGACTATTTGGGGACCATTGTCGACGCTTTCAAGGCCCCGATACGTCTTTTATCGACGCATCCATAAACCTCACTTGCATTGATCAGCCGGCTGTCTGGCTGACCACGACCATCGCCGGACGCACCAGGCGCCCATTGAGCACATAACCCTTTTGCATCACATCGATCACCGTGTTGGGATCGACCGCAGGGTTCGGCACCATCGCCATGGCTTCGTGCAACTGAGGATCAAAAGGCTCGCCCTGTGGCTCCAGCACTTCGACGCCGAACTTGCCCAGCACATCAAGCTGCATCTTCAGCGTCATCGAAACGCCTTCACGATGGACCTCTGCGGCGTCCGACCCCATGGACTCCAGTGCTTTCTCCAGACTGTCGACGACCGGCAGCATTTCCTTGATGAACTTCTCCAGGGCGAACTTGCGGGCCTTTTCGGCTTCAGCCTCTGCACGGCGACGCACATTCTGGGCCTCCGCAGCAGTGCGCAGCAATTGATCCTTGGCTTCGGCCAGGTCCTGTTCTAACTCTTCCACGCGAGTGGCCATCAGCATTTCGGGATCTTCCACGATACCTTCATCCTCAACCAGGGCTTCATGACCAGCTTCCTGCTCAGCCACTACCTCCTCGCCCTGTGTCGCAGGAGTGTCTTCACCCTCTACCTCGGCGGCCTGGGTCGAGTTGGCGAGCTCTTCTTCCTGCTGGGTATGGGGATCTTTGGCCATCTGAGCCTCCTGAAAAACGACATATGGCGGCAAACAAGCACCGCTTTCCAAACTGGGTCGATGGTTCGACCGATGGTTGAGGAGGGATATGGGGATGCCTGCTGCAATCTCAAGCCCTTTAGCCATGAAAGCGAGCGAGAAAAATATCGACGTGTGTTGAGTCACCGGCCGGACTACTGTATAAACAGCCATGATAGTGGATGAATACACAGTATTTTTGGAGTAAAAAGCACGTTCTTGTCACAGTAGGGCACTCGCCGCACTAGATTTCGCCACGACAGAACGTTCATCACAACACTTCCGTCACCGATCTCGCCGCCACTCAGCCTGCTTTCCATACCCCGGCGGTTTCAGGAGGCCCGTATGCTGACCGAGCTTGCCATTCGTGACTTTGCTATCGTCGATCATCTCGAACTGGAACTGGATGGCGGAATGACGGCCATCACGGGGGAAACCGGAGCAGGCAAGTCCATTCTGCTCGGCGCCCTCGGCCTGTGCCTTGGAGAGCGCTCCGATGCCGGCAATGTGCGTCATGGCCAATCCCGCGCCGATCTCTCGGCACGCTTCGATATCAACGCGCTGCCCGCCGCCCGGGAATGGCTGGAGAATCGCGAACTCCCCAGCGAAGACTGCCTGCTACGCCGAGTCGTGACCAAAAGCGGCCGCTCCAAGGCGTGGATCAATGGCCAGCCAGTCACGATTGCCGACCTCAAGTCTCTGGGTGAAAACCTGATCGAAATCCATGGCCAGCATGCCCACCAGGCCTTGCTTCGCGAAGAAACACATCTACGCCTGCTCGATGATCTGGCGGGGCATCGTTCAAGCGTCATGGAGCTGGCAGAGCTATACCGCCAGTGGCAGGCCACGCGCCGCAAGCTCAAGCGCCTGTCCGAGGATGGAGACGAGCTGCGGGCCCGGCGCCAGCTGCTTCGTTATCAGGTTGACGAGCTGGAACAGCTGGCTCTGGGTGATGATGAGCTGGCGAGCCTGGAAGAAGAGCAGCAGAACCTGGCCCATGCCGAGATGCGCCTGACAGAGTCCCAGTTCGCACTGAACTGCTGTGACAGTGAAGAAGGTGGTGCCCTGCCCATGCTCCGCCAGGCAATGCAGCGCCTGTCGGCCTTGCCCGGCAGTGACAAGGGTTCACTGGCAAACGCCATTGCCATGCTCGGTGATGCCAGCATCCAGTTGGAAGAAGCCGGGAGAGAGTTGGGCCAGTTGGTGGCCAATGTCGAACTCGACCCGGAACGCCTGGCCTGGGTAGAGCAGCGCCTGAGCGAGACACATCGCATCGCCCGCAAGCATCATCTCAGCCCTGAAGAGATTCCCGCACTGCACCAACGGCTCAGCCAGGAACTGGCTGGCCTGGAAGGCAGCGATGACGACCTTGAGGAGCTCAGCCAGGAAGCCGACACCCTGAAAGCTCACTGGCGGGAGCTGGCCGAGAAAGTCAGCCTCTCACGCCAGCACGCTGCCAAGCGCTTCGGCACGGAAGTCCAGCAACAACTCGCTTTTCTGGCCATGGGCAAGGCGCGCTTCGAGGTAGAAGTCTGTCGCAGGGAAACCGCCGCCCCGGATGGCATGGATCAGGTTCGCTTCCTGATCGCCGCCAACCCCGGCCAGCCACCACGCCCCCTGGCCAAAGTGGCCTCAGGCGGCGAACTGTCGCGTATCAGCCTCGCGATTCAGGTCATTGCCGCCCAGCATTCCACCATTCCCAGCCTGGTATTCGACGAAGTGGATGTCGGCATCTCTGGCGCCACTGCCGAGATTGTCGGTCAATTGCTGCGCCGCCTGGGCCATGGCGGCCAGGTCCTGACCGTCACCCACCTGCCCCAGGTGGCTGCCCAGGCGCACCATCACCTTCATATTCAGAAACAGACAGAAGATGACACCGCCTTGTCACGCATGGCGCTGCTCGACGAAGCCGGCCGTGTCGGCGAGCTGGCCCGAATGCTGGGGGGCGTGACGCTCTCCGACCAGACCCTGGCACATGCCAGGGAGATGCTGAATGCCAGCCAGGGCGCTCAGCACTGAGATCATCCAGCACTAAAACCACTCGGCACTAGGACCTCTCAACGCCTCGGTACAAATCAGTTCGGTACAAAGCAGTTCAGTACAAAACAGTTCGACACGAAACAGCCAAACAAAAAGCAAAGAGAGCCCTGGACCGTGATGGCCAGGGCTCTCTCGTTACAGCCGAGATAGCTGATAAAACGCTCGTTGAAGCGATTTATTTCTTGATGCTTTCCTGGCGGGTCGCCTTGGAACCTCGAGGACGGACATACAGCACCAGAGCATGATCGACCAGCTCATAGCCGTGCTCTTCAGCGATCTCTTGCTGGCGACGCTCGATGGTCTCGTCGAAGAATTCGATGATCTCACCGCTCTCCAGACACACCATATGATCATGGTGTTCTTCATGAGACAGCTCGAAGACAGCGTGACCGCCATCAAAGTTATGCCGAACCACCAGTCCAGCAGACTCGAATTGAGTCAGCACACGATAAACCGTGGCCAACCCCACATCCTCACCAGCTTCAAGCAATGTCTTGTAGACATCCTCTGCGCTCAGGTGATGTTGATCGGTAGCAGATTCGAGAATCTGCAGGATCTTGACGCGTGGCAAGGTGACTTTCAGTCCGGCCTTGCGCAGTTCATGGTTCTTGTCGGCCATGGTTGCTCTTCGCAGTATCAGGTAGGGTCGGGTATGATCGACCGAACCCACGATAGTGAAGAACAGGCGCAAATGCAAAAGTTGACCGGAATTGTCACCCTTTCACTGGCCCTGGCTCTGTCCAGCGGCTGTACTTATTTCAGCGTTTACAAGCGCGATCTCACCCAGGGCAACCTGGTGACCACCAGCATGGTCGACCAGTTGCAAGTTGGCATGAGTCGTCAGGATGTCGTTGATGTCATGGGCTCTCCACTGGCTGAAGCGCCTTTCAGCTCTTCCCAGTGGGACTATGTCTATCGTCTGGATGAGGCCTATGGAGACGTCAAGGAGCGTCGTCTGACGCTGACCTTCTCTGGTGACCAGTTGACCAATATCGAGCGCGAAGGCGATTTTTCCATCTCGCCGACCAGCAAGCGCCATGAAGGCGGTATCGGCCCGACTAGCGGTGGCGGAGAGGGCGACCCCAACCCCAACGACATCGAGCCGATCATCAACCGCGCGCCTCCTCGCTGAAGCAGCACTTTTCAGCGTTTGGCACCTTTCGCCGCCCGTTCGGCCCTGGCTACCTTGGGGTCGATGATCAACGGGCGGTAAACTTCTACGCGATCCCCTGCGCGCAGCTCATGGTGCTCGGGATCGCGTAGTGCTGTCCCGAAAATGCCGAGTGCCGCCTCGCGAAAGGTGTCATCAGGCACTCCAGGGAAAAGCGCATCCAACGTTGCCTGCAGCACGGCCTGCCTGGCAGTGGTGCCTGGCTCCACCTCCAGACTCACGATGCGCTGCTCATGCGGCAAGGCAAAGGCAACTTCCACATGGATCTTACCTACTCCCTCGGGTGCAACACCGGTATCAGTTGCCATAAATCTGATCTGCCCGACGGGTGAAGGCATCAACCTGCTGACCGGCAATCTGTTGGAAGACCTTGCCAAAGGCCATGCCCAACAAGCGGCTGGAGAACTCGAAGTCCATTTCCAGGCTCACCTTGCACACGCTCTCGCCCATGGCAATGAACTTCCAACGTCCGGTGAGCTTCTTGAATGGTCCCTTGACCAGGTTCAGCTCGATGCGCTCCGGCTCGAACAGCCGGTTGCGCGTGGCAATGGTCTGCTCGAGACCAGCTCGCCCAAGCGTCATTTCTCCTATCAGATGTGACTCGTCCCGTTCCAGCAGCCGTGCTCGACAGCATCCTGGCAAGAACTCCGGATAACGCTCGAAATCATTGACCAAATCGAACATCTGCTTGGGGGTGTGCCGCACCATGGCGGAACGATTGACCGTTGGCATTGACCTCTCCGCTGACTTCAAGGGGCCCAAGGCGTATCATGAGCGGTTATTTCAGCCTTGAATGGTACCATGCTTCGCCCCATATCGAAGTGAGCGCTGGAGCAGCACTGCTTCCAGGCAACCGGCCGCCGTCCCGGGACAAGCCAACGGAATGCCGCTCCCACGAGGCCGGCCGGGGCATCTGTGCCATACCGAGGTACCTTCCACATCATGGCAGGTGCTTATCAAGGCCTACACAGGGTTTGTACACCAAGAGGTTCCATGGCCAACAAAAAGGGAAAGGGTCCCAGCAGTAACGTCATTGCCCAGAACAAGAAGGCACGTTTCGAGTACCACATCGATGAGGTATTCGAAGCCGGTGTTGCCTTGTCCGGGTGGGAGGTCAAAAGTCTGCGTGCCGGCAAGGCCCAGTTGACCGATACCTATATTCTGGTCAAGAACGGTGAGGCCTGGCTGCTGGGCAGCCACATTACACCGCTCAACACCGCCAGCACCCATGAGCTGGCCGACCCGACACGTACTCGCAAGCTTCTGCTGCATCGCAAGGAGATCGCCAAGATCTTCTCGCGCACCCAGGACAAGGGGCACACCTGTGTGCCGCTCAAGCTGTACTGGAAGGGCCCGCTGGTGAAGTGCGAGCTGGCTCTCGTGACGGGCAAGAAGCAGCATGACAAGCGAGCCACCGAGAAAGATCGCGACTGGCAGCGCCAGAAAGGCCGTGTCATGCGTGACCAGAACCGTGCATGACACGGCATCGATACAGGCTATGGCGCTTGTCATGGCCTGTCTGATATACTGAGCGAGCGTTATTGGGGGCGACATGGCTTCGACGCTGATGGCAACCCCTTAGGTGCATGCCGAGAGCGTGATGTATCTCGTAAATCCAACATCACGATTAAATAGTCGCAAACGACGAAAACTACGCTCAGGGCGCTCTGGCAGCTTAAACCCCTGCCCGTCCTACCCAGAAGCATCGCGCCTGGTCGTTGCCGATGGGACATGAGCTCGTATAGCCGGGATCGCGTTTGGTTCTGTTCTCGCGCCAAACGTTAAACTTTAGAGAAATCGCACGCTGGAATCCTGCCCGTTGGAGTCCAGAGTGTTAAATCAAATAACGGAACTAAGCATGTAGAGCCGATGGGCGAGTGTCGGCGGACGCGGGTTCGATCCCCGCCGCCTCCACCAATATCCGACTGAAGCCACCTTGACCGGGTGGCTTCTTTCGTTTCAGTCCCCTTTCGTTTCAAGCTTCTTTCGTTTCAAACTACAGGGACGAGTGCTAGCGCTCTCGCGTCTTTTGGGTCACAGGCGCGTACTTGCCATCAGGCCTGCGACCCAGTCGATGAACACTCGCAATTTGGCGCTGACGTGCCGGTTCGGTGGAAATGCTATGTACATCGGCATCGGGTCGAGATGCCAATCATCGAACAGGCGCACCAACTCGCCGCGTGCCAGGTGCTCCGTGGCCATGTAGTGAGGGAGCCACAATACTCCGAGACCCGCCAGTCCTGCCGCCAGATAAGCGTTGCCATCGTCGACAGCGATGACATAGCGACCATGTACCTTGAAGCTTTCACCGTTGCGATGCATCGCGAAGGGAGGAGCCTTGCCGGCGTGAGCCCATATGAAGCCCACGATACGTTGGTGGTCGAGTGCAAGTTCCTTGGGGTGTGATGGTAAGCCTGCGCTCTCCAGGTAACTCGGCGCTGCGTACACCCCAAGTTGCAACTCACCCACGCGGCGCGCGACCAGAGACAGGTCGGTCAGCTCTCCTCCGCGCACGACACAGTCCACGCCTTCACCAATCAGGTCCACCTTGCGATCACTTACGCCCATGTCGAGTTGAATGTCAGGATATTGAGCGTAGAACGCGGGCAAGGCTGGTATCAGGATCATGCGCGCCAGAGGGCTGGGAACGTCCACTCGCAATCGCCCCCTGGGCAATGCTGAAGCACTCGACAGGCTGGTTTCGGCATCGTCCATGTCCTCCAGCAGTTTCACGACGCGATCATAGTAAGCGGCTCCGTCGGCCGTCACGTTGACCTTTCGCGTAGTGCGATTGAGCAGCTTTACACGCAGTCGTGTTTCAAGGCTCTGGACGAGCTGCGACACGCTGGCCTTGTTCATATGAAGCGACTCGGCCGCCTTGGTAAAGCTGCCTGTCTCCACCACGCGCGCGAATGCCTGCATTGCGTTGAAGCGGTCCATTTCCTTTTCAGGGCCTCGCCATTGTTTGGATATGACAAACAGTGTTTGTCGTTCATGGGCGTTTATCCACCAGGCGTAGGCACATAAGGTTTCATGACCACGGCCCCCGAGTCGTCATCAACCCATTGAAGGAGAGACTCATGACACAACGCGACGCCGTTTTCCCCGCCGATCGACATGCCCTTTACACATCACACGCCTATTCTGCAGCAATCAAATCAGGCGACCTCCTGTTCGTATCCGGTCAAGTCGGCAGCCGCAGCGATGGCTCTCCCGAGCCGGACTTCGAGGCCCAGGTACGCCTGGCATTCACTAATCTCGAGGCAACCCTGCAAGCAGGTGGATGCGGGCTTGACGATATCGTCGATGTGACCACCTTCCATACCGACCCTGAGCATCAGTTCGACACGATCATGGCCGTCAAGAGCGAAGTCTTCCCGGAAGCGCCTTATCCGAATTGGACGGCAATCGGCGTCAACTGGCTGGCGGGATTCGACTTCGAGATCAAGGTCATTGCCCGTATTCCCGGCTGAATATCACCAGGCCAGGGCTTTACAGCAGCATGAACGCGATATGCCGTGCGGGCCTTGCATGGCATATCCTGCACCGCTCGAGCCGGTGTATGACCGCCATCGAGAAAACAGCAGGAGCGCTGCTGTTTAGCTCCTGAACGACAATCGACCGTTCGCACCATCCGGCTACCCAGCATGGACAAGGCCATGCCCGCGATCAAGAATGAACCCTTGGCCAACGCTGCCCCGGCGCTTGGGATATTCGATAACAAGTCTCATAAAAATGCTAAACCACAAGGCTTTGGGTTATCTGTACGAGGTCGTGCGACGCGGTTCGATTCGGCGCGCATCCGCCTATCTTAATGTGGATCCCTCGGCGATCAGCCGACAGATCCGTCATCTCGAAGAGGATGTTGGTAGCCCCTTGTGTGAGCGCCATGAAAACGGCATGCGGGCCACAGAGGCAGGCTACCTGCTGATTGATCACTATCATCAGCAACAGGCAGCGGAAGATGCAACGCTGTCGCGCGTGAGCGAACTGCAGGGCTTGCGACGAGGAGAGGTTCGCATTGCGGTGGGTGAAGGCTTCATTGCCGACCTTATCTCGGCACCACTGCAGAGCTTCATGGCCCAGCACCGAGGCATTGATATAGAAGTCCATATGGCAGGAGTCAATGAAGCGATGACGCTGGTCAAGGATTTCGAAGTGGACCTGGCTCTGCTTTACGCTCCTCCGGAAGACCCTCTGCTGCATTGCCATGTCGAAACCCGCCAACCCCTGGATTTGATTGTTCCTGCCAACCACGCGCTGGTTTCTCGGCAGCAACCCTTGACGCTGGCAGAGGTGACGCGCTGGCCACTGGCGCTGATTGATGCCTGTACCGGCATGCGTCAGATGGTGGATATCGCCGCCCGGGCCGAGCATGTGCATCTAATGCCACGCCTGCGGACCAATTCGGTTTCCGTGCTCAAGAATTTTGTACGTTCCGGAATCGGGGTGACATTCATGCCGGAACTGACCGTGCAGGAAGAGCTTCGCCAGGGCGATATCTGCCTTCTGCCCATGCAACCGGCAGTACTGGCTGGTGCCCGGGCACAGATCGTTACCCGGCGCGGACGAGAACTGACAGTAAGCGTCAGGGCATGCCTGGATCATCTGCGCCAGGG
The DNA here is from genome assembly GCF_008329985.2 of Halomonas binhaiensis. Taxonomy (NCBI): domain Bacteria; kingdom Pseudomonadati; phylum Pseudomonadota; class Gammaproteobacteria; order Oceanospirillales; family Halomonadaceae; genus Halomonas; species Halomonas binhaiensis. The sequence continues at coordinate 4,408,758 of NZ_CP038437.2, forward strand.
ATTGCGCTTCTTCAGCGCAGATGCTCCCAGGGTACTGAATGCAAGGTGTGGACGGAAACGCAACGCCTCGCAGGTTGAATAGTCAACGCCTGTACCAATAGATTGGAAAAGTGCGCAGTGCGAAGCACATCTTGCAAGGTGTCATCCCATAACAACAAGGAGTCAACAGATGTACAGCATACTTTCCCGGCGTGTTTTGATGGGGGCTTCCCTGGCGGTGTGCCTTGGCACTTCAGCACTTTCCCAGGCCTGGGCGCAAACGATCAACCTCAGCTACAACGGAGCGCCGGACCCCGACAAGAATGCCGTTCATGTCTTTGCCGACAACCTGAAGAAACTGGTTGAGGAAAAGACCCAAGGCGATCTGGAGATCAAGCTGTACCCCAACAGCATGCTGGGTGAAGAGCAGGAGAGGATGGAGCAGGTGATAAGTTCACCGTCCCTGAACATTGCATCCTTTGCCGGCATGGCGCCGATTGTCCCGGAGATATATGTCAGCGCCACCCCTTTCCTGTTCGAGGATTTTGCTACCGCGCGGAGCTTCTTTGATGAGGGCCAGTACTGGCAGCAGGTCCAGGATGATTTCCGTGAACGTAGCCAAGGGTCGGAAATTCTTTCAGTCGTCGAAGAAGGGGGATTTCTTGCCTTCACCAACAACAAGCGTCCCATTCATGGCCCTGACGATTTCGATGGCCTTCGATTCCGGGCCATGGACCCCAGCCAGGTAGCTCTGTATGAAGCCTTCGGTGCCTCAGGTACGCCGATTCCCTGGACAGAAGTCTATATGGCACTGAAAACCGGGGTTGCCGATGGCCAGATGAACCCGCCCATGTACGTCATCCTGGGCAGCCTGTCCGAAGTGCAAAAATACCTGACGCTGGCCAACATTCAGTATTCCGACCAGTTCCTGATCGCCAATGGTCAGTTGCTGGAAAGTCTCAGCGACGAGAACCGCCAAGCCCTGCTGGATGCCGTAGAGCAGGCCAACCAGATGGCGCGGGTCGAGAATGAAAACAAGGTAGACGAACGCATCGCATACCTGCAGGAACAGGGCATGGAAGTTATCCGCCCCAGCGCCGAGGACATGGAAGCATTTCGTGCCAAAGGCCAGCCAGCCTATCTCAAGTGGCTGGAAGAGGAACAGGGCATGGACCATGAACTGATCAAGACAGCCTTCAAGGATGCTGGACAGCCCTTGGAATAAGCCTGTATCGCGTGTCATCGCGATGGTGTGCGAGGTAACTCACATGCGCTTTCAGCGGTAGCGCCTGGTTGGCTACCGCCTCTTCTCTTCACTCAGGTGAGATGTCATGAAGTCTTCTCTGATGGCGTGCCGCAGCCAAGTGCTGCGAACGCTGCGCGGGCTGTCGATTTCGGTGGCCGTCCTGCTGCTGGCCGCGACCGTGTTGATCATTCTCTATGGCGTGGTGATGCGCTACCTGCTGGGTGGATCACCGATCTGGATGGATGAACTCTCTCGCTTTCTCATCATTGCCAGCGTGATGTTTGCGCTGGGAGCCGTGTGGGTGGAAGGCGGGCATATGCGCGTATCTCTGCTGGAACGCGTGCTGCCGGGTTTCTGGGCGCGATGCTTGGTTGTCTACCAGTGGTTGCTGACTCTGGTATTGAGTGGTGGTGCGGCCTGGCTGAGCTATCGCTATGCCCAATCCACGACGATGTTCTCCACTCTGGGATTGGGCATTTCACGCAGCATCCCCCTTATGACGCTACCTATCGGGTTTTCACTCCTGTTCGTACAGACACTCTGCTATGGCCCCCACCCACTGCGCAATGAGCTGGAGGAAGCCGCGTCATGATCTGGGCAATGCTGGCGGTATTCGTGGTGCACGTGCTTCTGGGGCTGCCGCTGTTCCTGTCGCTGCTGACCACGGCGGTGGTGGGCTTTGCATTTGTCGACCCCTCAATGCTGGCTCGCCTGGGGCCACAGCAGTTCTTTGGTGGCATCAATGTCTTTTCATTGATGGCGATTCCACTGTTCATCCTGGCAGGCAACCTGATGAATGCCAGTGGATTGACGGAACGACTGATGCGCCTGGCACGCTTGCTTGTCGGCCATCTGCGCGGCGGCATGGGACACGTCAATGTGGTGTCCAGCGTGTTCTTTGCTGGCGTGAACGGTTCGGCGGTGGCGGACACCTCCGCGTTGGGCTCACTACTGGTGCCGTCCATGCGCAAGGAGGGCTACTCGACATCCTTTGCGGCGGGGTTGACGGCCGGAAGCTCGCTGATCGGCCCGATCATCCCACCGAGCATATTCATGATCCTGTATGCCTCGTTGACCAATACCTCAGTGGGCAAGCTGTTTCTGGCAGGCGTGGTCCCCGGGGTTCTTCTGGGCATCGCCTTCATGCTGATGAACGCCTGGTATGCGCACCGTCATCAGCTTCCTGTGCGCACCCGCAAACCGACATGGCGCGAAGTGATGGGAGCGGTCCGTGGCGCCATGCCGGCCCTGGTAGCCCCTTTCATCATTGTCTCGGGCATCGTGCTCGGGTTCGTGACACCCACGGAGTCCGGGGCACTTATCGTGGCCTACGTGATTGCCTGCGGGCTATGGCTTGGCCCACTGCGTATGGAACAGATCTGGAAAGCACTACGCGAAACCGCCAAGCTGACCTCTGCGATTTTCGTGATCATGGCCGTGTCGAGCATTGTCAGTTGGCTGCTTTCCTCGGCCCAGGTGCCGATGCAATTCGTCAGTATCCTGACTCCCTATGTCGATAGCCCGGTGCTGATTCTGCTGCTGTTGAGCGCGATCACCTTCGTGACAGGCATGTTCATGGAGGAAGTCTCGGCGCTGATGCTGCTGACCCCTATCTTCATGCCCGTGGCCATGGCTGCCGGTGTTGACCCTGTGCACCTGGGCGTGATCATCACGCTGAATATCACCATTGCACTGATCACTCCCCCCATGGGGGCCTGTGTCTTCGTGGCGGCAGCGGTCAGTCGCCTGGATATCACTTCCCTGTTCCGTACCATCTGGCCTTTCGTGCTGGTGGCCTTGCTGGTGCTGTGCCTATTGATCCTGTTTCCTGGCCTGACACTGTGGCTGCCAACCTTTCTGGGATGAGTCACGATGACATCTGCTAACTCTGCAATACCTGCTCGTCCCGATCCGGTATGGGACGAAGTCTCTGCTCTGCCGATACAGGGCGATGACTCGGCCCTGATTCCCATGAGCCTGACACCGCTGCCGATTCGTGTTTACCCCGCCTATGCCAAGCTGGGTATCCCGGGAGCTATTCCGGAATGCTATGTTCGCCCCGAAGTACATCGGCGCCTGTTGATGGCAGCGCACTCATTGCCCGCCGGAGTATCTCTGGTGGTGCTGGATGCCTGGCGTCCCTGGCGGGTACAGCAATACCTGTTCGAGACGCTGTTCGAAGCCATCGGCACTCAGCATCCCGAATATGACGAGGCAGCACTGCTCACCCATACGCGTGAGTTCGTGTCACTCCCCAGCCGCGACCCGCAGGCCCCCAGCCCGCATTTAACCGGAGGTGCTGTGGATGTCACGCTGTGCGATCAGGAAGGACGCCTGCTGGAAATGGGTACGGGGTTCGACGAGGCAATCACAGCATCCCATACCGACCACTTTGAACGGCATGCGCCCCAGGATGAGCGTCAGCGCCTGGCACACAAGAATCGACGCCTGCTGCACCATGTCATGCTGACAGCAGGGTTTACCAACCTGCCCAGCGAATGGTGGCACTATGACTTCGGCGATCAACTGTGGGCCTGGTATCGCGGCGAGGCCGCAGCACTGTATGGCCCGGCAGAGGTTGAAACCCTGGAAAGCCGCTGGCGCAAGCAACTATGCACGCCTCACTGAGCCGATGCAGGGGCCGTTGAGCGACAGGATGAACATTCCCCCCTGTCGCGGTGCCCGCTACCATGGCGTGAAATACTCTGCCCAGTGGAACCCACATGACGCGTACCCGCCATGACCAACCCTGTTTCCAGCTCCGCCTGGTGATCGATAGAGATGTTGTTCTCGGTCCGGGCAAGGCCGACCTGCTGGAACGCATCGATGCGTGCGGGTCAATCTCTGCTGCAAGCCGCGATCTGGGCATGAGCTACAAGAAAGCGTGGCAGCTCATCGACACCATGAACCGATATTTTCCTTCACCACTGATTGCTACCACCGCTGGTGGCAGCCAGGGAGGCGGTGCCCAGGTCACTCCGCTGGGGCGAGAGGTGCTCGACCACTATCGCGCCCTGCAGCGTGACCTTGAACCCGGCACTTCCCGCCATGCCCAAGCCCTGATGGCGCTACTTCCCCAGGATCTCCCGCCCTCCGGGGATTAGATTCGGTCTTGAAAGAAGCTGCACCCGCTCATGCTTGGCAAGCGGTCTCATCCCTAATATAGTCTCCGTTATTTCCAATCGTACATAACGGAGTCGCCATGCTCGGCCATAGACCGGAGTTCCTGCTGTCCGCTCGCCAGTCCCTGTTGGCCTTGCTGGCGATCTCCTCGCTGGCCACCGCTTCGTTGGCTCAAGCAGCAACCCTGCATGTTTTAGCGGCCGCCTCTCTGACCGATGCCATGGATGATGCTATCGAGATCTATACAGCGAACCATCAGGAGGTCTCCATCGTGCCGATCTATGCCTCCTCCTCCACACTGGCACGGCAGATCGCCAGTGGGGCTCCTTCCGACCTGTTCATTTCCGCCAATCTCAAGTGGATGGACTGGCTGGAAGAACAGGATGTCGACCTTCAGGAGCGTGCCAACCTGCTGCAGAATCGCCTCGCTCTCATCGCCCCGGCCGCCAGTGACGTCACCCACTTCATTCCCGGCAAGGATGGCTCCATCAAAGACCTGATCGGAGCCGATGACCGCCTTGCCGTCGGTGATCCCAGCCATGTTCCGGCAGGTATCTATGCCCAACAAGCGCTGGAGTCGTTGGGCGAATGGCAGGCAATGGAGCCGCGCCTGGCCCGTGCCAACGATGTGCGTGGCGCGCTTGCGCTAGTCGAGCGTGGAGAAACTCCCGTGGGTATCGTCTATCAGACCGATGCTGAAGCCAGCGACGGAGTGCGCACGCTGGGCCTGTTTCCTCTGGAGAGTCACGAGCCCATCGTTTATCCAATCGCCCAGGTCGGCGCCAGCGAGAACGATGATGCCGAGGCTTTCCGTGCCTGGCTTGAAGGCCAGCAAGCCCAGGATATCTTCACCACCCATGGCTTCATGCCTGCCTCTGGCAACGAGTAGAGACGCTCTGGCTTGCTTACTTCAGCCGAGTGGGACGCCATTCTGCTTAGCCTGAAGATCGGCATCAGTGCCGTGGGCTGGATCCTGCCTCCCGGCATTGCCATCTCCTGGCTACTGGCGCGTCATGAGTTTCGTGGCAAGGCACTGCTCGACGGCATCGTGCACTTGCCATTGGTGCTGCCTCCCGTGGTGGTCGGCTACCTGCTGCTGATCTCTCTGGGTCGTCAGGGCGTGGCAGGACAGTGGCTTTACCAGTGGTTCGGTGTCTCCCTGCCCTTCACTTGGCAAGGTGCCGCCATGGCCAGTGGTGTCATGGCATTCCCCCTGCTGGTGCGAGCCGTTCGCCTGTCCCTGGAGGCAGTCGACCCCAAGCTGGAAGCTGCTGCCAGCACCTTGGGCGCCAGCCGCTGGCGTATCTTCTTCACCATCACGTTGCCACTCTCTATCCCCGGTCTATTGACTGGCTCCCTGCTCGCCTTTGCGCGAGCCTTGTCCGAGTTCGGGGCCACCATCACCTTTGCCTCCAACATACCTGGCGAAACCCGCAACCTGCCCCTGGCGCTCTACTCCCTGATCCAGACACCAGGAAAGGAAGCCGCCGCCGCTCGCCTGTGCGTCCTGGCCATCGTCATTGCCATGCTGTCGCTATTGGCTTCGGAGTGGTTGGCTCGCCACGCAAAGCACCGCTTGCGCGAGCGGGACAGCTGAGGACAAGCCCATGCATATCGCCCTGGAGACCCATCAGGATCGCCTGAAGAAACCCGCCACAGGCCTGCAGCTCGATGTCCGAAAACGTCTGGACAGCTTCTCACTGAATGCCAAGCTATCGTTGCCCGCCCATGGCGTCAGCGCGCTGTTCGGTGTTTCTGGCAGCGGCAAGACTAGCCTGCTGCGTCTCATTGCCGGGCTTGATCGTCCTGACGACGGCAGCATCCGCATCGGCGAGCGCCTGTTGGTGGATACCCGGCGGAATGTTTTCCTTCCCCCCCAGCGCAGGCACATCGGTGTGGTCTTTCAGGAAGCCCGGCTATTTCCGCATTATCGTGTGCAGGGCAATCTCACTTATGGCATGCCTGCCTCAGCACGCTCACGCTTCAGTGATATCGTCGAACTACTGGGTATCGGCTCACTGCTCGACCGGCTGCCAGGCATGCTTTCCGGCGGAGAGGCCCGGCGTGTCTCCATCGGCCGTGCGCTATTGACCGACCCAGACCTTCTGCTGATGGATGAGCCTTTGACAGGGCTGGACGGCTCACGCAAGCAAGAGCTACTGCGCTACATTCTCTCGCTGACTGGCGAACTCGAAATTCCCATTGTCTATATCAGCCACGATCCCAAGGAAATCAGTGCCATCGCCGACCACCTGGTACTGATCGAAAACGGCAGCGTCATCGCCAGCGACTCCCTGGACCGGGTGCTGAACCGTATTGACCTGACGTCCCAGCTCGGAGGTTTCGACGCCGCCTCGGTACTAGAAACGCAGGTGAGCAGGCATGATCAGGAGTATGGGCTGACACACCTGACTCTCGATGATGGACAGGAACTGGTCGTTCCCCGCCTTGATGCTTCACCAGGTACCCGGCTCAGAGTCCGAATACCCGCCCGTGACGTGGCACTGGCACTATCGGCTCCCCAGGGCACCAGCTATCGCAATCAACTTGATGTGATGATTGAACGAATCGGGACCTTGCCTGACAACCCCGCTGCGGTAGAAATCCTGCTTGCAGCAGGTAATCAGCGGTTACGCGCTCGCCTGACACGCAAGTCACACGATGAGATGGGGCTCGCAGAGGGCACTCTGGCAACAGCATTGATTCGCAGCGTGGCTTTCGACATACGTCAGTGTTGAAGCGACTTTCGAGGGAAACCATACAGAGCCCAGCCCTATTTATGACTTAAGCTCTCATGTCATGAATAAGCTCTCATGACTAAGCTCTCATGATCAGGTTCTTATGACTCAGCTCTTATGACTTAGCTCTTTTAACTAAGCTCTTATGACCAAGTTCGGGGCTGTCGCACGGGATTCCAGGCCAGGCAGATCAGGGCAACAATACAAAAGCCGGCTCCTGCGTAGAAGGTGACGGAGGCTCCAAGCTGGTCCCACAGGAAGCCAGCAATCACACTGGCAAACAGCATAGCGATGCCGCTGACCAGGTTGAAGAAGCCGTAAGCCGTGCCACGCAGGTCGGCGGGTGCGGTATCAGCCACCATTCTTGCCAGTAGCCCCTGGGTGATGCCCATATGCACGCCCCACAGCGCAACGCCCGCAAGGATGACACTCCAATGGTCATCCACTGCAAGTACCAGGTCGGCCACAATCAGCACAACCAAGCCTAGTGCCAGCAAGCTGCGATGACTGACGCGGTCGGAAAGTTCGCCGAACGGATACGCCGACAGCGCGTAGACGAGGCTCATCGCCACCATTACCAACGGCACCAGTGCGATGGGTACACCACTCTGCTGAGCGCGCAGGACCAGAAAGGCTTCACTGAAGCGGGCCAGCGCAAATACCGCACCAATGCCAACGACCCACCAATAGGGCGTCGTGAGACGACGCAGGTTCTCGCGCCGAACCGGGTTCGTGCGCTTGTCGGACGAGACGTGTACTGGCTCGTGCAAGCCAAAGATGAGCAATGCGACACTCGCCAACCCAGGAATGACCGCGATCCAGAAGACAGCACGGAAATCGTTGGCCCACAACAGCATCAGGCCGACGGCCAGCAATGGCCCAAGAAAAGCACCGACAGTGTCGAGCGACTGGCGCAGACCAAACGCTGCCCCCCGAATGTGTGCTGGCGTCAGGTCAGCCAGCAAGGCATCACGCGGAGCCCCCCGAACACCCTTTCCGACACGATCGAGCAGCCTAGCAGTCAATACGATGCCGGCGGTCGGTGCCATGGCAAACAGCGGCTTGGTCAGTGCCCCCAGGGCATAGCCGAACACGGTGAGCCCCTTGCGCTTGCCCAGATAGTCGCTCAGCACACCGGAGAAAACCTTGACGATCAGCGCGGTGGATTCAGCCAGCCCTTCAACCAAGCCAACCACTAAGGCGCTCGCCCCTAGCGTCGTGACCATGAACATTGGTAACAGGCTATGAACCATCTCAGACGAAATGTCCATCAGCATACTGACGAAGCCGAGCACCCAGACCCCAGTCGGGACCTGGCTCAGGGGGGGGCCGCCATTGCTTGTTTGCATGCTTGTTGTCCCTGCTACCCTGCCCCGATGGATCGTATTGTCGATACCTATTTTAGATGCCGCTGATAGTCCTTATCCAAGCCTGATGCCCGGCGAGCTTTCCTGTTACTAATCTGGATCGGATCTTTAATCACAGAAATGGGGAAGACCGTAAGCGCTTCTTAAGTCTTGAGCCATATCATTGCCATGTCACAGTGCTATACAAGGGATCTGTCAGTGCTACCCAAGAAGAGGAGTCAACACCATGGTGGCGACAATGCAAGGTATTGACCACGTCGTGGAATCGGAAGAGCTCTCATGGCTGTGCAGCTGGATAGAGGTCCATGAGCGTGAATACGACCACAATGTACGGCATCTGCTGGCCAGGATGCTGGTCGTGATATGTGCTCTCTTGCTGTTGTGGGGCGTTCTCGGTTTCTCACTTTCAAGCGTGGTGACCGCCTGCACTATAGCGATCTTCTTTGCCTGCTACTCGTCTGTGTCGGCGTTCTTTGATGATTATCTTGCCAAGGGAATGGCCTCAGACAGTCATAGTGGAATGAGTCACTTTTCTCTGGCGATCGCCACAGCCTCCATATTTCCACTCGTGCTGTGGTAAAAGCATGGCCTTCGCTTGTCACCCACTTGGTCAATGCCATGGGGAGCACCAATTGACATTAGAACATAGCGATAGAAAGCCCCTGGATTCCAGGGTCTTTCCATGGATATTTTGCCGATATCCCAGGCTTGGCTTCCAGCTAATATTGCCGACAGTCAAAGGTCTCTTGTCAGATTCGACTGAAAGGCCAGGCGCTTCGCCTCGTGTTCCTCCAGTCGCAAGAGGTCACGAACCAAGTCTCGTGCTTCAGTGATCTCGGCACGCCCTTCCAGATAACGATAAAGCTGGATGACCTGGTCATGAAACGAAAATATTTCCTCGCAAATCTCATCGAAGCTCATCTTGGCATAAGGCATGGTGCATTTCTGGTGGGGAGCAATAGGGGTATGTGACAGATAGTCGTAGACCCAGGTATGCAAGGCTTTCGGATCAGCCTGTCTCTCGAAAGCAGCTACCGTCTTCTCAAGGGTCTTTTCATGATCCGACAGGTATTCCAGCAACCACTTGGCCCGAGTTTCCTCCTGATGAGAGGAACAGTGCTTGAGGCATTGCGCCAGATGGGCATGGAGCAGGCGAGTCCACTCGATTAGATCCTGAAATGTTTCAACATTCATGAGCTGACCTCACTATTGGAAATTCGACTTCACCTCTTTAGCTAGACTGAGTGAATACATCCTTTCTCCACTTTGCATGAACAATTTGCACAACATCAGGTCACCAGAACGCATCCAGGCCTGAAGCGCGACATGAAAATAGCTCCTCTCGACGGGGTGATGGCTACGACCGCCAGCCATTCGACCAGAAACAAGAAGCGGGCAAGCATTGCCGGGACTGCCACAATAAATCATGGCGCTTCTTTTCCCCCCTGTTTCTATCCATTCTGGACCCAAATAATATTTCTTGCAGATATCGATCATCTGCTTGCACCTCTCAATCAACGACGCATCAACCCTGTCCACCTTCTTCGTCTGCGAAAAGATATTTACCTCAGCAAAACCATATGGCTGACTTGGCATAACGCTCTCATTCGGAGACAGCCCCGTGGACTTCCAGCTCTGGCTCACCTTCGCAACGGCCTCCATCGTTCTGCTGCTGATCCCCGGCCCTACGGTGCTGCTGGTGTTGAGCTATGCCATCAGCCAGGGGCGACAAGTCGCCCTGGCCACAGTGGCCGGTGTCGCCCTGGGGGATCTTCTCGCCATGAGTGCCTCACTGGCCGGGCTCGGTGCCCTTGTTCTTGCATCAGCGACACTGTTCACCATACTCAAGTGGATCGGGGCCATCTATCTTGCCTATCTTGGCATCAAGCTGTTTCGCAGCGCCCCTTCCAGCGCTCTCGGCGTGTTGGCGGAAGCTCCTGCCACCACACCCGCAAGGGTATTCGCCCATTCGGCAATGGTGACCGCATTCAACCCGAAATCCATCGTCTTCTTCATTGCCTTCGTGCCGCAATTTATCTCACCAGAAACGGCACTGCCTCCGCAGTTCGCCCTGCTCATCGCTACCTTCGTCAGCTTCGCCGCACTCAACACACTCGCCTACGCTCTGCTGGCGGACAAGTTGCGCCGCCGGATCGCACGCCCCTCGGTTCTCCCCCATCTGACCAGGCTGGGTGGCGTAGCACTGGTCATCATGGGAGTGGCCACAGCAGCGGTTCGACGCTCCACTCCCTGAGCTCATTAGCGCTTCCTCACTGACTAGACATTGGTCTTAACCCCGTTGATTTCTTCTCGACGGGGTAGCTAGGCTGGATGAATGTTGACGTTAACATTTTAGCAATGACGTTCCATGACGACGAGAGGAGAGATGTGATGACAAACGCATTGACGGGCAAGGTAGCTGCCATTACCGGAGCGGCATCAGGCATCGGGCTGGCCACCACCAGGGCAATGATCGCGGAGGGCGCCCGTGTGGTCCTGATCGATCGTGATAAAGGGGCCTTGGATGCCATCTGCAAGGAACTTGGCGAAGCCGCTATCCCCCTGGTCATCGACCTGCTTGACCCGAAGGATTGCGCCACACTGCTTGCACAGGTTCTGGAGAAGGCAGGCCAGCTCGACATCCTGCATGCCAATGCCGGTAGCTACATCGGCGGAGACCTGACCGACACGGACCCAGATACCATCGATCGGATGCTGAACCTGAACGTCAATGTGGTGATGAAGAACGTGCTCAATGTCCTGCCCTACATGATTGAGCGTGGCACAGGAGACATCATGGTCACGAGCTCGGTGGCAGGACATTTCCCGGTTTCCTGGGAACCGGTATATGCCTCGTCGAAATGGGCCATCAACAATTTTGTCCAGACCACGCGTCGCCAGGTCAACAAGCACGGTATCCGTATGGCGGCGGTCTCCCCTGGCCCTGTCAACAGCGCCTTGCTGGCCGACTGGCCAGAGGAAAACCTGCGCAAGGCCAAGGAGTCCGGCAGCATCATTGAACCGACCGATGTGTCCGACGCCATCATGTTCATGCTGACGCGCCCCCGCCATGTGACCATTCGAGACATGGTGGTCCTGCCCAGCAATTTTGATATGTGAATTGCTTGAATATGTGAAGTGCTTGGACAGTGCCAGTCAGCATTAGACATTGGTCAAAGGTCCGTTGATTTAATCCCGAGCGCTACCTAGCCCGCAAAATGTTGACGTTAACATTTTTGATTGCCGTAGCGTCTCACCTCGCAGCGCGACAACAACAAACCCTGGAGCGAGCCATGAAAATCCGCGTATTCCCTGCCGCATTTCGCAACACAGCCCTGATTGCCGCCAGCTCGGCGGCACTGGTCGCTGGTACCAGCGTTGCCGCACAAGAACCCCTGAAGATCGGCATGTCATTTCAGGAGCTCAATAACGAGTACTTCGTCACCATGCAGGAAGCGCTCGAAAGTGCTGCCGAAAGCCTCGGCGCAGAAGTGATCACCACCGATGCCCGTCATGATGTCGCCAAGCAGGTCAGCGATGTCGAGGACATGGTCCAGCGGGGTATCGACATCCTGCTGCTCAACCCCGCTGACTCTGTCGGCGTCGAGACAGCGGTCCTGGCAGCCAAGGAAGCTGGTGTCACCACTATCGCCATCGATGCCCAGGCCAATGGCCCAGTGGATGGCTTTGTCGGCTCCAAGAACTACGATGCCGGCTACAAGGCCTGCGATTACCTGGCCCAACAGCTCGATGGCGAAGGCAAGGTGGCCCTGCTCGATGGTATTCCAGTGGTGCCGATCCTGCAGCGTATCGAGGGCTGTACGGCTGCGCTTGAGGAATACGATGGCATCGAGGTCGTCGACAAGCAGAATGGCCGCCAGGAGCGTACTCATGCCATGACGGTCACCGAAAACATGCTCCAGGCCCACCCGGATCTCAATGGTCTGTTCAGCGTCAACGACATTGGCTCACTGGGAGCATTGATCGCTATCGAAGCCAGTGGCCAGGACATCAAGCTGGTCAGTGTCGATGGTCACCCCGAGGCCATTGAGGCTATCAAACGTCCGGACTCGGCGTTCATTGCCACCTCAGCGCAATATCCTCGCGACATGGTGCGCCTGGGTCTCGGCCTGGGCCTGTCCAAATACTGGGGTGCCAGCACCGCGCCTTCGGAAATCCCCATCGACGTGAGCCTGATCGACCGCGACAAGGCTGCCGACTTCAGCTGGTAACGCCTTGTCCATTGGTCTCCCTTCCAGACGCTGACAACGTGTGCCGCCAATAGCGGCACATGAGACTGCTGACAACGGGCACCCGCCATGACGCCATTACTTTCCTTGAGGAACATCTCGAAGTCGTTTCCCGGGGTGAAAGCCCTGCAGGATGTGTCGCTTGATGTTCACGCCGGCGAAGTCCATGCCCTGCTCGGCGAAAACGGAGCAGGCAAGTCGACCCTGATGAAGATCCTCTGCGGCATACATCGCCAGGACGAGGGCGAGATCTTCATCAACGGTACACCGTGTGATTTTCATAACTACCAGGACGCTCTCAATGCGGGCGTCGGCATCATCTTCCAGGAATTCAGCCTGATTCCTCATCTGGATGCCGTGGACAATATCTTTCTGGGGCGCGAACGACGCAACCGCCTTGGCTTGCGTGACCGGCCCCGCATGATTCGTGAGGCACGCCACCTGTTCGAACGCTTGAAGGTCGCGATTCCCATGGACTGCCCTGTCGGGGAATTGAGCGTCGCGGATCAGCAGTTCATCGAAATTGCCAAGGCCCTGTCGCTGGATGCCCGCATCCTGGTCCTCGACGAACCGACTGCAACCCTGACACCAAGCGAGGCCGACCACCTGTTCTCGATCATGCGTGAACTACGCGAACAACAGGTCGGCATGGTGTTCATCTCCCATCACATGGAAGAGATCTTCACTATCTGTGACCGTGTCACCGTCATGCGTGATGGCGAAAAGGTGGACGACTGCGACACCATCTCGACCACTCCCGATGACCTGATAGAGAAGATGGTCGGTCGGCGCGTCGAGAACATCTTCCCTGAACGCCGCTGCGATGCCGACTATAACGATGTGGTACTGGACATTGAGGCCCTGCGCCTGAATGCCAAGGGCCCGGAGTGCTCGCTCAAGCTTCATCGAGGAGAGATTCTCGGTTTCGCCGGTCTGGTGGGGTCTGGCCGCACCGAGCTAGCCATGGGCCTGATCGGTGCGACACGTCCTGCACATGCCAAGGTCAGCATGGAAGGCCAGCCGGTAAAGCTCCGCCACCCTGCCACTGCGCTGAAACAGGGGATTGGCCTGCTGCCCGAAAGTCGCAAGACCCAGGGCCTGGTCCTGCCGTTCTCGTGCCGCGACAACATTTCCTTGAACAACCTGCCCCAGTTCCAGGGCACCCTGCCACTGATCAAGCGCCGCCAGGAGTCACGTACTGCCGCGGAGTTGATGGCATCGGTACGCGTCAAGGCTCCCAGTCCTGAAACGCCAGTCAAGGACCTCAGCGGCGGCAACCAGCAGAAGGTGGTCATCGCTCGTTGGCTGGGCCACCAATGCAAGGTGTTGATCTTCGATGAGCCGACTCGCGGCATCGACGTCGGCGCAAAGTCGGAAATCTATGCCCTGATGAAAGAACTCACCGCCCAGGGGGTATCGATCATCATGATTTCCTCTGAATTACCTGAAGTGCTCGGCCTGTGCGACCGTGCCGCCGTCTTCTATCACGGCCGCATCGCCGCTGAACTTTCTGGCGACGAGCTCAACTCACAATCCATCATGCATCATGCCACGGGGGGACTCAGCTCATGAACCAGCTCGCCTCAGCCTCCGGCACCGCCCGTCAGTCCTTCAAAACGCGACTGGCCCTCTGGCGCCGCACTCCGATCTTCTACCCACTCGTCGGCTTTATCGTTGTCTTCATCGCCATGGCGGTGATCAATGACAACTTCCTGACCGCGAGCAATCAGATCAACCTGATACGCCAGGCATCCATCATCGCGATCATCGCCGCAGGCATGAGCCTGGCCATTCTTACTGGTGGCATCGACCTGTCGGTCGGTCCGGTCATGGCGTTGTCAGGAACGCTCATGGCCGGCCTCATGATTGCCGGCATGCCACCGGCATTGGCCATTGTCCTTGGCCTGCTGATCGGCGCCGCCTTCGGTGCCTTCAATGGTATTTTCGTGGCCTTCGCCGGTATGCCTCCGATCATCGTCACCCTGGCCACCATGGGCATTGCACGCGGCCTGGGGCTGATCTACACCGGTGGCTATCCCATCTCTGGCCTGCCGCCTGAATTCGCTTTCTTCGGTCGTGGCAGCCTGGCCGGCATCGAGATGCCGATCCTGATCATGATCGCAGTCTATGCATGCGGCTATGTGCTGCTCAGCCATACCGCGACAGGGCGCTACCTGTATGCCATCGGCGGCAACGAAGAAGCCACCCGGTTATCCGGCATCCGAGTGTCACGCTACAAGCTGCTGGTCTACATTCTGAGCGGCACCACTGCCGCCATCGCCGGACTGATCCTGACCTCGCGCCTGATGAGCGGTCAGCCCAACGCGGGAGTCGGCTTCGAACTCGACGCCATCGCTGCCGTCGTCCTGGGAGGCGCTGCCATCACTGGTGGCCGCGGCATGATCCTTGGCACCCTGGTCGGGGCCATGCTGCTCGGCGTGCTCAACAACGGGCTCAATCTGATGGGGGTATCGCCCTACCTTCAGAATGTCATCAAGGGGCTGATCATTCTGCTGGCCATCTACATTAGCCGTAAACGCGCGCCCTGAGCCGCGCCACGGCACTCCGGCAGAGCATCAGACAACAGGAGGTCCCATGGATACCGTCATTGGCATTGATATCGGCACCCAGAGCACCAAGGCACTGGTGATCGATCAGCATGGCCGCATCCTCACCGAGCATAGCCATGGCTACCACGTCGACACCCCTCGCCCGCTCTGGGCCGAACAATGGCCAGAGGTGTGGTGGGAGGCCGTGCTCGTCTGCCTGCGGGCCTGCCTGGCAGCCCCCGAGGTGGACACCGATCAGGTCAAGGGCATCTGTGTCAGTAGCCTTTATGGTGGTTCAGGCATACCGGTCGATGCCGAGATCCGGCCACTGCACCCTTGCCTGATCTGGATGGATCGCCGAGCCGAAGCCCAGGTCCAGTGGGTGAAGGAGCATATTGACCTGAGCCGCCTGGAAGCTGTCACCGGCAATGGCGTAGACAGTTATTACGGCTTCACCAAGATGATGTGGCTCAAGGCTGAACGCCCGGACATCTGGGAGCAGACGAAGTTCTTGTTGCCGCCCAACAGCTACATCAACTATCGCCTGAGCGGAGAAGTCGCCATCGACCATAGCTCTGCCGGCAATATCGGGGGTATCTACGACCTCGCGGCCCGCTCCTGGTCCCAGGAGATGCTCGATGCCCTGAACATTGAGCAGGATAAACTGCCGACCCGGCTGGTGGATTCGGGCGACTCGGTCGGCGGCCTGCTGCCGCAGCTGGCCGTATCGTTGGGACTAGTTGCAGGTATTCCCGTGATCGCCGGGGGCGTGGATGCGGCCATGGCCACGCTGGCGGCTGGTGCCACCCGTCCCGGCAACCACGTGGCCATGCTCGGGACCAGCATGTGCTGGGGGCTGATCAACCAGCACGTCGATGCCGGCCAGGGCTTGATCAGCATGCCGCATGTGCTCAATGGCCACCGCGACCTGTACACCTTCGGAGGGGCCCTGACGGCCGGCGCCTCAGTCAGCTGGTTTGTCGATACCTTTTGTGCAGAAGGCCAAACCACTGACGGCGCGAGTGACAAGGTCTTTGAACAGCTCGAGCCGCTGGCTCGGGAGCTTCCTCCCGGGGCCGATGGCCTGCTTTTCCTGCCCTACCTGATGGGCGAACGCAGCCCTGTATGGGATGCCCAGGCCAGTGCCGGCTTCATCGGTCTCAGCCTGTATCACCGCCGTCATCATCTGTATCGCGCCGTTCTGGAAGGCGTCTCCTTCGCCCTGCGTCACAACATGGAAGCAGGTACCCGTCAGGGAGTGGCCCTTGATCCCTACCTGATCGTCGTTGGCGGAGCAGCACGCTCGGACCTGTGGATGCAGATCATTGCCGATGTGACCCGCATGCCGGTCTACACCTATCGCGAAAACGTGGAAGCAGCCCTTGGCGCCGGGCTGCTGGCCGGAAAGGCCTGCGGCCTGTTCGAGCTTGAGGCTTCCGAGTCGGATTCATCCAGGCCTGATTCATCCAGGCTTTCTTCATCCGGACAGGGCTCATCCGATCATGACCAGGCGGAGACTGCCACAACACAGCCCTTCACCACGGGCCAGCATGGCACGCTGGTCCAACGCGCGCTGCCATCTGACGATGCCGCGCATCGCTACGATGAACTGTTCGCCCTGTATTGCCAGTTGTATCCCGCACTCAAGCCGATCATGCACCGCCTCAACGCACATACCACCCCAAGCGAGTGAGCCCCCGGAATGAATTTCGAACTCCACAACCTGCGTATCCTTGTCACAGGCGCCACCAGCGGCATCGGGCTTGATATTGCGCACGCCCTTGCCGAGCTTGGCGCTGATCTGGTGCTGTTCGGTCGCGACCGCGACAAGCTCGCCGAACTCGAGACGTCTCTGGGTGCCCGCATTCAGGCACTCGACATTACTGACTCAGCGGCAGTCGCCGAAGCCTTTTGCGCGATGCCGCCTCTCGATGGTCTGGTCAACTGTGCCGGTATCTCGATTCTCGACGATGTTCTGGACGTCAAGGCAGAGGACCTCGAACGGATTCTTGCGACCAACGTGACGGCCAGTGCCGTGGTCACCCGAGAAGCGGCACGCAACATGATCGAACATGGTCGTCCGGGCAGCATCGTCAATGTTTCCAGCCAGGCCGCCATGGCCGCACTGCCGGGCCACCTCGGCTACTGCGCCTCCAAGGCCGCCATGGACGCCATGACGCGTGTTCTGTGCCTCGAACTGGGGCCCAAGGGTATTCGCGTCAACAGCGTCAATCCGACCGTGACCCTGACCCCCATGGCGGAACGCGCCTGGTCGGATCCCGCCAAGCGTGAGCCCATGCTGGACGCCATTCCCCTGGGACGTTTCGCGACACCCCGGGAAGTCTCACTGCCGGTGGCCTTCCTGCTCAGCCCAGCCGCCTCGATGATCAGTGGTGCTTGCCTGCCAATCGACGGGGGCTTCACCTCTCACTAGGGAAACGTTGGATCAATGCCTGTACCACTCAGGCCAGACGACATAGGCAGCCTTGCTAGCCAAGACGCTTTTCTAAACCCATGATTTTCTCAGCTGACGGAGTTTTCTGTGCCACATCAACTCGATGCCCTCAGGCAACATTCTCTAGTCGTTGCCGATACCGGTGACCTGGAAGCCATCAAGCGTTATCGCCCCCAGGATGCCACGACCAATCCCTCGCTGATTCTCAAGGCCTTCGAGCTCCCCAGCTACCAGGCATTGATCAATGAGGAGCTGGCGACACTTCAGGCTGAATCCAGCCATCCACAGCCAGCGCATGCCGTTGACCGCCTCGCCGTGGCCATGGGCAGCGAGATCACCAAGGTAATACCGGGCCGCGTATCTACCGAAGTCGCCGCCCGGCTTTCCTTCGACACCCAGGCCAGCATTCGCAAGGCCCACGAATTGGTCGAACTCTATGAGCGGCGCGGCGTGACCAGAGACCGGATTTTGATCAAGCTGGCCTCCACCTGGGAAGGCATTCGTGCCGCGGAGGTCCTTGAGAAAGAAGGCATTCAGTGCAACCTGACCTTGCTGTTCAGCGATGCCCAGGCCCAGGCCTGCTTCGATGCCGGTGTTTTCCTGGTCTCCCCCTTCGTCGGTCGCGTCAGTGACTGGTACAAGCAGGCCACCGGGCGAGACTTCGCCCCGGATGAAGACCCTGGTGTGCAGTTCGTGCGCGGTGTCTGTCAACGCGCGCGCCAAGGTGGATATGAAACCATCGTGATGGGCGCCAGCTTCCGTACCGTCGACCAGGTACTGGCGCTGGCCGGTTGTCCGCGACTGACCATTTCGCCGACATTGCTGGAGCAATTGGCCAAGCGTCAGGGAGAAGTGAAACCGGGCAGATCAATGGGCCATGGCGGAGGACCACGCCCAGTGGCACTCACCGAGTCCCAGTTCCGCTGGGGCCACAATCAGGATGCCATGGCCAATGACAAGCTTGCCGAAGGCATCCGCGGCTTTGCCGAAGACCAGGATCGTCTCGAAGCCCTGATCGCCAGACGCCTGACCACACAGCACTCATGAGCGTGCCATCAAGTACACCGGCTTAAAGTAGCAAGGAGGCCGACACCACCACCTCACGCACCTCAGCTTGAGGATCCTCGATCTGCTCGAAGAGCAGGTGCACGGCCTCTCGCCCTGCCCGGTATGTGTCATGGGCCGCGCAGGGTACCGATACGTCAAAGATGTCGGCATAGGGCAAGCGGTCGACGCCCACCACCATTACACGATCCCGGGAGATGCGAGCATCGTGAAGCGCTCGCATTGCGCCCAGGGTAATCAACTGGTTGAAGCCAAAGACCGCATCAGGCAGCGCTTCCTTGCGCAGATACGCCGCCATCTCGCGATAGGCGGGCTGCAAGGTGTAATCCCCTGCCCGCTGCTCAAGCGTCAACGCCACGTTGGCCTCTCGATAGGCGTCTTCGAAACCGGCAAGTCGTTCTATCGAAATACGTGAATCGCGTGGCCCCGTCAGCGCCAGCACTCGTTGAATCCCCCGACTGGCCAGTAGCTCACCAAGCAGTCGGCCCGCATGGCGATTGGCCAGCACCACACGACTGAAGTCGGGAATCGCCAGGATACGATCAAGCATGACCACCGGCAGTTTGGCCTGCCGCAGCCGATCGAGATAAGCCGGGTGATATTCTGCACCATCGGATACCGGCGACAGAATGATACCGGCCACCTGATAGCTGAGCAGGGTCTCGATCGCCACTTCTTCGAGCGCCGGAGAGCCATCCGTGTCGATGAGCATGATGGTGTAATGACGCCGCTTTGCCTCACGGGAGATCGCCTTGATCACCTCGCTATAGAAAGGGTTATCGACACTGGCCGTGACCAGGCCAATCAAGCGATTCTCTCGACTGCGCAACTGGCTGGCAAAGGCATTGGGCACGTAGCCCAGTTCCTGGGCGGCGGCGAGAATCTTCTCGCGGGTTTCCGGCTTGACCAGATGAGGCTTGTTCAGGGCACGCGACACCGTCATGTTGGTCAGCCCCACATGCTTGGCGATGTCGGTGATGGTCACCTTGCCGCGTCTTGCCATGCTCTACCTCTGTCCCATTGCCCCTGCGGAAACACTGCTGAGACAACACATGTCACACAGGAAGCCAGCATCATAGTTGAATGCCATGCATGCACGTTTCGCACAGATACTTTCCTTACAGAGAGGCCAGGCAGGGGCATCAGCGCGGCCGCGACCATCGATCAGGAACTTCATCCGCTCAACCTTGTGATACAAATCAGATGCTTGGCAACCCACAAGATAGGGATTATGTCAGAAAGCGGCGACAACTGCCTGGCGAAAGTGGTACGGCGAGTGTTCACTTCATGTCGGAAAAGACACCCCACGCTAGTGAATTCTGCACAGAGAAAAAGGCTCACCATCCTGTGCACAATACCACTTGAACCTCCATTCTTTGCTTATATCGGCAACGCGATGAATCTTGTCGGCATCAACCCACATGAACGATAGACAGCACACGGAAGTGAGCTAGCTTTATGAATGATACTTGCCCGTTCTCCGCGAAATAGAGACAGGCATATCATTAGATCAAGGACACATGCTAGATCATCAAGGAGATACCACATGTCCAAGGTTCTGCACTCCACTACTATGTTCTGTGCCGCGTTGTTTGGCAGTTCTCTGATGCTGTCAAGCATGGCGATGGCCGACAGTAGTGAGGCCATGCAAGAGGAGAGGAAAGCTCTTGAAGAGCATGCCAGTGAAAGCGTGCACACTGAAACCATCATAGAAGAAGAAGACTCTGTGCTTCTTGAAGATGACGGTAGCGTCGTGGAAGAAAGTGACATCACCATCGAGGAGGAATCGGAAGTCACTGGTCAACTGCCAGATGATCCCGAGTTGGTGGAAGATGGCGAAAGTGCTGCCATGCAGGAGCTCCGCGAGAACATGACGCAGGACGAGGCCTCGGGCCAACTGCCAGATGATCCAGAACTGCTGGAAGACGGTGAAAGCGCTGTCATGCAAGAGCATCGCGAGAGCATGATGCAAGACAAGCAGGAGTAGCAGAAGGGCTGCCAGCTGCTGCCAGGAACAAGGAAGGGCTCACAGGCAGCCCTTCCTCAGATATGCTGATTCTCTAACGCTCTTGATCTCCCTCCTGCTCGAGGCCAGCCAGAATGGCATGGGCAGCTGCGACCCGTTCTGCAATGGAGTAATTGCGGTTCGCCAACAGCACGACGCCCAGCTCACGGGATGGCACAAAGGCCGCATAAGCACCGAAACCATTGGTCGAGCCTGTCTTGTTCAACAGCACTTCTCCTGTAGGCGCCTGCGGAGGCTCCAGAGGTTCGACCTCGTGTGGCTCAAGGGCCATCTCCGCTGAATTGCCGGCCTGCAGTTGCTCAAGTTTCAGCGGATAGGAATACATCTCCCAGCCTAGCCCTTGGGTCATGCCTCCCACCTGGTAGAAACCGGTATGTGTCGTTTCAATGGCCTTGCGCAGCGGTTCATCCAGGCCTTGCGGGTGCAGGTTCACCTCGATGAATCGGATCAGGTCTGTGGCACTGGTCTTCACACCATAGGCTTCGACATCCAGCATGCCTGGATTCACTCGAATCGGCTGATCTTCCTTTGAATAGCCCCAGGCATAGTGCGGTTGCTGATCATCCGGCACCTGGATATAGCTGTGCGCCAGGCCTAGCGGTGGAAACAGCTGCTTCTCCATCAGATCGGGAAACGGCTCGCCAAGACGGTTCGCCACCAGGTAGCCAAACAAGCCAATACTCGGATTGGAATAAAGGCGATGGGATCCCGGTGCATAGTCAGGTATCCAATCACGATAATAATCGAGCATCTGCTGCTGATCGGTCACTTGCTCGGGAAACTGCAAGGGCAGGCCACCGGCTGAGTAGGTCGCAAGTTCGAGCAGGCTGATGTCATCGAAGCTCCCTCCGGTCAGGGCGGACCAATGGCGGCTGGCAGGGTCTTCCAGGGACAGTTTCCCTTCAGCCTGAGCGTAGGCACCCAAGGTGGCAGTGAAGGTCTTGCTCAGCGAACCGATTTCGAACAGCGTCTCATCGTCCACGGGGACTTCTCGCTCGCGGTCCGCCAGTCCGTAATTGAAGACACGCCGCTGCCCTTGCCAGGTGACAGCAACGGCCATGCCTGGAATATCGTGGGCCTGCATCATCGGTAGAATCGTCGCGTCCACCAGGGATTTGACCTGATCGCTCCCCTCTTCCCCAGCGACGGCATCATTGGCTACCCCATGGCTGGCTGCGAGTAGCAGCACGACTGCAGCGGATATACGCCACCATGGCCCTATCGTCACCTCACGCATACATTCGCTTCCTTGTATTGGTTCTTCAAAGGACCATGAACCCGATATGGCTCAGCAATTCCTGAAACTAGCACCACCATTCATAACAGACAGGAATCAATAACATAAACAATATGAATTGTTTTTATTTATCGCCTTTCCTTATGCTCACTTCATGGATGGTCAGCCACTTGCTTATCCATTCATTCCATCCGTTCTTCGTACATCATGAGTCGAAAAGACAATGCCAGCACAGTCTGCTGCATGGAAGGTCAACCTGTGGGTCTGTGGTTCAGGGTCGTTCATCAATATCGTCGCCATGACCATCATGTTGCCCTTTCTCCCTCACTACCTCGGCACTTTAGGCGACTATTCCCAGGGTGAAACCTTTCTCTGGTCCAGCCTGGTCTATTCCTCGACCTTCATCACGGCCGCCCTGTTTGCCCCCCTCTGGGGACGACTCTCCGATCGCTATGGCTGCAGGATCAACCTGATACGTGCCAGTATCGGCATGTTGCTGTGCATGACGCTGATGGGGCTGGCTACCAGTGCCTGGCAAATGGTCATCCTGCGCCTGCTTGCCGGAGTGGCCGGTGGCTATACCTCCGGGGCCACGATCCTCATGGCCAAGGAAGCTCCCGAGTCCCGCGCCGGCCATGCCCAGGGCGTGCTTTCTGCCTGTATCCTGGCCGGAAGCCTCGCAGGTCCGATACTGGGCGGCTTTCTATCAGCCTATGTAGGCATGCGTGAGGCGCTGTTCATTACCGGTGGCCTGATCTTTTTCAATGTCCTGGCGACAACGCTGCTGATCAAGGAGACACAGGTTGCCCAGGTATCGCGGGGGAATACAGCGGCTCCAGCCAGCCCGTTCAATCACACGGTCTGGGCACTATTGATTGCCACCATGGGGCTGCTGGTCGCCAACCTGTCGATTGAGCCCATCATCTACAGCATCGTCAGTGGCATGAACCACTCTCCGCTGGCGGCCACTTCGGCAGCAGGCATTGTGCTTGCCGCCACCGCTCTGGGCTGCTTGCTGTCGTCGCTGATGCTGGGCTCATTCGCCGATCGCTTTGGTGCCATGCGCGTTGCCATGTATGGCTTCGGCATTGGCGCTCTCTTGATCGTTCCTCAGGCCTTCGTCACCGATGTCTACACACTGACGCTGCTGCGTTTCGCCATGGGCCTGGCCCTGGGCGGTGTATTGCCCTGCCTGAAGGCGGCACTCAAGCATGCTTATACCGATGCCGGCCATCTTGGGCGTGTCATGGGACTGTCGACCTCCTTCCAGTACATCGGCCAGGTGGCGGGCCCCATGATGGGCGGTATCGTGGCCGCCACCTGGGGAACGGCGCCGGTCTTCCATGTGACCGCCGCCGTGGCATTGCTGTGCGCCATTCTCATTGCTGTCAGCATGCGCCGCAGCCGTGATCACGACAGCCAGGCCATCACTTCATGAGCATCAGGCTGCCAGATCACAGCCCTTCTTCAGTTACAGCCCTTCTTCGAGCAACTGAGGGGCAAAGTAGGTCATGATCAGATCAGCACCGGCACGCCGCATTGAACCAAGCGTTTCGCGCACCACGGCCGATTCGTCGATGACACCTTGTTCGGCAGCGAACTTGATCATCGCGTATTCACCACTGACCTGATACGCCGCCAGCGGCAGCAGGCTGTTACGGCGGATATCTGCCATGATGTCGAGATAGGCCAACGCCGGCTTGACCATCAGCAGGTCGGCCCCTTCCGCCTCATCCATCAACGACTCGCGCAAGGCTTCCCGACGATTCATCGGGTCCATCTGATAGGTCTTGCGATCGCCCTTGAGTTCGGTACCCGCGGCTTCGCGGAAAGGCCCATACAGAGCCGAGGCCAGTTTGGTGGAATAGGCCATGATGGGAATTTCTTCGAAGCCAGCAGTATCCAGCGCCTGGCGAATCGCCGCGACCTGGCCATCCTGAGCAGCAGAAGGCGCAATGATGTCGGCTCCAGCCCTGGCTGCCGCCACCGCCTGAATGCCCAGGTTATGGATGGTCAGGTCGTTATCGACGCTATTGCCCTTGAGAATGCCGCAATGTCCGTGGCTGGTGTACTCGCAGAAACAGATATCCGGGATCACTACCATGTCCGGCACGGCTTCCTTGATGGTGCGCACCATGCGTGAAACGAGACCATTCTCGTCCATCGCATCGCTGCCATGCTCATCCTTGTGATGCGAAATACCAAACGGCATGATGCTTTTGAGCCCCAACTGGCTCAGGCGACGCGCCTCATCGGCCAGCTTGCTTTCCGGCACCCGGGATTGTCCGGGCATGCCGGCAATTGGCGTGAATTCATCGCTGCCTTCTTCCACAAAGATCGGGTATACCAGATGCTCTGCGCGCAAGGTTGTTTCTCGCACGATATCGCGCAGTGCTTCACTTCGGCGTAAACGGCGCAGGCGGGCCTGAGGAAATTGAGCAGGCATACAACACTCCTTCAATGATCGGGCGATTGACAACACCTTGGTGACGGCCGACCAGTATATAGCAAGCTAAGAAAACGCCGAAGTGAGCGCTCAAGGTTCAGCGTATTCATCATGGCGGCGCCACCAGATACCGCCTGACTCATTACGCCCTTTCGGGGCGCGATCAAGCCACTGGTAGGTTCCCCACAGGCTATCCAGTCCACGCGCATAGGTGGAGTATGTGTGATAGACGATACCGTCTTCCAGCACCAACGCGCTCATGCCGGGCATGTCACGTTGAAACGTGGCGACATCGGTTCCGCAGGTGGCAGCAAAACGAGCCTCCTCGCTTTCACCACCGCCTTCCTCGCCCGAGCGCCAGGCCTGAACTGGTTCCTGGCGGTAGTTATATTCAACCTTGCCTTCGCGTTGCTGCTCCTCGCTGAACCAGACGTTGAAATCAGCATTGAAATCGCTGCCGTATGAGGACACCCAGGGAAAGCTCCAACCCATTCTCTCCTTGTATGCCTGCAACTTGGCCAGTGGTGCCCGCGATACCGCCAGCAGTGTGACATCGTGGTGGGCCAGGTGGACCACGAAGCCATTGAAACCATCGGCAATCATCGAGCAGGAAGGACAGCCCGCCGTGTAATCGGGACCAAACATGAAGTGATAGACGAGAAGCTGCGAGCGACCTTGAAACAGCTCGGGCAACGAAGCATGTCCCTCATCCGTTTCGAACCGATACGCCTTGTCGATGCGAACCCAGGGCAACTGCTGTCGCCTGAGCGCCAGCTCGTCGCTTTGCCGAGTGAGCTGCTTCTCTGCCTGGAGCAGATCGAGCCGCGCAGCCAGCCACTCTTCACGGGTTCCGATGTTGTGCTTTGGCATGGGCATGTTACTTCCTCCATTTTGTTGACCATGGAAAGTATTTAGTCCAAGACCAGCGAATGGAGGGAGTAACAATCGTGACGGGATTATCGGGATGCCGGGAAGTTGCAAGCTCCCCGACATCAAGGCCCTAGGCAGCAGGCAAGTACACGCGATCTCCCGGAAAGATCATGCTGGGGTCGAGAATATGGTCCAAGTTGAGCATCACGACCTGTTCGATATCGCGCTTCTGCTGCACAGCAATTCCGCCCAGTGTCTGGTTTGGCTCCACGATGACGAAGGCATAGCTCCCTTCCAGGAGAGGGTTGATGCGTCCGCCATCCTCCGCGACGCTATCAGCCTGAGATTCAATGTCTTCTACCACGGCCAGACCAGGCGCTTCCTCGACTCCAGGCTGCTTATCGAGCACTGGAGTAGCATTCTCGCGCTCAGCGTCAACCACAGGTGCCGTGGAGGGCGAGAAGTCGGAGGGCACATAGCCGAATAGCTCATCATCGATATCTTCCGGCTCCTCCGACATATGTTCATTGGCCAACTTCACCCCAGCCATGACGGAGCTCGGAATCATGGTGCCACTGAAGCCGATGATCGTGGCGAAATCCTTCTTATCTATTTCCCATTTCTTCAGTTTCGCCGGAATGAATCGATCAAGGGATAGAGAAGGCGTCGGTAGCCAGTCTCCGAGTTTCTTCCCGAGACGAGAGTCTCGAAACCACAAGCGAGTAACCGCCCCTGTCAGCAAGGCATTCATGGTAACGTCGTACACGCTCCCCTTGGTCATGCCTGCCTCTATACCAATACCGCCCCCTAGTGCAAAGGGCATCAGCGCCACATCATCCGCCCAAGGCATGACCTTCTTGCCCGTCGAGGCTTCTTCGAGGCTTTTGGTGAGATAGATGGAGAAACCCAACAAATTGGCGCCATCTTGTACATTATTCATTCCAGGCTGACTCCCCGACACCTGGAATTGAACGCCCCCATCACCCGTAGAGACATAGTGGCCGAGTATCCCGGCATGGCTGATCGAGAATGTCACGAACTCGACACCACGCAAAGTACGCCCCAACCCCGTATCCACCGCCGTGGCGTCCGGGGCGACACTACGGACAAGCAAGCTGGCTCCCCGAACACCGGATGCCAAGGCGTTCAGTGGAGCTGATATCTCGGGAGGTCCTAACGACAAGCCGGCTCCGATCCCCCCGACAGTTGCTAGCAAGTTACGGATCGCCTTTTCATGGCTACGCGCAGATAACCAGGTACCGTTACTGCCGTTATAGATGGAGAAGTCGTGGGGTTCGGCTTTATAGCCTTGCTTATCAGGGTTGATCGCCCTACCAAGTTGCTTAGCCGACTTGTCGGTCACCAGAACATAGACTTCGCCGTCGAAATGTTCGGTATGCAGCACCCGGCCATTTCCATGGAGCTGGACGGTCTGACGGCCAGCGTCATTACGGGTCATGGTAAAAGTGACCGGCTCCATAGGCCCTTTCGGTCCTTTGCTCCGATCAACATTATTCTTGTTGATATGCCCACTTTCACCCACAAACCCACCACGCCGCACTTTCCCTTCGTGCAACACAAAGCCACTGGCACCCAATCGTTCTGGTTGAACGAAGTGCACATAGTGCCCCGGTGGCAAGGCACCATCCACCGAAGCCTGGTTCAAGACATTCAGATCGTTGAGTCGATACAGACGAGACAGCTTTTCAGGCGGTGTGGCGTCACCATGCCGAGAAAACAGCTTGTCCGGGATGAGTGGACCGGCAGGTTGCGAATCTGGGCGCGAAGCTCTCAACGACTTTGCACTCATGCCGACACCAAAGATGCCGCTGCCCAGTCCCGCCAGAGCATCCGCTCTCTCAAGCCCTGTCATGTCATCCCAATTCGCCAGGATGTTGTAACCGGAATAGCCCATCAACGGGATGCCGACACCCATTGCGGCCCGGTCGAGGCCTTTCGCGGTATTGAACGCAAAGTTATTCGCACGTAGCTGATCGGTAGCGCTTCGATATATGGGGTTCTGACTCAAGAACCTTTCCGAGGTATTGACGGCACCGATGCTGGTTCTCGCTGACACGCCGATCGGTGTTCCTGTGCGAGCCAGTCCGGCAAAACGGAAAGCGCTCGACCCCATCGGCAGCACAGAGGTCACCAGCATCGCCCCTTGCATGAGACCTTCGGTGCTGGCCAGCGGCCGGCCATGTTCATGCATTTCATGCAGGTTATGAGCACTGCGGGCGCCAAAGTAGGCGCCTCCGGCAAAGGCTATCGGTGCCGCTATCGGTGCCAGCGGGGGAATGAAAGAGGCCACCGTGGCAATACCGGTACCAATGCCGATGACAGGATCCAGCCATTCTTCAGCGAAGCTCAGTTCTCGGGCCTGTAGCCATTCATACCTGGCGTTGCCATCGGCATCGGTCAGCCGGTCGAGGTCCTTCGGCGCATAGATATGGCCACTGTCGGACAGGTAATTATTGTGACGATAATCATCGAAGTTGCGGTACTTGCTGCCGCTCTCATCGACCAGCCAGATCTTGCCGTCCTGATCCTCGAATCTGAACAGTGCCGTATCACGCACCCCTTCACTTTTATCGCGATAGAGAAGCGGGATGATATCGACCTCGACATCATCACCAGCGATATCGCGGATCTGGTCGATCACCGGATCCACCACCTCCGAGTTCACATCCTCCGATGCTCCCGCGCCTAGCGCTTGACTGATCCACTGCCGAGCATCCTTGTCGTCCATGGACACTGAATCCGGCAGCTCATTCTGGTTGTCTGTGATGGCTTCATTTGCCACCACGGGATTCTCCTGGAAAAGGCGCTCTTGCTGTTGCGCCCATTGCTCTGGGTCAAGGCGATCATCCAGGGACTCGCCACGCAGGAAGTCGTTCCACCGACCCGCTTCATCCAACTGATCACCGACTGCCTCGGTGCTTTCCAGAGCCTCACGCAAGTCGGATACATTACTCTGTGGCCCAATACTCTCTGTAAGGGGCACACCATTCTGCGTCAGGCCATTGCCGCCAAGCCCCACCTGGGCAAGGCCAATCTGTGTCGACAGCAGGGCTGCCTGGCTATCTACCTGATTCTGTCTTGCTTGCATCAACGCGCCGTGGGTGCCATTGGCCTCGAGGTAGACATCTTCCATCTGCCACGCGGCTGAAACCTCTCCTTCATGCTCGATCGAGTAGACGTCATCGACCAGTTTCCAGGTCGAAGGCCTTGATGAACGATAATCTGATTCTTCTAATGTCAGTCGCGCTTCTTCGATACCTACCTGGGTCGACGCCAGATCGTTCTCGGCCGTGTTCAACGCCCTAAGCGCCATTGCCACATCCGGGTGCACCCAGCGCTGTTCACCTTCCAGCGTCACCAGTACGGGTGTTACATCATCATCAAAGGTATCGACCAGCTTTTCCGTCGTGCCACTGCCGTGCTCATCCAATGCGTCATTGCTCGCGGTTTCGGCAGTGTCGACCTCCTGCTGCACATCCTTCAATGGATCTTCTTTGTCGCCGGCATGCTCTGTCCACCAGTCGGCCCACCGCTGATCGAGCTTCTGTTCCGCCTCTGTGCGCCCCTCCGGAGCCTCGCCCGGGGCATAGGTCAGCTGGAATTCATAGGGGTCATCCCGGTCTTCATAGTGATTTCTTAGCCACAGCTGACCATTGTCGTCGACGAAGTAAGCTGTTCCCTCTCCATTCAATTTGCCGGTGGAATCATACGACTGCGTATTACCGTGCCATTCTCCCGGCTCACTAAAGCCATTAGGGTCGAGGTGCTCTGGATGCTGCTCGCCATACAGCTCTCTGGCCCGCGCCAGGATATCCTCGCCATCGTTCAGTGCATTGCGCGCCGCGACGAGTTCGCGTTGTGCGGCGGCCACCTCTGGATGAACCCAACGCATCTCGCCATCGATCTCGACCTGTTCGGCGTTCTCTCCGCCCGGTACCACCGAACCCTCGCCATGCTCGTCGATGGCATCGTCGAGTGCCTGTTCCAGATCAGGAATGGAATCCTCGAGCGCAGCAGCCGTCCCGCGATCCTGCTCGATGCCTATCTCGGTGAGCGTACGCTCTGCATCGGCAATTTCCCGAGAGACCTGTACCAGGCTGCCATCCCCGCTATAACGGATCTCTTTCCAGCTCGCCCAGTCCTCATCGAATTGCTGCTGGGTTTCGGTGCGTGTCGGTGATCCACTGCTGCCAGGTTCATAGGTCAGTTGGACTTCCAGGGGCTCATCCCAGTTCTCGTAGGTATTGACAAGGTAGAGCTGGCCATCGCGCTCGACGACCTGCTGATCCTTCAAGGCTCCGCTGGGGTCTTCATTCGGAGGTCCTGCCCGATTCGGTGTGACTTTGGTGAAGCCCTCAGGCTTGAAGTAATCGGGGTGTCGTTCACGCACCTCATCAAGGAGGCGGGTTTCAAGATCCGGATTGACATTCCGCTCCTGAGCGAACTCCTGCCAGGCCTGATTGGCGTCACGCTGCGCCTGGGTCAGGTCCTCGGGCTCCTCGCCTTGAGCATAGGTGAGTTGCTTCTCTACCTCATTCTTGTCGTAACCTTCGCCATAGGTGTTGACGACATAGAGCTGGCCATCGCGCTCGACCACCCTGGTATCCGTCAGCTCGCCTGACTCCCATTCATGCTTGGAGTCCATGGCGCCGGTGCGTGTCTCCGAGTAACCATCGGGATCGAAATATTTGGGATTGGCTTCGCGGAAGGCAGCCAGTGCATCGTCCTGCAACTGTCCCGGCTTATCACCGACTTTCAGTTCATGCCACTGTTGATTGAGTTCCTGCTGGGCTTGTGACAATCCATTGGATTCATTGGCAGGGTTCTCGGTGAGCTTCTTGTAAAGAGGCTCATCGCGGTCCGCATAAACATTTCTCAGGTATAGCTGGCCGTCCTTTTCCACCACGGACTGGTGCAGCAGCTCCCCGGTATCTTCCTTTTCACCCATGGGATTGGCAGGGCTGCCTGACTCGGTGACTTCTTCGAAACCTTCTTTCTGGAAGTAATCCTCGTAGCTTTCGTCACCACGATAGATCTCGAGCGCTTCTTCCTTGAGTCCATTGGCTTCCTCTTGCAGGCCTCGATACTCTTCCTGCAGATCGAGATAGTTGATCCAGGCATTGGCGTTTTCCAGGCGTTCCTGAGCTTCTGCCAGGCTTCCTTCAGGTTTCTGCGGGTCCCAGCGCAAGCCATGGGGAGCGAGCAACTCATTGATCCGCTCGCTTGCATTGTCCATGGTCGCTTTATTATTCGGGTCCAGCGCATAGACGTTGACCTGTTCCTGATGTTGCCAGGCTTGTGCCTGGGCCTGAGTCAGGGCAACACGTGCATCCTCAGCCTGCTCAAGAGGCTCGACCAACCCTGGGTCCACCCATACCCATTTGCCGTCATACTGCATCGGCACCCAGGCCTCGCCATTAGAGGTTTCCTCGTCTGGCGGGATACCCAGGGGATCACTGTCACTGGTGTTGTCACCCTCCTTGATGACGTCGCTCTCATCACCACCCTCCCCGACGATCTCATCGATGGCACGCTGAACGGCCTCTTCTTTATCCCCAAGATCGGTTTTCAGGTCCTCGATCTCTTTGATCTTGCCGTCATCGGTGCGATCCACCAGCATTTCCTCGATGACCGCCTGGAGCACCTTGTCCTCATGTGAGTCATCGGGATTGAGCTTGAGCAACTCTTCCGCCAGGGATTGTTCCTCCGTACCTCGGGCAATCGTGAATTCCTTGCCGTCCTCATCGCGGTGCAAGGTCAGATCGCCATCTGGCGGAGTAGTCAGGGTATAACCGTTGTCCGTGACTTCTGTGGTTGTCTTGTCATCGGCATCCACGCGGGTGGTGGTTTCACGACCATTCGTTTCAGTGACCGTTTTGGTACTACTGCCATTGCTGTACTGGGTGGTGCGGGTTTCGGTGCCATGGCTGTCAACCGCCAGTGAGGTCTCGCGGTTCGTACCGCGTCCACTGCTGTAACTGGCGATGACGTCCTCGGCATCATCGGCACCGACGATCTCGGTGGTGTACTGCTCTCCGCCATTGGCCAGCTCACCGGTGCGTGTCTCGACGACATAACCAGTGGCACGTAGCTGGGCTTCTACCTGGGCTTGGTTCAGCCCCTGATCCTCGGCGATTTCCTCGATGCTCTTGCCACTGGCCACCGCGGCCACGATGTCATCGATGCCTTCGCGGCTGATGTCCTGGCTATCGTCCAGCTCTGTGCGCTTGCCATCTTCGTCGATGATCGTGGTAGTGGTCTTGTCGTCATCACCGGTGACTTCCTCGACCGTGACGCCATTTTGCTCGTAGGTGACCGTGGTGGTCTTGTTACCATCGGCATCCTCGACGGTGGTGGTCTCACGACCATCTGTTTCAGTGACGGTTTTAGTGGAACTGCCATCGGCATGCTCGGTGGTCGTGGTCTTGCGACCATCTCTCTCGGTGACCGTTTGCGTGGTACTGCCATCATTATTCTGGGTACGTCGGGTCTCGTTGCCCTCGGCGTCGGTCACCACCGACGTGGTGGTACCAGAGGGCGCTGTCTCGTGGCTGACGATCTCTTCGCCACCCTCTTCAGCAGTAATGCGTGTGGTCGAGGTCATGGCAGGGCCTTCGCCCTCGGTCCCTGTTTCATATTCGTAACCGGCAGCCTCGATCTGGGCAATTACCTGCTCGGGAGACAGTCCCTGGGCTTCGGCAATATCCTCGATGCTCTGGCCGTCGGCAACACCTTCGACGATGTCGTTGATGCCCTCGCGGGTAGTGTCCTGCTCGGGTTTCAGTTCCGTGCGCCGACCTTGCTCATCGATTACCGTCGTGGTGGTCTCGCCATCGGCATCGGTGATTTCTTCGACGACGACACCATCCTGCTGCTCGGTGAGCTCGTGCTTGGCAACCGTGTCACCGCTTTCCGGATCGCTGATCTCGGTGGTGCTTTCATGGCCGTCATCGGATTGCGTTTCTTCGACTTCCAGACCATCCGACTCAAGCTGGGCGAGGACCTCTTCGCGGCTGATGCCATAGTCCTCGGCCACCTGGGCAATACTCTTGCCGTCGGCAATATCCGAGGCAAGCGCTTCAGCGTCTTCGGTGCTGAGGCCATTACCATTATTGGTCCCTGGGTTATCGACCTGGGTGACATCAAACGTCGGCCCCTGGCCACTGGTGTCGAGCAGCGGGTACTGGGCCTGGAAGGGGGCGTTATCCAGATAAGGCTGATTGGTCTGCTGGGCCAGGAATGGTTGTGAGTAGCTAGGCGAGTAGACACCCAGCCCCTCGCCATTATTCAACGGCGGTTGATAGTGGAACACCGGCGCCTGGAAACCTGTATTCCAGGCAGGTGTGGTATCAAAAGCCGGGGTATACCTCGGCATGGGAGGAGGTGGCGGGGGAGGACTCTGGATCTTGCTGAAAATCGCCGAGCCGAGGATCGAGGAAAACGCATCCGCGGCATCGGGCTGGAACAGTTGACGAACACTGCGTACCAAATTGATCAAAGCTCTTCTCCTTCCTCGACCCAAGGGGCGAAGGCAATCGGCCATCAGCCGAGCAAAGCCTTCCCTGCCTCGGGGATGGGGCTTTGAATCAATTTAGACCCACAAGCAGGAAAAAGTGAAAGGATTAGTGCTTTTTGATTACATTTTTTCTACGTGAGCAATGCCGCACGCCGACTCAGGGCTTCTCGACAAGAAAGAACCTCAACCCCCTCCCCAGGATATTTTTACATGCACGCCCCCTTACAGAAAAAATCATCCGCTTACTCGCTACAATCCAGTGAATACAACATGTATGTCGCGTTATTTGCAGAACATGGCGTCCTTCCCGCGACCGATAGGCATCAGGCGGAATGCTGAATACCGTGACCACACCGGCATTGAATGCTTTACGACTCTGGTTTCCCGCCTTTCTCTGGTTTGATTCCTACTATGTGGTTTGCGCCGGACTATTCGCTTCACATTGGTTACGGTTCAGCCCACAAGCTGGAGGAACACCACAATGGTGCTCGGTGTACTCAATCGGGTACTGAAATCCTTCCAGTACTTGAGCAACTCCTGGCTGGCCATTATCCGGCTGCTTTAGGTCTATTAAGTGCTTAAAGGCTTAGAAGCATTGATTGACGGGTATGCTCCATGAAAGAAAACATGGAATTTTTAAGCTCATTCAAATAGTAAAGTAGGATCACTTTTCCATACTTTACTTTTCATTGGACATATAAAATGGGAACAACATAACGGCATTAAGGTAGAGATAAACGGCCAGGATGTGCAATTCTTTGGTTAGCCCCCTTTGATGAAGGAATATCCATGTACTCTATCTTGCGCATATCGGCTGCCGCGTTGGCAGCTATCGCCTTCGGGGTTCTCATGTCGCGGCTACAAGCGAACCTGGCCAATGATCCGTTATTGTCCTTTGCCTCTTATGGGCGCTATGCACCTGAAATTCTGGGAGCCATTATCGGAGTCGGGACCTGGTCACTGCTGGGAGAAAGCCGCTAAAGACAAAAAAATGCCACGATCTGAAAGACCGTGGCATTTCCATCAAGGGCATTGCAGGCACCTGGACGAAAAGCCCAGGCAGCAAACATCAACTAAGCCGCTGCATATAATCTACATAGCCGAAAGTACGCACTGTACGCACTTCACGACTATGTTCATCTACCCGACAGATTGATGGCAGACGAATACCATTGAACGTCGTGGTCTTGACCATGGTGTAATGCGCCATATCGGTGAACACCAGACGGTCACCAATCTCCAGCGGACGATCGAAGGAATAGCGGCCAATCACATCACCGGCCAGACAGGTCGTTCCGCCCAGACGATAGGTATGCGCCTTTTCTCCAGGTTCGCCACCGCCAATGATCTGCGGCCGATAAGGCATCTCCAGCACATCAGGCATATGCGCCGTAGCCGATGTATCAAGAATGGCGATAGGGCCATCGTTCTCGACAATATCAAGTACGCTGCACACCAGATAGCCCGTGTTAAGCGCAATCGCCTCACCTGGTTCCAGATAAACCTGAAGGTGTGGATAACGCTCACGGAAGTCACGAATTACTCGAACCAGCCGATCGACGTCATAGTCTGGCCGGGTGATGTGGTGACCACCACCAAAGTTCATCCAGCGCATGCCTGGCAGATACTGGGCGAACTTGGCCTCGAAGGCTTCCAGCGTATGCTCTAGAGCATCGCTATTCTGCTCACACAAGGTGTGAAAATGCAGTCCCTCGAGTCCTTCCAGATCTTCCGGCTTGAGATCCACGGCCCGCGTACCGAGCCTCGACCCTGGAGCACAAGGATCGTAAAGGGCCACTTCAGCCTCGGAATATTCCGGGTTGACTCTCAGGCCACAGGATACACGGCGCGGAGCAGCGGAAACTTGCTGACGGAAACGACGCCATTGGCCGGGAGAGTTGAAGCTGAGATGGTCGGCATAGCGCAGCACAACCGCCATCTCTTGTTCGGTGAACGCAGGGGAGTAGGTATGTACCTCGCCGCCGAAGGTCTCGGCGCCGAGGCGTGCTTCATCCTGCCCACTCGCAGTGGTGCCTGCCAGGTACTGGCTCACCAGCGGGAAGGTATCCCACATGGCAAACCCCTTGAGTGCCAGCAACACCTTGGCACCACTGCGCTCCTGGACCTCCTTGAGGAGCTCCAGGTTCTTGCGCAACAGGGCATCGTCCACCACATAGGCAGGTGACGGGCAAGCGTGGATGTCGAAGGGATAATCGGCCATCGCGGATCAGCCCAGCAGATCCACGTCGGGATCCAGCTCTACCATTTGCCACGGCAGACCCATGTCACCAATGCGTTCCATGAAGGGGTTGGGGTCCAGCTGTTCGACGTTGAACACCCCTTCACCCTTCCAGATGCCTTCCAGCATCAGCATGGCGCCTGTCACGGCAGGCACACCTGTGGTGTAGGAAATGGCCTGAGACTGCACTTCGGCATAGCATTTCTCGTGGTCGCAGATGTTGTAGATATACACCTTGCGACGCTTGCCATCCTTGATGCCATCAAGGATGACACCGATGTTGGTCTTGCCCTTGGTACGCGGCCCCAGGGATGCCGGGTCTGGCAGGATGGCCTTGAGGAACTGCAACGGAGTGACTTCACGGCCTTCGAACTGGATCGGCTCGATAGACGTCATGCCGACATTCTCCAGCACCTTCAGGTGGGTGATGTACTTGTCGGAGAAAGTCATCCAGAAGCGAATTCGCTCGATTCCCTTGATGTTCTGGGACAGAGATTCCAGCTCTTCGTGATAGAGCAGATAAATGTCCTTGTCACCAATGCCATCGAAGTTGAAGGAGCGCTTCTCGGCCAGAGGAGCGGTTTCCTTCCATTCACCCTTTTCCCAATAGCGACCATTGGCCGTGATTTCACGGATATTGATCTCGGGATTGAAGTTGGTGGCGAACGGATAGCCATGGTCACCGCCATTGGCGTCCAGGATATCGATACGATGGATTTCGTCGAACAGGTTCTTCTGGCCATAGGCGCAGTAGATGTTGGTCATGCCCGGGTCGAAGCCACAACCCAGTGTGGCCATGTTGCCGGCCTTGGCATAACGTTCCTGAAAGGCCCATTGTTCCTTGTACTCGAACTTGGCCTCATCGGGGTGCTCATAGTTGGCAGTATCCAGGTAGGGCACACCAGTGCGCAGGCAGGCTTCCATGATGGTCAGGTCCTGATAGGGCAGGGCCACATGGATCAGCACATCGGGCTTGAATGACTCGATCAGCGCAACCAGGGCGTCGACGTCATCAGCGTCCACCTGGGCAGTCTGAATCGGGCGATCCAACTGAGCGGCAATGGCCTTGCACTTATCTTCGTTGCGGCTGGCCAGGCAGATCTCGGCGAAAACTTCAGGATGTTGTGCGCACTTGTGAGTGACGACACCGCCGACGCCACCGGCGCCGATAATCAGGACTTTGCTCATGGGTATCGAATCCAGATCGGGAAAGTTCAACGGTGATAGGGCCTTATCGGTAGTGGGCCGCAACAGCGCACCCCGACCCGATGCCACCCCGGTCCAGGCCTCGTCCGGCTGTTATATGGCCGACGAGGGCGCAGATAATGGGCCCCTATGAGGCTGGTATCAAGTGGTTTTCACGTCAAGATATTCCTTGACCCTAGGGTAGCCCCCAGGTTTTAGGCTAGGGGGTCGCCAGGTTATCCGCAAAGGGAGACATTCTGATGAAACACCGCGCCTCTGCTATTGCACTCTGTGCCGCATTATTGACCGGAACGGGAGCTGCCCACGCCGCCCTACCGGAGGAAGCCACGCTATACAAGAATCCAGGATGCAGTTGCTGTGATGAGTATGCGAAACACCTTGAGGAAATGGGCGTCTCGGTAGAGGTTGTCGAACATGAGGTCCTGGCCGAGATCAAGCAGCAAGCCGGTGTACCGCATGGCCTGGGTTCTTGCCATACGATCAAGATGGGAGACCACTGGGTTGAAGGTCATGTGCCAATGGAAGCTCTGGAAGCCTTCTTCAAGGATACCCCGCAAGCGGATGGCATCGGCCTGGCCGGCATGCCGATAGGCACGCCAGGAATGCCCGGAGAGAAGCAGGGTCCCTTTGAGGTCTACCTGTTCGACGACCAGCAGTCGACACCTTACATGGAGCTGTAGCACCCCGACTCTCACTGCAGCGATTCCGAGCGGGTACCTCTCACCTCTCGCGCTCAGTCCCTCGCCTGTTCCATTGCAGTCCTGCCCAATGGCCGGCCATGATGCAGCCTTGAAGCGCTAAAAAGAGCGCTACATAACGCAGCGTGACCGGCCATGATCATCATGCTGCTCTGCTGCCTATGTTTCCTCGCTTGTGTTTCCTCGCCTGTCTTGCCGAAAGACATGCGAAAAACACCTCGCAGCGAGATGTTTCCGTGCATAATTTTACGGAAATTTTAGACTGTATTGTGGTGACATAGCGCATCTTGCCGCCCAAGGAGCATCTTTTTCATATGGACGTGAGGTCATGAGCAAACCCCAGCGAATCCTAACCGAGTGGTGGCTCGGGTGGGCTCCTATTCTCAAGATCCTGGCCGTACTCTGGGTCATTTTGGCCCTGTTCATGGTCGCCCCTTGGGTCATCCTGGTCATCGAGGGTGATCCGGATGCCACCGCCTTTGCCATGTCCATTGGCATCATTCTGGGTGCTTCCGCCCTGACACTGCTTTCCACATGGCGCATAGCAGTCGAACTCAAGCCTTGGCAGATGTTCCTGATCACGACCACCAGCTGGGGCACCATGAGCTGTTTCGCCAGCTTGCCGCTGATCCTCGGAGCGCCTCAGTTGAGTGTCACCGACGCCGTCTTCGAATCCGTGTCGGCGATTACCACGACGGGTTCAACCATCCTCACAGGCATCGAAAATCTCTCCGATGGTCTCAAGCTATGGCGAGGCATCATGCAGTGGCTGGGAGGCATCGGTATCATCGTGATGGGCATCGCCATCCTGCCCTTCCTGAAAGTGGGGGGCATGCGCCTGTTCCAGACCGAGTCATCCGACTGGTCGGACAAGGTCATGCCACGCACAGGGGGGATTGCCAAGGCAACGCTGTCCGTCTACACCGGCTTCACTGCGCTTGCCGCAGTGGCCTACCTGTTGGGAGGAATGGCCCCTCTTGATGCGTTGGTGCATGCCATGACGTCCCTGGCCACCGGAGGCTTTGCCAATAGCGATGCTTCTTTCGGTGCCTATGCCGATCGTCCCTGGCTGTTGTGGATGGGGTCATTTTTCATGCTTTGCGGTGGCTTGCCCTTCGTGCTCTACATACGTGTCCTGCGCGGCTCCCGTGGTGCACTATGGCGTGACGCCCAGGTCCGCGGCTTCCTGCTGTTTCTGGCCATCGTGATCCTGGTGCTCTCCCTGTGGCGTATGTGGAACGGCACGGATGCCTTCTCTGCACTGACCCATGTTGCCTTCAACGTGATCTCGGTCGTCACCACGACAGGTTATGCGTCTGACGACTACACACTGTGGGGCCCTTTTGCGATCACGGCCTTCTTCTATCTCACCTTCATGGGAGGCTGCAGCGGTTCTACCAGTGGCGGCCTGAAGATATTCCGCTTCCAGATCGCGACCCAGATGCTGCGTAATCAGTTGCACTTCCTGATCCATGCCAGTGGTGTGTTCCGTGCCCGCTACAATGGCCAGCCGCTGTCCGATGACATCAGCCGTGGGGTACTGGCCTTCTCGTTCTTCTATTTCCTGACCATCGCCGCTATCGCTCTGATACTGTCGATCATGGGGCTGGATACGATAACTGCCGTCACCGGCTCTGCCACTGCCGTCGCCAATGTCGGCCCGGGCCTGGGAGACATCATTGGCCCTTCAGGTAACTTCGCGTCCCTGCCAGCCGCTGCCAAATGGTTGCTGTGCGCAGGCATGCTGCTAGGACGGCTCGAGATTCTCACGGTACTGGTGTTGTTCACCCCCATGTTCTGGCGCCGCTGACCCCGACATTACGGAGATTTGGATATGAAAATCATCATCCTCGGCGCAGGACAGGTCGGCGGCACTCTGGCGGAACACCTGGCCCGCGAAGACAACGACATCACGGTGGTGGACCATCAGACCTCGCTCCTTCGAGAGCTGCACAACCGCCTCGACATTCGTACCGTGGCCGGCTCCGCCTCCTATCCCCCTGTGCTACGCCAGGCAGGCTGCGAGGATGCCGACATGCTGATCGCGGTGACCAATTCCGATGAAATCAACATGATTGCCTGCCAGGTCGCTCACTCCCTGTTCAATACTCCGACCAAGATTGCTCGGGTACGTGCTGCTGCCTACCTGAGCCGCCAGGGACTGTTCGCCCAGGAAGCCGTACCCATTGATGTACTGATCAGTCCGGAACAGGTGGTCACCGACCATATCCGCCGCCTGATCGAACACCCTGGCGCACTGCAGGTATTGGAGTTCGCTGGCGGCCTGGTTCAACTGGTGGCAGTGCGCGCTTACTACGGTGGTCCACTGGTCGGCCAGGAACTGGGCTTCCTGCGCCGCCACATGCCCAATGTCGATACCCGGGTTGCTGCCATCTATCGCCGCAACCGAGCCATCATTCCGCGTGGCGATACCGTGATCGAGGCTGATGACGAGGTGTTCTTCATCGCCGCACGCAAGGACATCCGTGCAGTAATGGGAGAACTACGCCGTGCTGATAGAGGGTTCCGCCGGGTGATCATCGCTGGTGGCGGCAATATTGGTTCTCGCCTGGCCGAACACCTGGAGCACGGTCACCAGGTCAAGATGATTGAATACAGCCTGGAACGCTGCACCCAGTTGTCCGAGCATCTCGACCGCACGGTGGTCCTCAACGGCAGTGCTACCGATAAGCGCCTGTTGGAAGAGGAAAACATCGAGGACTGCGATATCTTTTGTGCACTGACCAACGACGACGAAGTCAACATCATGTCGTCGATGCTGGCCAAGCGCATGGGCGCCAAGAAGGTGCTCACCCTGATCAATAACGCGGCCTATGTGGATCTTGTGCAGGGCGGCGAGATCGATATCGCCATCTCACCCCAGCAGACCACCATTTCCAGCCTGCTAACCCATGTGCGCCGTGGCGACATCGTCAATGTCCACTCGCTACGCCGGGGAGCCGCCGAAGCCATCGAGGCCATTGCCCACGGCGACAAGCAGTCCTCCAAGGTGGTGGGACGCACCATCGGCGAGATCGAATTACCCGCTGGTACCACCATTGGCGCCATCGTGCGCGGCAAGGAAGTGTTGATCGCCCGTCGTGACGTGGTGGTCGAGAGCGATGACCATGTCATCATGTTTGTGGTCGACAAACGCAAGATCAAGGACGTCGAAAGGTTGTTCCAAGTGGGGCTGTCCTTCTTCTAAGTGCAAGAGGAGTACTGCTTCTAACCCATAAGAAGCATGCTCCGGCTCCAACTGCACACCCAGGATATTTTGCTGTTACATTGAGATCATGCGCATGAAAGCGCACATTGACCTCAACCTGCACTGGCATCCTGGATGTATCCAACCTTCATTACCCATCCGCAGATCACTCAAGCTATCCAGAGCGAACACGCTGGCTGGCTTGTTTTCCTGTCTTGGGTAGTGGCATTGACGACCGTCTACGCCTCGATAGTCATGAGCGAGCGAAGCCGTACTACCTTTAGCGCTGGATATCGCCGACTTGGCTGGATAGGTGGCGGGGTGATGATGGGACTGGGGATCTGGAGCCTGCATATCACTGGCATGCTCGCTTATCAGTTTCCTTTCCCCGTGCACCACCGCCTTGGCCTGACCCTGACGGCATTGATCCCGGCAACCCTTGCAGGAGGAGTCGCTCAATACGCCATGTCACGCCCCTCTGCTCCTGTCTGGCAGCAGGCCATAGCAGGCTGTCTGTTCAGCCTTGGCATCATCATTGTCCACTATGTCGGCTTCCTGGCCATCGACATGCCGGCAACGCTGTATCTGGCGACAATACCCACCATACTGGCTTCCATCGCCACACTCGTCCTGGGAGCCGCCACCCTCGCGGCCTTCCATGACGCTCGCCAGTTGCCGACCTTCAAGGGGTTCAACATTGGCCTGATATTCATCGGTGTCATGATGGCCGCGGTGATGTGCGGGATCCATTACCTCTATATGCATGCGGTGTACTTCCTGCCCTTGATCGAGGGAGTCAATCCTGAGCTGTTCTCCGATAATGATGCCTTGCTGGCAGCCATTGTCGCCGTCGTGTCTACGTTACTTGCCCTCGGAGCCCTGACGTCAGTCCTGGTAGAACGTAAACAACAGAGCAGCATCAAGATCCTTCAGGACACTCAACACCGCCTGGAAGAAGTGCTTGATTCCATGCATGACGGCGTCATCCTGCTCGACAAGAGGGCTCGAGTGGTAATGTGCAACCACTCCTTCGAATCACTCACCGGTCTCTGTCTTGCCGACCTGCAGAATCGTTCACTACTACGCTTGAGCTCCGTGCTGCGAATTGACCATCAACGTGGCGATATCCTGCGTTCTCTACGTCAGAGTGGTGTCTGGGCAGGAGACGTGGAAGTACGCGCCATACAGGGCCACCGCTTGCCTGCCCGCCTGAGCATCAACCAGGTGCTGGCCGGCGATGGAGACTCCGGTGGTGATGCCACCACCTATCCCGCCTCCAGCTATAATACATCCGGCCACAATGTCGCCAGCTACAATGCGGCCAGCTACTACGTTGCCACGCTGTCGGACACTACCGCCCATCATGACGCACAGCGTCGTCTGCACTATCAGGCCCATCATGACGCCCTGACAGACCTGCCCAACCGGATTGCCTTGTGCGAACGCATCCAGTCCCTGCAACTGAGCAGTGGCGACTCCGGCCGTCATGTCATGTTGCTGCTGGTGGATATCGATAATTTCAAGGGCATCAATGGCTCCCTCGGCCAGGCGACCGGTGATCGCCTGCTCAGGGCCCTGGCAGCGCGTTTGAAACCCTGGGCCCGCCATGCCAGAGACCTGGCCAGATTCAGCAGCAACGAGTTCGCGCTACTCTATGAAGGACTGTCTGCCGATGTCGAAAAAGCCGAGGTCCAGGCTCGCACCAAAGCCAGCAGTGTTCTGAATGCACTCAACGGCGACTACTCAATCGCGGGTGAGCGCCATACCTGCCGTGTCAGTGGTGGCTTTCTCACCTTCCGGGGTTCTCAATGGAGCTCGGAGGAGCTGCTCAAATACGCGGGGCTGGCCTTGCTGGGTGGCAAGAGCGAAGGGACTCAACGCCCGTGTGCCTTTGTACCGGACATGGTTGAGCGCATGAACTCACGCCTGCGCCTGGAGCGTCAGCTTCAAGATGCCATCCAAAGCGAGCAATTGCGTCTCTATCTCCAGGCCCAGGTCGATGACAGCGGCACACTATTGGGTGCCGAGGCACTGGTTCGGTGGGAGCACCCCGAGCATGGACTCATTGCCCCCAGCGCATTCATCGAGGTCGCCGAAGATACCGGCCAGATCGTCGAACTGGGTAGCTGGGTGCTGCGCCAGGCTTGCCACACACTGGCTGAATGGCAGCGTCATCCTGGCCGTCGTCAGTGGCAGTTATCCGTCAATGTCAGCATGCGCGAGTTTCAGCGCCAGGACTTCATCGATACGATACGCCAGACCCTCGAAACCAGCGGAGCGCCCCCTACCCACCTGACCCTGGAACTTACTGAATCTTTGATGCTGGGTGATAACTACCCCGTCATTGACGTGCTCACGCAGTTGCGTGCCATTGGAGTGCGGCTTTCCATCGATGACTTCGGTACAGGGTATTCCTCTCTGTCCCATCTCAAGAGCCTGCCTCTGGATGTCTTGAAGATCGACAGCACTTTCGTCAGGGACCTGGGTGACGACCCCAATACGGCACCGATTGTCGAAACCATCATCACTCTGGCTAGAACGCTTGGGTTGGATGTCATTGCCGAGGGAGTCGAAACGCCGCAACAGAAGCAGCGTCTGATCGAACTGGGCTGCCAGCGTTTCCAGGGTTACCTGTTTTCGGCCCCCCTCCCGGTGGACGAATTCGTTGCACGTTTCGAAGCGGACGACATCGCGCGAACCCCGCCTCCCTCCTCGACAGGAACCAATACCCTGCGCTAAGCCTTCTGAACTTGGAGAGCGTGGAACTTGCATTGAGCGCTCCAACTGAGAAGATAGTGGCTCCTGTCCCAAGGCGCAGCCATTGCCATGTCCGAACCACTCAATCACGATGACCAGCGTATGTCGCTCATTTCACCGGAAAGCCATGTCGAGGGCTTCCGCAAGGCGCGTGATGCGCGTCGCACTGAGCTCATCGAAGATTATGTGGAACTGATCTCGGACCTTATTGCCGACGGTGGCGAAGCTCGTCAGACCGATATTGCTCAGCGCCTGGGTGTCGCTCAACCTACCGTTGCCAAGATGCTCAAGCGTCTCGATGAAGAAGGCCTGATCATCAAGCGCCCTTATCGCGGTATTTTCCTGACCCCTAAAGGCGAGGCACTGGCCAACGCCAGCCGTCAACGCCACCGCATTGTCGAAGCGTTCCTGATCAAGCTCGGAATCACCCCTGAGACGGCTCGGGTCGATGCTGAAGGCATCGAACACCACGTCAGCGCCGAGACCCTGGCCGCTTTCGAGAAGTTTCTCGCCCAGTCCTGAGTACTGCATCAATGATGTGCCATAGCCATCATTGATGCTTGCCATAGTCGGAATCGACTTGACCCGAGCTGCTTTTCGCGGCAAAACTTAGCCAAGTCTATAAATCATAGCAAAGTGGTCGAACCGGCCTGCCGACGGCTGTTGTCTTCGCTACGCTCCGGCTCAACGCAGCATGAACAAGCGCAGACACTTTTCGCACAGAGACTAAGGAGGCCTCCATGCGCCTGACCGCCCTATCAACCCTACTGGCCATGTTGGCCAGCGCTGGCGTCTGGGCCAATAGCACCGAAGCCTCCTCAGGTTCACAAGACCCGCTCAAGGACGATTCACAAGCCCCGCTCAAGGACGATTCACAAGCCCCGCTCAAGGCTGTTGTCACCATCGGCATGCTGGGCGACGTGGTAAAGGAAGTGGGGGGTGAGTGCGTGGCGGTAACGACCATGATGGGGCCGGGGGTGGATCCGCATCTTTATCAGGCCAGTGCACGGGACATCCATCAGTTGGGCGAGGCGGAGTTGATTCTGTACAGCGGGTATGAACTCGAGGGGCGCTTGAGCAAGGTGCTGAATGGTTTCTCGCGCAGGAAGCCCACCGTGGCCGTAAGTGAAGAGGCGATCCCCGAAGATGAAGTTATCCACAGCCAGGACAGCTATGGCGTCGACCCCCACCTGTGGATGGATTCAGCGTTATGGGCCCGAACCGTACCAGTGGTGGCCGAGGTACTCAGCAAGTATCGCC
Source organism: Halomonas binhaiensis (assembly GCF_008329985.2). Lineage (NCBI taxonomy): Bacteria > Pseudomonadati > Pseudomonadota > Gammaproteobacteria > Oceanospirillales > Halomonadaceae > Halomonas > Halomonas binhaiensis. The sequence continues at coordinate 4,453,014 of NZ_CP038437.2, forward strand.
CGCAATGTGAAGATGCGATTCAGTCCCGGGCTGAGTCCTACACTGCTGAACTCAGCGCCCTGGATAACTGGATCCAGACGAGCGTCTCGAGCATTCCCGAGCAGCAACGCATTCTGGTGACAGCCCATGATGCCTTCAACTACTACGGCCGCGCCTATGACATCGAAGTCGCGGGTATTCAGGGCCTGTCCACGTCAACGGAGAGTGGAGTAGCAGACATCCGGCGCATGGCCAGGCTGGTAGCCAAGCGCCAGGTTCCCGCCATGTTCATTGAAAGCACCATCAACCCCCGTACCGTCCAGGCAGTGATCGATGCCGCTGCGGATACAGGGCACCAGGTCAACATCGGCGGAGAGCTGTATTCCGACGCCATGGGAGAGGATGGCACGGCCGATGGCACCTATATCGGCATGCTGGTGGCCAATACCCGAACCATCGTCGAGGCCCTGGGAGGACAGCTGTCTCCTCTCCCCGAGGCCCTCGATGAATGGCAGCAGCACTGGCGAGGCGTAGATACAAGAGGCGCAGATACATGAGCGAAACACTCCACGAACCGAATCTCGCCCTGCACGTCGAGGACTTGACCGTCAGCTATCACGGCAAGCCAGTGCTGTGGGACATCGATTTCAATGTGCCGCCTGGTGTCATGGCCGCCATCATCGGCCCCAACGGCGCCGGCAAGAGCACGCTGATCAAGAGTGTGCTGGGCCTGGTGCCGAGCGTTGCTGGCCATATCACGCTACATGGCCTCTCCTACCGCCGGGCCCGCCGCCGGGTGGGATACGTCCCCCAGCGTTCCAGTGTCGACTGGGACTTCCCGACCACGGCCCTGGATGTGGTGATCATGGGGCTCTACGGTCGCCTGGGATGGTTGAAGCGTCCCGGACGTCGTGAGCGCAACGAGGCCATGCAGGCCCTGGAGATGGTCGGCATGCAGGACTTCGCCACACGCCAGATCAGCCAGCTGTCTGGCGGACAGCAGCAACGTGTTTTCCTGGCCCGGGCCCTGGTACAAAAAGCCGATGTGTATTTCCTCGACGAGCCCATGGCCGGCGTCGATGCGACGACGGAACGCGCCATCGTCGATATCCTTCGCCGCCTGCGTGACGAAGGCAAGACCGTGATCGTCGTTCACCACGACCTGCAGACGGTACGCAGCTATTTCGATTGGCTGGTGATCCTCAACGTCCGCGTCATTGCCCAGGGGCCGGTCGAGAAGATTTACACCGCCGAGCATCTGAGGCGCGCCTACGGCGGACAGATCGCTCTGCTCGATGATGTCCCCACAATCACCGACGATGCCACCTCAAGGGCAGAAACGGAGCCATTGTCATGACACTGCTTGCCTTGCTGGGTGACTATACCCTGCAAAAGGTGGCAATCGGCGCCGCCTTGCTGGGCCTGATCAGCGGAGTGCTTGGCAGCTTCGCCGTACTACGCAAGCAAAGCCTGCTCGGCGACACGCTGTCACATGCCGCCCTGCCAGGCGTGTGCCTGGGCTTCATCATTGCAGGAGGGCGCGAACTCGGCAGCATCCTGACCGGAGCTCTGGTCACAGGCACCCTCGCCGCCCTGACCATGCTGTTGCTGACCCGCATGAGCCGACTCAAGACAGATGCTGCCCTGGGTGTCGCCCTGAGCGTCTTCTTTGCCGTGGGCGTGGTCCTGCTGACCTACATCCAGGGCGGCAACAACGCCTCCCAAGGCGGCCTGGACTCCTTCCTGTTCGGCCAGGCTGCCGCCACGCTGACCAGTGACTTGTGGGTCATGGCAACCATCACCGCCATTGCCCTGGCGCTGGTCACGGTCCTGTGGAAAGAGTTCAAGCTGGTGTCCTTCGACCCTGAGTTCGCCGCCTGCAGCGGTTTGCCGGTGATATTGCTGGAAGCAACCATGACGGTGATGATCGCCCTGGCGGTGGTCGTCGGCCTGCAGATGGTCGGTGTCGTACTGATGGCGGCCATGATCATCGCACCCGCCGTAGCCGCCAGGCAGTGGACCAAGCGCCTTGAACACATGGTGCTGCTGGCGGCTGCCTTTGGCATTGTCGGTGGCGTGTGCGGGGCCGTCATCAGTGCCATGGGGCCTGGCCTGGCTACCGGCCCGCTGATCATCCTCAGCCTGTCTCTGATCGTGGTGGTCTCGCTGTTGTTGGCTCCTGGCCGTGGTTTTGCCTGGGAGCTGTACAAGCTGCGCCGAGACCGGCGAACCCTGCGCACCCAGCAAGTCCTGACAACTCTGTACCGTCTGGCCCGGCATCACCGAGACCCGGCCTTTCGTTCAGACCAGGGCATGGTCGATGCCTATCACGGCACTAATACCCGCCGTGCCCTGCAATACCTTGCAGGGAAAGGGTGGGTCAGGTTCGAATCTCCTCATGCGGGCGACCCCGCCACCCAGCCGCACTGGGCCCTGACTGAGTCGGGCCGCCACGAAGCCGAGCGCATCTTGACCGAGCTGGAGGGAGCAAGCCGATGATCACCAGCCTGCTCGATACATTTTTCAACGACATCGACCTGATGATCATGCTCGTCGGTGCCCTGGTCGGTATTGCCTCCAGTCTGGTCGGCACCTTCCTCGTTCTGCGTGGCAGTAGCATGCTGTCGGATGCCATCGGCCATTCCATCGTGTTCGGCATCATCCTAGTATGGCTGATCACCCATCAGACCAGTGGTCCCTGGCAGATCCTCGGAGCGGCACTGACCGGACTTCTGACCGTATTTCTCAGCGAACTGCTGATCAATACTCGCAAGGTCAAGGCCGATGCCGCCATCGGTCTGGTATTCCCGGTACTGTTCTCGCTGGGCATCCTGCTGATCAATCTCTACGCCAGCGATGTGCACATCGACGCCCATACAGTGCTGCTGGGCGAGATAGGCTTTGTCTGGCTCGACACGCTGTCGATCGCGGGTCATGACGTGCCCCGGGCGATAGTGACCATGGGTAGCATGACATTGATCAATGCCGCCTTCATCGGCCTGTTCTACAAGGAACTCAAGCTCGCCACCTTCGATGCCCCCCTGGCCAAGGCATTGGGATTTGCCCCAGGTATCCTGTTCTACGTGTTACTGCTACTGACCAGTGGCACTGCAGTCGCCGCCTTCGATGCGGTAGGCGCCGTGCTGTTCGTGGCCTTTGTCATCGTGCCGCCCTCCGCAGCCTATCTGCTCACTGACCGACTGTGGCTCATGTTCCTGTATGGCGCCCTGATCTCAGTGGCCTCCAGCATCAGTGGCTACTACCTGGCAGTATGGTGGGATGTTTCCATTGGCGGCATGATGGCGGTGATGACAGGCGTCTTTCTGGCTCTGGCCTTCCTCTTCGGCCCCCGCTACGGCATGGCGGCACAGTGGTTTCGCCGACGCCAGCAACGGGCACTCAACGACAGCCGCACCCTCGCGGTACACCTTTACAATCATGAAGGAGGGCCTGAGCAGGATGTGGAAAACGTCACCCAGGCCCTGCGCGAACACCTGCTGTGGAGCAGTTCTCGTGCCAATCGCGTGGTGGAACGCTCCTGCCAACGCCAGTTGATCACGCTACAAGGCGAGCGCCTGGCGTTGACAGAAACCGGACGCTACCTGGCCCGAGAGATCCTCGAGCCAGGACAGCACAACAATCGTTAACTCACCGATGTGGCAACAGGATAGCCTCAGGCCTTGAGGCTATCCGAACCATCACCAGATGGCTTCTCGGTATTTGACGACGTGCTGGATGGCAGGGCATCGGCGCCCCCGGCCCCAGAGGAGCCGCCCCCTTGGTCATCGCCCACCTGAGCATAGAAGGCCAGGGCCTGGTCCACATTCTTGGCCTCCACCATGTGGCGATAGGCAAAACCACGCGACTGCAGCCGATCTTCGTACCAACCGTTGCCTTTGGCACACACCACCAGATGGAATGCCACGAAACCCAGGTTCGCCACGATGTTGGCCATCAGGGCATCCGCAGGTATGACCATGGCCACGACAATCGACGCACCAATGATAGCGGCGACGAGTAGCCATAGTGTCTTGTATAGCATCCAGAAGATGCCAAAGAAGAATGCCGGCCAGGACCACCCGACCTTGACCGCTTTCAACCCCTTGGTGGGGTGCTCATAAATCATGAATTGCTTCATGCGACGCTCCTTGTCGTAATCTGATAGCAAGAGTGAGATGAGTCCGAGACTGTCTTACCAAGATACCTCAACCAGAGTGAACCGTAATATTGAACAACATCTCCTGCGACCAACCTATACCTCGATCAGCCGAACCTGATTGGGCGGCACTCGGCAACATTCCCATCACAGGGAGCGATGAACCGCTGGTTCCCGTGAGTCTGGCCCCTGCACCGCTGAAAGTATACCCAGCCTATGCTCGCATGGGCATTCCTGGTGCGATCAATGAATGCCATCTACGTGAAGGGGTCTATCGGCGCTTGCTGGCGGTGGCGCGCGCTCTACCTGCCGGACTGACATTGCTGGTACTGGATGGCTGGCGTCCATGGCGCGTGCAGGAGTACTTGTTCGAAGCCCTGTCGGAAGCCATCCGCGAGATACACCCAGCCATCAGTGACGCTGAACTGCTCGAGCACACCCGCGAATTCGTCGCACTACCCAGCCAGTCCGCGGACGCCCCCAGTCCTCACCTGACAGGAGGCGCAGTAGACGTGACGCTGTGTGATGCAGATGGCCTGCCACTGCCCATGGGAACGCTCTTCGATGCCGCCCTTCCTACCTCGCACACTGCTGCTTTCGAACACCGCACCGAGCTCAACGATGACGAACGTGCAGCACGCGACAACCGACGCCTGCTGTATCACGCCATGACAGCTCAGGGCTTTACCAACCTGCCCAGCGAATGGTGGCATTTCGACTTCGGCGATCAACTGTGGGCGCACTACAGCGGGCAGGGCCAGGCACTGTACGGCCCAGCAGAGCTGGATAGCATCGAAAGCCGCTGGCGGCGCCAGCTCCAGCAGCAGGCTCAGGATAGAGACGGCAGATGACCATGATACGTATCGCCACCCTCGGCCCTGCCGACAGCAATCATGCCTTTGTCTTGTCACGCTATCTGGTACAGCGTGGGCTTCAAGATAGCGAGGTCACCCTGATCGATGACTTCCCCCAGGCATTCGCTGATCTGGAGAAGGGTCACTACGACTACCTGCTGCAGGTCAGTGCTCATTTCAGCCATGGTGATTGTGTCGGCCACTTCATGCACCGGGTCTTTCCCGTCGACACCTTCATTGCTGCCAGTCGCCCGCTGGCCCTCGCCGTCCGGCGTGATGTCGAGCAGCCCACTAGCGTTCTGCGCCAGCCCGCCACTCGCTTTTACACTGACCTGAGCCAGTGGCAGGAAATCGATGCCTCCACCACGGTGGAGGCCCTGGAGCGTTTACGCGCGGGCCAGGCCGATGCCGCGATTGTGGCCGAAGACGCGGTAGAACGCTTCGCCGATGAACTGACCTGCCTGCGTCGTCTGGGCGCGGCACTGGATACTTGGGTGCTGTACGCCAGTCGACCGCTTTCCTGTCTGTCCCTGCATGACAACCCTGCCCTGCAGGAACATTTCAATACGGTGCGGCGATGACTCCCGCACCCACCAGGACCAGCAAGGCTCGAAGCATGGGATGGAAGCGTCCGATCAGGCCATAGGACAACGCACCAAGGCCAACCAGCACAGCCAAGCTGGTCGCTACCGCACGCAGCGGATCATCACCCAGCGCCAGCAGTGCGGGATGGGCGACCATGGCCAATGGAATCACATAAAGCCCCACCCCCAATGCCATCGCCTTGGCCGCCACCTTGAGCCAGTTCTCATCGGCCATGCCTGCCGCAATGAAGACGGCACCACATACCGGAGGTGTGATGGTCGACAGCAGCGCGAACCAGAACACGAACAGGTGCGCCGTCAATAACGGCAGGCCCAGCTCGGTCAAGGCAGGCCCCGCAACAGACACACAGATGACATAGGCCGCAGTGGTAGGCACTTCCATGCCGAGGATCAGGCAGGCCAGCGCAGTCAGCAGCAGTGCCGGCCATAGCTCCCCACCCGATAGCCCCAGAATGCCGGACGTCACCTTGACGCCCAGGCCGGTGATGGCCAGCACCCCGATCACCAGCGAGGCACACAGGATGATGGAACCGATGGTGGCAATCTGGCGGCCAGCAATGACAACCGCTTCGGACAGGCGCGCAAGGAATGCTCTCCCGGATACCTCCAGCCTGGCATTCAGGAACAACAGGGCAACGCCGACGAAGATGGCGACGCTGGCGGCGTACTGAGGCGTGTTGCCCGCATGAAAGATACGTTCCAGCAACACCGCAAAAGGCAGCGCGAAGAATAGCGCCGTCATCGCGACATCGCGCCCTGCCGGGCGGTCCTCGGCCGCCACCGGGCGCAGGTCATGGCGCGTGGCAAAGGCATTGATGCCCAGCCATACCGCGGCAAAGTACAACCCTGCCGGCAGCAAGGCAGCGGCCATGATGGAGGTATAGGGTGTCCCGGTCAGTTCCACCATGACAAAGGCCCCCGCCCCCATCAAAGGCGGCATGATCTGGCCACCCGACGAAGCGACCGCTTCCACCGCAGCCGCCAATGAACGCGGATACCCCAGCCGGGCCATCGAAGGAATGGTAATCGCCCCGGTCGAGGCGACATTGGCCGATGCCGAACCGGAAATCGAACCCATCAAGGCCGATGAGATCACCGAGACCTTGGCCCCGCCACCGGTCAGGCGTCCGGCCACGGCGCCTGCCAGATTCATGAAGCCCTTGCCCGCTTCCCCCGCATTCAATACAGCGCCGAAGATGACAAAGATTGCCACGACACCAACGCTGACCGCCGTGAGTTCTCCCCACAGCCCACTTTCCGCAATGGTCAGCGAACCCACGAAGCTGGCCATCGGCAGCCCCGGGTGGCCGAACTCTCCAGGGATGTACTGACCGAATGCACCATAGGCCAGGGCCACGAGCGTGACCAGTGGCAGTGGCCAGCCAATCGCCCGGCGGGCGGCTTCCAGTACCACCACGATCAGCAAGGCGCCCATCGCCATCTGCCATGGGGTATCGATGAAGCCATACTGATCGGCCAGCGCCTGCTGGTTAAGGGCAATCCATGCGCAGGCGGCAACCGCCAGTACGCTGAGCACCAGGCCACTGATACGCTGGCCACGGGTGCGGGCCGTAAACACCAATACCCAGGGCACAATCAATGCCATGTGCAGTGGCCGGCTGACCAGTGCCGGTGTCAGGCCATAGAAGATCAGGCCAAGATGAAAAAGGACCGAGACACTGCCAAGCAACACCCATGGCCAGTGCGTAGGGGTGGCGCCAGTGGAGGTTTCCACAGGCGCCGCTTCAGATTGAGAAGTACGCATGAACAGTCACAACAGAGTCAGAGACCGCTGACAAACTACTGCACTCGACCATGCAGCGTTGAGCCGGAGCGAAGCAGAGACAACAGCCGAAGGCTGGCCCGAAGGGCGAGCGAAGCGAGTCAATCGATCTCAAAGTGCTCATTTACGTCTTGTAAACTGCGCTTTCTCGGTGGATTTCGCCTTGCCTGGCCATCGCTCGTGACCTTTGTCAGCAGCCTCTTCAGGAAAGTATTGCCCTCAGCGCAGCGCTTCGGGCACCTCGATACCGGCCTCATCGTAGTAGCGCAACGCGCCCGGATGCAGCTTGCCTTCCAGGTTGGCCAGCATCTGTGGACGGATGCCGCCCCACCACGGAGATGTCTTGGCCATTGCCTCGCGCCGCTCCCAGAAGGTCCTGGTCAGGGTGTAGGCAGTATCATCGTCCATTGCCGTCGTGGCATAAGCCACCACCGGCAGCGACGTGGTCAGTACATCCTGATCGATACCCGCATAAGTGCCGGCAGGAATCACCTGCGGTGTGGCCCCGGTCTGCTCCACCTGCGATTCAGAGAACGACACCAGTCCGACAGCATGGCTGGCGGCAGTTTCGATGACATTGGGTGCAGGGAAGGAACTGGCCGTTGCATAGGCATCGATCTGGCCATTCTTCAGCGCATCAGGCGCACTGCCGACATCCGCATTATCGACATCCACCTTGTCCGTCAGCCCGAACAGGTCCAGATAGCGGGCCGCCTCGCGAGCACCAAAAGACCCCTGGCCAATCAGCAGGTGCTTGCCCGCCAGGTCCTCCAGCGACACCACATCCTGCTCGCCAGATACGACGAAATGCATGGTCAGCGATGGGATCGGGAACAGGGCACGGATATCCTGGAAGCGCGGGCTCTGGCGCTTCTCGAATGGGCCGCTGGACTCTCTGGCCTTGCTTACCAGCCCAGGCGGTGCAGTGAAGACATAATTGCCCGGGCGCGCCATGACTTCCATGACGTTCTGCACCGACCCCTGGCTCTCTTCCAGTGTCAGGGTCATGGCGCCATCGGTACCTTGCTTTATGGATTCCGCCAGTTCCACGCCCATCTGGTAATAGGCCGTTCCCGCGGATGCGGATTTGTAGGTCAAGCGCGTATCAGCCTGAGCATTCAGGGATATGGTCAATGCAGCGGCCCCCAGCAGAGCGCCCGCGACTGCCTTCAGGCGTGGAAGTTGCAGCATGCTATCTCCATTATTTCAGTCGTTATTGTCTTGGCCCCCATCAGGGCTCCAGTATCCAGCGCAGCCAGCATAGGCCACCGCACCGGCGCATGCTAGCCGAAGCGCTCTCCAATCCGACAGTGGCAAGGAATACGGGGCAGCGACAAAAATGGCGCTGCTCTTTTTCCCGAAGCAGCGCCATCTCATGCATTGCGTTGTTTTGGTGATTCAACGTTTTGGTAATCAACGTTCCGGTGGCCTGACTTTCAGACTCAGGCTACTCGTCTGCGGCCCGCACCTCTCTGCGACGCTGAATCATTGCCGAAGCCCTGGTCAGAGATGTCGTCAAAACACCTTGGACACCTTGTCACGCCTTGCTGGGAAAGTGAGATATCTCAACGGCTGATGGTCTGCTGCAAAGCATTGATGGAGGATTGGATGCCTGCCTCAGTGGACATGGTGAAGTCTTCCATCTCAAGGCTGACCCAGTCGTTGTAACCGACCATGCGTACAACAGAGAAGAACTCCTTCCACCACTGCAGGTCATGCCCGGCCCCGACGGCAACGTAGTTCCATGCTCGGTTGGCAATGTCATCGACTCCCTTGAGCTCCAGCAGACCATTGACCTCGGCCAGACCGCGTTCAATACGCGTGTCCTTACCGTGGCAATGATGGATTGCCTCCCCTAACGCTCGAGCTCCAGCGATCGGACATGCCCCTTTCCAGAACAGATGGGACGGGTCAAGATTCATGCCGACCTTCGTCCCCACTTCATCGCGCAGCCGGAACAGGGTTTCAGGGTTCCACACCAGCATCGCCGAAAAGTTTTCCAGTGCGAATTTCTCGACACCTACCTCGTCGGCGAGCTTGACGAGCTCATGCCAATAGGGGAACGCGCAATCCTCCCACTGATAGCGATCTCGTTCCGGCATCTCATCGGGCCAGCTCTTGGTGTAGACCAGCCAGTTCGGCACACTATCCCCCGTCGCTGCGGCAGGCAAGCCGGACATGGTCACGACTTTCTTCACGCCGATCTCACCGGCCAGGCGAATGGTCTGCTCAATCTCCTTGCGATGACGTTCACCAAGGGCACCAGGATCCAAAGGGTTGCCGGAACAGTTGAGTGCTGCGATTTCGAGGCCCCGAGCCTCAATTTCCTTGAGCCTAGTGTTCAACAGGCTCTTGTCGGCCAATAGTTTGTCGGCGCGAAAATGTGGCGCCGAAGACCAGCCCCCGCCAGTCATCTCGATACCTTCAACGCCAAGCTCGACACACTTGTCGAGCATGGCAGTGAAGGAGATATCTCCCATAACATCGGTACAGATGGACAGTTTCACGATCAACCTCGTAGTTCGAATATCAGTTGTTGTAAAAGGCGGGACGTTCGGGAAGCTTGATAGGTTCTATCTGGCCGGAATGCCTGGCTTTGACACAGGCATCGCTGGTAACTGCAGCGACTAGCCCATCCCATGCGGTAGGCCCTTGACGCTTGCCCTGTGCCGTAGCATCGATCCATTCCTGGAACTCGACATTGAAGGCGTCGATAAATCGATCCTTCCAGTGTGTCATCACCGGCTCACTCGCTTGGGCATTGCGTCGGACGGGAACACTGGTGGGCTGTGGAAGGTCAGCGACACCACGCTCACCAACCACTTCGCAGCGAATATCGTATCCGTACTGGCAATTGAGGAAGCTCTCGATCGTGATGACTCGTCCCTTGCGCGTACGCAGAATGACCAATGAAGGGTCCTGCAGGTCTCCCGACACCAGGCTCGAAGCCACCGGTTGGATCACCTGAGCGCTGACATAGTCATCATCCAGCAACCAGCGCATGACATCGAACTCATGCACGCAGGAATCGATCAAGCCCATGTCACCAGAAAAATTGGCTTGAGCATTACGGTGCGCGCACTTGGCTAATAGCGGCCGTCCAATGCCATCCGAATCCAGCAATGCCTTGAGCTGACGATAAGCGGCATCGAACCTACGCATGAAGCCGACCTGTACCAGTGGTCGCCCTGCAGCGACTTCCGCCTCGACAATACGCATGCACCCTTCCGCCGTGGTCGCCAGCGGCTTCTCACAGAACACGGGCTTGCCCGCGGTAATTGCCGCCAATACGAACTGCTCATGGGTCGGCCCCCAGGAGGTCACAACCACAGCATCGACATCCTCCGCCTGGATCACTTCCTCGCCGGATGCGTAAGCACGAGCCTCGATACCAACATCGCGAATCGCTGTCTCGGCTTGTTCTATCGAAACATCACTCGCGGCCACCACTCTGGCACCCTTGAGGGTGACGGCAAGTCGGTGCATATGCTCCTTGCCGATGGCACCAGTACCAATAACGCCGATAGAAAGTGTCATGGTTTCAGCTCCTTGAGAATAGAGTTCAAGTCATGAGTCGCGTGGGCCCCGATGGACGCTCTCGCGACTCATGATCTGTAGTGACAGAGGCTATTTACTGACTTCGCGACGGCGCTGAATCCAGATGGTTGCCGTAACGAAATAAAGCAGTGTCAAGGGCACCAACAGCCATTTGTAAGTTTCTACATACTGCAGTGCAGCAGCTGACTCTCCCAGCCATGCCCAGAAACTGGCCAGGACCATGACCAGCAGGCAGGCAAATGCAGTCCAGTAGAGAGGGTCACGGCGATTAACCGGAGGATGTGGCTGTGGTGTTTCCCCGGGCAGTTCCGGGGGATCTACCGGGCCATAGGCTTCTGCATAGTGATCAATATCAGCCTCAACCCTGGCAACAGACCTGCGACACAGCAACGGATAGAGAAAGAAACTGATACCCCATACGGGGATGAACACGGTGAATAGATGGACCTGCGGAATGGCAATAAGCAACGCGCCAAGGATTGCACCAACAACCCAAGTCTGAATGGCAGGCTTGTTGTCGGTCTCCCCTTGATGCTCGCGCCACAACGGACGGATCCCCGCCCTGGGCAAGGCAAAGTGCTCAGCCGCGATGATGGCGCCAACCGGAGCCATGGCAATCACGAACCAAGACAACACGTTCAGCAATGAACTGAAAGCAAAGGGAAAACAGGCAAGCATGGTGGTAACGACGCCCACAGCCACGTTGACGGCATAGGGTTTGTGACGATGAAAGACTGATTGGAAAGCCAGACCAGAGCGATACAGGCTGGGAATCGAGGTCGTCCAACCCGCTATCACCACCGCGATCAAGCCCATGCCCCCCAACAGTCGGAAGGCAATCGCACCGGGATCAAGGTCCACCAGGCTCTCCTTGAGTAACATGGCGGAAGTGGCACCAAGGATACCGGCACAGACCCAGGCCATGAAGTGGCCGATGTACATGCCTGCAGCAGAGAAGAAGCCATAGGAGCTCTTGCGTGCAAAGCGCAGGATGCTCATGTCACTCATGCCCAGATGCATTGGCAGGTTGATTCCCCATGCCCAGGCGGCAATCACCCACATATTGATGCCTGGCTCACCATCAGGAGTCGATCCTGTCCAGACCAGACCATCAAGCACAGCACCGAGCCCGGTCATGCCTTGCTCAGCACCGAGGTGGGTAACGATGGGTACCGACAGAATACCGCTGACCAGGAACATGATCGCCATCCACGGCGCACAGACCGTTGAAAAGTTGGCGATGCGCTTGAAGCCCTTGAGGGTCAACCATACGGTAAAGGCGCCCACGAACAATGCCAATACCACAAAGCTAATGCTGGTGGGGTAAAGCCCCGTTTGCGGAGGAATGTCGGTCAGCACACGGAAGGCCGAGGCCGAGACCGTGATCATGGCACCCGCAATCACCGCGTAGAACAGGCCATTGATCAGGTTATAGATCAGGGAAACCTTCTTGCCTGCAAGGCGTGCCAGATACCAGTACACGGTCATGCGGGCGCGGGTCGCTACCGGAGCGCAGATCAGTGCCCAGGACAGTACCGCCATGAAATTACCGAGGATAAGCCCCCAGATCAGGTCACTGGTGGAAACCCCCAGCGAAACCAGGGCCGCACCGATGACAAACTCGGTGCCGGCAACATGTTCACCGGAATAGGAACCAAGGAAGTACTTGCCGCTCAACTGCCGGCTGGGGGGAATACGCTGATACTCGAGCTCTTCACTCTGGGCGCTGTCGTCCGTCTCCACGGAAGCGACCGCCTCTGCCGATTGTGCATTCATAGCCATTGTCCACTTATTCTTGAATGTCGGCACAGAACAGCCATGCCTCTGGACTGCGACCCGGGCACCACTACTTTCAGATACGCCAATTCAGGGAAATGACCGTAGATAGCTGTTACCCACACCGCTGACTAGAACATACATTCCACAACTTAACTAAATCAAATATATTATTCTATACTTTGGTATATATAGAACATTTATTCCATTGCAATATCGCTGCTCTGCCTTGCCCAGGCAGCATATGCAAAACAACGACGGCAGCACCGGGCATCCTGGCCCGGTACTGCCGTCATCTACCTGCTACCAGCCTTAGTGAGTCGGCATAGTGAACTGGTTGCCGCCGTCACGTACATCGCTTGGCCAACGCTGGGTAATGGTCTTCATGCGGGTGTAGAAACGCACTCCATCCGGGCCATGCATATGCAGCGGGCCAAACAGGGAGCGTTTCCAGCCGCCGAAGCTATGGAACGCCATAGGTACGGGGATGGGTACGTTGACCCCGACCATGCCCACCTGGATGCGCTCGCAGTACTGGCGGGCAGCATTGCCATCGCGGGTGAAGATGGCGGTGCCGTTGCCGTATTCATGGGCATTGACCATGGCCACGGCGGCTTCCAGCGTGTCTACGCGGGAAATGGCCAGCACCGGACCAAAGATCTCTTCGCTATGGATACGCATGCCCGGCTTGACGTGGTCGAACAGGGTGCCTCCGACAAAGAAACCATCACCGGCTCCCTCGATGACACTCTCCCGGCCATCAACGACCAGCTCGGCACCTTCATCAATCCCGGTCTGGATATAGCCGACCACTTTCTCCAGGTGCTCACGAGTGACCAGCGGGCCCATGTCGTTTTCCTGGCCGTCGACTATGCCGGGCCCCACGCGCAGCGTGGACAGACGCTCGACCAGCTTGGCTCGCAGGCGCTCGGCTGTCTCCTCGCCCACCGGCACAGCCACGGAAATGGCCATGCAGCGCTCGCCGGCAGAGCCATAGGCGGCTCCCATCAGCGCATCGACCGCCTGGTCCATATCCGCATCCGGCATCACGACCATGTGGTTCTTGGCACCCCCCAGCGCCTGGACACGCTTGCCATGGGCCGAGGCAGTGGCATAGATGTACTGGGCGATGGGCGTGGAGCCGACAAAGCTGACCGCCTGGACACGCTCATCGGTGAGTAGCACATCCACGCTTTCCTTGTCGCCATTGACCACGTTGAAGACGCCATCCGGCAGGCCGGCTTCCTTGAGTAGTTCGGCCAGACGCAACGGCGTCGACGGATCCTTCTCGGAAGGCTTCATGACGAAGGTATTACCGCAGGCCAGCGCAACCGGGAACATCCACATCGGCACCATGGCCGGGAAATTGAACGGCGAAATACCCGCGCAGACGCCCAAGGGCTGCATCAGCGAGAAGCTGTCCACACCAGTGCCCACATTCAGCGAGTGCTCGCCCTTCTGCAGATGCGGAATGCCACAGGCAAACTCGACCACTTCCAGCCCACGTGTCAGCTCGCCCTTGGCATCGGAAAAGACCTTGCCATGCTCGGAGGAAATCAGTCGGGCCAGCTCATCGGCATGCTCTTCGACCAGGGCCTTGAACTTGAACAGGATGCGCGCGCGGCGTAGCGGGGTGACCCGTGACCAGCCGGCAAAGGCTTCGTCGGCAATGCGAATGGCTTCACGGGTTTCATCGGCACTGGAAAGCACCACCTGCCTGCTCACTTCACCGCTCGCCGGGTTGTACACGGGAGCCGTGCGCCCACTGTTGCTGGCGGCGACCTGGCCGTTGATGAAATTCTCTACTGTGGTCATGTATGGCTACTCTTCGAAATCTGTTGCTGAATGGGTCCAGGCTCAGCCTGACAGGTGCTTGTGTCCAAAAAGCGCCTGTGCTCCATCATCCATTGATGGTCAGGCCTGCCTCGGCGCAGAAACGCTTGAGGTTGTCGCATCCCATACGGGCGTAGGTCAGAGGGTGGGCCACGGAAGGATCCTGCTCGGCCTCGACCACCAGCCAACCTTCATAACCGACCTTGACCAGTCCCTTGAGCAACCGGGTGTAATCGATGAAGCCATCTCCCGGCACGGTGAACATGCCGTCGAGCACGCCTTGCACGAAGCTGCGGTTGCGGTTGCGTACATCGGCAAGGACTTCGGCACGAATGTCCTTGCAATGCACGTGGTTGATGCGGGCCGAGTGGCGCTCGAGCACGGCAAGCGGGTCACCACCGGCGCCGACCATATGTCCGGAATCCAGCAGCAGACCCAGCGCCGGTCCTGTCTCGGCCATCAGCCGGTCCACATCGGCTTCGGACTCGATGACGGTGCCCAAATGGTGGTGATAGGCAATCTGCACGCCTTGAGCCTGGCAGTGTTCAGCGACCTGATTGAGACGCTCAGCCAACAGAGCCCACTGCGCGTCGCTGAGGGTTGGGCGATGGGACATCGGCGTATCCATCTGACCATGCACACAGTCCGTCACCTCACAGAACACCATGACCTTGGCGCCCAGCGCTTTGAGCAGCTCCAGGTGCGGCGTCAGGTTGGCGATTTCCTCCTCGGCCGTACGCGTCAGCAACTCAGCGCTGTACCAGCCGGACACCAGGGAAAGATCGTGGTTATCCAGAATCGGGCCCAGTACTGCGGGATCACGAGGGAACTTGTGTCCCAGCTCGAAACCTGCAAAGCCAGCCTCGTGCCCTTCACTCAAGCACACTTCCAGAGGAGTATCTCCCCCCAGGGAAGGCAGATCATCGTTGGTCCAGGTCAGTGGATTGATGCCCAGTCGTACGCTCATGGCATGCTCCTGAAGAAATAAATATTTATCGATCTAGTTCAGAGGTTCTTCGCCTGACGCGCCTTGTACGACTCATACCGCTCACGGGCCTGGCGCACTTCCTCGCGGGGCGAAACTTCAGGCACCGCGACATCCCACCAGGCGCCACCCTCCTGGGTGTCATTGAGTCCGTCGGTGTCGATGGCGATGACATAGCTGATATCGGAAACCTTGGCCCGCTCCAGCGCTTGCTCCAGCTCCTGGATATTGGCGACCTGCTCGGAGCGTGCACCAAGCGCCGCAGCATGGGCGGCAAAGTCGGTCTTGGGCGCTCCCGCCTCAACACTGAGGCAGTCTTCAAGCCGGTTGTTGAAGCCAGGCCCGCCACAGAACTGCTGCAGGCGATGAATGCAGCCATAGCCTCGGTTATCCAGCACGACTGCGATGATCTTGTAGCCCAGCATCACCGAAGTGGCGATTTCCGAGTTCATCATCAGATAGGAGCCGTCACCGACCATGACGAACACTTCGGAATCCGGCATGGCCATCTTGGTCCCCAGGCCGCCGGCCAGCTCATAGCCCATGCAGGAATAGCCGTATTCCATGTGATAGCCACGATGAAAGCGGGTCCGCCACAGCTTCTGCAGCTCGCCAGGCAGGCCGCCGGCAGCGCACACCACAATGTCGCGCTCGCCGGCGGCACGGTTGACCGCCCCTACCACCTCGGCATCACAGGGCAGGTCGGTCCCCCGATCAGCAGTGACCCGATCCACGGTGGCATTCCACTCGTCACGCAGGTTTGCAGCGAGTTCGACCCATGCAGCTTCCGGCTGCCAGCCATCGAGCCCGGCCGTCAGCTCCGGCAAGGTCAGCCTGGCATCGCCTACCAGCGGCTGGCCGCGATGCTTGACCGCATCGAACGAGGCCACATTGAGGCACACAATCTTCGCCTGCGGGTGCATCAGCGTCCGGGAGCCGGAGGCGAAGTCACCAAGGCGAGTGCCTATGGCAATGACCAGGTCGGTTTCGGCGGCCAGAGCGTTGGCAGAAGTGCTGCCGGTGACACCCAGGGTGCCAACGTTGTGGGCATGGTCCCAGGGCAGCGCGCCCTTGCCTGCCTGGGTCTCGGTGACCGGCAGGCGATAGGCGCTGGCAAAGGCATCCAGTTCCTGCAGCGCCTCGGCGTAATGTACCCCGCCACCGGCGACCACCAATGGACGTTTGGCCTGGCGAATCAAGGCAATGGCATCGGCCAGCTCGTCCCGATCGGCAGCCTGACGGCGCAGGCGATGAACCTTTTCGGCAAAGAAATGCTCGGGGTAGTCGTAAGCCTCGGTCTGGATATCCTGGGGCAACGCCAGGGTCACCGGGCCACACTCCACCGGGTCCGTCAGCACACGCATGGCCTGAGGCAATGAAGTCAACAACTGCTCTGGGCGGGTGATGCGGTCAAAGAAACGACTCACCGGCTTGAAGCAGTCGTTGGAGGTCAGTGTGTGGTCGTGGAAATTCTCCACCTGCTGCAACACGGGGTCAGGCTTGCGCGTGGCGAAGGTGTCGCCCGGCAACAGCAACAACGGCAGGCGATTGACATGGGCCACGGCCGCCGCAGTGACCATGTTGACCGAGCCCGGCCCTGCCGAGGCAGTGCACGCCATGATCTGACGCCGATTGAGCGTCTTGGTGTAGGCAATGGCGGCATGCGCCATGGCCTGTTCATTATGGGCGCGATATGTCGGCAGGGTCTCTCGGGCCTGATACAGCGCCTCACCGATGCCCGCCACATTGCCATGCCCAAAGATCGCCCATACGCCCGGGAACAGCGGCTTGATCTCTCCGGCGATCTCGACCTTCTGAGCCTGCATGTAACGAATGACGGCCTGTGCCATGGTCAGTCGAATGGTGCTCATAACCTGATTCCTCACATCATTTCTCTCATGCGCCCTTGGCAGCGTTCTGGCGCGCCTTCCAGCTCGCCACCAACTGCAGATAGTTCTCGACCACGGCATCGATCAATTGCTGATCATCGTAGTCACCGGCCAACCACTTGCGGCTTGGCTCGGCGAAGATGCTGCGGCCTACGGCGAAGCCTTTGCAGACATCGACACCCGCGCTGTCCATGAACCCCTTGCTGAGCGTTTCGATGGGCGCATCCAGGCCCAGCATCACCACGCCCCGGCAATGGGGAGCACGTACGGCCAGCAGCTCGGAGATACGTCGCCAGGCAGCCGGTGTCTGGGGCGGCAGCTTCCACCAGTCCGGGTAGACGCCCAGGTTGTAGAACCGCTGCATGGCATTGAGGAAAGTGTCGTCGTTGCTGTTCAGGTCCTTGGGGGGAATGATTTCCAGCAACAACTCATGGCCGGTCTGCAGACAGGCGTCGTACAGTTCCATGACCTGGCGCTCCTGGGTACGGCGCAGGCTGACCTGGTCTTCCGGGTGATAGAACACCAGGCACTTGACGATATGTTCCCGCGGCCAGGTCGCCAGGCGCGCACCGATATTGCGCCCGCCTTCCAGCTCGATGGGACGCGAACTGGGCAGCTCCACGGGGCGTCCGATCCACCATCCACGCCCAGTGACATCATTGAGTGCCGCCTGGCCATAGGTATCATCGATCAGCACCCCGACCTGGCTGTCACCAATCTGCCTGGCGCCTTCCTCCGTCGCCCTGACCAGCAAGCGCTTGAGCGGCCTGATCTGCTCAGGCGATGCACCTGCCTCGCGGGCAATATCGAACAACTGCTTGCGATGATCGAAGGCCAGGATGCACAAGTCATTCCATTCGACATTGCTCCGCTGGGTCGTCACCCGGTGCAAGTGATTGAGGCGCACATCCAGGTCCGGACGCGGAATGCTCTCAGCCCGAGCCAGGTAATCGTCGAGTTCCTCAGCACTGGGAATGGCGGGTGCACAACCGTGGCGGGACACCACCAGCGCACCGCAGGCATTGGCGTATGCGCAGCTCTCGGCATGCGTGCGCTCGTTCAGCCAACCGCGCAGGAAGCCACTCATGAAGGCATCGCCGGCACCCAGCACATTGAGCACTTCGACACGCACACCGGTATGCAATTCGAAGTCATCCTCGCTATCAGGAATCTCAGCGTCGAGAACGGTGCAGCCCTGGGCACCCAGCTTGAGCACGATGGTGGCATCGGTCAGCTCACGAATATGCTTGAGTGCCGTGATGGTGTCCGTGCTGCCACCAGCGATGTGCACTTCTTCTTCCGTACCGACCACCAGGTCCAGATCCGGCAGAATGGTCTGCAGGTGACGACTGACACCGTCGTCGGAAATGAAACGAGTTTCGCCATCCCCCAGGGAAGTCAGCCCCCAAAGCACCGGGCGGTAGTCGATATCGAGAATGACCTTGGTCCCCGCCGCCTTGGCGTATTCGATTGCCGTCTTGCTGGCCTGATACGTGCCTGGCGTCGAAAAATGAGTGCCTGTGATCAACAGCGCCTTGCTCGAAGCGATGAAATCCGGGTCGATATCCTCGGCACTGATCGCCATGTCCGCACAGTCATGGCGGTAGAAGATCAACGGAAAGGTGTCCTGGTCCTTGATGCCCAGAATGACCAGACCTGTCAGGCGCTCCTTGTCGGTATGCACCTGGCTGACATCGACGCCGACCCGTGCCAGCTCTTCACGCACGAAACGACCCATGTGTTCGTCGCCGACCCGAGTCAGCATGGCCGACTTGAGCCCCATGCGTGCGGTGCCATAGGCGATGTTCGCCGAAGAGCCACCGAGGTACTTGTTGAAACTGGACATGTCCTCGAGGCGGCTGCCGACCTGCTCGCCATAGAGATCGACGGCAGCTCGGCCCAGACAGATCAGATCCAGTGGTTTGTTGGTATTCATGCGAGCACCCTGGCTGTGAGGAAACGCTGATTTGTGGTTCTGGCGACACGCTCTTGGAACATACGTTCTGGGAGATACGCCCTGCGATCAACCGGATGTCCATTGGGCGCTCTTTTTATGCACAAGCTTTTATTCACACGCTTTTATGCACATATGCTCATCGCACAAATCGCCGTTTCCTGGCTTGTGTTGGAAGATTCAGTCCAATCATTTCATCTTTAGATCATACTAGAATCTTTATTCCATTCGTTCAATCTTCGGAATGCATGATTCATTACTTCTTTGGTCGCATGCCGATGACCACATGCAAACGGGGCTATCCATGCCCCTCCAGGCAGCACTGGATGGATAGAAAAACGCCCCGTCAACAGCACGGCTGACGGGGCGTCATTTCCCAGGATCGACCGATTATGCGTAGAACGCCGGACGTTCAGGCAATTCAATACGTTCGATCTGTCCACTCTGCTGTGCCTTCACGCAGGCATCACTGGCTACGGCAGCGGCAAGGCCATCCCAGGATGAAGGCCCCTGGATATCGCCACTGGCAGTGCCATCGATGAAGGCTTGCAGCTCGACACTGAATGCATCGGCAAAACGATCCTTCCAGTCCTGCAGAATGTCGGTGGACAGCCTGCCCGCCTGGCGATATTCCAGGCTCTCGGGTTGAGGCAGGCTGGCGATGCCCTCCTCACCCACCAGTTGGCACTGAATATCGTAGCCATAGCGGCAGTTGACGAAGACTTCTACATCGATACGCACGCCCTTGGCGGTTTCCAGCAGTACGATCTGCGGATCTGCCACCTTGTCATGCGCGTAGCGGGTCTTGCGCGGAAATACGACCTGGGCACTGACAAAGTCGTCGTCCAGTAGCCAGCGCAACACGTCCAGCTCATGCACCAGCGTGTCTTCAATGGCCATGGGAGTGATGTAGCGCTCCGGCACTTCCGCATTGCGGTGCGCCGCATGAATCATCAACGCCTCACCCAGCTTGCCGGCATCCAGCACTGCCTTGAGCTTGCGATAGCCAGTATCGAAGCGACGCATGTAGCCGACCTGGACAAGCCGGCGTCCGGCCGCGATCTCGGCTTCGATGATGCGCTGGCAACCTTCGGCGGTAGTGGCCAACGGCTTCTCGCAGAATACCGGCTTGCCAGCCTGGATAGCGGCAATCACATAGTCTTCATGCGTCGGTCCCCAGGAGGTGACCAGAATGGCATCGACATCCGTGCCTGCGATCAGCGCCTCACCACTTTCATACACATGGGCTTCGCCACCAAGGCGTTCGACCAGATGATGGGCATTGGCCTCATCGACGTCGGCGACAGCGCTGATCCGCGCCCCGGTCAATTCTTGTGTGATACGCAACGCATGAGCCTCGCCGATCATGCCGGCGCCGATGATACCGATATTGACGGTCATGGAAGTCTCCTCAAAATGTGTCGTGGCTCAGCTATTCCAGTACTTGTCGATATACCGCTGGATCTCCTCGCGCATGAAGCGCGAGGAGTCCTCGGCACGTTCTTCCCAGGCAAATACGCAGCTGGAAAAGACGCCATCGAATCCGATTTCATGCAGAGTCTTGAAGAAAACATCCCAGTCGATCTCGCCTTCACCGATATCCAGGTGCTGGTGCACGCGGGCCGCGGAGCCTGGCGGGTTGACGATGTAACGCAGTTGCGACGAAGCCTTGTGATTAAAGGTATCAGCCACTCGCGCATGCACCAGCACATCCCTGGTCATGCGGATGGTCTCGGCAAGATCATCGCCATAGAAGAAGGAGTGCGGCGCAATATAGGAGCACTTCACTGACGGGGAGTTGATGGTCTTGATGATGTCCACCGCCGGTTCCATGGTTTCGATCCAGTCTTCCGGGTGCGGTTCGATGCTCAGCGTCAGCCCTTCTCGCTCCAGCATGGGTACCAGCACCTCCATGGAACGCCAGAAGGCATTCTCGCAGGCCTCGGGGGTATGAATGCCATCCCGGTCGACAGTGGAACGCTCCGGCGAGCCGCCACGACCGAACTCGGAAACCAGCAGATCACATTCCATCTCGACAGCGATTTCGATGGTGCGCTTCCAGTTGTCCATGGCCATCTCCCACTCATCACGGTAGGGGCTGGACCAGCGATACATGGGCTGCAGCGTGGCCAGGCCAACGCCATGATCCTTCATTGCCTTCTTGAAGGAACGCACACGCTCGGGATATACCCGCGGCCGCGTCCACCAGGCGAGGAAATCCGGGCGAGGCGAAAGCTCGATGTATTCATAGCCCAGCTCGGCTGTCAGACGGCACGTTTCCTCGAGCGAGAGGTGCCGGTGCATATGGGGGTCGAGAGCGATTTTCATGGCGCAGCTCCTCTATGAATGGCGCGTCGATAAGCGCACGTCCTGCCAATCAGGGCGATTGCATATCGCGTCGTCGGTTTTCTCGGGTTGGCATCAGGCGCCAACGTGCTCTCGCAGGAACGCGATGCTGTCCTTGAGCGCGGCAATGGGATCGTCAGCCGCATGTACACTGTCGGCAAAAGGCTCGAAAGAGACATGGCCGTGATAGCCGCCTTGCAGCAATTGAATCAGCTGGCCTGCGTTATCCAGGCGGTCAGCCTCACCCACCAGCAGGCGGTCACCATCGAGCATGGCTGCGAAATCCAGCCCTGGATCTTCGATACCGGAAACATGCACAAGCCCGGTACGCTGAGGATACAGTTCGGTCTCTCCTGCGCCTTGATGATGGAAGGTGTCATGAACCAGCGAGAAGCGCTCACCCAGCCCCAACTCATCAATGACAGCAATGGCCTCGCGCTTGAAACGCAATGTGGAGAACGGAAAGCCCAGTGGTTCCACGAAACCTTTAAGGCCCTGCCGGCCAAGAATGCCATCCAGTGCCACCAGGGCCTTGCGCATGTCCGTGGGGGCCCCGCTGCCATCGCTATCCACCAAGGGACACAGCACCAGCCCTTGACCACCGGCCGCAGCAGTCAGCGCAGCCAGGCGTTCCGCCTGATCTGCACGCTCGGCATTCCACACATTGAAGGGATAGAGCGCATTGAGACTGAGCACGGTCAGCCCCAGCTCCTTGGCCCGAGCACCTACGGTGCAGGCCTGGTCCAGGCTAGTCAGGCTGTTGTCACCCACGTCATTGCGCAGCTCGATGGCATCGATATCGAGTGCAATCGCAGCCTGCATCAGCTCTTCAATGGAAAAACGCGGGTAAATCATATGATTGAGAGCAAAACGAAGCGAAGAGCTGGCCATGGTGTTCGTCCTGTAAAGAGATACGCTGGGGAAACGGCGTGGCTACCGACAACTACGGATCTGTCGTGCCGTGAATGCACCGCAGACTAGAACACACATTCCAAACAATCAATAAAAAGAATTTTTCATTCTCGACATTTCAGACAGTCAGAGAAAATCAATTAATTTCATTATTAATCAATATGATAAACAAGAAATGCTTGTACCGAACAAGGCATTACATCGCTCCAGAATCGACTAAAGGACAAGACGCAGAGGCCCAATTACCTTCACAATGCTCTCAAATCGTCACAATGCTCTCAGGAATGGATGAAACGTTTTATTTTCGTTCTATACTAAAGCATCAATGGAATTTTTATTCCGGATCAATCAGGATGAGTGGAACCGCAGCATCCGGCGCCCTCCGGAATGACCGCAGACAGAGGGGTACTCCATGTCCCAGCCAGTGTCTCAACTACCGCAGGATTTTGCTGCGCTGGAAGCGCAGATCACAGAGCAATACCCGAGGTTGAGCCGGCGGCTGCAACAAACCGCACGCTTCATGCTCGATCATCCTCAGGAAGTGGCCTTCGCCACTGTCGCGAAACTGGCCGAACAGGCAGGCGTCACGCCTTCAACGCTGATTCGTTTTGCCAACAGCTTCGGTTTCAAGGGCTTCTCCGATATGCAGAAGCTGTTTCGCTCACGCCTGGTGGAAGAACTGCCGAACTATACCGAGCGCATTCATGCGGTACGCACTGCGACGGGCGAGACCCCCAGCGGCGCTCAACTGTTGTGGGAGTTCGCCGAAGCCAACCGGGAAGTGCTGGAACAGTTGCCCGGGCGCATCGATCCGCGCCTGCTGGAATCCGCTCTGGATATTCTCGAGCGTGCAGAAGCGATCCATGTCATGGGCACCCGGCGCAGCTTCGTGGCCGCCAGCTACATCAACTATGCGCTCAACCATATCGATAAGCGCAGTCATCTGGTCAGCGGGCTGGGCGGCATGCATGCCGAGCAGATCAAGTCCATCAGTCCCAAGGATGCTCTGCTGGTGGTGAGTTTCTCGCCCTATGCCCAGGAAACCCGCGATGCGGCAGACCAGGCCCACGAACGTGGCGTACCGCTGATCGCCATCACCGACTCCAGCCTCAGCCCGTTGGCGCGAGTGGCCGATGTCACTCTGGTGGTTCAAGAGGCAGAGGTGAAGAGCTTTCGTGGACTGACGGCAACTCTGTGCCTGGCGCAATCCATGGCCATTGCACTGGGCATGCGCAGTGACAGCGCCGCTGAATCCACACGCAATGCATCCGTCAATCATGACAGCGCCCCGGCATCGGGATGATGCCGGGCCAGACCACACCTTGAGGAGATATCCATGAGCTCGCTTCTCGTACGTCCCCACGCGCCCGACAACGATGGCCGAGTGCTCGAAGTCACCCCTGAATCCGCGGGCTGGGAGCATGTCGGCTTCCGTGTCCACAAGCTCGCCAAGGGACAGACCCTCACCGGCGAGACGGGTGATCGGGAGCATTGCCTGGTGCTGCTGAGCGGACGCGCCAACATCGCCGGTGGCGGTGAGCGCTGGGACAACATCGGCGAGCGCATGGATGTCTTCGAGAAGATACCGCCCTATTCGGTATACCTGCCCAATGGTGTGGACTTTGCGATTGAAGCCCTGACCGACATAGAACTGGCGGTATGCAGTGCGCCAGGCAAGGGCAACCATGGGCCGCGACTGATCGCGCCAGAACAGGTCAAGTGCTCGACCCGTGGTGGCGGCAGCAATACCCGTCATATTCAGGATATCCTGCCGGAGACAGAAGCGGCCGACAGCCTGCTGGTGGTTGAGGTCTACACACCGGAGGGCAACTGGTCGAGCTATCCGCCACACAAGCACGATGTGGATAACCTGCCTGAAGAGTCGGTGCTGGAAGAAACCTACTACCACCGCCTCAACCCTTCCCAGGGCTTCGCCTTCCAGCGCGTCTATACCGATGACCGCTCGCTGGACGAGACCATGGCCGTGGAAAACGGTTGTTGCGTGATGGTACCACGGGGTTACCACCCCGCCGGCACTCCCCACGGCTACGAACTGTACTACCTCAACGTCATGGCCGGGCCCAAACGCGAGTGGAAGTTCAAGAATGACCCTGAGCACGAGTGGATCGTGCAGCGCTGAACTCCACTACACAACTGAAGCCAGCACCGAACGTCTCTCTTTGCCCCGCATATCCGCGGGGCTTTTTTGTCTACGGGGTCCTTTGTGTCAGCGGAGTCCTTTCCAGCCGAATCACGCAAAGCGAATGACGCATTCTTCTTCCAGGGAGCGTTGAGCAGCATCGGCCAGCCTGAGGGCTTCGACACCGTCATCGATGGTCGCACGGGGTACGCGCCCCTCCTTCCAGCTTCGATAGAAGTCATCGAGCTCACCGCGGTAGGCCTCGGCATAGCGCTCCAGGAAGAACCATTTGGGTGGCTCCTCAAGCTGCCCTTGCGTGCCGATAATCTTGAGCCTCGTATCGGTTTCGTTCTCGGCTTGCAACATGCCCCCGCTACCAAAGGCTTCGATGCGCTGGTCGTACCCGAAGCAAGCCCGGCGTGACACGCTGATGGTGCATAACCGGCCGGACACCGTTGTCATCACCACTACTGCGGTATCCACGTCCCCCACTTCAGCAATGGCGGGATCGACCAGACAGCTGCCAGTCGCATGCAAGGTGGCGATGGGCTCATCCAACAGCCAGCGTGCCATATCGAAATCGTGGATCATCATGTCGCGGAAGATACCGCCAGAGCCCGCCAGGTAGTCAGCAGGAGGCGGCGCCGGGTCACGGCTGGTGAAGCTCAGCACTTCCAGGTTACCGATGCGCCCGGATGCCAGGGCCTGCTTGAGGGCCCCATACTGAGGGTCATGCCGACGATTGAAAGCCAGGGCACAATGCACACCAGAATCTGCGATGGTTTGGGCACTACGCTCGGATGCCGCCAGGTCAAGCGCGATAGGTTTCTCGCATAGTACGGCCTTGCCTGCGGCCGCAGCACGTTCCAGATAGTCGATATGCGTACTGGTGCTCGAGGCAATCAGTACGGCATCGATCTCGGCATCGGCAAAGACGTCATCGACACGTCTCACCACACTGCTGTATTTACGGGCCAAAACCTCTGCGTTCTGCGCACAGGCATCCACGACAGCCGCCAACTCGATCTGCGGATGAGCGCAGATCGAATCAGCGTGGACCTTGCCAATCCGACCTGCCCCGATAAGTGCGAGTCTCATGTTGTTTCCCTTTGACTGATGGGCCTTTCAAGCAGAGCGATACGCTCACGGAGTGATAAAGCCGCGCCTGCAGCACGGTTCCTGGAAAGGATGGATCAAAGGGAATAAAAATTCCGACTATACCAAAGTATAGAATTTTTAGTTTGAAACAATACCACACGGAATCTACATTTCATTCAGCGCTTCAAAAGCGTGATTGCACTCAGCTGCAGCACACCGACCACTGCATAGAGATCCACGACGCCGGACAACAACAATGACAGTCAGAACCGCGGACAGTGAGCACCACGCCATGAACAGCACAACTTCCCAAGACACGTCAGACGAGCGCCTGCAACACATCAATCCCTTCAAGAAAGCCTTGCACCGTCCAGAATTCGGCGCTGTCGCCGGCACCATTCTGGTCGTTCTGTTCTTTGTTTTCGTTGCCTCGGGCACTGGCATGTTCTCCGGGGCCGGCGTGATCAACTTTCTTGAAGTATCCGCTCAACTGGGGATCATTGCCGTCGCGGCAGCCCTGTTGATGATCGGCGGAGAGTTCGATCTGTCGATCGGCTCCATGATCGGCTTTGCCGGCATGCTGATCGCCATTCCCGCCGTGCAGTACGGCTGGCCACTCTGGGCGGCGCTGGCATTTGCCTTCAGCTGTGCACTGGCCATTGGTGCGCTCAATGGCTGGCTGGTGGTACGCACCGGCCTGCCGTCCTTCATCGTTACCCTGGGTTTTCTGTTCATTCTGCGCGGCGTTGCCATCGGCGTACCGCGCCTGCTGGCCAACCGCACTCAGATAGGCGGAGTGCACAATGTCATCGGCGATGACTGGTTCGCTGCCCTGTTCACGGGAGAAGTCGGCCAAGGCCTGTTCATCTGGCTGGCCAATATTGGCGTGATCGGGACCAATTTCGCAGGCAATCCGATCGTCAGTGGCATACCCGTTTCCATCGTCTGGTGGCTGGGGCTTACTGGACTGGCGACCTGGGTGTTGCTGTTCACCCGTTTCGGCAACTGGATCTTTGCCTGCGGCGGAGACAAGACGGCGGCCCGCAATGTCGGCGTACCGGTCAATACCGTCAAGATCGTGCTGTTCATGTTCACTGCCTTCTCCGCCTGCGTGTTCGCTGCCCTGCAGGTCATGGACACCGGCTCCGCCGATAGCGTGCGCGGCATCCTCAAGGAACTCGAGGCCATCATCGCGGTGGTCATTGGCGGTGCACTGCTGACTGGAGGCTATGGCTCGGCCATTGGTGCCAGCTTTGGCGCGCTGATCTTCGGCATGGTGCAGATGGGCATCTTCTACACCGGGGTCAATACCGACTGGTTCCAGGTCTTTCTCGGCGCCATGTTGCTGATCGCTGTGCTGTTCAATAACTACGTGCGTCGCAAGGCGCTGGAGGCCAAGTGATGAACGCTCCCGCTCCCATGATCGAAATGCGCAAGGTCGACAAGCACTTCGGCAGTGTCATCGCACTCAGTGATATCTCGATGAAAGTCCACTCAGGCGAAGTCATGTGTCTGCTCGGCGACAACGGTGCCGGCAAGTCGACCTTGATCAAGACCCTGTCTGGCGTACACCAGCCAACTCATGGCGAATTCCTGGTCGATTGCAGGGAGGCCCATTTCACGTCCCCTTCTGATGCGCTGGATGCCGGTATCGCCACGGTGTTCCAGGATCTGGCCATGATTCCGCTGATGTCGATCACACGTAACTTCTTCATGGGACGTGAGCCCACCGTAGGTTGGGGACCACTACGTCGTGTCGACTGGAAGTTCGCCGACCGGGTGGCCCAGGAAGAGATGGCGAAAATCGGCATCGACGTACGCGACCCTGGACAACCGGTAGGCACTCTCTCAGGCGGTGAGCGCCAGTGTGTGGCCATCGCCCGCGCGGTGTACTTCGGTGCCAAGGTGCTGATTCTCGACGAGCCGACGTCGGCACTGGGCGTCAAGCAGGCATCCGTGGTGCTGCGCTATATCGCCAAGGCCCGTGCCGATGGCCTGGCAGTGATCTTCATCACTCACAATGTCCATCACGCCTACCCCGTGGGGGATGCCTTCACCATTCTGAAACGTGGCACCAGCCTGGGGACATTCCGCAAGGAAGACGTCAGTCGCGAGGAAGTGCTCAACATGATGGCTGGAGGTGCCGAACTGGAGAGTCTCGACGCGGAGTTGGCCGAGTTCCAGCGAGCCGACGACCAGGCCCGCTCACCATCCGCCAGTGCCGTGGCCTGAGGGAGCGACCGCCATGTTTTCCGATCACCAGGACAAACTCCATCAGCACAAGCCGCTGGCAGGACAGGTGGCCATCGTTACCGGATCGACCCAAGGGCTTGGTGAAGCCGTTGCCCGTCACCTGCTGGGCCTGGGTGTGTCAGGACTGGCGCTGTGCGGGCGCCAGCAGGAACGAGGGGAGCAACTAGCACAAATTCTGGATGAGCAGAGCCAATGCCGCGTGGTCTTCGTTGCCACGGACCTGACACAGGTCGCCGACTGCCGCCAGTTGGTAGCAACCGCCGATGATGCCTTCGGCCGAATCGACATGCTGATCAATTGTGCCGGCAACACGGAGCGCGGCACGCTGCTGGACACTGACGAAGCCACCTATGATCGCCTGTTCAGCGTCAATACCAAGGCCCCATTCTTTCTCATGCAGGAAGTCGCCAGACGCATGATTCGCGATGGTATCGAGGGCCGTATCGTCAACATTCTCAGCATGTCCGGCCACGGTGGCCAGCCGTTCATCTGTGCCTATAGCGGCAGCAAGGGCGCCCTGGCCACTCTGACACGCAACGCCGCCTACTCGTTGCTGCGTAACCGCATTCGAGTCAATGGGCTCAATATCGGCTGGATGAATACACCCGGCGAGCATCGCATTCAGACCGTCACCCATGGAGCTGAAGAGGACTGGCTCGAACGGGCCGCTCGCCAGCAACCTGCGGGACGCTTGCTGGAGCCTGAGGAAGTCGCCAGTTCCGTGGCTTTTCTGGTGACAGCAGCCTCTGGAATGATGACGGGTGCCATCATCGACCTCGACCAGAGTGTGCGCGGCTGCTACGACAGCGCCCCTCAACCACAGGCCGCGATGACGGTTGCCGCCACTTCTGGGGAGGTGTCTTCATGACTCGGCAACCTCATTTGATCGAGCAAGACATGCTCGATGCCCAAGCCTTCGAACAACTGTGCATGACGTTGACGATCCCGGTGGACTATCCCCAGGCTGAACGCATCGAAGCCGGTATTCCGCTCTACTCTGCAGAAACAGCACGCCGATGCATATCTTCACCCCGGCAACGTCGTGCGTTACTCGATGAATGGCACCACTGCCTGGCCGAAGGCCCTGGAGTACTGGCCATTACCGGCATGCTGGATACCGCCATCGTCGATCGTGCCACCGAGACCTTCCTCAAGTTGATCGAGCAGGAGCGAGATATCGGCAACCGTGGTGATCACTTCGCGACCCCCGGCAGCAATGACCGGTTGTGGAACGCCTTCCAGAAACATGGGGAAATGGACCCTGAGGGGTTTATCGATTACTACGCCAACCCTGTACTGGCCCTGGTCGCCGAAGCCTGGCTGGGCCCTGGCTACCAGGTTACCTCGCAAGTCAATGTGGTCAGGCCGGGAGGGCGCGCGCAACAGCCTCATCGTGATTACCACCTGGGGTTTCAGAGTGAAGCACAGGTCCTGCGTTACCCGCTCGGGATGCAGGTGGCTTCCCAGCACCTGACCCTGCAAGGCGCCGTGGCCCATGATGACATGCCACTGGAAAGCGGGCCGACCCAATTGCTGCCCTGG
Source organism: Halomonas binhaiensis (assembly GCF_008329985.2). Taxonomy (NCBI): domain Bacteria; kingdom Pseudomonadati; phylum Pseudomonadota; class Gammaproteobacteria; order Oceanospirillales; family Halomonadaceae; genus Halomonas; species Halomonas binhaiensis. The sequence continues at coordinate 4,482,677 of NZ_CP038437.2, forward strand.
TCCCAGCGCTATGCACTCGGCTATCTGGCCTATCGGGATACTGCCTTCCAGCAAGTTTTCGAACGCCATCACGTGCAGTTGCCACTCAACAAGGGTGATGGTCTGTTCTTCAATCCGGCCCTGTTCCATGCCGCCGGTGATAATGACAGCGACAACCTGCGTCGCATGGCCAATCTGCTGCAGATTTCCTCTGCATTCAGCCGTGCCATGGAAAGCGTCGACCACGACCGGCTGATCCGCACCTGCTACCCATCGTTGCGCCAACGTTTTCAACGCGATGGCTGGAATGCCGAGATGCAGGCCTGTGCGGATGCGCTGGCCGAGGTCTATCCATTTCCCGCCAACCTTGACCGCACACCACCACAAGGTGGCATGGCGCCAGACAGCCAGCGCCAGCTGCTGGCCACGGCACTGGAGGAAGACTGGCAGGAAGCACGTCTGCATGATGCGCTTGCCCGCCTCGCTCAGGATCGCCAGGCCTGACGATCCTTGTTCATTCACCTAGAAGCACAATCAACAGCCGCTCAGCATGAGCTTTTATCAACCACCGCCTTAACAACGGATTCTTTCAACTGACCCACCGACTGACTCTTTCAACCGACTCTACCAACAACAGCAATAAAGGAAGCGCTGAATAAATCGACGAGCATGCTCGATCACAAGGCACCCGGAGCACAGGAGCCGGAGCCTATGAGGTATAGGTGAGGATTCCGAGCACCGCGTAACACAGTAATTGAGTAGCGCAGGCATTTATGCAGTGTTTCCTAAAGGGAGCTTGCCATGAAACTTACTTCTATCCTTGCCGCCGGCGCCATTGCCCTGACTGCCAGCAGCCATGCCCTGGCCCAGCAGGATGATCAACTCAACTTCATTGCCGTCACCCATATCACCGCCGGAGACCCCTTCGGCAACGTACTCAAGCGCGGCTTTGAAGATGCCGCCGAAGAGCTGGGAGTGTCGTTACGCTATAACTCGCCGGCCCAATACGATACTTCACAGATGCTGCGCATGATCGAGCAGGCCATAGCCACTCAACCCGATGGTCTGGCCGTGACCATCCCCGATGCCAGTGCCTTTGCCAAGCCGATCCGCAAGGCCATCGAGTCCGGAATTCCTGTCGTGGTCCTGAACACAGGCGAGGACATCAGTCATGAGCTCGGCGCCTTGAACTACGTCGGCCAGAGTGAATACCGTGCCGGCAAGCTGGCGGGAGAACGCATGCGCGAAGCAGGCGTGGAGCATCCTATCTGCATCAACTTCGCACCAGGACAATCCCAGCTGGACGCCCGTTGCCAGGGCTTTACCGATGCCTTCGAAGGTGCTGCGGAGCAACTTTCGACCACCCAGGATCCCACCGCCATCACCAATGCGGTGATGGCACACCTGAACAGCAACCCGGATACCGATGGCGTTCTCAGCCTTGGTTCCCTGGCAACCGTACCGCTGATCACGGAATTCCAGAAGCAGGGCGCCATGGGCAAGATCGCCTTTGCCACCTTCGACCTTGCCCCGGAAACGCTGGAAGCCGTGCGTGATGGCGAGATGCTGTTCGCCATGGACCAGCAGCAGTACCTACAAGGCTACCTGCCCGTGCAGATCCTTGCTCAGTACAACCGCTATGGTGTGGTGCCAACTACCGACATCCAGACCGGCCCCAACTTCATTACCCAGGACAATGCAGAGCAGGTGATCGAGTTGACCAAGCAGGGTTATCGCTGAAGAAGGGCTGAACTCCTGACACGGAAACAATGGACGGCCCAGACCTTGCTCCAACAGACCGGAACACACCATGACAACGAGATTGAATATCGGCCTGATCGGCAGTGGCTTCATGGGACAGGCGCATGCCGATGCCTATCGCCGCGTACGTACGCTTTATCATGACTTGCCGCTGCGCCCTCACCTCTATGCCATTGCGGACCAGGGCCAGGAGGCAGCACAAGCCGCCGCTGCACGACTGGACTTCGAACATGCCTATGGCGACTGGCGCGATATGGTGGCAGATCCTAATGTCGACGTCGTCGATGTGACCTCGCCCAACGCGCTGCACTTCGAGATGGTCATGGCCGCCATCGAACATGGCAAGCACGTCTACTGCGAGAAACCCTTGGCCATGGATGATCATCAGGCCGAGGCCATGGCCTGCGCGGCCCAGGCTCGTGGCGTCAAGACCATGGTGGCGTTCAACAACACCAAGACACCGGCGGCGCTACTCGCCCGTCGCTTGATCGACGAAGGCGCCATCGGCACCCCGACACGTTTCCGTGGCACTTTCGACCAGGGCTTCTTCAATGATCCCGACCTGCCCTGGTCTTGGCGCTGCTCGCGCCAGCAGGCAGGCACCGGTTCGCTGGGTGATCTCGGCGCCCACACCATCAGCGTGGCGCAATTCCTGATGGGGGATGTTGCCGAGGTCTGCGCCCAAAGCCAGATCCTGTTTCCGGCTCGGCCCTATGCCGGCGACAACGTCGGCTATGCAAGCAAGGCAGTAGACACCAGCGAACAGCGCGAGGTCGAGAACGATGACCAGACCCAGGCGCTGGTGCGCTTTGCTTCAGGTGCTGCGGGGGTGATCGAAAGCTCACGCATTGCCGCCGGCAAGGTGTTCGGTATCACCTGGGAGATCAGCGGCACCGAGGGAACACTGATGATGGATGGTGAGCGTTTCAATGAGCTCAAGGTGTTTCGCTATAACGAGCCACGTGAGGAGCGCGGTTTCAAGACCCTCCTGGCCGGCTCCCAGGTGCCTCAATTCAGGGCTTTCTTCCCTTTCGACTATGGCGGCGGCGGTATCGGCTATTTCGACGTCAAGGTCATCGAGGTGCATGACCTGATCCAGGGGCTGGCCAGCGATGACGGCTGTTTCCCGGACTTCGCCTTTGGCCGCCACAACCAGAACATCATCACCGCCATAGATACATCTTGCCTGGAGCGCTGTTGGGTGCCGGTTCGGTAAACCGTCGAAATGAAGGCATAGCCAGAAAATCTCCGACCTTTCAGGGGCTCGACATCAGTGACAGCCCCTTCTTTTTTGTGCATGCCTTGAAGATGGTGAGGAGGAGTCCCCTGATTAGCCATACGATTAATTAGCACAGCTAATAAGTCCTATCGAATTATTGCGCGTTATCTTCATGAGAGACATGGTTTAACGTGTCTTCTTCGCAGCAGGAAAGCGCTGCCTCCATCGCTCTGGCCCTACCCCTGAACGCAGCGTGATCCCGCCATGACAGCCATGAGCCATCTGGCCATCCAGGAAAGTGAGGGTGATTCGGTCGTAGACTGGATGGAGCCGGTTGCCGATGCTCAGTATTTCTGCGAATAACGAGCGAATGCCAGCGAGCAACTTCTCGGTAACGCTGCAAAATACATCACGTTGAAAGCAAGGAGTTCATCATGAAAATTACGCGCGCAGGTACAAACCCATCCGCCAAAGGCCCCGCAGACTGGTTCAGCGGTACGGTTCGGGTAGACCCGATGTTCAATCAGGCCGATCCGGACCGGGTGCAGGGCGCCCATGTCACCTTCGAGCCCGGTGCACGTACTGCCTGGCATACCCATCCGCTGGGTCAGACGCTGATCGTGACCTTCGGTCGTGGGCTGGTTCAGCGCTGGGGCGGCGCAATCGAGGAAATTCACCCCGGTGACGTGGTCTGGTTCGAGCCAGGCGAGAAGCATTGGCATGGTGCAGCCCCCGACGTCAGCATGAGCCATATTGCGATACAGGAGGTTCACAATGGTGAGGTCGTCACCTGGATGGAGCATGTGAGCGATGATCAATATACCGGCCGCTCCTGAGCGCCGATGATGACCGGTGACATCCGCTCACTGTCCCAGGCTAACCCAGCGCCTTGAAAATCAGCTGCACACCGACAATGGCCATGGCCAGGATCACCAGACGATAGAACAACCGTTCATTGACCCGGTGATGCAGCCACACACCACTGCGAATCCCGAGCCAGGCCACGGGTACCAGTGCCAGAGAGGCCCAGATACTGGTGGTGTTGATCTCGCCTAGCCACAGATAGGGCGGCAACTTCATCAGGTTGACGGCCGCGAACACCAGGGTGGTGGTCGCGATGAAGGCGGTCTTGTCCAGCCGCCGGGGCACCAGATAAAGGTTCATGGGTGGCGCACCGGCATGGGCAATGAAGCTGGTAATGCCGGTGGCAATGCCTGCTGGCCAGGCCCAGACAGTGGAAATCGGTCGGGATGCCGACGGCTTGAATACCATGTAAGCGACGAACAGCAGCGATATGACGCCCAGCACCAGGCGCACATGGTCAGCATCGAGGCTGTCCGCTACCAGGGTAGCTACCACGACACCAATTGCCATTCCGGGTATCAAACGCTTTACCTCGGCCCAATTCTGTCGGCCCCACCAGGCCTTCACCGCTAGGCCATCCATGACAATCAAAAGCGGCAGCAGCAAGCCTGCGGCAGCAATCGGATCAATGGCCAGCGCCATCAACGGCACCGAGAGCGTACCAAATCCACCGGCAAAGCCCCCCTTGGACACCCCTGTCAGATATGTGGACAAGATGATCAGAAGCCAGGCAATCCATGAATAATCAGGCAGCATTGGTGCTCCTCAGGCGCAAAGACGCCGGAGCCTGTAAAGGCGCCGGCGTTTCTTTCTCGTATTTATTGTATTAGAGAATCACATTCTCACAGCAATAAACAACTGCGCTGGCTAATGATTTCAGCCTACGGCCTGCATGGCCAAGGCCGTATCCAGCATACGGTTGGAGAAGCCCCACTCGTTGTCGTACCAGGCCATGACCTTGATCAGGCGACCATTGACGCGAGTGTGGTTGGCATCGAAGGTCGAGGAATTCGCATCGTGATTGAAATCGATCGAGACCAGTGGCTGAGCGTTGATGGCCAGCACTGGCGATGCTTCAGCGGCCTTGGCCACAATGTCATTGATCTCTTCACGGGTGGTATCGCGGGAAGCGGTAAATACCAGGTCAACCAACGACACGTTGATGACCGGTACACGCACAGCCAGACCATCGAACTTGCCCTGCAGCTCCGGCAGTACCTTGCCTACCGCAGCGGCAGCGCCCGTCTTGGTCGGGATCATGGAATGCGTGGCACTACGTGCGCGGTACGGATCGGAGTGATACACATCGGACAGGTTCTGATCGTTAGTGTAAGCATGCACCGTGGTCATCAGACCATTCTCGATGCCTACTGCATCGTTCAATGCCTTGGCGACCGGCGCCAGGCAGTTGGTGGTGCAGGAAGCATTGGAGACAATCTTGTGTTCAGCGGTCAGCACCTGCTCGTTGACACCGAAGACGATGGTAGCGTCACAATTAGGGCTAGGGGCGGAAATCAGTACCTTTCCAGCGCCAGCCTCCAGGTGCTTGGCAGCCGCTTCGCGCTTGGTGAACAACCCGGTGCACTCCATGACCAGGTCAATGCCAAGGGCAGCCCAGGGCAGGTTAGCCGGATCGCGCTCGGAAAGAATGGTGATGCGATCCCCATCGACGCTGAGACTTTCTTCGTCGTGCTCTACTTTGAAAGCAAAGTGGCCATGCACGGTGTCGTGGCGCAACAGATGGGCATTCAGAGAAGGATCACCTAAATCATTGATGGCAACGATCTCGACCTTCTCGCGATAACCGTTTTCATACAAGGCACGCAGTACATTGCGTCCAATTCGACCAAACCCGTTGATGGCAACCTTGAGCGTCATGGCGAGACCTCCATTGACTAGAACTAGAAGCGATGAAAAGTGATGCAAGAACCATCCAGGATCTGTCTTGAAACCATCTACAGCGACTATCTGTACAGAGACTACCTATAGTTGGTAACTCTGCGCCTGGTGACAGGAGTATCACTGTCGCTCTACGAGCAGTGAGGCTTTCCATATCGCCACGCCTGACAATTTGTCGACCGGTATCGCTTTTCCTGACAGTACTCAACGACTTTCAGACAAACCCTAGGACTCGACGGCAGACGGGCTCCTTCCATGAATCCCCACTGGGACGTCGTCATTAGCCAACACTTTGGTACATGCACCACAAGGACTCAAGTGTTTTTTGTTAAAATTACAACATAAAGTGGTACTACCTCATATGGAGCCAGACAAATACTGCGGAAAATCTGCGATTTATCGCTTTAATCACGATTCAGCTCATCCATATAGACCTTAGTCGACCTTAGTCGCCGTAGTAATATTACCTTCAAAGCACTATGGTGACATTTCGACAGGTGACTCTTTTTCACTGCCCTGTTTCCGGAGGCTCGTCATGACCCCAACCTTCCCTGCCAATCAGGCTCGCCGCACCCTTCCGGCACGTAAGCGCATTGCCCTTGTCGCCCACGATGGCAAGAAGGAAGAAATGCTGGCCTGGGCTGAACGCTGGAATGACACACTGAAGCAGCATGAGCTGATTGCCACTGGAACCACTGCAGCGCGCCTGAGCAAGGCCCTGGAGCTTCAGGTAGAAGGCCTGATGAGCGGCCCACTGGGTGGCGACCAACAGATTGGAGCGCGCATCACTGAACAGCGCCTCGACCTGCTGGTCTTCTTCTGGGACCCCTTCGCCCCTCAGCCTCACGACCCGGACGTCAAGGCGTTGCTGCGCCTGGCAGCCCTGTGGAACGTGCCCGTGGCCTGCAATCCATCCAGCGCTGACTTCATGATGAGCTCGCCCTGGTTGAACCAGGACTATGAGATGAACATTCCTGACGCTGGCGCCTGGATATCCGCGCGCAGCAAATAACAAGAGGAACAATCAGTGTTTCAGCTGACCCGTAGTGTGACCTGGCAATCCCTGCTGCGCCTGCACCAGGAAACCGCCAATGACCGTATTCGCGATTACTTTACCCAGGACCCTCAGCGCTTCGACAAGATGAGCCTGAAGGTTGGGGGCCTGTTTCTTGACTATTCCAAGCACCAGATCTCCGATGAGGTACTGGATAAACTGCTGGAACTGGCCCATCACTCGGCGCTGGTGCAGCGCCGGGCCCAGATGTTCTCCGGCGATATCATCAATGTCACTGAAGACCGCCCCGTTCTGCATACTGCCCTGCGCAACCTGGGCGATCAGCCGGTCATCGTCGATGGCAAGGATGTGATGCCAGAGATCCACGCGACCCGCGAGCAGATCAAGCGCTTCTCCGAAGCCGTACGCAGCGGGGAATGGAAAGGCTACAACGGCGAGCGCATCCGCGATGTGGTCAACATCGGCATCGGAGGTTCCGACCTGGGGCCCAACATGGCCTGCCGTGCTCTGCTCAAGTACCGCCATCCGGATCTCAACTTCCACTTCGTCTCCAACGTGGATGGTGCACATATTCAGAAGGTGCTGCGTGGTCTCAACCCGGCGACGACCCTGTTCATCGTCTCGACCAAGACCTTCTCCACCCAGGAGACTCTGCTCAATGCCCGCACCGCACGCCGCTGGTTCCTGGAGCAGGCAGGCGAAGACGCGGACATCGGGGCACATTTCGTGGCCGCGTCCACCAACCGCAAGGCCGCCATGGAATTCGGCATTCGCGAGGAAAATGTCTTTGAATTCTGGGCCTGGGTCGGTGGGCGCTACTCCATGTGGTCCTCTATCGGCCTGCCCATCGCATTGGCCATCGGCTTTGAAGGCTTCATCGAGATGCTGCAGGGTGCCTGGGAGATGGATCAGCACTTCCTGAATGCACCGCTGGAACAGAACATGCCTGTGCTGATGGCCTTGATTGGCATCTGGTACATCAACTTCGTGGGCGCGGAAACCCAGGCTATCGTGCCCTACGATCAGGCTCTGCATCAGCTGCCCGCCTTTCTCCAGCAGCTCGACATGGAGTCCAACGGCAAGTCAGTGGATATTTTCGGGCGTCCGGTGGATTACAAGACGGGTCCCATAGTCTGGGGGCAGACGGGTTCCAACGGTCAGCATGCCTTCTTCCAGTTGCTCCACCAGGGCACTCGCTATGTGCCCATCGACTTCATCGCCTCACTCAAGCCAGAGCCAGGCGTCGAAGAGCATCACTTCGCCCTGCTCACCAATATGCTGGCCCAGGCCAATGCCTTCATGGAAGGCAGCCTCCAGGGAGGAGATCTCGATCCCTATAGCTGCCCAGGAAACCGCCCCTCCAGCGTACTGCTGCTCGATGAGCTGACTCCTGGCAACCTGGGCGCCTTGATCGCGCTCTATGAACACAAGGTATTTGTTCAGGGAGTCATCTGGAACATCAATTCCTTTGACCAATGGGGCGTCCAATTGGGCAAGCGTATCGCCGGCGAGATCAGCGAACGCATCGACGAGCGCAGCCAGGACTTCGATGCCTCGACCCAAGGCCTGCTGGGACTGGTGCGTGCGCACTTCCCGCCCCAGAACAAGTCACCGGACAAGACTGCCGTAACGCCCAAGGGAAGCAGCAAGGCCAAGCGCAAGGCGTCCTGATCCCTTCCTGCAGCCCAAACTCGAATCCCTTAAGGGTGAGGCTGCCTTCGGGCAGCCTTGTTGCTTTAGCAAACTCTGTGACCTTTCAGCAGGGTGACTCTTTCAGTTGGATAAATCATTCCGTCAAAAAGCTATTGCGCAGCAGCCCGCCGCGCGCTGCGGTCACCCAACCAGGCTGCTCCCAGCCAGGTTGGCACACTGATCCCGACATAGAGTGCAGCCCACCCGGCCCGGCCGTCACTGACCAGAGTCACCGCTTCAAGACTGAACAGAGAAAATGTCGTAAAGCCACCACAGAAGCCAGCGACTAGAAAGGGATGGAGGCGGGCCACTCGCCCATGTTCATGGAGACTGGCATGAGTGGCAAAACGCGCAATCAGCCAGGAACCTATCACATTGACCATCAGCGTCGCCCAGGGGAAAGATGTCGTGACGAAAGAGGCAACGGCCAGCCCCACCCACATGCGGCATACTGCACCAAGGGCACTGCCTGCACCTACCGCCAGATAGATTGGCCAGCTCTTCATGAGGCAGCCACCACATTCCAGCCCAAGGCTGCTGCGGCAAGCCCCAGCAGCAACGTCATGCCGACGTTGCTCAATGCTGCCAGAGAGCGGCGCTCACGTAACAGGTCCAGGGTCTGCAGGCTGAGTGACGAAACGGTGGTAAAGCCGCCGAGCACACCGGTCAGCAAAAACATGGCGGCAAGCGAGCCTTGTGCAACCAGCCCACCCAGCACCCCGATGACGAAGGCCCCTGCCAGGTTGACGATCAGGGTTCCCCAGGGAAAACGGCTGCCCAGATGGCTCGCCGACCAGCGACTGATGTAGAGCCGCCCCATGCCCCCCACGGCACCTCCGGCTGCGACCAGCAGTGATATCCCCAAGAACGCCCATCCCTGTCCCATTGTCACTCCCGAAAAAAGTCACGAACCCCACACCCACATGCTTGTCACATGATTCATATGCCGATGCGGCACACGAAAGACAGAAGCGCTTACTGACGATATGTTAGCCTGCGCTCAACTTTCTCCCATACCACCATTATCGAACAGGCCCACCGATGAAAGGAGATCCTCGAGTGATGCCCTCACGCATCTGCGCCCTATTACTGAGTGCTCTATTGCTGATCATGACGACAGCCATACCTGCACTCGCCCAGCCCGCTGAGGCTCCGCCAGCAGAGGACGGCGCCGGAGCACCGGCATATTCCACCCTTGCCGACATGCTGGAAAATGAACAGGCCCGAACCCAACTGATCGAACAACTGCGCCAACTTGCCGCAGAAGAAGTTCCGGAGGCAGCCCCCCCCGATAGCGCAGAGGTCGTTGGCGCCAATTTGCCTGCTCAGTTGGCTACTCTGACCAGCAAGACCGTGAGCGAATTCGGCGAACAATTCGACAATCTCGTCTCCTCTCTTGGTGCACTGTTCGATGGCTCCCTGACATCAAGCTCGCTGGATCTTGGTTTGCTGATGACGGCAGCGCTCAACCTGGGCCTGGTGATCATCGCCACCTTCGTTCTGTTCCTGGCCATTCGCCGCCTGGTGCGTCCATTGTTCGCCCACCTGAGCCAATGGTCGCTGAATGGGCAAAGCCTCTATCCCATCGTGCGGCAAGTCCTGTGCTCCGCGCTTGCACTGTTGATCGATGCCATGGCAGTGGGCCTGGCCTATGTCGGTGGCAACCTGGCAGCGACCTTCATCATTGGTGAGACCGGCAGCCTTTCCACCCAGGCATCGCTGTTCCTCAATGCCTTCCTGGTCATAGAACTGCTCAAGGCGGGGATGCGCATGCTGTTCGCTTCACGCTATGAAGGCATTCGCCTGCTGCCAATTGGCGCCAAGGACGCATCCTACTGGAATCGCTGGATCGCTCGCCTGATTGGTCTGGCCGGCTATGGCCTGATGGTCGTAGTGCCGTTGATCAGTCTCTACCTATCAGCGAGCCTCAGCAAGGGTGCTGGCGCCCTGATCATGTTGGGTGCCTGGTTCTATGCCATCATCGTGATTCTGATCAATCGGATCAAGGTACGAGATGGACTGCTCAGCGTAGCCCAGCGTGCGACCCTGCCTGCGTCGAGTGTGGCTATCGGGCTTCTGGCCCGTACCTGGCATCTGCTGGCCATCGTCTACTTCACCGTAGTGCTGATGCTGACGTTGACCCAGCCGGAAAAAGCACTGCCCTATGTCCTGATCGCAACGGCCAAGTCGCTTGCCATCGTGCTCGTTGCCAGCCTGGTATCCCGAGGTATTTCCCAGATCATCGGCCGGCGCATCACGCTGTCCGATGAGTTGCGCCAGAAACTACCGCTGCTCGAACCACGGCTCAATTCCTATATCCCCACGATGTTACGGGTCATCAACATCCTGATTCTGATCACCGCCGCCATGTGCCTGGCGAATGCTTGGGGGCTATTCGACATTGCCTCGTGGTATGCATCGGAATCCGGACGCAACCTGGTCACCAAGACCTTTAATGTTGCCGTCATCCTGATCGTGGCAGCCATTGCCTGGATTTCTCTGGCCAGCCTGATTGAACATAAGCTCAATCAGGCTACCAGCAACGGCCAATCTTCGGCTCGAGCCCACACCCTGCTGTCGCTATTCCGTAATGCACTGGCCATCGCCCTGGTCACCATGACACTGATGATCGTGCTGTCAGAGATCGGCATCAACATTGGCCCGCTGATCGCGGGTGCTGGGGTATTGGGCCTTGCCATCGGTTTCGGTGCCCAGAAACTGGTGCAGGACATCATCACCGGCATCTTCATTCAGGTCGAAAATGCCATGAATACCGGAGACGTCGTTACCCTTGGCGGCATTACCGGTACTGCCGAAAAGCTGAGCATTCGCTCGGTGGGTGTGCGTGATGTCAACGGCACCTTCCACCTGATTCCCTTCTCCAGCGTAGATGTGGTGTCCAACTACATGCGCGGCTTTGCCTATCATGTGGGTGAGTACGGTATCGCCTACCGCGAGAGCATCGATGAAGCCATCATTGCCCTGCACAATGCCTTCGATGAGCTGACCACGGATCCGGAACTGAAGCTGGAGATTGTCGCCCCACTGGAGGTGCAAGGTGTCACGGCGCTGGCTGACAGCGCGGTTCACATCCGCGTGCGAATCAAGACCACTCCTGGTATGCAGTGGGCCATAGGCCGCGCGTACAACCGTCTAGTCAAATTGCACCTGGACGATGCTGGTATCGAGATCCCCTTCCCGCATACCACCGTGTACTTCGGCGAAGACAAGCAAGGCCAGGCCCCTGCCGCCAATCTACGTCTGGTGGACAAGAACGGCTACGCGTCTCCCGAGTCATCAGCTCCCCAGGCGGGCGAAGACGGCAGCGTCCAGGCTCCCGAAAGCCACGCCGCCCCCGAAGAGGCAGAGATCAAGTCCGCCTTCAAGGGTGACTATCCCGATAGTCCAGAAACCTGAAGCACTTTCCATAACTTTGCCCTGAAACAAAAAACCCACGGAATATATCCGTGGGTTTTTTTATAGAGACATCAAACGATTGCGTTTTTTCACCCGCCTGCGCGCCCCAACAAGCCAGCACACCAGCAGCATGACGATCACCAGCGGCCCCCAGAGCCCAGCCAACCAGCTACCTGCTACCATCAACGGCCTCGGCTCTCTGATCGCCCTGCCGACAATCAGCTCAGCAAGGCCGTATTCTGCAAGGCGGTCCGAGGCAGCATCAAAGTCCTGATAGCGTTTACCCTCCTTGAACTCGATCGCTGCTCCCAGCTCATCGATAGCGCGCTTGCCCTGTGCAAGGAATGCCCTGCTGGTCACCAGGCTCAGTGCGATATAGCCTTCACGGCCAAGCTCATGGCGGCTGTAGTTGATGATGCTTTCGTTGATGATGCTTTCGTTGATGATGCTTGCGTTGATGATACTTTCACGGCTCGAGGCGCTATCTCGCATGCTGGTCTGCATGCGGGCTTCGATAGCCCAAAGTAAGCGGTGGAGCTTTACATCATAGGCAGGCGTTTCCACCCAGCCGACCACTTGAACAGGAGGGATACCCAACTTCCCTCGCCGAGCATTATCCGCCTCGGTTCCCTGGCGCAGTCCTGCAAGCAGTTGTTCCGTGTCCCACGGCTGGTCATCGCTTCTTTTGATATACCCCGATGCCACATACTCGACATCGACATACCACTCCACCTCTTCCACAAGTGGAAAGATCACACCCAGCTCATCAGCCGAGGGCTGGTTGCCGACCTTTGCCATTATCTTCCTGGCCCAAGGCTGAGGCATGAAACCATATCCCGAAGGAAGGTCCAGGCTGGCCTGATCACTCAGGGCAATCGTCATCGGCCCCAGATTCATTGCTGACAATGCCTGTACCCAGACATCAGAAAGCTGTACCGCGGTATCTTCGGCCAGCGTCTCCTGATCAGAAGATACCGCTTGCTCCCGGCTCTCCTGATGGGCCTGCACCTGAGTAGACAGCAGCACAGCAGACAGCAACAAGGCGAGAATCGCACATGTACTCGCCCATTTCATGTGTGTCATCACCGTTATGCTTGCCATCAACGCACTCCCTGCTCATCGGCCTCACTTGCACACAGCCACCAGCATAAGCAGCGCGTATCACCGGGGACAGGCGCTCCTGCCTAGGCATAGCGATAGAGCACAGGATCATGCATTTGGAGCCCGAAGCAGCCCACCAAAAGACACACCCCATGGAGGGGCTCTCCATGGGGTGTGTCTTTTGGTACAGGTCTCGGGAGTTTTACCTGAGCACTCAGGCTTGAGCAGCCTGTTGAGCATCGCTGGGCTGCGGGAGCGATGGCAGCGACTTGTCGAGAAGCTCGACGCTCTGACGATAATAGAGCTGGCTCTTGTTGTGCTCACCGAGGTTGGCGTATAGGCGCGCCAGTTCAGCACACGCCACACCACTGGAACGCTGACGCAAGCTGGCTTCGAAATATTCCTGAGCCTTGCCCCAGTATGCATTACGCAGTGCCAGGCGACCCAGGGTAAGCAGCAGGTCCGGATCGTTGGGGCGCTCTTGTAGCCACTTCTCTGCAGTTACCAGTTGGCGTGAGGCATCTACATCCAGCAGGCCATAGCGCAGAACCAAGCGGCTGTCCCAATGATCCTTGAGCGAATGACGCAGCAGGCGTTCAGCAATGACCTGCTGATCGCCACGCACCAGAGCCTCGGTGTAGAGCACGATCAAGTCGACATTGGAACGCAGGTGCTCAGGCATATCAGCCCACAGATTGCGCACCCGGTCGACGTCTTCCGGATTACGCGTCTCACGCATGATCAATTCGCTATAGGCCTGCAGCTCCAACGCCTCGCGTTCTTCACGGGCAATCAGTTGCTGGTCAGCCAGGCGTGGCAGCAAACGACGCAACCCTTCCCAGTCACTGACACTGATATAGGCCTGCTTGAGCTGCTTGAGCACCTGAGGGTGGCGCGGCAAGTGACGATCCAGCCGCGTCAGCACCGCCAGCGCCTCTTCATACTGTTGACGGTCCAGCATCAACTGCGCCTGCATCATGCCTACGGCAGGATCGGCACCATCGGTGCTCAGGTGTGCACGCTTGAGCAGAGTGTCAGCCTGCTCATAGCGCCCCTGATAATGGGCTGCCAACGCAGCTGACAAGTAGTTGACCAGTGGCGTACTGGAATCATCCGCCGCCTTGACCAAGGCCTTCTCGGCACGCTTCCAGCGACCCTCGGCGAGCGCCACCAGGCCACGCACAGTACGCTTCATGGCCTTGCGGTTGCGGGTCCGTGCATTCCAGACCTTGAAACGGCTGACTGGCCGGGTCATGCGCATCAGCACTCGCAGCGCGAAGTGCAGCACAATAAAGAGTGCCAGAAGGATCACCAGCCCAAACCAGAATGAGGTCTGGAAGGAAGTATCCCCCACCCGAACCAACCAGTAACCGGGCACTGACATCATCAGCTGGCCAAACAGTGCGCCCACTGCCAAGCCAAGCACAATGAGCAGAATCAGCTTTCTCATGCGTCATCCCCCTGGCCTTTGGCAGTCGCTTCAAAACGCTGTTCGATGAAACGGGCCAGTGCTTGCTGGGATGCACTGATATCGGGCAACTCAGGATGGATGGAAGCCCCCTTGAGTTCATCAAGCTTGCTCAGGACTGCCTGTACCTTCTGGTCATCCAGGTCATAGTAGGAATTGAGCAGGCCCTCTGCCTTCTTCAGGCTGGTCTCGTAAAGGTCCTGTTCTTCCTTCAGCAGAGCCAGTTGAGACTGTTCCAGAATCAGGCGCAGGCTCTGACGCAGATAAGTCTCCTGCTCTGGTGTGATCAGCGTTTCCATGGGTTGATCGTGATGCCGGACCACCACCAGGTCCTTCAGCTCTTCTCCGACTCGGGCCAGCTGCTTCTGCCAGGCTCCGGTAGGCGCTTCCGCAATGGTAGTGTCAGCAGTGAACTCTTTTATGTCCTGAGCCAGCGGCAGGCCAGCGACCTGCTCCTGCTGGGCATTCAGTGCCAGATACAGACCGGTACGATCGACACGTGGCACGGACTGCAGCTCCGCCAACTCCTCGGCAATGGCACGGCGCACCGGAACCAGGGCAGGATTGTCGGCCTCTTCCAGACGATTATCGGCAGTACGCAACAGGGCAACAGCACCTCCCACATCGCGCTCCAGTTGCAAGCGCTGGTTGGCCAGCCGCAGCAGATAGGCGGCTTCGGCGTGGAGCCAATCACGCTCGTCGGTTTTCTGTTTCTTGGCCAGCTCCATCAACACGCGGTCAAGCGTCTGGTTGACGTCGGCCTTGTAGTCGGCAAATTCACTCTGAATACCGCCGATGGTCTCGTTCACGCTGGTCTTACGCTGTTCCAGGTTGCTGTGCAGTTCGTTGGACAGCTCCTGCACCTGGGCCACGCTGGGAGAGTTTTCCTTGAGCTGGTCAAGTCGCTCGGACATGGCCTGCTGCAGCTGCCAGCCCTTCCAACCAATGAACAGCACTCCAGCAATCAGGATCAGCACCAGAATCAGGGCAATGACCCCGGCCTTGCCACCACCAGAGCCAGAGGACGTTGTCTTGCTGCTACCACCGGAACCACCACTGCCAGCGGAGGAAGACGACTTGCTCGATCCACCAGTCTTGCTCGAGTCAGCAGGCTTGCTGTCACTGGCCTTGCTGGCACTCGCCGTTGTATCACTCTTGGCAGGTTTCACGTTGGCAGGCTTGCTGGCTGACGAGTCCTTTTCGGAAGGCTTGCTCTCCTTGGCCGTGGACGATGGGCTATCGGCTGCCTTGGATGCTTCAGGCTTGGCATCATCCACAGCAGCTTTCGGGGACGGCTCCGCAGCAGTAGAAGTGGATGAGGGTATCGATGTGGTCGTGGACGACGATGTCGCAGTGGAAACATAGCGTTCACCACCACCTTTGGTACGTCGTCGCGAACGTCGCTGGCCACTCCTCGTGGTACCGCTCGAGCCTTCCTTGCCCGCAGCCGAGTCGCCTGCTCCATTCGGGGCAGTTCCGGACGGGGTCTGCTGTTCGTCCTTATCGTGCTGTTGATTGCTCATCTGTCGCTAGCCCTTGTTCGAGATCTTCATTCGCCGTCCTAGACTCCCCACTACCTGGGGTTGCAGGTTCCGGCTGCCGCCGCTGCCATTGCCGCAGGAGATGCGCCGGATGCCACTACCACGTCGCGAAACCCTAGTTGTTCGGCCAGTGTAGCCAACCGCTGGCTGGATACGATAAGCGGTTGGTACAACGCAGTCTTTGAACACCATCTTGCCAGATGTTCAAGAATTTCTCCGCTACTGACTACCAACGCCCTATATTGTGCCGAACTGAGGCGCCATTGCTCTGCCTTGGAAGGTTCCATCAACCGCCGTCGATAGACTTCCAGGCGAGTCACGCGCGCTCCCCGTTCGGCCAGGGTATCAGCCAGTAGTGTTCGGCCGCCTTGACCGGCGACCAGTAAAACCTTCTGTTCATCAAGCTGACGCAATGACCCCAGCGCCAACAACCCCTCGCTGGTTTCGTTTCCCACCGAGGGCATTCTGATACGAACCCCCAGTGCCTGATACAACAAGGAGGCAGTTGCCTCACCCACTGCATATAGCGCCAGGCCCTGAGGCAGTTGCGGCCAGTAACGATCCAGGGCCTCTATCAGACACTCGGCGGCAGCGGGACTGATCACCACTACCTTATGAAACTGGTCAATATCGAGCCACACTGCGCGCATGCCCGCTGATTCCGGCACAACTTCCTGTGTCATCACTTCTATCCGCTCCACTTCCAGGCCATAAGCCTGGATAGCCGCAGCCAATGGCTCGGCCCGGCTACCGGGTCGGGTGATGATGACAGGGCAGTCAACCATCAGTGCTGCCCATAGATATTGGCAAGAATCTCGCCAGCTCCCTGGTCGAGCAACTCCTCAGCGACGCGAATCCCCAATGCCTCTGGCTCTTCTGCCGAACCACGGCTTTCAGCACGCAGTACGCGGGTTCCATCGGGATTGCCCACCAGTGCCCGCAGCCACAGGGTCCGCTCGTCCTCGAGCACAGCATAACCTGCTATCGGTACCTGACAACCACCTTCAAGGCGGGTATTCATTGCCCGCTCGGCACGTACCCGAGCAGACGTTTCCGGATCGTCCAATGGCACCAGCAGCGATACCAACTCAGCATCATGCATCCGGCACTCGATACCCAGGGCCCCTTGCCCACACGCAGGCAGGCAGACTTCCGGGGGCAGTTCCTGCGCAATGCGATCTCCCAGCCCCAGGCGCTTGAGCCCGGAGGTGGCCAATAGAATGGCATCGAAATCGCCTGCATCAAGCTTGCTCAATCGGGTTTGCACATTACCGCGCAGGCTGAGAATTTCCAGGTCAGGGCGTGCTTCGCTCAACTGCAGGCCACGACGCAGGCTGGAGGTACCGACACGTGCACCTTCTGGCAGTTCGTCCAGGCAAGCGTAATGGTTGGAAACGAGGGCATCCGTAGGTTCCGCCCCCGCCAGGATGACTGACAACCCGAGACCTTCGGGAAACTGCATCGGCACATCCTTCATCGAATGTACGGCAATGTCAGCCCGGCCATCCAGCATGGCCTCTTCGAGCTCCTTGACGAACAATCCTTTACCACCGACTTTGGCCAAAGGAGTATCGAGAATCTTGTCGCCTCTGGTCGACATGGCAACCAGTTCAATTTCAAGCCCCGGATGAAGCGCCTTCAAGCGATCGCGCACATGCTCGGCTTGCCACATGGCCAGCGGGCTTTTGCGGGTCGCGATACGCAGTGTCGACGTATATTGCACTTGTTTCTCCCTGACCGGACGGCCTGTCCACCGGCTTTGCTTTATATAGTGAAAGGAATGCCACCATCATAATGCACCACCGGTATCAGTAAAATCGAAGTCCCATTACTGGCAGGTATCCCGTCTGTCATTATCATCACCCTCCCCCTCGCCACAGGGTGCGACTCTGGTACACTTTCAGCATATCTCGACGCCGTTCCAAGGCACGCTGGCCACTCAGCCAGGTCGTCCCTGATGGACCCGAGCGTCGCTCGCGAACCCGATGCAGGAATTCCAGCCCAATGAGCCAGACCACCAATCAGTCCTGGGGCGGCCGCTTCAGCGAACCTACCGATGCCTTTGTCGCCCGCTTCACTGCCTCGGTCGACTTCGATCAACGCATGGCACGTCACGATATCCAGGGCTCCATTGCCCATGCCACCATGCTGGCACGCGTCGGCGTGCTCAGTGAGGACGAGCGTGACGCCATCGTAGCAGGACTCAAGGAGATCCTGCAGGAAATCGAGGCAGGCACCTTCGAGTGGTCAGTCGCATTGGAAGACGTGCACATGAATATCGAAGCGCGTCTGACGCAAAAAATCGGCATTACCGGCAAGAAACTGCATACGGGCCGTTCTCGCAATGATCAGGTGGCAACGGATATCCGGCTGTACATGCGTGATGAAATCGATGCGGTGGCCGCCGAACTGGCCCGCTTGCGCGCCGGCCTGATCGAACTGGCCGATCGCGAGGCCGATACAATCATGCCCGGCTTCACCCATCTGCAAACAGCTCAGCCAGTGACGTTCGGACATCACCTGCTGGCCTGGCAGGAAATGCTGGCCCGTGACCACGAGCGCCTGCTTGACTGCCGCAAGCGAGTCAATGTGATGCCATTGGGCGCTGCCGCCCTGGCCGGCACCACCTACCCCATCGACCGTCACCTGACGGCTGAACTACTGGGTTTCGAGCGTCCCGCTGAAAACAGCCTGGATGCGGTCAGTGACCGCGACTTCGGCATCGAGTTCGCGGCCTTCGCCAGCCTGCTCTTGATGCACTTGTCACGCATGAGCGAAGAGCTGGTGCTGTGGACCAGTGCCCAGTTCGACTTCATCAACCTGCCAGACCGCTTCTGCACCGGCTCCTCGATCATGCCGCAGAAGAAGAACCCTGACGTGCCGGAACTGGTGCGTGGCAAGACGGGGCGTGTGTACGGTCACCTGATCGGTCTGCTGACACTGATGAAGTCTCAGCCACTGGCCTACAACAAGGACAACCAGGAAGACAAGGAGCCCTTGTTCGACACCCTGGACACTGTGCTTGGTTGTCTGCGCGCCTTTGCCGACATGATTCCGGCCATCGAGTCCAAGAAGGACTCCATGCGCGAAGCCGCTCGCCGCGGATTTTCCACGGCCACCGACCTGGCCGACTACCTGGTGCGCAAGGGAGTCGCATTCCGTGATGCCCATGAAATCGTCGGGCTGTCCGTGGCCTACGGTATCCAGAACCACAAGGACTTGTCCGAGATGAGCCTGGATGAATTGCGCCAGTTCTCTGACGTGATCGAAGCCGACGTTTTCGAGGTGCTGACCCTGGAAGGTTCCGTAGCCGCACGTAATCACATCGGTGGCACCGCACCCGATCAGGTTCGCGCTGCTGCCCAGCGTGCTCGCGACGCTCTGGCCCAGTACGTGACAACCCAGCAGGCAACGACAGAGGAGCATGACCAATGAGACCGACTTCTGTTGTTGTTGCGCTGCTGTTGGGTGCTCTGCTGGGCCTGTCGGGATGCGGTCAGAAAGGACCTCTGTACCATCCTGATGACGAGGAAGCCGCCAAGCGCTACGACCCGGCCAGCCAGCTGGAGCAAGACCAGCAAGACGAGGAGGAGACTGAGCAGGACACCTCTGACGACGGCACTCAAGACAGCACGACTCAAGACAGCACTTCATCGGCGGGCGAGAACTGAGAATGGATCATTTCGAATATCGTGACGGCCAGCTCCATGCCGAGCAGGTGCCCCTGGCACGTATTGCCGATGAAGTGGGAACCCCCTGCTATGTCTATTCCCGGGCCACCCTGGAGCGTCACTTCAAGGCCTACCAGAATGCCCTGGGTGAACACCCGCACCTGATCTGCTATGCCGTCAAGGCCAACAGCAACCTGGCCGTGCTCAACGTGCTGGCACGCCTGGGCGCTGGCTTCGACATCGTCTCCGTAGGCGAGCTGGAACGCGTACTGGCAGCAGGCGGAGATCCTGCCAAGGTGGTGTTCTCCGGTGTCGCCAAGCAGGAAGACGAGATGGCCCGGGCCCTGCAAGTGGGCATCAAGTGCTTCAACGTGGAGTCGCGTCCTGAACTGGAACGACTTGACGCAGTAGCTGGCCGTCTCGGCGTCATTGCTCCGGTTTCCCTGCGCGTCAACCCTGACGTGGACGCCGGCACTCATCCCTATATTTCTACCGGCCTCAAGGACAACAAGTTCGGTATCCCGGTGGAGCAGGCCTTCGAGGTCTATCAGCAGGCAGCTTCTCTGCCGAACCTGCGTGTCGCTGGCCTGGACTGTCATATCGGCTCTCAGCTGACGGACACCGCGCCGTTCCTTGATGCTCTGGAACGCCTGTTGCTGCTTCTCGACCGCCTGCGTGAACAAGGTATCGAAGTCGATCACCTGGATCTCGGTGGAGGCTTGGGTGTGCCTTATCGTGATGAAACGCCACCCGAACCCTTCGCTTACGCCTCTCAGTTGCTCGATCGCCTGGCTCGCTGGGAAGGTGGCAAGCAACTGACCCTGCTGTTCGAACCGGGGCGCTCCATTGCCGCCAATGCAGGCACAATGCTGACTCGGGTGACATACCTCAAGCCCGGTGAGACCAAGAACTTCGCCATCGTCGATGCAGCAATGAATGATCTGATTCGACCAGCGTTGTATCAGGCCTGGCAGGCCATTCTCCCCGTTGACACCCGCGAACCCCGCGACGCAGCCATCTATGATGTCGTTGGCCCCGTATGCGAAACGGGAGATTTTCTCGGTAAAGAACGTGAACTGGCCATCGCCCCGGGAGATCTGCTGGCAGTGCGTTCCGCCGGAGCCTATGGTTTCGTCATGGCGTCGAATTACAACAGTCGCCCTCGGGCCGCTGAGGTCATGGTCGATGGCGATTGTTATCAGGTCGTGCGCAAGCGCGAGACATTGAGTGATCTGTGGGCCGGCGAAACGTTGCTGGAGGATCCGCGCTGATGCTACTGCACTTCACCAAGATGCATGGGCTCGGCAACGATTTCATGGTTGTCGACCTGGTCACCCAGCGGGCCCGACTGGATGCTGATGAAGTCCGGCGCCTGGCTGATCGCCGATTCGGGATTGGCTTCGACCAGCTGTTGATCGTCGAGCCCCCCCGGGATCCCGACATGGACTTCCGCTATCGTATCTACAACGCCGATGGCAGTGAGGTAGAAAACTGCGGCAACGGAGCGCGCTGCTTCGCTCGTTTCGTACTCGACAAGCGCTTGACCCATAAGCGCCAGATCAAGGTGGAAACCGCAGGTGGGCCTCTGGTGTTGAATGTTCTCGACGATGATCAAGTCAGTGTCGATATGGGGACGCCACGCTTCACTCCTGAGTCGTTGCCTTTTGAGGCCGACGCAGACCTGCTGCGTCATGGACTCGATGTAGACGGCGAGCATGTCGAAATTGGCGTAGTATCCATGGGCAACCCCCATGCGGTTCTGCGCGTCGATAATGTCGATAGCGCTCCCGTCGAACATCTTGGGCCGGTCATCGAGGCACACCCCCGCTTCCCCAAGCGGGTCAATGTCGGGTTCATGCAGGTGGTATCCTCTCAGGAAATTCGCCTGCGGGTCTTCGAACGCGGTAGTGGCGAGACCCTGGCGTGTGGCACCGGGGCGTGCGCGGCAGTTGCCAGCGGCATTCGTCAAGGGTTGTTGACGAGTCCCGTCAAGGTGCGACTGCCTGGGGGCGACCTGAGCATTCGCTGGGACGACGATGGCTCACCGTTGATCATGACGGGCCCCGCAGAGCGGGTTTACGATGGTCGAGTGCTATTGAAATAGGGATCGGGCACCGATTATCCATAAATAAAGACCCATCCATGAATAATAAGGTCTATCGATAAATAACAGGCCGTTTGCAAGGGAGAACAACCCCATGTCTCAAGCTGCCCCCGAGCCGCGCAAGACCCTTGACCCGGATCGCGTGGCCGAATGGCTGGCTCGGCACCCGGATTTCTTCGTCGGGCGCGAGGGCCTGTTGCAGCAGCTCACGGTGCCCCATCCCGAAACCAAAGGCGCCACGTCTCTGCTTGAGCGTCTGGTACACGACCTGCGCCAGCGCTCTCAGAGTGCCGAACAACGTCTTGAGCAACTGCTGGATTCAGCACGCCATAACGAGGCCCAGTATCGACGTACGCGAGAGCTGATGCTGGCGTTGCTGGAAGCAGAGGACAACGATGCACTCGGCCAGGCCCTGTCGACTCATTTGAGCGAACGCTTCCAGACTCCGGCCGTGTCGCTATGGTGTCCTGCCAGCCTGACTGACAATGCACCCACGCCTCCTCAAGCACCGCGCCATGTGCTGGATGAACATACCGGCCAACGTCTGGCTGCCATGCTCGAAGGGCGCGTCAGTCGCTGTACTCGTATGACACCTACGGATTGGAAGCGCCTGATTCCCCATGCCAAGGCACCTACCAAGACAGGCTCCTGCGCCATCGCCAAGTTGACCCTGGGCGAACCCCAGGGATACCTGGTACTGGCCAGCCCCGATCCGGAGCATTTCTGCGCCAGCATGGATACGCTATTCACCGAATATCTGGCGGATGTTCTCGTGCGCCTGTCGACAAGGCTCAATGGACACCCTCATGGCTGACCATCCGCCGACAGGCAAGCTGGAAGGAGAGGTAGCCGAATTTCTTGAAGAGCTCGGCCAAACAGCCTCTCCCGCAACTCTGGATGCCTATCGACGCGACCTTGGTGCATTGTTGGCCTATCGCGCAGAGCAAGGGCTGGAAGCTACGCCACTGGATAGCAACAGCATTCGCCGCTTCCTTGCCTCCGAGCGAGCACGAGGCCTGGCTCCGCGTAGTCTGCAACGTCGCCGGGCTGCCCTGTCACGTTTCTGTGAGCACCAGATCAAGCACCAGCGCCTCACACATAATCCCGTGACACTGAATCGTGGTCCACGAACCCCTCGAGATCTGCCCAAACCCGTTGACGTGGACCAACTGGCCCGTTTTCTCGATACGCCCCATGATGGCTCTCCGTTATCGGTGCGCGACCAGGCCATGCTGGAGCTGCTCTATTCCAGTGGCCTGCGCCTGGCGGAGCTGGCGGCGCTGGACCTCAGCGATCTGCAATCCCAGCGTGTACGCGTGGTAGGAAAGGGCTCCAAACCACGCCAGGTCCCGGTAGGACGGCGTGCTCGAGAGGCCCTGCAAGTCTGGCTCGCACTGCGCATTACTCTGGCAGCAGAAGGGGAAACGGCCTTGTTCGTCGGCCAGCAGGGCAAGCGCCTCGGCCATCGTGCGATTCAGAGCCGGTTGGTCACGCAGGCCAGGCGTCGTGGCCTGCCAGAACACCTGCATCCGCACCGGCTGCGTCATTCCTTTGCCAGCCATCTGCTGGAATCCAGCCAGGACCTGCGCGCCGTGCAAGAGTTGCTCGGCCACGCAAACCTTTCGACCACACAGGTCTATACTCGGCTCGACTGGCAACATCTGGCGCAGAGTTATGATCAAGCTCATCCTAGAGCCAAGCGCAAAGACCGAGACCTCTCATGATCAAGGCTCTGACCTTCGACCTCGATGACACCCTGTGGGATAACGATGGTGTCATGCACCGCACCGAACACGGTCACTTCGAATGGCTGGTAAGCGAGCTGGCTGCCTGGCAACAGCGTCGGGGCGAACCACTGACACCCCCCATCTCGCTGCAGGATTACCAACGTGAGCGAGTGGCACTGGGTAAACGCTGCTGGACGCGACGCGGGGATTTTACCTGGTTGCGTGAACGAACCCTGGCCCATCTGCTGGAAGAAAATGGCCTGAACAGAGCCAGCGCTCATCTCTGGGCGGCTCTCGCCATGGCTCACTTCCACACCTTGCGCGTAAAGGTTGCTCCTTTCCCTGGAGTCGACGACATGCTCGGCAGGCTCAGGCAGAGCTATCGCCTCGGCAGCATCACCAATGGCAACGTGGCTTTCCAGCGTATTCCTCTGTCACGCCACTTCCAGCACCGCATTGCCGCCGGAGAGCTGCTTGCTCCCAAGCCAGACCCTCGCCCATTCCTGGCCATGCTTGCGTTGCTTGGCGTGAAGCCCCATGAAACACTCCATATCGGAGACTCATGGGAAGAAGATGCCATACCTGCCCTGCGCCTGGGCATGCAGGCAGTGTGGATCGCTCCAACCGAACTTCTGGTCAACGATCCCCTGCCACTTGGCGTGGTGCGCTTGCCCCAGGTGACTGAGCTCGAGGCACTGCTTGCTGCCGACGGGGGCTGGCGCCACTAGCCTGCGACACCTGTTTCATCTTCCATCCAGCTGTCCAGGCGCTGATGGACGTCTTCCACGCCCTGACGCTTGAGGGAAGAGAACAGCTGGATGCTGATCAGGTCCTCCCATTCACGCAGCCTTGAACGCACCTGTTGCAGAGCATTCTTGGCGGCCCCCTTCTTCAGCTTGTCAGCCTTGGTCAACAGGATATGCACTGGCAGATCACGATCATCTGCGACCTCGAGCAAGTCGAGATCAAACTCGGTCAGGGGGTGCCGGACGTCCATGACCAGCACCAGTCCCTTGAGTGAAGCTCTCCGGTGCAGGTAATCCGACAGATGGCGCTGCCATTCCTGCTTGATATTCTCTGGCACCTTGGCGTAACCATAACCGGGGAGATCGACCAGACGCCGATCGACATCATCCCCCAGGGAGAAAATGTTGATCAGTTGGGTTCGGCCAGGGGTCTTGGAAGTTCGCGCCAGCGCCTTCTGCTGGGTGATGGCATTGATCGCACTGGACTTGCCCGCATTGGAACGTCCAGCAAAGGCGACTTCCACACCGCTGTCGACCGGACATTTGGCGAGCGTGGGTGCACTGGTCAGAAAACGAGCCGTGGAATACTTGAGCGGCATGGGAAGAGAACATCCTGCTGGTAAGAAGATAAGAAACCCGATGATGGAGACATTGTGTCTCATCGGCAGCGATTGATTATAGTGAAGCCATTGGCGTCAATGCTCGGGCACCCCATCATACCATCGTGCCCTTATGGTCGCCGGCGAAAAGAGCACATAAAAACGACCACAGGTAAGTGAGCTAGCGATGAGACGAATATTGGCAAGCCTGGCAATTCTCATTGGTGCTACCAGCACCGCCCATGGCGACGCTCAGAGCGACGCCAATGCCGACGCCGGTCGCGACAAGGCCAAGGTATGTTCCGCCTGTCACGGCCCGACTGGGCAGAGCCCTGCTCCATTGTTTCCCCATCTTGCAGGCCAGCATGAATCCTATCTCGCCCAGCAGATCATGGATATTCGGGACGGTAAGCGCCAGGTGCCGCAAATGGCTGCCATGGTGGCAGGATTCAGTGACCAGGATGCCTGGAATGTGGCAGCTTTCTTTGCCAGCCAGGAACTCCCGCAGGGTGAGGCTTCCCCGAACCCGGAGCAGCTCGAACGAGGACAGGAACTCTATCGTGCTGGCGATATCGAGCAAGGCATTCCTGCATGCTCCTCCTGCCATGGACCTAGCGGTACAGGCATTGCCTCGGCTGGTTATCCGGCATTGTCCGGGCAGTACTCCGACTACATCGTGACCAGCCTCAAGGCCTATGCTGCCGGCACTCGGGACAATGACATCATGACCGATGTGGCCACCAAGCTGGGCGAGTCCGACATGCAGGCCGTAGCCAACTATATTCAGGGGCTACGCTAGATCCAGGTGCCGCGCAGTGATCGAGGAAAAAACATGCAATGCCGAGTAGCAGGTGCGGGGAACCTTGGCGGCATTGTAGACTCAAAACAGCGTTCTTTTATCGACCCTCAGGAACTGGGGGTCAGATATTCCATACAAGGAGAGAAGGTCTCATGTTGAAGTCTTTTTTGGTTGGTCTGGCTGGCCTTGGCTTGTCGACATTGGTTAGCGCGGCCCCGCTGACCGAAGGTAAAGACTATACTGTATCCCCGAATCCGGTCGAATTGAGCACCGACAGCACCAAGATCAATGTGACCGAGATCTTCTGGTATGGCTGCCCGCACTGCTACGACCTGGAAGAACCGCTCAATGCCTGGGTTGCAGAGCTTCCCGATGACGTCGATTTCGAGCGCATGCCTGCCACCCTGGGAGACACCTGGGTCAAGCATGCCACTGCCTTCTATGCCGCCAAGCAGTTGGGAATCCTCGATAAAGTCCACGCTGACTTCTTCGATGCTCTGCATCAGCAAGGCCAGAAGCTGACCGAGCCGGACGATATTGCCGAATTCTTCAGCAACTACGGTGTCAGTAAGGAAGATGCCCTGAGCGCACTGAATGGCTTCGGTGTGAAGTCGGAGCTCAACCGTGCCAGCGCCACTATGCGTAACCTCGAGCTGATGGGCGTTCCGGCACTGATCGTCGATAACCGCTACATCGTGTCCCCCAGCAGTGCTGGAAGCCTGGAAAACATGCCCAAGGTGGCCGAAGCTCTGATTGATCAGGTCCGTGAAGAGCGCGCAGCAGGGACCGACAATTCCGAACAGGAAGAGGCTAACCAAGAATGACCTTCAAGGCCGGCGTGGCAATACCTGACACATCCTTGCCAGAGGAGCAGGATCACCTCAAGCTGGTGACCTTCAACCTCCAGGTGGGTATTCAGACGTCGGCCTACCATCATTACCTGACTCGCAGCTGGCAGCATCTGCTGCCACACCCTGAGCGCCAACAGCGTCTCGACATCATCGCCGAGACACTGTCCCGCTTCGATCTGGTCGGGTTGCAGGAAGTCGATGGTGGCAGCATTCGCTCGAACCAGGTTAACCAGGTGCATTACCTGGCCGAATCCGCTGGCTTTCCCCATCACTACCAGCAGCTCAATCGCAACCTGGGTCGCCTGGGACAACACAGCAATGGCTTGTTATCCCGCCTCGCCCCCAGCCGGGTGGAGGAGCACCGTTTACCCGGCACACTGCCAGGACGTGGCGCCATTCATGCGCAATTTGGCGAAGGACCAGATGCGCTGCATCTGTTTATCGTCCATC
Source organism: Halomonas binhaiensis (assembly GCF_008329985.2). NCBI lineage: Bacteria > Pseudomonadati > Pseudomonadota > Gammaproteobacteria > Oceanospirillales > Halomonadaceae > Halomonas > Halomonas binhaiensis. The sequence continues at coordinate 4,509,580 of NZ_CP038437.2, forward strand.
TGGCCCTGGGGCAACGCTCGCAGACGCGCCAGCTCGACTATCTCAGCGAGTTGATCTCTCCCTTGAAGCATGTCGTGATGATGGGAGACATGAACTGCACTCCTGAGCGCATCCAGGCCCACGACCGTTTCTGTGATGCCTTCCCGTTGCATCCTGTCGAGCCTGCACTGAGCTATCCTTCCTGGCGCCCTCGCCGTGCGCTGGACCACATCCTGCTGTCTTCTTCTCTGCAAGCAGACAAGATTGAAGTGCTCGATCACCTGTTTTCCGACCATCTTCCGGTGGCGATCGATGTTCATCTACCCTCGGCCTGCCGCCGGGCAATGCTCACCTGCAACAGCGCAAAGTCTGCCATCGCTGCTGCACACCCCGCTCTCTGAGAAACGCTGAACGAATCAGCACCAGCAACCAGATGCCAGCCCTGCGCTTTCTCTGAACCTAGTATGCAGGACTGCGATCACTCGCGCGCCTAGAAAGCATCGACCTTCACTTTCATGACATCCTTCAGCGGCTTACCGTATAGTCGGCACTTAGCCTGTGCAGGATGATCACGCCATCCAGCACAACGATAATAAAGGGCAACACCACGCCTCCATTCGCCTGCTTCATGTGCGCGGTGTTGTCCAAGCAATGGATACAGCAGCGAGTTCCCCATGACCCACTTCCGCGGCTTACCGAGGCCTCTTGCCGCCCTCGACGCCTTTTCCGACTACTTGGGCAAGGCCTTGTCCTGACTACTGGATTGTCAAGGCCTTGTCCTGGCATGACGGCCATGTGCGCGTCGATATTTTCTATCGCGACATGTCGCCGCGCAAAAAGGCCTGGGTCGACCTGCTTGGCACTGTGTTCCTGCTATTGCCGGTAATGATCTTCACCATTGCAGCCAGCCTTGGCTATGTCGCCAAGTCCTGGGCCATTTTCGAAGGCTCACCGGATGCTGGAGGCATTCATGGGGTTTTCCTGCTCAAGACACTGATTCCCCTGTTTGCCGGATTGATGATCGTGCAGGGCCTGGTCGAGATCCTGCGTAATGCATTGATCATCTCGGGGCGCCTCGATCCCAGTACGAAAGATCACGATGCTGCGGACGAGGAGCGCCTGTGATGATGGAATACATGCCCCTGGTGCTCTTCGCCGCCATCTGCATTGTCCTGATGTTCGGCTATCCCGTCGCCTTGTCGCTGGCCGGTACCGCGCTGGCCTTCACTGGACTCGGCTATGGCCTGGAAGCCATTGGTATCGATGCCAACTTCGATGCCAGCTACCTGAACGCCTTTCCCAATCGCCTCTACGGGATCATGACCAATGCGACCTTGCTGGCAGTGCCACTGTTCGTGTTGATGGGCGTGCTGCTGGAAAAGTCCAAGGTTGCTGAGACCTTGCTTGACGCCATGGCCTTGCTGTTCGGCTCGCTGCGCGGTGGGCTCGGCATCTCCGTGACTCTGGTCGGCATGCTGCTGGCGGCCTCTACAGGTATCGTCGGTGCGACGGTAGTGACCATGGGATTACTGTCACTACCGACCATGCTCAAGCGCGGCTACAGCCCGTCCCTGGCCACCGGCACCATCTGTGCCACCGGAACGCTGGGACAGATCATCCCGCCGTCCATCGCTCTGGTGCTGCTTGGTGACGTACTGTCTTCTGCCTACCAGCAAGCTCAGCTGGCCATGGGCATCTTCAGCCCTAAAACGGTGTCCGTGGGAGACCTGTTCATGGGAGCCCTGGTTCCTGGCCTGATCCTGGTGGCGGTCTACATGCTCTATGTCAGCCTGGTCGCCTTTTTCAGACCCGATGCCGCTCCCCCCGCAGATCGTGAAGAGCTGATGAAGGAGCTTGGGCATGGCGATGGCCTTGGCCTGCTGTTGCTCAAGGGCCTGGTACCGCCCATCGTGCTGATCATTGCCGTTCTGGGCTCGATCCTTGCCGGCCTGGCCACTCCCACCGAGGCATCGGCCGTAGGCGCTTTTGGAGCCTTCGTTCTGGCTCTGGCCTATCGTCGCCTCGATCTGGAAACACTCAAGGATGTGCTGCGTACCACGACCCATGTGACCACCATGGTGTTCTTGATCTTGATCGGCGCAGCCCTGTTCTCGCTGGTCTTCCGCGCCTACGGTGGTGAAGAGCTTGTCACCCATGTCTTCGAAAGCATGCCCGGCGGAGTCGTCGGCGCAACCATCGTCGTCATGCTGGTGATCTTCCTGCTGGGCTTCATTCTCGACTTCATCGAGATCACCTTCGTGGTGGTACCCATCGTTGGCCCCATTCTACTGGCCATGGGCCTCGACCCGGTGTGGCTCGGCATCATGATCGCCATCAACCTGCAGACCTCCTTCCTCACCCCACCCTTTGGTTTTGCGCTGTTCTACCTGCGAGGCGTCGCACCAGCGTCATTACCGACTTCTGCCATCTATCGCGGTGTCGTGCCATTTATCGTGCTGCAGCTGGGCATGTTGGTGGCTCTGTCGTTCTTCCCGCAGTTGGCCACCTGGTTGCCCAGCAAGTTCTGAGTGAAAGCTCGCTGCAAGCCGCAACAGCCAGGAGCGGTGGAACCAATGGCATGATGGCTTCGGGGTTGAAGGTGCCCTCGGCCCATCAAGTGGGCAAAGGCACAGGGTCGCTTGATGCGACCCTGTGCCTTCTTGGTGTCAGTGGAATGCGGGATGTGAGCCGAAAGAAGGCCTGCCCAAAGGCATCATTCACAGTAACCGGCCAGAAAGCGCTCCGCCAGCCACAGCATCAGGGCATATCGGCCTCCCTTGGCCACGACAATCCATAGACAGGCACGCCACCAGGGCAGCCTGGCGATACCTGCCAGCACCGTCAGCGGATCCCCGATGACAGGCAGCCACGACAGTAACAGGCTGAGTTCGCCTCCGCGCAGGTACCATCCCTCGGCTCGCGCCAAAGCCTGCGATGAGACAGGGAACCAGCGCTTCCCTTCCCAATGGCGAGCATAGCGCCCCATGGCCACATTAATCAGGCTGCCAAGCGTATTCCCTGCCGTCGCGGTAAGCCACAGCCCTGATGGCGTTGCACCTTGACACCAGAGTGCCGCCAGCCAGGCCTCCGAGCCACCTGGAAGCAAGGTGGCTCCGGCCAGGGCGACCACGAACAGGCTCAACATGTCGTATCAGGTCCAGGCAGAGAAAAGAAAAGGTGTATGCTGTGGCTCACGCTATGACTCGGGCTAGATTCATGTCTGTACCTTCTCCCATTCCCCACACTTTGACCATTGCCGGCTCTGACCCTTCCGGAGGCGCAGGCCTGCAAGGCGATATCAAGACGCTTTCCGCTCTCGGAACCTATGCAACCAATGTGATCACGGCAGTGATCGCTCAGAACACCTGCGGAGTGCGCGAGGTCCATCCTGTGCCGGCCTCGGCGATTCGTACCCAGCTGGATAATCTGCTCGACGATGTCCGTATCGATGCCGTCAAGATCGGCATGGTGTCCAGCCGCGAAGTGGCCGAAACGCTGCGAGAAGCTCTGGAAGCCCGTCGCCCCCGCTGGATAGTACTCGACCCGGTAATGGTAGCCAAAAGTGGCGACATCCTGGTCGATGCTGCTGGTATCGAGGCAGTCCGCGATATTCTCATTCCCTTGGCCGATGTCATTACCCCCAATCTTCCTGAAGCTGCCGTTTTGCTGGAAGTGACGCCACCCACCACCCCCGATGCCATGGAAGCCATGCTGCCAGGGCTGAAAACCCTCAAGTCACCTTATGTGCTGCTCAAGGGGGGCCACCTGGCCGGCGATAGTTGTCCTGACCTGCTGGCCACACCGGAGGGCGATCATTGGTTGCCGGCACCTCGCATTGAAACCGACAACCTGCATGGTACCGGGTGTGCTCTTTCGTCAGCTATCGCTGCGAAGCTCGCTCACCTGCCGGCCGATGCCGGCCATGAACGCATCGTTACCGCTATCGGTGAGGCCAAACACTGGCTGCATGAAGCGCTGGACGCCAGCCGTCAACTGGCAGTGGGTCATGGGCGCGGACCAGTGCATCATTTCCATGCGCTATGGTGATCCTTCACCACATACGTTCATTGCATCGCAAGAACTCTCATTAGTATCCGCTCAGGGGCCCTCGAGGCCACTGAATATCATGGGCCAGAGCTTTATCGTATCTTGCGTGATCCTGCATGGGCGCCCATGCTAAGAGCTCACCTGCTGGTGTGGGAGATGTGTCATGGCTCGAACCCTGCTGTTTGCCTGCGATCTGTCTGCTGAAAATCGGTCGGCCTTCGGGCGCGCCATTCGCTTGGCCAGCGAGCAAGGTGCTCATCTGGACATCCTGCATGTCCTAGACCCTTATCTGCCTCACCGAGTCCTGCACGACCTGGAAAGTGCCGTGGTTGCTGACATCCAGTCGATCATGACCGACCTCCGCGAAGACTACGCATTCGAAGAACCCGCTCACCTGATCCAGACCGTCACCGGCGCGCCCTATGCGGAAATCATTCGCGAAGCCCATGAGCGCCAGGCCGATATGATCATCCTCGGTACCCATCGCAAGCGAGGACACCCGGATCTGATCGGTGGGACAACCCTTGCACGAGTATTGCGTAGTGCCCCCTGCCCCGTTCTGATAATAAGCCAGCCCCCAGCAAGGGCATGGCATGACATTCTGGTACCAGTAGACTTCTCCTTGGCCTGCCGACGCACCTTGCATGAGACTCTGTGTCGCTTTCCTGAAGCGCGCCTGAAGCTGCTGCATGCCTGGAATATTCCCGGTGAACGCGAATTGGGCTCTGACAGTGGCTTCGCACTGTGGAGAGACCAGGAAGTTTCGCGTCTTCGCCGACAACTGGAGCAGGACGTCGATCAGCTGATGAGCGAATTCGAACAAGTGCCAGAACTGGAACTCGTTCTCGAACAGGGGAATCCCCTGGAAGTGCTGATGTCCCACCTCAGACATCAACCGCCGGACTTGCTGGCGTTGAGCAACCACAACCCATCCGAGCAGTGTGGTCAGATCATCCTGCACCTGCTGTCGGAACTGCATTACGACATCATGGTGTGCAGGGCTTGGTGAGCGACAGGGGGCACCTGATCATCCATCCGTGGTAGGCTCCGGCGCGATATATGACAAGCACCAGGAACCTGCCCAATGAAAGCTTTGATCCAACGCGTGCAGCGTGCCAGTGTGGAAGTGGACGCACGCATTGTCGGCGCCATCGACTCCGGTCTGCTGGCATTGATCGGTGTGGAGAAGGGAGATGATGAGGCCGCTGCGGACCGTTTGCTGCACAAGCTGCTTCACTACCGCGTATTCAGCGATAGCGAAGGCAAGATGAACCTCAACCTGCAACAGGCTCAAGGCGGCCTGCTGCTGGTGTCCCAATTCACCCTTGCTGCCGATACTCGCAAGGGCCTGCGTCCCGGCTTTTCCAGCGCAGCGCCTCCTGCCGAGGGTGATCGGCTGTTTCATTATCTGTTGAACCAGGCTCAGCAATGCTGGCCCCATGTTGCCAGTGGAGAATTCGGCGCCAACATGCAGGTTTCATTGATCAACGATGGACCTGTCACTTTCCTCCTGGAAAGCTGACCAGCTTCATGTAAATCAATCACATATATTGCCGTTGCGGTGTTATTCCACAACGGTGATATGTGTCACTCTTCTTATCCCTTGGTCGTATTTTGCCGTTATGTGCTGGCCCCCGAGGCTGGTTTTTGGAAATATTTACCAAATATCCAATGTATACAATAACTGGCAAAGAGCGTATCCATGACAACTCACCGCAGCAGGTCCGTCTTCGACTTCTACGGTCGCCCTCCCCTGACTCGAGCTCTGCCACTCTCACTCCAGCACATTCTTGCCATGGTCATGGGCACCGTGACAGTGCCCATCATCGTGGCAGGCACCGTGGGAGCTTCCAGTGCAGAAACCCTGCTATTGATCCAGATTTCCCTGCTGGCATCAGGTATTTCCACCCTGATCCAGCTATATGGTGTGTACCGTTTTGGTGCTCGACTGCCGACTATCTTCGGGGTCGGTTTCGCCTATGTGCCAACTCTCACTGCCGTCGGATCGCAATTCGGTATCAGTGGCATTCTCGGCGCACAGCTGATCGGAGGCCTGGCAATGTTGCTGGTCGGCGTGGGCATTCGTCCATTGCGACACCTGTTTCCCCCGGTCGTCGCTGGCGTGGTCGTCCTGGTGATCGGCCTGTCCCTGTATGACATTGCCATTCGCTACATGGCAGGCGGAATAGGGAATCCGCACTTCGGTGAACCTGCTCAATGGGCCGTGGCGCTGGCAACGCTATTCGTCGTGCTGTGCATCTCTCAGTTTGCACGCGGCTTCATGAAACTTTCGGCCATCGTCTGTGGCATTCTTGTCGGATACGGGTTGTCCCTGGCCCTGGGCATGGTGGACTTCAGCCCCATACATCAAGCGTCCTGGTTCAGTGCTCCACAGCTGATGCCCTTTGAACTGACGTTTCCCGCTGCCGCGGTCATCTCCATGGTGATCATCTGCGTGGTCAACTCGGTACAGACCATTGGCGATCTTTCCGCCACTACCATCGGCGGCATGAACCGGGAGTTGGGAGAAAAGGAACTGTCCGGAGGTCTGCTGGGCAATGGCCTGTGCACTCTGGTGGGTTCCCTGTTCGGCGCCTTGCCCACATCCTCCTATAGCCAGAACGTCGGCATCATCGCCATGACCAAGGTCGTCAGCCGCACAGTGCTGGCCCTTGCTGCCGTGTTCATGCTACTGGCCGGGGTCATTCCCAAGTTCGGCGCTCTGATGACCACCATTCCCTATCCTGTGCTGGGTGGTGCCACTATCACCGTCTTTGGCATGATCACCATGACAGGCATCCAACTGCTGACTCGTGATGAACTGTCGTCACGCAACATGACTATCGCCAGCCTGGCCCTGGCCTTGAGCCTGGGCGTCTATGCTGCCCCCGAAGCCCTGGATGCCCTGCCACCCATGCTAAAGCTGGCGATCGGCGGCTCTCCCGTCGTCGTCGCAGCCATTACCGCCGTCACGCTCAACCTGCTCCTGCCCAAGCGCAGCCTGGACGATGAACACCAGGAACGTGAACGCATTGCAGCCAAGATGAATGCCTCCGATCATCAAGGCGCCAAGTCAAGTCGCAAAGCCAAGTCCGATACCGGGGCCAAGTCGGTATCAGCCCGCTAATTCCTGACTCATTTGCTCCAATGCCTCCTCGGCGGCCAGCCATTGCTGCTCCAGGTCGTCGAGGCGGCTCTTCAACTCTCCCTGGCGCGCCAAGCTGTCGGTAAGTTCGGTCTTGCGCTCCTCTGCCGTGTAGAGCTCAGGATCCGCTAGACGCCCCTCGACGGCAGCCAGTTCTTCCTGCACTTTTTCCATGGCCTGCTCAGCCTTGTCGCGTTCACGCTTCAACGGTCTCAGCTTCTCGCGCAGCTCTGCTGCCGCCCGGCGCGAGGCCTTGCGATCTTCCCTTGGCGCCTCGACTGCCTCGGCCTTTTCCTCCCGGGCCTCTCGGCGCGTCGCATCCAGCCGCTGCTTGAGCCACAGGCGATAGTCTTCCAGGTCGCCGTCAAAAGGCTCGACACGATGGTCGGCGACCCGCCAGAACTCATCCACGGTGGCCTTGAGCAGGTGCCGGTCGTGTGACACCACGATAACCGTCCCCTCGAAAGCTGCCAGGGCCTCGGTCAGCGCCTCGCGCATCTCCAGGTCGAGGTGGTTGGTAGGTTCGTCGAGCAGCAACAGGTTGGGCTTCTGCCAAGCCACCAGGGCTAGCGCCAGGCGGGCCTTCTCTCCTCCGGAGAACTGGCCAACTTCGGCAAAGACATCATCACCTGGGAAGCCAAAACCTCCCAGGAAGCTACGAATTTCACTATCCGCCGCACGGGGAGACAAGCGCTGCACGTGCTGGAATGGCGTCGATGCCAGGTCCAGCCCTTCGAGCTGATGCTGGGCGAAGTAGCCGATGGCCAGATGTTCGCCGGGTATTCGTGTACCTGCCAGCAATGGCAGTGCCCCGGTAAGCGACTTGATCAAGGTCGACTTGCCCGCGCCATTCGGGCCAAGCAAGCCAATGCGCTGCCCCGGCAAGAGGGTAAGGCGCACCTGCTCAAGCTGCACATGCTCGTTATCGGCAGTGCGATAACCGAGGGTGGCCTCATCCAGCACCAGCAGAGGATGAGACGTCTTTTCGGAAGAGGGCAAGGTGAAATGGAAGGGAGAATCCACATGAGCCAACGCGATGGTGCCCATGCGCTCGAGCATCTTCAAGCGACTCTGGGCCTGACGGGCCTTGGTGGCCTTGTAGCGGAAGCGTGCCACGAACTTCTCGATTTCCTCGCGTCGTGCCTGCTGCTTGGCAGCAACCGCCTGTTGCAGCGCCAGCTTCTCTGCGCGAGTGCGCTCGAAAGTCGTGTAATTGCCACGATACAGCACTAACTGTTGGCGATCGAAGTGCAGAATGTGGTCGCACACCGCATCGAGAAAGTCGCGATCGTGAGAGATGAGCAGCAAGGTCCCGGGATAACGGATCAGCCATTGTTCAAGCCACAGCAATGCATCCAGGTCCAGGTGGTTGGTCGGCTCATCGAGCAGCAGGACGTCAGAAGGCATGAACAGGGTCCGTGCCAGATTGGCTCGCATGCGCCAACCACCGGAAAAGGCAGACAATGGCTGGCTCAGCTGCTGCTGGGAAAAACCCAGTCCGACCAGCAGCTGTGCTGCACGGGAAGGGGCACTATACCCATCCAGCGCCTCGATGGTGCCATGCAGCTCGGCTTCTCGCTGATGATCTCCACTGACCTGGGCATCGGCCAAAGCGGCCTCGGTACGGCGAAGCTCCGTGTCGCCATCGAGCACGTAATCGACGATGGGGCGCGACAGGGCCTCAACCTCCTGGGCCATATGCGCAATGCGCTGCCCGCCACTCATCTCGACGTTACCCTTGTCGGCGCTGATCTGTCCTAGCACCAGGCTGAACAGGCTGGACTTGCCGGCGCCATTAGGCCCGACAATGCCCACCTTGTAGCCAGCGTGCAGGGTTACGTCGGCCCCTTCGAACAGTGGCTCGGCTCCACGTTGCAGAGTCACTTGGCGCAGTGCAATCATCAAGACTCCATAAGGCATCCACCGCAACACTCAGCAGCATGGGCGGCGATGCCACAATCAAGTATGTAAAGGTCGCTATCTTGGGCACCAATTCTACCCAATTCGGGACACAACTGCGTCAGCGCCTGACAGCACAGCCTTTATGGACGTTTGCTGTCGACTTCTATGCCCGCTCGGGCGTCGAGCAGGCCTGCCTCAGCCTGCAGGATGAGCATGGCTGGGATGTGTGCGAACTGCTGTGGCGTTGCTGGCTTTTTCAGCATGGGGCACAAGCCGGCGAGCTGGCTCCAGAGATACATCGCTGGCAAGCCGACGTCACGCAGCCCCTGCGCAGGCTCCGTCGCAAGCTCAAGCCAGAGTCATGCCGCTCTACGGCTGTCTACAACCTGCGTGAGCAAATCAAGCAATCCGAGCTTGCGGCGGAGAGAGAGACCATGAACAGGCTCATGAAAATCAGCCTCAAAGATAGCACGTTAACGCCTCTTCCCGAGCCTCTTCCAAGTCTGGAAAAAGTTCTACTTTCTGACCATGAATTAAAGAAAAAATCGCAAGTTAGACTGATTGCAACGCTGGAAACCCAGCTTGACCCTCTTTGCTACCCACGCTAGCCTGAAATACATCGCACGGGATATTTCTCTTGATTTTCAGTGTCCGCTGAACAGGCAGCGCTACTGCTTTGCTGCTGTATGCGCAACATGATTTTGACATTGAAGTGAAAGAATTTTCACAAATTTCGCCCAGACAAGCCCTTAAATGGAGCCACAATAATGAAGGCAAAACACCTTTTCACCAGTGCCGGCATCGGCGCTCTGATGCTTGGCCTGTCCTCCTTCGCCATGGCTGATACATGGCGCTATGCCCACGAAGAATATGAGGGCGACGTACAGGACGTCTACGCTCAGGCATTCAAGAAGTACGTCGAAGAGAACTCGGATCACACTGTTCAGGTCTACCGTTTCGGTGAACTGGGCGAGTCCGATGACTTCATGGAGCAGGCCCAGAACGGCATCATCCAGTTCGTTGACCAGTCCCCCGGCTTCACCGGATCCCTTATCCCATCTGCCCAGATCTTCTTCATTCCCTATCTGCTGCCTACCGATGAAGAGACCGTGCTCAAGTTCTTCGACGAGAGCAAGGCCATCAACGAGATGTTCCCCGAGCTTTACGCCGAGCACGGCCTGGAGCTGCTGAAGATGTTCCCCGAGGGCGAAATGGTGGTCACGGCAGACACCCCCGTCACCTCTCCGGAAGACTTCAAGAACAAGAAGATCCGCACCATGACCAACCCACTGCTGGCGGAAACCTACAGGGCTTTCGGAGCAACCCCGACCCCGCTTCCCTGGGGTGAGGTATACGGCGCCTTGCAGACAGGGGTCATCGATGGTCAGGAGAACCCCATCTTCTGGATCGAGTCCGGCGGCCTGTACGAAGTGTCTCCCAATCTGATCTTCACTGGTCACGGCTGGTTCACTACCGCGATGATGGCCAACAAGGACTTCTATGATGACCTGTCCGATGAGGACAAGCAGTTGGTGCAGGAAGCCTCCGACTCTGCCTATGACACCACCATAGAGCACATCAAGGGCTTGGCAGAAGAATCCTTGACCAAGATCGAGGAAGCTTCTGACGACGTCACGGTGACCCGTCTCACCGATGAGCAGATTCAGGTCTTCAAGGAACGAGCTCCCCAGGTGGAAGAAAAATTCCTGGAAATGACGGGAGATACCGGCAAGAAGCTGCTTGACCAGTTCAAGGCCGATCTCAAGGCCGTAGAGGGAGAGGGCTAATACCAGCCCCAGTCTTCCAAGGGGGCAGCTATGCTGCCCCCTTGTTGTTTCGGGAGGTCTCTTTTCCGGGCTATCTACCCATCAAGAGAGAAACACACCATGACTGACGAAGAAGCCGAAAAGAATTACCACTCTGGGTTGCCTGGCATTCTAGGCACAATCGATACCCTTATCAGCAAGGTCGAAGCGGTCATCCTCGCTGCTGGTGTGCTGCTGATGGCATTCAACACCATTGCCAATGTCATCGGCCGTTTTGTATTTGGCGAAAGCATCTTCTTCAGCGGGGAGGTCAATCGCATCCTGATCATCATGATCACTTTCGCGGGCATTGGTTATGCTGCTCGGCACGGTCGCCACATCCGCATGTCGGCAATCTATGACGCTCTACCAGTAGGTGGACGTAAGGCACTGATGATCTTCATCTCTCTATTCACTTCGCTGGTGATGTTCTTCCTGTTGTATTACTCCGTCGTCTACGTTCTCGACCTTTACAGCAAGGGGCGCGTTCTTCCAGCACTCAGCATCCCGATTTTCATCATCTATATCTGGGTTCCTGTTGGCTTCCTGATCACGGGAATTCAGTATTTTCTCACTGCTATCAAGAACATGATGTCCAGAGACGTCTACCTCTCCACTGGGGTGATAGATGGTTACAAGGATACGGAGACCGAGGTCTGATCGAGCGATGTGCCGGAATTCATTGATTGCCTGCCCACAAGCTTTCCTCAAAAGGGCAGGGGCTGTTCTCGACTTTGAGACCATGGTTTCAAGAGGAATGCGTCCATGACAACAATAATGATCGTTACCATGATAGCCCTGTTGCTGCTGGGCTTTCCCATGATGATTCCGCTGATCACTGCGGCAATCATCGGTTTCTACATGATGTTCAATGGTCTGGGTCAGATGGATACCCTGATCCAGCAGATGATGGCCGGCATCAGGCCCGCTTCGCTGATCGCCGTACCCATGTTCATTCTGGCGGCGGATATCATGACACGCGGCCATTCCGCTGATCGTCTGATCAATATGGTCATGGCCTTCATCGGCCATATCAAAGGCGGCCTGGCGGTTTCCACCGCCGCGTCCTGCACCCTGTTTGGTGCCGTCTCTGGCTCCACCCAGGCAACCGTGGTAGCGGTGGGCTCACCCTTGCGCCCACGCATGCTCAAGGCCGGCTACTCCGATTCCTTCACCCTGGCCCTGATCATTAACGCCAGTGACATTGCTTTCCTGATTCCTCCAAGCATTGGCATGATCATCTACGGGGTCATCTCCGGAACCTCGATTGGTGAACTGTTCATTGCCGGGATTGGCCCAGGGCTGCTGATCTTGTTGATGTTTTCTATCTACTGCGTGTTATACGCAGTGATTCGGGATGTCCCCACCGAGCCCAGGACCTCCTGGCCAGAGCGCATGAAAGCCGTCTACCAGGCACTCTGGCCGCTGGGTTTTCCTGTCATCATCATCGGCGGGATCTATGGCGGCATCTTCAGCCCTACTGAAGCTGCTGCAGCCTGCGTGCTTTACGCCATATTCCTGGAATTCGTGGTATTTCGCTCGCTCAAGGCCTCCCAGATCTATGCTATCTCCAAGTCCACGGGCCTGATCACCGCTGTCGTGTTCATTCTGGTCGCCGTGGGGAACAGCTTCTCCTGGATCATTTCCTTCGCTCAGATTCCTCAGGCCCTGCTCGAGGCCGCAGGTATCAATGAGGCGGGCCCCACCGGGGTGCTGATCGCGATCTGTGTGTCCTTCTTCATTGCCTGCATGTTCGTCGACCCCATCGTCGTCATTCTGGTACTGACGCCTATTTTTACGCCGGCTATCGAAGCTACCGGCCTGGATCCTGTACTCGTCGGTATCCTGATCACGCTGCAGGTCGCGATAGGCTCGGCAACACCACCCTTCGGTTGCGATATCTTCACCGCGATTGCCATCTTCAAACGTCCTTACCTGGACGTGATCAAGGGCACACCTCCCTTCGTGCTATTGCTGATCCTTGCCGCTGCGCTGCTGATCATGTTCCCGCAGATATCTCTGTTCCTGCGCGATGTTGCCTTCCGCTAGCCATGAGCCGTTGTGTAGTTAGCCGTTGTGTAGATAGGAGGTCCTGCGATGTTTCATCGAATTCTGGTAGCGGTAGATGGTTCCAAGGGTGCCTTGAAAGCTCTGGAAAAGGCGGTAGCTCTGCAACTGCTGACAGGCGCGGAGATATACATATTGTGCGTTTTCAAGCACCACAGCTTGCTGGAAGCATCACTTTCCATGGTCCGCCCTGATGAGGTTGATATACCCGACGATGCGCTCAAGGAGTACGCCACCGAAATCGCGGTACAGGCCAAGTCCAGGGCCGTTGACATGGGAGTTGCTGTCGAGAAGGTCCGCGCTTTCGTCAAAGGAGGGCGTCCATCGCGCACTATCGTGCGCTTTGCGCGCAAGCGAGAGTGCGACCTGGTCGTCATTGGAGCACACGGCACAAACGGCGATAACATACTGCTGGGTAGTGTTTCCCAGCGTGTCGCCGGGTCGGCCAGTTGCCCGACACTTGTGGTTTAGTGCGGAACCAATGGCCAACTGTTACAGTCTCATCACCGACATTCACTCGTAGTGCTTCACGAAGCTAAAGGATTTCCATGAAGAGACTGCTGACTACCGCCTCCCTGATCGCCCTGCTGGGTGCAGCCCCACTGGCCTTCTCCGCTCCGGAAACCGATCAGGAGAAACTCAGCTATAGCCTTGGTGTAACTCTCGGCCAGAGCATTCAGCAAGATGTTGAAGACCTCGACACCGAGGCTTTCACTGACGCTGTTAACGATGTGTTTGCAGGCGGCGAACTGCAGATGAGCGAAGACGAGATTGCGGCAGCACTGACCAAGTTCCAGCAGGAGGCCATGGCCAAGCGTGCCGAGGAGCAGAAGAAGCTGGCCGCAGAGCTCGAGAAAGAGGCCAAGGCCAATAAGGAAGAGGGCGACAAGTTCCTCGCTGAAAACGGCGAGAAGGAAGGCGTCACCACTACCGATTCCGGTCTGCAGTACAAGGAACTTGAGTCCGGCGACGGCGCAACCCCGGCCGATGGCGACACCGTCAAGGTCAACTACGAAGGCAAGCTGATCGATGGCAAAGTGTTCGACAGCTCCTATGAGCGCGGCGAGCCTGTGTCCTTCCAGGTCGGCCAGGTGATCGAAGGCTGGCAGGAAGCCCTGAAGATGATGAAAGTGGGCGATACTTGGGAAGTGGTCATCCCTGCCGAGCTAGCCTATGGCGCCCGTGGTCAAGGTCCGATTGGCCCGAACCAGACCTTGATCTTCAAGGTTGAACTGCTTGATGTGACACCTGCCGCAGAAGCGGAAGGTGCTGAAGAAGACAAGGCAGCAACCGAAGACAAGGCAGCAGAAGAGGAAAGCGAAGGTTAAGCTAAGCGCTTGGTCTCCCCTCTGCTCGATCCTGCTCATCGCCAGCCTTTCAGGCTGGCGATGTTCTTTTCGCCCAGGCTATTTCAGTCGCTGGCAAGCACATCAGCCAACGCTGCTTGCAAAGGAGCAGGAGTCGGCGAATGGAGCACCCGCTGCAATACTCTTCCTTGCGGATCTACCAGATAGAGATATGCCGTATGGTCGATCGTGTATTCTCCTTCGGAGTCCTCCGCTTCGACCTTGCGCCAGACCACATCGTAACGTCCGGCAATATCCTCGAGCTGTGTTCGGTTTCCCGTAGCCCCGATAAATCCATCACCGAAGAACCCCAGATATTCTCGTAGCCGCTCAATGCTATCCCGCTCCGGATCCAGGGATATCAAGACAGGCACAACTCGCTTCTGCTGTTCATGAGGGAGGCTATCCAGGGTTTGGCGCATTACCGAAAGGCTCATGGGGCAGACATCGGGGCACCATGTATAGCCGAAGAACACGACAGCAACCTGATCATCGGCTAGCGATGCCAGCGAGAAGTCCCCTTCGGTCGAGGCCAGTTCAATTGGCCCACCGGCGATCAGCCCCTCAGGGGAACGGCTTTCCCAAGGCTTGAGCGTCCATAGCACCGCGGCAGCCAGAATGACAATGGCACCAGCCCCCACCCCCAGGTAACGTCGATTCATGAACCTCTCCATGCCCTTGTCTGCTCGACTTCGGCTATTGTTCTGTTTTAGCTAATTGCTCTATTCCGGCTAATTGTTCTATTTCACTGGCTAACCTGTGATATCGCTTTTTTCCGGCACCCTTCACATCCGCTAACTCATGTTTCCGGGATATTGCACTTCAAGATCGAACCAGCTTCCCAGAGGGCCTCTCGGGGTGTCCAGTACCACAAGTACCCGCCACATCATACGGTCCCGGGTGCAGATGCCCACTTGGCCTTGGCCTTGAAAATGTCCAGACCCAGACGCTGTCAGAGGAAAACGATGTACTCCCATGTCCATGTCGACACCTTCGAATGAGACCACCGCTCCAGTGGCCTCGATACCGCTTATCTGAACATCCAATGGCAATGGCTCCAGCGGACGAATATCGCCGTCAACCGGGATGGATAGCGTAAGGCGAGCCCCATCCCCAAGGTCGGCACTACAAGAGCCACGGTGTAGATCACAGGATTCAACCTGTTCCGGCACATGCCACTCCACCGCCTCATGGCCAGCGATTTCATAGCGCAACAGGTACCATAGGGCCATGCCCAACGCGATGAGTGTCAGCGTTATCAGCAACGTCAGCCGGGGCCTGCGTGTGGAACTGAACTTGCTCGGAAGCATGGGCACTAGAGCCTATCGATACAAAAGACGGAACGCATGCCAAGCGCAGGCATACGGTAAGCTTAACAATAAAGTGCCACTAAGCCTCATGGATGTCCTGCGCGTTGATGTCGCAGTGCCCGCACGAGGTTCACAAAGGGAGTCATCATGGCAGGTATCGCCGAAGCATTAGGACCTTTGTTTCTTCTCATCTTGCTTGGTGCTGTGCTTGGGGCCCTGCGCATCCCCGGCGGGGATTTCTGGACGCGCATGGAGAAACTGATCTACTTCCTGCTATTCCCCGCCATGCTCATCGCCACCCTGGCGCGGGCAGACATTTCACGAGTACCTGTCGTCAGCATTGCAATAACCCTGCTGGGTGCCATGGCCGTATTCAGCGCTCTGCTCTGGTGGGCCAGGCCTCGACTGGGTCTGACGGCTGCCGCCTTCACCTCTGTCTTCCAGGGGGCTGTTCGTTTCAACACCTACGTCGGTGTCGCTGGTGCCGCGGCCCTGCATGGCTCCCATGGCGCTACGGTTGCAGCTGTGGCATTGGCCTTGATGATTCCCGTCGTCAATGTGCTCTGCGTACTGACCTTCATTGCCGCAGGAACTCTCGGCCGCTCCGGCTTCTGGAAGAGCCTCGGCGCACTGGTTCAGAACCCTTTGATACTGGCCTGTCTTGCAGGTATCGGGTTAAACCTCTCAGGCATTGGCCTTCCTGGATGGAGTGCCGGTAGCCTGGAGCTTCTGGGAAGAGCCGCCTTGCCTTTGGGGCTAGTAGCAGTGGGTGTTGCACTCCGGCCTCACGCCTTGCTTCGCAGGGATCTAGGTCTATGGGTCTCGAGCTTGGTCAAGCTCGTCCTGATGCCTGTACTGGTCCTCATATTGGGTTGGGTGTTTGGCCTGGACAGAGTCAGCCAGGATGTGGCCTTGCTGTTCGCTGCCCTGCCTACAGCAACGTCGGCCTACATCCTGGCCCGACAGCTTGGTGGCGACGCCGATCTCATGGCAGGGTTGATCACCGCTCAAACACTGCTGGCCATGCTGACACTACCACTGTGGATGCGTCTGGTAGGAAGCTGAAAAGCATTCTGGCCAGGCAGAGCTTGGCAAAAAAACCTGAATAAAAAAAAGTCTCATTCATGTTGACGAGTAAATGAGAATGGTTTAGTTTCAATTCATCGGCGTTTAATGAGCCGCCGGTGCCAGACACAAGGCTTGCCAGTCGTTGTCTGGTTTCTCCTCCTCATTGCTAGTCACGGTCCTTTCGCCGCTCCTGAATCAGGAGCGGCTTTTCTTTTTTCTTCCACCACTGCGTGATGGCTTAGCGACATGACGCAATCATCTTTCGATACGGCTCTTCATTGGCGAAACGGAAAGATGAAACAGACAGGTAAAACGGCACAGCAAACGCATAAATAAAAAATATTCTCGTTTGCGTTGACGTCTAAATGAGAATGGTTTAACTTCAATTCATCGGCGTTTGATGAGCCGCCGGTGCCAGACACAAGGCTTGCCAGTCGCAGTCTGGTTTCTCCTCCTCATTGCTAGTCACGGTCCTTCGCCGCTCCTGAATTCAGGAGCGGCTTTTTAGTATCGACTACGAGAGAAATAGCGGTATCGCCTGGAGAAACACGCTTTTGCCTGGCTTGGCAGGGGGTCAATTGCTGCGTGGGCTAGTCGCGGCGATAAATCAGATCCCATACCCCATGTCCCAGACGTTCCCCACGAGCCTCAAACTTGGTCAAGGGCCGAAAGTCCGGGCGAGGCACATAAGGGGAGGTTTCAGGCTCTGCTGTGTTGGTATAGCCGGGAGCAGCATCCATCACCTCCACCATCCACTCTGCATAAGCCTCCCAGTCGGTTGCCATATGCAAGGTACCTCCCGCTTTCAAGCGGGTGCGAATCAACTCGACAAAGGCAGGCTGTACAATACGGCGTTTGTGATGTTTCTTCTTTGGCCAGGGGTCAGGAAAGAACAACTGGAATGTCGTCAGGCTGTCGGCAGGCAAGCATTGCTCAAGCACCGCCAAGGCATCTTCACGGTACACACGGATATTGGTCAGCCCTCGCTTGTCCGCTTCATCCAACAGTTTGCCGACCCCCGGTGCATGAACTTCAATACCGATAAAGTCGACTTCCGGATGCCGCTCGGCTTGTTCAATCAGCGACTTCCCCATGCCGAAGCCCACTTCCGCCACGCGAGGGGCAACACGGCCAAATAACGTATCCAGGTTTTGAGGACCATCAGCAATGGTGAGACCTAAACGCGGCCAAACTTCTTCCAGTCCACGGGTCTGCGCTTCCGTCATGCGTCCGGCGCGGATAACGTAGCTCTTGATACCTCGACGATGCAATGGAGCATCAGGAGATTCTGGGCCTGTTGTCTTGGACGCAGAAGAACCTTCGTCCTGGTGTTGGGGATCCGTCATACAGGGACATACTCTATGAATCTTGAAAAAAGGACTCAACGGCGGACCTTCTGGCGTCCGCCACCAAGCTCAGCATGTAAATTGGACAGCCTTGTCACTATTCGTTGATACGGCCAGCAGAGGGCGAGGAGGCTTCGGCACCATCACGACGCGGCATGCGCCCTGCGAGGAAGGCCTGACGACCGGCAACTACAGCGTGTTTCATTGCCTGTGCCATGAGCACAGGGGCACTGGCATGAGCAATGGCTGAATTCATCAGCACACCATCGCAACCCAGCTCCATCGCCATGGCGGCCTCGGACGCAGTACCAATTCCAGCATCAACCAATACCGGCACCTGGGCTTGCTCGATGATCAGGCGCACGTTGTAGGGGTTCTGGATTCCGTGACCAGAGCCGATCAAAGAGCCGAGCGGCATGACCGCGCAGCAGCCGATAGCTTCCAGTTCCTTGGCCACAATGGGATCATCACTGGTATAGACCATCACGTCGAACCCTTCACCCACCAGGGTTTCAGCAGCCTTCAGAGTTTCCACCACGTTGGGATAAAGGGTGTTGTCGTCGCCCAGTACTTCGAGCTTGACCAGCTTGTGGCCATCCAGCAATTCTCGGGCCAGGCGGCAGGTGCGTACGGCATCCTTGGCGGTATAACAGCCAGCGGTATTGGGTAGCAGGGTATAGCGGTCAGGTGAGATGACATCAAGCAGGTTGGGTTGACCGGCCTCCTGGCCAAGGTTGGTTCGACGCACGGCGAAGGTGACTACGTCAGCCCCGCTGGCAGCTATGGCCTGTCCGGTCTCCTCGAAGTCCTTGTATTTGCCGGTACCAACCAGCAGACGTGAAGAAAAGGTATGGCCGGCCACGCGGAACGGGCTGTCCTGAATCTCGGTCATGAATCCTGTTTCCTGGGTCAAAGGCCTGTACGCAAATAACTGCTCTTGTTGGCGCAGTGGGTACAAGACCTGGGTGATGTACGGAAGGCTCTGGCAGCAGGCGGTTATTACTAGCCACCGCCAATGGCATGAACAATCTCGATACGATCACCATCATTGAGAGATGTCTCTGCGTGCAAGCTGCGCGGCAGAATATCCTCATTGAGTTCGATAGCAATACGCCGCCCACTCAGGCCGAGCGACTCGACCAGATCTGCGACTGTCTGCGTATGCTCCAAAGCATGTGGCTCACCGTTGAGCTGAATCTGCATGGCCACCTCGTTGTTGAACTTGGCCGTTATTACGTTTGCCTATTGCTAGGCGTGGATGTTGAGCTGGGTCATCAAAACACACGGCCCTTCATTGTAGCGGTTTGCGGCCTATCGGGGTACGGTTGGCACCTATGCATACGTCTCATCAACCAGGCCGAGAAGAGGTTCAAGTCATGCAGGAGCGTCGTTGGTGGGCCACGCTGGCCATCTCAGGTGCAGTAGTTGTCATACTAGGAGCCTTCGCTGCCCATGGCCTGTCCGGTCGACTTCCATTGCGCCTGGAAAATGCCTTCATAACCGGTGTGCGTTATCAAGCCTGGCACACCCTGGCGGCCATGGCGTTGTTGGCCTGGCGTCAACATATTCGCTTCTTCGCACAGCACCTTGCCTTGATGCTGTGGGCAGGAGGGGTATTACTGTTTTCCGGATCGCTCTATGCCATGGCCATCGCCGAACTCTCCGGGCATAGCCTCGGTGCCTTCGGCATCATCACACCCATAGGGGGGCTTCTGCTGATTGCAGGGTGGGTAACACTGACAGTCGGCATATTGCGTCAGGGGCGTTAACCTTCCTCTTCCATGGCTATCTGACCGGCTCAATCACCATCGGGCAGTACATATGTCGCCGTGATATGGGCGACCGGTGCCTCATCGCCATCAGAGAATAGCTGTACCTCGCCGACAGCCAGACGCCGCCCAAGCTTGATGATCCGGGCATTGGCAATCAAGTCGCGATCGCCCCTGGCTCGGCGTAGAAAGTGGCAGTTGAGGTCTGTCGTCACGGCCATGGGTTCGGGGCCGACCTGTGCCAGGATAGCCACATAAAGACAAACATCTGCCAACCCCATCATGGTCGGCCCAGATACACAGGCCCCCGGTCTCAAGTGCTCGTCTTCAATGGCCAGGCTCATCGTGGCCCGCATATCCCCGACAGCTTCGATGGTGCCCTGTCGTTGAGGAAACACTTCATCTAGAAAGTCCTCGATAGCGGCGGCTGTCATCACGGTCATGGGGCTCTCCCTGAGTCAGTCCTTGTTCCACGATAGCGCATGCGTGCCCGAAGCTCTTCTTAATAGCAAGATCTGCTTACATAAGATGACGCCCCATCGTCAAGCGATGAGGCGTCGAAAGGAACACTCAGCTTGGCCTAGGAGGAATCTGCTGTATTTCCTAGGCGCCCTTGGCCTTATGCACCAGACGCCAATGGTGCAGAAGCGGTTCCGTGTAGCCAGCAGGCTGTTCACATCCCTTGAAGATCAAATCAGTCGCCGCCTGGAAAGCGCAAGAGCCCTCGAAGTTACCTGTCATGGGAGTATAGTTCGGATCCCCCTGATTCTGAGCATCGACCACTTCAGCCATACGCTCCAGAGTCTTCTTGACCTGGTCGATAGTGACCACATCATGGCGCAGCCAGTTGGCTATGTGCTGGCTGGAGATACGCAGGGTTGCACGGTCCTCCATCAGCCCTACATCATGAATATCCGGCACTTTGGAACAACCGACACCTTGCTCCACCCAACGCACCACATAACCGAGAATGCCCTGACAGTTGTTATCCAGTTCTTGTTGCCGCTCAGCATCACTCCAGTTGGGGTCGGCTGCCACAGGTACGCTCAGCAGTCCTTCCAGCAGTTCGTCGCGCAAAGCGCTTTCGTCCTGCTTCTCCAGTTCTCGCTGAACAGCAGACACATCCACTTGATGGTAATGCAGCGCATGCAGGGTCGCTGCAGTAGGAGAAGGTACCCAGGCAGTATTGGCCCCCGCCTTGGGATGACCGATCTTCTGCTCGATCATGGCCGCCATCAGGTCCGGCATGGCCCACATGCCCTTGCCGATCTGAGCACGGCCACGCAGGCCACAAGCCAGGCCAACCAGCACATTGCTGCGCTCATAGGCTTGAATCCAGGCCTCTCCCTTCATATCACCCTTGCGCACCATCGGTCCCGCGGCCATCGCGGTATGCATTTCATCGCCAGTACGGTCCAGGAACCCTGTGTTGATAAACACCAGACGTTCGGATGCAGCTTGAATGCAAGCTTTCAAGTTGACAGAAGTACGCCTCTCTTCATCCATCACCCCCACCTTGAGGGTATTTCGGGCCAGGCCCAATACATCCTCGACGCGATCAAACAGGGTATTGGCAAAAGCGACTTCCTTGGGACCATGCATCTTCGGCTTGACGATGTATACGGAGCCAGTGCGGGAGTTTCGCGCTGCCCCCTCCGGCTTCTGCAAGTCGTGCAGAGCAATCAAGGACGTCACGATACCGTCGAGGATACCTTCCGGGAGTTCATTGCCGTCGGCATCAAGCACTGCCGGAGTGGTCATCAAGTGACCAACATTGCGCACAAACAGCAGTGAACGACCAGGCAGAGTCACTTCACCGCCGTCAGGCGAAGTCCAGCTCAGGTCAGGATTCAGGGTTCTGGTAAAGGATTTCCCCCCCTTGGTCACTTCACTGGAGAGGTCGCCTTTCATCAAGCCAAGCCAATTGGCATAGACATCGACCTTATCCTCCGCGTCCACGGCTGCGACGGAGTCCTCGCAATCCATGATGGATGTCAGTGCAGACTCCAGCTTGACGTCCTTGACCCCTGCCGGATCAATCTTGCCGATGGGATGCTCCGCATCAATCAGGATTTCCAGATGCAGCCCATGATGGGCCAGCAATACAGAGGTCGGCGCCGAAGCCTCACCCCGATAACCAATCAGCTTGCCGGGCTCTTTGAGGCCGGTCTCACGACCGCCTGCCAGGGATACCACCAGACGGCCATCTCTCAGGACATAACGCACCGCTTCACGGTGCGAGCCGGTGGCCAAGGGCACAGCCTGATCCAGCACATTGCGAGCGTAGGAAATGACTTTCTCACCACGCTTGGGATTGAAGCCGGTACCTTTTTCACAGCCATCTTCTTCGGAGATGACATCGGTACCGTAGAGAGCATCATACAAGCTCCCCCAGCGGGCATTGGCCGCATTCAGGGCATAACGGGCATTGTTGACGGGCACAACCAGCTGTGGACCAGCCTGTACAGCGATTTCACGATCCACATTTTCTGTCGTCACCTGGACACTGGCCGGAGTCTCGACCAGATAGCCAATGCTCTCCAGAAAAGCGCGATAGGTCGCCATATCAGTGACCCGGCCTGGGTACTCGCGATGCCAGGCATCAAGCTTGCTCTGCAGCTCATCGCGTTCAGCGAGAAGAGCGCGATTGACTGGTGCCAGGTCGTGGAAAATCTCGTCCACCCCTTTCCAGAAGGCCTCCGGGTCAATGCCGGTGCCCGGTAGGGCTTGCTCATTGATGAACTGATCCAGTTCAGCTGCCAGCTGAAGGCGATGGCGGGTGATGCGTTGCGTCATGAGTGAAGCTCCTCGTATGGCCAGGGTGCCCCCCTTGGCACCGAATGACCGGACTGGGAAGGTAGACTGCTCACGAATAATTTTGTGGAAAATTATTCCATATGTAAACCCACAGCCTTGTTCCAGATGCCAGAGCTAGACCAAATGATAATCCTCCAGCCCTGTATTACGCCCTTGAAGGGAAGGAATTCACTGCAATTGGTGTCCAAGCAGATACTCATCCTGCAATAAGAAACAGTGGTGCCAAACCTGAAGCCTAGTTAGCATGGAAGCTCTTGCTGGAGATCACGATGACCGATTTCACTTCTCTTGAGGAAATCACAACCCTTCTTTCAGTGGGGCCGGACACTCTTGGCAATGGCTCGCCACTTGCCTCCTATCTGGCACACTACCGGCTCGCCAAGCTGCACCAGGATGGTATCAGTCTCCAGGTGGGCAATATCACTACAGCACGCTTTCGCCTGTGGACTCAGGTCTGGACTCCTCCGGCCCCGCGCGGCACAGCTATCATCGTACATGGATACTACGACCACCTGGGTCTCTATTGTCATTTACTCAAGCTGCTTCTGGACGAGGGATTACAGGTTGTCTTGTGGGATCTCCCTGGCCATGGCTTATCCAGCGGAGAGCGTGCCGACATTGATGATTTCGACGATTACATCGACTGTCTGAAGAGCATACAGCAGTATCTCGATAGCGAAGGTCTGGCGACAGGTCCGTGGATCGGGCTAGGCCAGAGCACGGGTGCAGCCATTCTGTCCACGGATGCGTTAACTCGCGGTGATGATGGGCACTGGTCAGCCCTGGTCCTTCTCGCGCCACTGGTACGCCCCATGGGCTGGACACGTGCAGCCTGGGTACACAGCCTGGTAGGACCATTCATTGGCAGTGTCCCACGCAGGTTCCGCGCCAATACCAATGATGCCGACTTCGCTACTTTCCTGCGCGAACATGACCCGCTGCAGCCTGTACGTTTGCCGACCAGTTGGGTCAGTGCCATGCGCCGCTGGATACCTCGGTTGATGGAGCTTCCACCGAATCATATCCCAACTCTGATCCTCCAGGGAGATCAGGATCTGACCGTCGATGGCAATTGGAATCTTCGTGTGCTGGAAAAGAAATTCCTCAACGCCAGGGTTCACCGCCATAACGATGCACGGCATCATCTGGTCAATGAAGCTGCGCCCATCCGTGACGAGCTGTTCAAGCACGTACGCGATTTTCTGAATGAGCGGCTCCCCCCCAGCAACAGGAATGCAAACAGTCGATGCTCAAGCGCTCAGGACACGCACTGAAAAGAACTTTCTCTAGCCTGGCCTTCCCATATAGCCCTCTGCTGCTATTGGCAATGCTGGCCTTCTTCACAACGGGATGTGTCAGTAGCTCACAGACACCTGACCCCATGCGCCAGGCACTCCTTGGCTTGGGCCAGCAGGCTGCCAAGGAGCTGACCACATCACCTGCTCTGGATGGCACGGCGCTGCGTGACCAAACCTTTCTGCTGTCGCCTCCCAACGTGGACCATCGCCTGACTGTCGATGAAACCCGAGTGAAGGAAAGTCTGACGCGTGGGCTTCTGGGGGTCCAGGATGGTCCCCAGGTGCTTGACTGGCAGCCTGCCGATACCCCCGGAGTCGGTACCAACCAGTGGCTCGTTGATAGCCGCCTGATCGCCGATGGCCCTCGTCTCCAGCTCTCTGACCGCGAGCTTCTACCTTATCGCTTCGAGCTTCGCCTTCGCAGACCCGGAGATGGCGCTGCCCTCTGGTCGACGGTAGTCAACGGGGCATTCGATGCTGACGCTTTATAACGCGCTTTTACCATATCTATAAGCTCATATACTCCTCCCATTCTACCAGTATGCCGTATTGTCTTGTTATTCCCGGGAATAAGGGTAATACGGTATATCAGTACCTTACTCTCACTCGACGTAGATCTAGACGAGCTCCTCAGACTTCATCTAACCCATTGCCCCGGAAACCGTGGGTTTCACCAAATGAATGATCTCTAGGAAGAGTCAGTTCAAAGTACCCAAATAAAAATAAAAGTGGAAAAATCCCCCTAGAAATTATGATTTTTCAAATGCCTCACGAGGTAATTTCTTACAAGCTCTTGAGAAATGAGAATCTTGCAGAAATAAGATGAAGAGAATAATTTTTATCTATGGTTTCTCATGGATATATACGAAGGGCTTCCGAACACTATATTCGGCCTATAATAGGTTGTATCATAAAATTTTAATATCCAGAGTGCATGAACAAAGTATTCCTATGGAATTATAATATTAATTAATTATAAGCCCATGAACCACAAATCAGCAACACTAACATATAAAATAAAACAATAATATCAATCGCATAACCAGGAGACACAATGAAAATCAAAAGATTTGAGCAGAGTGCTCGTATGAGCCAGGCATCGCAAAGCGGTAACCTTCTAGTTCTTTCTGGGCAAGTGTCTTCTGGGAAGACGGTCACCGAGCAAGCAGAAAGCCTTCTGAAAAATATTGATGACTTGCTAGAAAGGGCTGGAACCGATAAGAGCAATGTCATTTACGCAAACATTTTTCTAACAGACATGGATGATTATGAGGCATTCAACCAGGTCTGGGACAAATGGGTTGCCAGTGAACAAGGCCAGGTACCGTCACGAGCAGCCATACAAGTTGTTCGCTTAGCAAGTCCTGATTGGGTGGTTGAGGTTCAGGTATTTGCCCGTGCCTGAGCTAATTTATGCCTTGTACAAGACAAGGACAATTCATAGGAGAGCAAGATGAAAGAAGTACAATTCCCCAAAGCCCCTGTTCAGCTCAATGATGAAGAAATATCAACAGAGCTAGCCTCTATCGATATTCCAGATATCGTCGTTCCTGATTATGGAAAGCCTCTTCTGGAAAGACGTATGCGTTGCCGACTTCTCGAATGTCGCCCCGGTGGAACCATCGCCATTCATTCACATGAGAATCGCCCTGCCATCCTCTACGTACTCGAAGGTACAGGGGTAGAACATACTAACCAATCGAAGGATCCTGTTAACTGGAAAGCAGGTGACTGCTTCTCAGAGTACAATGATGTCGAACATTGGGTAAAGAACACTTCCGACAAGAACCCATTGAAAGTTCTCACATTTGACCTTCTTGACGATGGTCCAAAACCAGATAGCTCCGACTGCGGTAGCGGCTGTTAATAAACCAACACTCTTGTGTTCATGACATCATCAAGAGGCAGTCTTCATGACTGCCTCTTGATGTAGGACTTGTGAGAAATAATTGAGGTTATAAGTATAATCAGGATAGCCAAATAGCATATAAATAACATTTATTACTCAAAAAACACCCACGGAGTAAAATATGCCACAGAATAATAATCTCACACTGCGCGGTCGCAACATCATGAATCAGCTTGAGCCAGGATTGGCTGACAAACTGACTAATTCATTGAAAGAGCTGGATGAAGACCTTCCAAGTATCATTACGGACTTTGTATTTGGTGCTGTTGTTGGTCGAAAGGGGCTAGATATCAAGATAAGAGAAATGCTGACAGTAGCATCCCTGGTGAGCCTAGGAAATGCACATGATCAACTAGAATTACACATGAAGGGAGCGCTGAATGTAGGCGTCACTCCCCAAGACTTGTTGGAAGTGGTTATTCAGATGTCAGTATATGCAGGGTTTCCCGCATTTCTAAATGGTCTGACGGCATACCGTGCGGCACTAGCAGCAACGGGGCATGCTCTACCAGCAGCTTCAGGGCTGAAATGATAACAACACCGTTGCTTATGTACCCTATACTCTCAATTTTCAAGAAGATTCAGAGGTAGTGGGAAGGGAAGTGACATTCTTCTATCTAAGCAAGCCAGATCAAGCTTCCCTTATGATGTTGAGTTGAGCTGAGCCTTACCAAGTACTAGGGCTTCATGGTCTCGTCAAGAATGCACGGCCCACCTCGGCCCTATTTTAACGATCAGTGTCTTTCTGAAGGGGTGTCTGATGACTCATGATCACTGGTGTCCTTGAGCCCAGTGAGAGAGGCGCCCTACTTTTCATTTCACGCCTGAGACTCACCCTCCGCGTCCGCCTGAAGGCGGCTTCTGTACGTTCTCGGCGTACAGGCCATCGCTATCGCCAGATATGCAAACGCCCCGAACTCATTGAGCCCGAGGCATTCTCGAATAAATGCCTGACGATGATCGGGGCGGCCATCCGCGACTCTCACATGGGGGTGAGACCAGTCGGGACTCACGGCATCGTCGCGTGGCTGAACGAACGTCCCTTAGCGCCTATCGAAAGCAGGGGGAAGATGCGAGCTACGAGCTACGAGCTACGAGCTACGAGCTACGAGCTACGAGCTACGAGCTACGAGCTACGAGCTACGAGCAGCATGGTGACACCACTGAAGGCCGTAAACGCAACAACCCCAGCCATCGCTGATGACCGGGGTTGCTCTGAATATTGCGGGCTTGAGCGGCCTGGTGCCACAGCACGGCTCGCTGCCCGAGCGCAGCGTGCTCGTCGCTCGTCGCCTGCCTCAGAATGTGAAAAACCCCGACCATCTTCCGATGATCGGGGCTTCTCGAATAAATGCCTGACGATGACCTACTCTCACATGGGGAGACCCCACACTACCATCGGCGCTGAGCGGTTTCACTGCTGAGTTCGGCAAGGGATCAGGTGGTTCCCACTCGCTATGGTCGTCAGGCGAAAAAGGCAATGCATATCATGCTGACCGACACGTTCCAACGTATCCGTCAATTGTTCGTCGTGATGTCATCGACCAAAAACCCCTTGGGTGTTATATGGTCAAGCCTCACGGACCATTAGTACCGGTTAGCTCAACGCCTCACAGCGCTTCCACACCCGGCCTATCAACCAGCTGGTCTTGCTGGGTCCTTTAGGAGGCTCAAGGCCTCAGGGAGATCTCATCTTGAAGGGGGCTTCCCGCTTAGATGCTTTCAGCGGTTATCCCGTCCGTACATAGCTACCCGGCGATGCCACTGGCGTGACAACCGGAACACCAGAGGTACGTCCACTCCGGTCCTCTCGTACTAGGAGCAGCACTTCAAATCTCCAACGCCCACGGCAGATAGGGACCGAACTGTCTCACGACGTTCTAAACCCAGCTCGCGTACCACTTTAAATGGCGAACAGCCATACCCTTGGGACCGACTTCAGCCCCAGGATGTGATGAGCCGACATCGAGGTGCCAAACACCGCCGTCGATGTGAACTCTTGGGCGGTATCAGCCTGTTATCCCCGGAGTACCTTTTATCCGTTGAGCGATGGCCCTTCCATACAGAACCACCGGATCACTAGAACCTACTTTCGTACCTGCTCGACGTGTCTGTCTCGCAGTTAAGCACCCTTATGCTCTTGCACTCAATGCACGATTTCCAACCGTGCTGAGGGTACCTTCGTGCTCCTCCGTTACTCTTTGGGAGGAGACCGCCCCAGTCAAACTACCCACCACACACGGTCCTCGAACCGGATAACGGTCCTGAGTTAGAACGCCAATGATGCCAGGCTGGTATTTCAAGGTTGGCTCCACTCGATCTGGCGACCGGGTTTCAAAGCCTCCCAGCTATCCTACACAAGCAACATCAGCGTCCAGTGTGAAGCTGTAGTAAAGGTTCACGGGGTCTTTCCGTCTAGCCGCGGGTACACAGCATCTTCACTGCGATTTCAATTTCACTGAGTCTCGGGTGGAGACAGCGTGGCCATCATTACGCCATTCGTGCAGGTCGGAACTTACCCGACAAGGAATTTCGCTACCTTAGGACCGTTATAGTTACGGCCGCCGTTTACCGGGGCTTCAATCAGGAGCTTCGCGTGAGCTAACACCATCATTTAACCTTCCGGCACCGGGCAGGCGTCACACCCTATACGTCCTCTTACGAGTTTGCAGAGTGCTGTGTTTTAATAAACAGTTGCAGCCACCTGGTATCTTCGACCGCTTCGGGCTCGAGGAGCAAGTCCTGTCACCCTGATGCGGCGTGCCTTCTCCCGAAGTTACGGCACCATTTTGCCTAGTTCCTTCACCCGAGTTCTCTCAAGCGCCTTGGTATTCTCTACCTGACCACCTGTGTCGGTTTGGGGTACGGTCCCACTGTATCTGAAGCTTAGAGGCTTTTCCTGGAAGCGTGGCATCGATGACTTCCTGACCGTAGTCAGTTCGTCTCGTCTCTCGGCCTTAGGGATCCGGATTTGCCAAAATCCCCAGCCTACTGACTTTCACCAGGACAACCAACGCCTGGCTCACCTAGCCTTCTCCGTCCCCCCATCGCAATACAGTGAGGTACGGGAATATTAACCCGTTTCCCATCGACTACGCCTTTCGGCCTCGCCTTAGGGGCCGACTCACTCTGCTCCGATTAGCGTCGAACAGAAACCCTTGGTCTTCCGGCGGGGAGTTTTCACCCCTTGTCGTTACTCATGTCAGCATTCGCACTCGTGATACCTCCAGCAGACTTCTCAATCCACCTTCATCGGCTTACACGACGCTCCTCTACCGCTCGTCATTCGACGAACCCGTAGCTTCGGTACCTGGTTTAGCCCGTTACATCTTCCGCGCAGGCCGACTCGACTAGTGAGCTATTACGCTTTCTTTAAAGGATGGCTGCTTCTAAGCCAACCTCCTAGCTGTCTAAGCCTTCCCACATCGTTTCCCACTTAACCAGGATTTCGGGACCTTAGCTGACGGTCTGGGTTGTTTCCCTTTTCACGACGGACGTTAGCACCCGCCGTGTGTCTCCCACGCTTGCACTCACCGGTATTCGGGTTTGCCTCGGGTTGGTAAGTCGGGATGACCCCCTAGCCGAAACAGTGCTCTACCCCCGGCGGTGATACGTGAGGCGCTACCTAAATAGCTTTCGAGGAGAACCAGCTATCTCCGGGCTTGATTAGCCTTTCACTCCGATCCACAAGTCATCCAAATCTTTTTCAACAGATCCTGGTTCGGTCCTCCAGTTGATGTTACTCAACCTTCAACCTGCTCATGGATAGATCGCCCGGTTTCGGGTCTATTTCCAGCGACTGGTCGCCCAGTTAAGACTCGGTTTCCCTACGCCTCCCCTATACGGTTAAGCTCGCCACTGAAAATAAGTCGCTGACCCATTATACAAAAGGTACGCGGTCACAGAACGAGTCTGCTCCCACTGCTTGTACGCATACGGTTTCAGGATCTATTTCACTCCCTCTCCGGGGTTCTTTTCGCCTTTCCCTCACGGTACTGGTTCACTATCGGTCAGTCAGGAGTATTTAGCCTTGGAGGATGGTCCCCCCGTCTTCAGTCAAGGTTTCACGTGCCTCGACCTACTCGATTTCACAACACTCAGGTTTCGGCTACGGGACTATCACCCACTATGGCCAGACTTCCCAGTCTGTTCGCCTACCAGTTGTGTTGCTTAAGGGCTGGTCCCCGTTCGCTCGCCGCTACTAGGGGAATCTCGGTTGATTTCTTTTCCTCGGGGTACTTAGATGTTTCAGTTCCCCCGGTTCGCCTCTTGTACCTATGTATTCAGTACAAGATACCCAGCTTATGCTGGGTGGGTTTCCCCATTCAGAAATGTCCGGGTCACAGGTTGTTTGCCACCTCGCCGAACCTTATCGCAGGCTGCCACGTCTTTCATCGCCTCTGACTGCCAAGGCATCCACCGTATGCGCTTCATCGCTTGACCATATAACCCCAAAGGGTCTGTCAATCGATGACGATCACGACAATTGCCGGATACGCTTGAAACGTATCGTTGCTCTTTCTCCGGGAAGAGAAAGAGACTTTGTCAGCATGATATACATTGTTAAAGAGCATTAGAGCCAGAGCCCTAAGCGGTGAACATTGCCATTTCAGTGGCAACATGCACGACTTAACGCTCGATCGATCAGGTAATTCATGTGAGCACTTACCGACAGTCAGTGACTTGTCGATTAAGGAGGTGATCCAGCCGCAGGTTCCCCTACGGCTACCTTGTTACGACTTCACCCCAGTCATGAACCACACCGTGGTGATCGCTCCCCCGAAGGTTAAGCTAACCACTTCTGGTGCAGTCCACTCCCATGGTGTGACGGGCGGTGTGTACAAGGCCCGGGAACGTATTCACCGTGACATTCTGATTCACGATTACTAGCGATTCCGACTTCACGGAGTCGAGTTGCAGACTCCGATCCGGACTGAGACCGGCTTTTCGGGATTAGCTCCACCTCGCGGCTTCGCAACCCTTTGTACCGGCCATTGTAGCACGTGTGTAGCCCTACCCGTAAGGGCCATGATGACTTGACGTCGTCCCCACCTTCCTCCGGTTTGTCACCGGCAGTCTCCCTAGAGTTCCCTGACCGAATCGCTGGCAAATAGGGACAAGGGTTGCGCTCGTTACGGGACTTAACCCAACATTTCACAACACGAGCTGACGACAGCCATGCAGCACCTGTCTGAGAGTTCCCTGAAGGCACCAATCCATCTCTGGAAAGTTCTCTCGATGTCAAGGGTAGGTAAGGTTCTTCGCGTTGCATCGAATTAAACCACATGCTCCACCGCTTGTGCGGGCCCCCGTCAATTCATTTGAGTTTTAACCTTGCGGCCGTACTCCCCAGGCGGTCGACTTATCGCGTTAACTGCGCCACAAAGCTCTCAAGGAGCCCAACGGCTAGTCGACATCGTTTACGGCGTGGACTACCAGGGTATCTAATCCTGTTTGCTACCCACGCTTTCGCACCTCAGTGTCAGTGTCAGTCCAGAAGGCCGCCTTCGCCACTGGTATTCCTCCCGATCTCTACGCATTTCACCGCTACACCGGGAATTCTACCTTCCTCTCCTGCACTCTAGCCTGACAGTTCCGGATGCCGTTCCCAGGTTGAGCCTGGGCTTTCACAACCGGCTTATCAAGCCACCTACGCGCGCTTTACGCCCAGTAATTCCGATTAACGCTCGCACCTCCGTATTACCGCGGCTGCTGGCACGGAGTTAGCCGGTGCTTCTTCTGTGAGTGATGTCCTTCCTCCAGGGTATTAACCCGAAGGCCTTCTTCCTCACTGAAAGTGCTTTACAACCCGAAGGCCTTCTTCACACACGCGGCATGGCTGGATCAGGCTTTCGCCCATTGTCCAATATTCCCACTGCTGCCTCCGTAGGAGTTCGGGCCGTGTCTCAGTCCCGATGTGGCTGATCATCCTCTCAGACCAGCTACGGATCGTCGCCTTGGTGGGCCTTTACCCCACCAACTAGCTAATCCGACATAGGCTCATCCGATAGCGCAAGGTCCGAAGATCCCCTGCTTTCCCCCGTAGGGCGTATGCGGTATTAGCCTGGGTTTCCCCAGGTTATCCCCCACTATCGGGCAGATTCCTATGCATTACTCACCCGTCCGCCGCTCGACGCCTGGAAGCAAGCTTCCATCGTTTCCGCTCGACTTGCATGTGTTAGGCCTGCCGCCAGCGTTCAATCTGAGCCATGATCAAACTCTTCAGTTAAAAGCTTGATAGTCCATTAAGTGGACCAAACTTGGCTCAAGGTTCAAACGTCTCGTTTGACGAGTCGCTTGCCTTGATATTCAGTGACTTGTCACCAACATATCGGCAAGCGCCCACATGAATTACCTGATCAATTGTTAAAGAGCATCTCGCTGTCTTGCGACTTGATCCGCTTCGCGGATCGCCCTGCGAGGAAGGCGTATTCTACAGACTCAGAAGCTTTCGTCAAGTGCCTATTTTTCAAGGCTCTGCTTCATCGAAGCAGTGAGACAGAAAGTCTGAACGAGCGCCTCATCAGCGACTCGTTTCGAAGTGGCGGACATTCTACTGATTTCAGCCTGTCCGTCAAGCAAAAGATTTTACCGAGCACTTAAAAAGTCTTTTCAAATCAACCGCTTTTACCACCTCTTACCGCTGGTGACGTTGTCTCGTCCCCGGCAGCGGATGCGTACTTTACGGATTTCACTGGGTCCCTGCAAGCGTTTTTTGCAAAAAGATAACCACCAAAGTCGAAGGCATTGAGACCATCCATGGATGGTCTCAATCACACGCTGTACTTTTACTTTACTACCACTCGTGCATAGCGCTTTTTACCAGCCTGAATCACGTAGCTTTGGCCAACAGCCAGCATATGATCCCTAGGCACCACATCCCCATCGACCTTAACCCGGCCATTACCCAGCATGTCCTTGGCCTGGGCACTATTGCTGGCCAAGCCGGAACGATTGAGCACAGCGGCAATAGGTGCCTGCGCTGCGCCTTCGAAATCAATCTCCACTTCAGGCAAGTCATCCGGCAATTCGCCTTCTGCCAGCTGGTTCCCTGCACTGCGATGCGCATTGGCCGCAGCTTCTTCACCGTGATAGCGGCCTATCAGTTCCCGTGCCAGCTCCATCTTGATATCACGGGGGTTGTCACCACGCTCGATGCGCTCCTTGAGTTCAGCGATTTCTGCATTGTCCTTGAGGGACAGCAGCTCAAAGTAACGCCAGATCAGGGAATCAGGCATCGACACCAGTTTGTTGAACATTGCACCAGGGGCTTCATCCACACCCACATAGTTACCCAGTGACTTGGACATCTTCTGTACGCCATCGAGGCCTTCCAGAAGCGGCATGGTGATGACGACCTGCGGTTCCTGGTCAAAATGCTTCTGTACTTCGCGGCCCATCAGCAAATTGAACTTCTGGTCTGTCCCGCCAAGTTCCACATCCGCTTCCAGCGCGACAGAGTCATATCCTTGCACCAGCGGATAGAGGAACTCGTGAATCGAAATGGATTGCCCACCCTTGTAACGCTTCTCGAAGTCGTCACGCTCGAGCATTCTCGCCACGGTGCTCTGGGCTGCCAGCTCGATCATGTCTGCTGCGCTCAGCTTGGAAAACCACTCGGCATTGAAGCGAACTTCGGTCTTGTCTGGATCAAGGATCTTGAACACTTGTTCCTTATAGGTCTGGGCGTTGGCCTTGACCTCTTCTTCCGTCAAGGGTTTGCGAGTGATGTTCTTGCCGGTCGGATCACCAATTCGTCCAGTGAAATCACCAATCAGGAAGATAACTGTGTGCCCAAGATCCTGAAACTGACGCATCTTGGTCAACAAGACACTATGCCCCAGGTGCAGGTCAGGAGCGGTCGGATCGAAGCCCGCCTTGATACGCAGCTTGCGCCCGGAAGCCAGCTTCTTCTCCAGCTCATCTTCCAGAAGGATCTCATGGGTGCCGCGCTTGATCAGCGCAAGGGCATCAGCCACATCGGTCATTGGTGTCCACTCCTGAATGGGTTTGGCCTGCTCGATAGCTCCATGCAGCACCTGCATCGTGCAGCATTCATGTCGCGCAAGAAGCTTGGCGGACCTGGGCATATAAAGAATGGCGGGGATGTTACCATGAACTTTTCCTTCCAGTTGAGACACGAGCCCCATGCAACGCTTCATTGGTCTAATGTCCGGAACCAGCCTGGACGGTATCGATGCTGCTCTGGTCAGCTTCGATGAACAGGGAACTCCGCATCTGGAAGCCTCCTACGGGGAAGCAATGCCAGAGGAGTTACGCAGCATTCTATGGCGCCTGTGCCACCAGGACGCAGTCGCCTTCGCTGATATCGCCTTGGCGGAAGAAGGCTTTTGCCAATGCCAAGCCAAGGCCGTCATGGCACTGCTCGAGCAACAGCATCTGAGTGCTGACGACATCACTGCCATCGGCAGCCACGGCCAGACCATCGAGCATGCCCCATACGGTCATGCTGGGGGCCCCTCTTATACCTTGCAGCTGGATAATCCCAGCCGCCTGGCGGAACTCACTGGCTGCGCTGTCGTCGCCGACTTCCGCCGCCGCGACCTGGCAGCAGGTGGCCAGGCCGCTCCCTTGGCGCCGATTTTCCATGAAGCCGTGTTTCGCCACCCGCATCACTGGCGCCTGGTACTCAACCTGGGAGGCTTCGCCAATCTGACCCTGCTTCCCCCTCTCGGCAATCAGCGTGCACCACTGGGATTCGATACTGGTCCGGCCAATGCTCTCCTGGATGCCTGGCATGAGCGCCACAATGGCGGTGCCTTTGACGCCGACGGTCGCTGGGCATCCAGCGGCCAGGTCAATGACACCCTGCTGATGCACATGCTCAACGATCCTTTCTTCCGCTTGCCACCACCGCGCAGCACCGGACGAGAGCTGTTCCACCTCGGCTGGGTCGAACAGCACTTGCAAGGCAACGAGCCTCCGGAAGATGTCCAGGCTACATTGGCCGAGCTTACCGCCGCTAGCATCGCAGAAGGCGTGGAAATGGCACGTGAGCGCCTTGATGCACCTTCCACCATGGAACTGGTGCCTTGTGGTGGAGGTGCTCGAAACAGCGACCTGCTGCGTCGCTTGATGGCCCGTCTGCCCAACACTACCTTGCTTGACGCAGATGTACTGGGCTGGCCAGCAGATTGGCTGGAAGCCGCCTGCTTTGCCTGGCTGGCCCGCCAGCGCCTGCTTGAGCAACCCGGCAACCTGCCTTCCGTCACAGGTGCAGCAGGGCCCAGGGTTTTGGGTGGTATTTATGCGCGTTAGAACATACTTGCCGCTTTCGTTCCCGGCTTTGCCGAGCACTAGGGCAGTTGGGTAATATCCACTTGTTTTCCATCAGTGTTGCGCCCACTTTTCTATAGGTTGCGCGGCAACCACCATGGTAGTGAGACACCGCATCCATGACTGCAACAATTGCTGAATCCTTGTCCTCGGCCCGACAACGTCTGTCCCAGGCCTTGCAAGATGCTGGACGCAACGTTGACGATGCACTTCTGCTAGCCGTCAGCAAGACCAAACCAGCCGACATGCTGCGTGAGGCCTATGAACACGGCCAACGCAACTTTGGTGAGAACTACGTTCAGGAAGCCATCGACAAGCAACACCGCTTGGGTGACCTCGACGACATCGTCTGGCACTTCATCGGACCTCTTCAGTCGAACAAGACCCGTGAAGTTGCCAGCCACTTTGACTGGGTCCACAGTGTCGACCGTGAAAAAATTGCGAGACGGCTATCTGAGCAACGTCCGGAGGAAATGGGGCCGCTCAATATCTGTCTGCAGGTAAATATCAGCAGCGAAGCGTCCAAGTCAGGCGTATCACTGGACAAGTTGGATGAACTGGCCCGACAGGTCGCGGCATTGCCACACCTAAGGCTGCGCGGCCTGATGGCAATTCCAGCGCCAGCCGATAACCCTCGACAACAGCGTGAACCCTTTGCCCATCTGCGTCAGACCTTCGTACATCTACGCGAGCTCCTCCCTGATGCGCCATTGGATACCTTGTCGATGGGCATGAGCGCAGACATGGAAGCCGCTGTTTTCGAGGGAGCCACCATGGTGCGTCTGGGCACAGCTATCTTCGGTGCACGGGATTAACCCACAGAACACGCTATCAACTGGAATCAGCTGAAAACAATGGCTGCACATAATCACAGGAGCCTTGCATGGCCAGCAATGTGACCTTCATCGGCGCCGGCAACATGGCCAGCGCGATCTTCGGCGGCATGGTACAAAGCGGTTATCCCGCTTCCGCCATCACCGCAACCGCGACAAGCAAGGCGACTCTGGAGCCTCTGACCAAGCAGCTCGGCATCAACACCACTACTGATAATCAAGCCGCTGTGGCAGAAGCCGATGTTGTAGTAATGTCAGTCAAACCACAGATCATGCACACCGTATGTGCAGACTTGCGCGACGCGATCCAGGCACGCAAGCCGTTGATCATTTCGATAGCAGCAGGCCTGACGTCAGACACGCTGGAAAGCTGGCTGGGAGGGGAACTGGCTATCATCCGCTGCATGCCCAACACTCCGTCACTCGTCGGTGCAGGTGCTGCCGGGTTGTATGCCAACACCCTCACCAATGCCGAGCAGCGCGCCCTGGCAACGGATCTGATACAAAGTGTCGGCATCGTCGAATGGGTCGATGAGGAACACCTGCTCGATGCAGTAACCGCTGTATCTGGCAGCGCACCGGCCTATTTCTTCCTGATGTTCGAGGCGATGGAAGAAGCTGCCACCAGGCTCGGATTACCCGCAGCAAGCGCACGTCGCCTGGCCATGCAGACGGCCTTCGGGGCAGCATCCATGGCAATGAACAGCGACAAGAGCCCGGCTGAGCTCAAGCGTAATGTCATGTCGCCAGGTGGTACGACAGAGCGCGCAATTGATCATCTGGAGCACGCAGGTCTGCGCGAAGCGCTGGACGGTGCCATGCAAGCCTGTGCAAAGCGCGCTCAGGAAATGGCCAGGGAACTGGCCAAATAGCGCTCTCTTGAGCAGGCTATGGCAATGCCGATTTTGCATAGCAACAGAGCCAGTACCTTACACATTACATGACGGAGGAGCCCATATGGGCAGTCAACTGGGAAGCGCCGGTATCTCGCTGATCAACACCCTCATCAACATCTATCTGCTTCTGCTGATGCTGCGCTTCCTGCTGCAGGCCTCGCAGGCGGATTATTACAATCCGCTCAGCCAATCACTGGTCAAGATCACACAACCTGTGGTGCGCCCCTTCCAGGGAGTTCTGGGTCCAGTGATGAAACGCTTCGACCTGGCCACTCTTGTTGCTGGCTTTCTGGTCAAGGTGATCAGCATTGTCATCCTGCTCAAAATAGCCGGTGCCGGAATGCCTCGCCTGGACGGCCTTGCGCTTGCTGGTGTTGCGGCCGTGCTTGGCACCATCCTAAAAATCTATTTCTTTGCCTTGATCGTGATGATCATCCTGAGCTGGGTCGCCCCTCGTGCCAGCCATCCTGCAGCGGTACTGGTGATGCAGCTAGTCGAGCCGATCATGGCCCCCGTGAGGAAAGTGATTCCGCCTCTGGGCATGCTCGACCTATCACCTATTGTGGTGTTTATCGGCATTAATTTGATCGATGGTATTGTGGTAGGACAGCTGGTACGTGCTGCTGGCCTCCCTGGCTTGCTGGTAGGGCTCTAAGCCCTGCCTCCCTTGCCTCTTATAATTTCAATTGAATCTCTACTGGACACGAAACGACTGATGCCCGAGCTACCTCGCGATTCGGTCGGACTGGTGACGCCGCAGACGGCGCACTTTGACGACCCTCTGCTTCTGGTATGCGGCAAGACGCTGCCGTCCTATGACCTAGTCTATGAGACCTACGGTACGCTCAATGCCGAGCGCAGCAATGCCGTCTTGATCTGTCATGCCCTCTCCGGCCACCATCATGCGGCCGGTTATCACAGTGAAACCGACCGCAAGCCCGGCTGGTGGAATACCCATATAGGCCCAGGCAAGTCCATCGATACCAACCGTTTCTTCGTCGTATCGCTGAACAATCTCGGGGGCTGCCACGGCTCCACGGGCCCCTCCAGCACCAACCCTGAAACGGGGCGCTTGTGGGGGCCTGATTTCCCCATGGTCACGGTCAGCGACTGGGTCAATAGCCAGGTCCGCCTGGCTGACCATCTTGGCATCGAACGTTTTGCGGCCATTGTCGGTGGCAGCCTGGGGGGTATGCAGGTACTACAATGGACGCTTTCCTACCCGGAACGCCTGGCCAATGCCGTTGTCATCGCTGCCACGCCTAAGCTGTCAGCACAGAACATTGCCTTCAACGAAGTCGCCCGCCAGGCCATTCGCTCGGACCGCGACTTCCATGACGGCTGGTATGCCGAGCATGACACCTTGCCCAGACATGGACTCAAGCTGGCTCGCATGGTCGGGCACATCACCTATCTGTCCGAAGACGCCATGGGAACAAAATTTGGACGCGAGCTGCGCTTTGACGATCTCAATTTCGGCTTCGACGTAGACTTCGAGGTAGAGTCCTATCTGCGTTACCAAGGTGATGCCTTCTCCACCTCGTTCGATGCAAACACATACCTGCTGATGACAAAAGCGCTGGACTACTTCGACCCCGCTGCAGCTCATCAAGGAGATCTGGCCAAAGCCGTCGCACCTGCCCAATGTCCGTTTCTGGTCGTCAGCTTCAGCACTGACTGGCGTTTCCCTCCGTCACGGTCCAAGGAACTGGTCAACGCACTCATCCGTTCAGGCAAGTCCGTCAGCTACGCCAATATCGACTCGCCCCATGGCCACGATGCCTTCTTGATGCCAGAGCCACGTTATCAAGACGTGTTCTCCGGCTTCATGAACCGCATTGCCAAGCAACTTGGGCTGAAGCCTGCGCAGGCACAGGAGGCCGCTCATGCGTTCTGATCTAAGTGTGATCCATGATTGGGTTCCGCAGGGCTCACGGGTGCTTGACCTTGGCTGTGGCGATGGTACCTTGCTGCATGCCCTGGCACAGGATAAAGGCGTCAGTGGCTATGGCCTCGAGATAGACCCCGATGGCATCACCTCCTGCATTGCCAAAGGTGTGAATGTCATCGAGCAGAACCTTGATGATGGCCTGGCCAACTTCGATGACAATTCCTGCGACCTCGTGATCATGACCCAGGCGCTGCAGGCGCTTCGGCGCCCTGACCTGATGCTCGATGAAATGCTGCGCGTTGCCAGGGAATGCATCATCACCTTCCCCAATTTCGCCTACTGGCGTCACCGTGTGCACCTGGGGTTGCGTGGTTATATGCCAGTATCCAAGACACTGCCTCATGCCTGGTACGACACTCCCAACATTCACCTGTCGACCTTCAATGACTTCGAGGCACTGTGTCGTGACAAGGAGCTTGCCATCATTGATCGTGCGGTGGGTATCAAGGACCATGAAGGAAGACTGATGTCTCGCTTGTGGCCAAACCTTTTCGGAGAAATCGCTATCTTCCGAGTTTCAAGGCGAAATGCTGCCAGTGGCCAATAATCAGGCCCAACCACTATCTTCAGCCGTCGTCTGCTCTCGATTGGGCGATGCACTGAACGCCTGTGCCCAGGGCTCAACGGAAGGTCTTGAGTCCCTGGCCCGCCAGAGCGTTCCCTGTCTGGTAGCCATTGCAGAACAGTTTCTCGATCACCATGACGAGATCGCGGACGTCGTCCACGATACTCTGGAGCTCGCCTGGCATAACATATGGCGTTTCAATGCTGCCAAACATGGTCCTCAGCACTGGTTGATGCACATCTTCGGCTCCCGCCTCAACAGCCAACTGAGTGCCCCTCATACGCAGCCCGAAGACGATGCATCGACACTGCGTATTGATATCGACAGAGTCGAACTGCCTCCGCCGGTGCACATGAGCGAAGCGCTATCGGCTGAGCACCTGTGTGCCATGGCCGAGCAGCTCCCACCAGCGGTTATCAGCGAACATCTGAGAACACGCCTGACTACTGCTCTGGAACTGCTCAGAAGCACACGTGACATGCCACTCACCCCCAACGGCGAGCCGGCAGACCCGCGCCTCTTCGATCCCATCCTGGCGCCACGTATGCGCCTGTCGCGCATAGCCAACCGCACCATGGGGGTTCTGGATGGCTATATAGGAAAACCGCTGGAACAAGGGCTCTTGAGCCTGTGGCTTCATCAAGCTCCCGGCAATACCTGGATCGAGAAACGGGGGCTGCCAAGGCATGCCATCGAAGAACGCTACAGTCGGCAGTTGGACGTTAAGGTAGCTCCCAGAGAGCTACTGCGCCAGGTCAACTACCCTCTCTCGTTTCCCGATCGCAAGATACGCCACCGGGTAGGCAGTCGCCTGCTGTGGGAAGGCGACTGGGATGTGCCACTGAGCCATGCCCTTTCCAGCCGGCGCACTCATTTCATAGCCGACATCTGGCACCACCGCCGCCACCCCAATCACAGTCGCAGTTATCACTACCTGGCCGGACGCCTGGCACGCGGGAACCCCATTGCTTCTCACTCCGACGGTATCATGCTCGACCGCCCGGAACGCATCCTGGCCTATCTACGGCGCTATCTGCTGTACATGGAGTCCATCATCTGCTTTGGTTTCGACAATACCTTGGGCAAGGACCCGCTGGGTGTCGCCGTGAATCGCCAGGGCGAGTTGATCAAGATCAACAAGGGATTGCACCGCCTGGCCATGGCTCAAGTCCTCGGCATACCCAACGTCACTCTCAAGGTTCGCGCCATCCACCGCCAATGGTGGCAGCGCATCGCTGACGGAACCCAAGGCCAAGAAGCGCTAGACAAGGTGCTCTCGGCCTTGCCCTATTGCCAGCCCCTGGGCGACTGATCACCTGTCACGTCAGTCTGACCGGTAGCGCCTGCCCCAGCACAATCGCCCTGGGCTGCCTATCCTCACTACACTCGACTCTGATACCGAAGGCCATGATCTCGACACCCTGCCCCGCGACCCTCAGCAGGGTTTCCGCATAGGCAGGATCCAGGTGAGCGGCCGGTGCCACGTCGGGAATAGCCTCATGGGCAACAAGAAACAGCAGGACCGCGCGATGCCCTTGGGCTGCAAGTGCGGCAAGCGCTTCGAGGTGCTTGCGCCCACGCTCACTGACGGCGTCGGGGAAATAGCCATGGCCGTCCTGCTCCCGCAAAGTGACTTGCTTGACCTCGACGAAGCAGCTTCCCAGCCGGTCATCATCCAGACGAAAATCGAGTCGCGCGCCTTCCACCTTGGCTTCTCGCTTGAGTCGCGAGTAATCCGCCAGCGCATCTGGGACCTGCGCCCCTCTCAAGGCTTCCTCGACAATCCGGTTGGCTCGCCCAGTATGCACAGACGCCAGCGCCATGCCGCCCCCGGGCTGCTCCAGTTCGATCAATTCCCACGTCCATTTCAGTTTACGCTTGGGATCTTCACTGGAAGACAGCCATACCCGGCTACCTGGCACGTTTACCGCACGCATGGAACCTGTATTGGGACAATGAGCCACCACCTCACGACCATCATCCAGCCGGATATCGGCAAGAAAGCGCTTGTAACGCTTGAGCAGCACACCGCTGTAGAGTTCAGGGTAATCCATGAGCGTTCTTCCCTCAGCTACCCTGGCGGCTCAAGAAGCGCCCCAGTCGGGTGACAGCTTCCTGCAAGCGCGGAACAGAGGTCGTGAAGGCGATTCTTACGTGGTGCTCCCCACCCTGCACAGCAAAGTCCGTCCCCGGAGTAATGGCCACATTCTCTTCCTCCAGCAGGCGCAGACAGAAGTCCTGGCTGTCATTGCTGAAGGCAGAAATATCCAGCCACAGGTAGAAGGCTCCCTGAGGCGGCAACGAGGGTGCCAGCTGCAGCTTTGCCAACGCCTCCAGCAAGGCATCGCGGCGTGTTGCCAGTTCCTGGCGCCGCTGCTCCAGCAACGCTCGACACTCCGGCGAGAAAGCTGCCAGGGCAGCATATTGGGCGGGAGTAGAAGCTGCCAGGAACACGTTCTGCGCCAGGCGATTCAACGGCTCCAGCGCTGCTTCCGGCGCTACCAGCCAGCCCAGGCGCCACCCGGTCATGCCAAAGTACTTGGAAAAGCTGTTGACGACAAAAGCATGCTCGCTGAGTGATGCAACCGACAATGGCGCCATTCCATAGTTCAGCCCCTGATAGATCTCGTCCACCAGCAGATACCCACCTCGCCCCTCGACCTCCCGGGCTACTGCGGCAAGCTCGGTTCGCGGCAGCACATGGCCTGTAGGGTTGGATGGCGACGCCAGCATGGCCAGGCGCGTCGTGTCACGCCAATGTTCCGCAATAAGCCCGGCATTGAGCTGCCAGCGACTGGATGGTCCCACAGGCACTACATCGACTTCGGCACCTGCAAGGGCCATGAAATGACGGTTGCATGGATAATTGGGATCAGCCATCAGCACTCGATCACCCGGCCCCATCAACAATTGGCTCGCCAGCAGCAGAGCACCAGAGGCACCTGGCGTGATGATGATGCGTTCCGGCGAAACCGTAGCGGCGAAATGTTCCCGATAGTGCTCTGCAATAGCTTCTCGCAGAGGCATGATCCCCGCGGCTGGTGTATAACGAGTACGTCCTTCTTCCAGCGCACGCTGTCCGGCCTCGATCACCTGGGGAGGAGTAGGAAAGTCAGGCTCACCAACTTCCAGGTGAATGACATCGTGACCAGCCGCCTCACGCCTCTGTGCCATTTCAAGCAAATGCATCACACGAAACGGGGCCACCCGTTCCAGCCTGGCATTCCAGGACATTGGAAATCTCCTAACAAAAGAACGGCGGAAAAGGCTACGGCGAACTCCACAGCATGACAGAGAGTCTAAGGATGCAATAAGCAAGTCGTCGAGGGGGACAGCCCTCAAAGCGATACTTTGTCGTTACCGAAACAACACATAAAGATGGATATATGGCAAAACTAACCCTCTTAGGTGTTGCATTACGTCCAAATATTCGCTAAACAAGCTTCCCTTTGGCGTGAGATACCTTAGCCTAGCGTGGGTATTGATCAGCAGACACTAAAGTAAGAGGCAGTCCCATGCCAGTAGCAGAGAAAAAGCCGGAAGCGCCCAAGAAATTCACCCCGTATGAACCGGCGGCGGGTGAAGAGTACATGAACGAGAAGCAGCTTGAGCACTTCCGACAGATCCTGCTCGGCTGGAAACAGGAATTGATGGAGGAGGTCGATCGCACTGTTCGACACCTCCAGGAAGAGGCGAACAACTACGCCGATCCTGCCGACCGAGCCACTCAGGAGGAAGGCTTCAGCCTCGAACTGCGCACACGCGATCGTGAGCGCAAGCTGCTGAAGAAGATCAACGAAACCCTCGAGAAGATCGATGAGGACGATTACGGCTTCTGTGAAGCCTGTGGCGTAGAAATTGGTATTCGTCGTCTTGAAGCTCGCCCCACCGCCACCTTGTGCGTGGACTGCAAGACGTTGGCCGAGCTGAAAGAGAAGCAGTTGGGTGGCTGATAAGGAACCCACTTTGTTGCTTAGACCACGGGCACCCAAAAGGTGCCCGTTCGCGTATTTGGCAGCGCCTGCTGCTATGGCTATGGAACCGTCTCGGAGCCGACGCTCATGGCTGAAACTCTGATACTCCCCGAGCCCCCTCACGGTCGTTTTGCTCCAACCCCGACGGGCCCCCTGCATGCAGGCTCGCTGCTGGCCGCTGTTGCCAGTTACCTGGATGCGCGACATTGTGGTGGTCGCTGGTCCGTGCGTATTGAAGACATTGATCCACCGCGCTGCCCTCCCGGAGCCGATACGACCATCCTGCAGCAGCTTGAAACCTACGGCCTGCACTGGGACGGCGAAGTGAGCTACCAGCATGACCGTGGCGAAGCTTACACCACTGCTCTGGATGCATTGATAGAGCAGGGCCTGGCCTACCCATGCAGTTGCTCCCGCAAGGAATGGCGCCAGCATGCCGTCTATCCGGGATGGTGTCGAGAAGGCGTTCGTCGCCCGAGTGCTCCCAAGGCATGGCGCCTGCGCACGGATCGTTGCCGGCGCCCTGTTAGCTGGCATGACCGGGTCTACGGCCACCAGACGTTCCACCCCGAGCTCCTCGGCGATGTTGTCATCAAGCGAAAGGATAACCTTTGGGCCTATCAGATCGCCGTGGTAGTGGATGATGCAGAACAGTGCATTACCGATGTAGTACGTGGCGCAGACCTGCTTGATAACACCCCATGGCAGATTCAGCTGCAACAGGCCCTTGGCCTGCCAACACCACGTTATCTGCATCTGCCATTGGTGATGGGCGATGATGGCCAGAAGCTCTCTAAGCAGAACCTGGCCCAGCCGCTCCCCCATGAACCGGACCAGGTTCGTGCCTTGCTGCACCGTACGCTACAAGCCCTTGGACAGGATCCTGATCCTGAATTGGCCCATGCCACTGTGGATGAGCAACTGGCAGAAGCCCTTGCCCACTGGACCCCTAGCGCTATTCGTCCCGGAGCTATTCCACCCGGAGAAGTTCAGGCATAAGCGCCTCTCCTCATCGCCCATCCTGTCGAGGTAGGCACCTCCCTCCTTTGGTTCATACGACCATGGTGCAAGTGTCTGTAATCACAAATACAGGCATTGTAGGCCCTGCACGCTAGCTCCCTCTGTTGTGCACCGGTTGAGAACATTATCCCTGACGGGTGCGCCATTTTGGGTAGCAAGAGATGACACTAATGCCTCGGCAGCTTTCCTACTACCAAACATAAATAGGTAAGCTGCTGTTAAAGAAGAAAAAAATCAAAGTAGGCACGAGATCTGCATAGTCTGGGTAAGAACAAGAATCCGGCGATCGAGCGTCATAAGAGAGCAGCCAACAAGAACAATACTGCCAACGCCGATCAGATCCGCCGAACAATAACAACGCTTCCTCGAGAAGCTGGCGGAATGGGCATTTCGCATCGCGGACCAACAATAACAACAAGGTTCAGCAGGCGATCTGTTTTCGCCCTAACAATAACAACAAGGCGAAGTCCGGCATGCC
Source organism: Halomonas binhaiensis (assembly GCF_008329985.2). NCBI lineage: Bacteria > Pseudomonadati > Pseudomonadota > Gammaproteobacteria > Oceanospirillales > Halomonadaceae > Halomonas > Halomonas binhaiensis. The sequence goes on from NZ_CP038437.2 coordinate 4,554,402, forward strand.
CACCGGAACCAGGACGCGACGCACCAGAAACGACATGCAACAAGAACAATATGTCGTCAGAGTGCAACTCCCGGCAACAATGCCAATAATCCGGGAGGAGGCATGATCTTCATGCCGTCGTGGTTGGATTATTGTTTTGAATACGAGACGGTCGCCCCCAGGAGCGCCAAATAAAGATAACAGCATGCGAACCTGACCTCACCTTGGTGACTGTGGTGCGTATTCAAGGCGATGCGCCATCACGAAGAAGAATCAGCAGCAGGGATGCTGCATCCTGCTTTGATGGGGGAGGCCATAGGCCTCCCCCTTCTTCTGTTCGGTTTTGTCTCTCTAACGCTCCCCAATGACCAGGATCTGCTGGGTATGCAGTGCTCGGTCAGCCATACAGTGCCACCCCATCAAGCACGACGATAATCTGGCCTTGCCTTTGCAAGGGGGGTAGCGTCCGCTAAACTCTCATTTTTCTTGTTCCGCGAGTCGAAATCGCCGCATGATCAAAGGATTTGCCCGCTTTTTGCAAAGTCCAGGAGAGCGCCTGCGCTCCCTGTTCGGCGCCTCGGAGGCCGCCGGAGGCCCATCAACACCTCGCGTCATTCCTCGCGATGAGCACCCAGTGTCCCGCCGTCAGTTCAGCGAAGCGGCCCTCAAGGTGTTGTATCGCCTGCATAATGCCGGCTTTGAGGCCTTTCTGGTTGGTGGCTGCCTGCGCGATTCCCTGCTGGGTCTGAATCCCAAGGATTTCGACGTTGCCACCGATGCCACTCCGGAAGAGGTCAAGCAGCTGTTCCGCAACTCTCGGATCATTGGCCGCCGTTTCCGTATCGTTCACGTGCGTTTCGGCCGCGAAGTCATTGAGGTAACAACCTTCCGTGGCAAGCCCAATGACGATCACGGCGAACATCTCGCTTCCCAATCCGATGCAGGCCTCCTCTTGCGTGACAATGTGTGGGGCAATATCGAAGAGGATGCGCTACGTCGCGACTTCACCGTCAATGCCCTTTACTACAGCATCGCAGACTTCTCTATCCACGATTTTGCAGGTGGCCTGTCTGATATCGAGTCACGCACTCTGCGCTTGATCGGCGATCCAGCGACCCGCTATCGCGAAGACCCCGTACGCATGCTGCGAGCCATGCGTTTCGCCGCCAAGCTCGACTTTCACATGGCGCCTGAAACCGAGGCTCCCATTCGTGAAATGGCGCCACTGCTGCTGCAAATCCCCCCTGCGCGCCTGTTTGATGAAGTACTCAAGCTGTTTCTTTCTGGTGAAGGCCTGAAGACTTTCCGCTTGCTGCGCGAATACCACTTGTTCGCCATGCTGTTCCCGGAAGCCGATGAGTGCATCAATGAGCATCACTGGGCCGAAGTACTGATCGAGCAAGCACTTGGAAGTACCGATCGACGTATTCGCGATGATCGACCGGTGACTCCTGCATTCCTGTTGGCGGCCTTCATGTGGGGGCCGGTCCAGATCCGTCAGGCACAGCTCGAAGCCGACGGAATGCCTCCGGTGCCAGCGCTCCAGACAGCAGCCCAGCAGGTTATCAGCCGCGAGTTGCAACACGTGTCCATTCCCAAGCGATTCAGCATGCCGATGCGGGATATCTGGGACTTGCAGCAGCGCTTGCCCCAGCGTCGCGGCAAGCGTGCCTTCCAGACACGAGAGCACCCGCGTTTCCGTGCTGCTTATGACTTTTTGCTGCTACGAGAGACCTCAGGGGAAATGCCTCCAGGGCTGGGCGCTTGGTGGACGGCCTTCCAGGAAGCAGATGAACACGAACAACGGCGCCTGTTGCATAGTGTCGGCACAGATCCAGCCAGCAGCCCGACTCGTCCGCGCAAGCGCCGCCGCCGGCGCCGTCCTCGTTCCAATACTTCCAACTCGCCATCAGAATCATGAGTGAATCACTGGCCTGGATCGGCATCGGCAGTAACCTTGATTCCCCCCATGAGCAGGTCCAATGTGCCCTGGAGGAGCTTGATCGACTTCCCCTGACACAGCGGGTCGCGGCTTCACGCCGCTATATCAGCCGTCCGGTCGGCCCCCAGGACCAGCCTGATTTTGTCAATGCCGTAGCCGTACTGCGTACCCGTCTGACGCCACTGGCACTGCTTGACCAGCTACAGGCTCTGGAACAACGCCATCGCCGCGTGCGCAAGCAACATTGGGGCCCTCGTACCCTGGACCTCGACCTGCTGATGGTCGACGACCAGCACTGCTCGCACCCCCGCTTGCTGCTGCCACACCCGGAAATGACCAAGCGAGCTTTCGTCATCCTGCCCTTGGCAGAGATTGCACCAGAAGACTTCACACTGCCCGATGGACGCCAACTGGCGACGCTGGCGGAGCAGTTGGCCATGGAGTTGGCCGATGATGATCTGCGCCCGGTATCGGCTTGAGGCCGCACAATAGCCCGTTATTGGCACGGATCGGATATGCACTATCGACACACCAACCCTCATCGGTAACAATCCGCGGTGACTCCGATGGCGAGGTCAGGTTCTGCCAGCATCTCGTCCCACCGCCAACACGAGAACACGCCATGACTTCCGTCACCCTGAGTTCACTGAAAGCGCGCAAGCGCGCGGGTGAAGCATTCAGCTGCCTGACAGCCTACGACGCCTCCTTCGCTGCTATTGCCGACAAGGCCGGCATTGACGTGCTACTGGTCGGAGACTCCCTGGGGATGGTGCTGCAGGGGCATGGCAGCACATTGCCGGTGACCATGGATGATATCCTCTACCACACTCGCTGCGTCGCCCGTGGCAAGAGCAATAGTCTGCTGATGGTCGACCTCCCCTTCATGGGCAACCCGAGCCGCGAAAGACTGCTGGAAAATGCCGCAGACCTGATGCGTGCTGGTGCCGAGATCATCAAGGTGGAAGGTGAGGGTTGGATGGCCGATGACATTCGTGAGCTGACCCGGCGAGGCGTCCCTGTCTGTGCCCATCTTGGCCTGACTCCGCAGTCCGTGCACCAGCTTGGAGGTTACAAGGTCCAGGGCCGGGAAACAGATGCCGCCCAGCGCATCATCGACGATGCCAAGCTTCTGGTTGAAGCCGGGGCCTCCATCATCCTGCTCGAATGTGTACCAGCAAGCCTCGGCCGTGCTGTCACGGAAGCCCTGGAGGTGCCTGTCATCGGTATTGGCGCAGGTCCGGATACTGACGGCCAGATCCTGGTGATGCATGACATTCTTGGCATTTCACATGGCCGTATGCCGCGCTTCTCCAAGAACTTCCTGGAAGGCAATGCAAGTATCGAGGCTGCTTTTCGCCATTATCATGAAGATGTCCTGGCGCGCCGCTTCCCCGCCTCCGAGCATTGCTTTTAAAAGCTGGAATTTCAAAAGCTTTTAATTTCAAAAATTTCGAACAAAAGCGTTTATAACGAGAAAAAGAGCTTTGAAAACGAGTTTCTAAAGCTGGCTTCCTGGCTCCAAGCAGAGATACCTTCATGCGTTCTTACGACGACATCACAACCCTGCGCGAGGCGTTGGCAATCTATCGCCGCTCAGGTAAACGCATCGGTCTGGTACCGACCATGGGCAACCTCCACCAGGGCCACCTGGCGTTGGTAGAAAAAGCCCGAGCCACCAGCGATGTTGTGGTCACTTCCATATTCGTCAACCCGCTGCAGTTCGGCCCCAGCGAAGACCTGGACAACTACCCCCGAACACTGGAAGCAGACAAGGCCAAACTCCAGGCTGCCGGCTGTGACATCGTGTTTACCCCTACGCCACAGTCCATGTACCCTCACGGCATGGGCAACCAGACCCTGGTCAAGGTCTCAGAAGTCAGCGAAGGGTTATGTGGCGGATCACGACCGGGGCATTTCGATGGCGTTTCCACCGTCGTCAGTATGCTGTTCCATATCGTTCAACCGGATGTGGCTTGCTTTGGCGAGAAGGACTATCAGCAGTTGGCCGTTATCCAACGCATGGTCCGCGACCTGCACCTGCCTATCGAGGTCATCGGAGTACCCACTGTCCGCGAACCTTCGGGGCTGGCCATGTCTTCACGCAACGGATATCTCAGCGAGACTGAGCGCAATACCGCTGCTGGTCTGCAACGCACACTGGGTGAGATCCGCGATGCCCTGGAGAGTGGCGCCAGTATTGAGGAAAACCTTTCTCAAGGCATCGAAAACCTGCGGCGCCAAGGCTTCGAGCCGGACTATCTGGAACTGCGCGCCAAAGACCTCAGCAGCGTGACCGAGAACACGCGTGAGGCCGTCCTGCTGGTGGCGGCACGACTAGGCTCCACACGCCTGATTGATAATTTGTCCCTGACCTTGCCGCGCAATTGAGGAACCGTCATGCATACCATCATGCTCAAGGCCAAGCTGCACATGGCCCGTGTCACCCACGCTGTGCTCAACTACGAAGGCTCATGTGCCATCGATGGCGAGCTGCTGGACCTGTCCGGCATTCGTGAAAATGAACAGATCCAGATCTACAACGTAGAAAACGGCCAACGCTTCACTACCTATGCCATCCGTGCAGAGGAAGGCTCCAAGGTCATCTCCGTGAACGGTGCCGCAGCACATCTGGCCAGCGAAGGTCAGCGCGTCATCATCTGTGCCTACGCCCATTACAGTGAGGCTGAGCTGGAAAATCACAAGCCGTCCCTGGTCTATCTGCAGGAAGGCAACGAGATCAGCCATACCAGCAACGCCATTCCTGTACAGTTGGCTTGAGAGGACATCATGGCATCACTGCGAGACCAGCTGGGTGGGCTGGTCTACTCTACCGAGCATGGCGATATCTGCCCTACATGCCGAGAACCGAGAAAAGCCTGCCGATGCGCTGAACAGGCGGATGAACAGCGCTTGGCCGAACTCGATGGCATCGTGCGAATTCGTCGGGAAACCAGTGGCCGCAAAGGCAAGGGTGTGACGACGGTCAGCGGCGTGCCCCTTGCTGAAAAGGAACTCAAGGCGCTCGCCAAGCAGCTGAAACAGCGGTGCGGTACGGGGGGAGCTCTCAAGGATGGCGTGATAGAGATCCAGGGAGATCACCGCCAGGTACTGAAAGCCGAGTTGGAGAAACAGGGGTTTAGGGTAAAGCTCGCCGGCGGCTAGGGATCCTTAGGACCATGCCAGGGCATGCAGCACTTCGGCCGCTGGAGCCTCGACTTTCAGCGTGAATAGCTCATCCCCTCTGGTACGCCCGAGATTGAGGCAGGCAACAGGACGCTGCTCTCTGACACTGGCCTGCACAAAGCGAAAGCCGGAATAGACCATCAGCGATGACCCGACCACCAGCAGGGCATCGCTGTCCTCCAGCAAGGCATAGGCATCTTTCACGACTCGAGTGGGCACATTGTCGCCGAAAAACACCACATCAGGTTTCCAGATACCATTGCCGCAATAGTCACAGTCCGGCACATCGAAGGAAGAAAAATCCGTCTCCAGATCAGCATCGCCATCTGGAGCCGCCAAATCTGCACGAGCAGCATCCAGCCATCGAGGGTTACGCCTGGCCAGTTCTCCATGCAGGGCATGGCGCATCTGGCGCGCCCCGCAGCTCATGCACACGACAAGACCAGCACGACCATGCAGATCGATCACCCTGCGAGATCCCGCACGTTGATGCAGGCCATCGACATTCTGGGTAATCACCCCAGCCACCTTGCCCTGTCGCTCCAGTTCCGCCACCGCATGATGCGCCAGGTTGGGGGTTGCCTCGTTGAGCACTCGAAAGCCGATCAGGGCTCGCGCCCAATAGCGCTGACGCGCTGCAAGGCTGGTCATGAAGGTACGGTGCTGTACCGGGGGTGAGCGCTTCCAGTCACCACTCGCATCGCGATAGTCAGGTATGCCACTTGCTGTGCTGATACCTGCACCGCTCAACACCGCTACCCGAGCATGTCGGGAAAAGAAGGCTTCCAGCGCCTGCATACCCGTCATGGATGGATTGACGGCATGCATTGACGGCTCATTCACCAGGAAACCTCCTTCATGACGGAACAGGCAAGCGAATTTGCCGTAGCTGCGCAGGCCTTCGGTTGTCTACAATGGACGCTATTCTTCTGCAAGGAAAAGGACAGTCCATGACCTGGGTGTATTATCTGCTGCCGCTGATCTTCCTTTTCCCGCTTGCTGCCGCAGCGGTAGTGGTGATAGCGCTGCGCAGTCTGCACGATGCCCGGGTTCACTCCCCATTTGATGCTCATCCGTTGCGAGAGCCAGGCCAGAGCCTGCGAGACCGTCTCGACAAGGCTTTCTCCATATTGTTTCTCAATGCTTCTCTGGGTCCGATAATAACCTTGGCGCCATTGGTCTATGGCATGGGGCGCATGCTGTTCTCCCGCCAGCAGAACTGGGTCGAGTGGGCACTCTACGGCGCACTGTGCACTGTGCTGGCCATCTTTGTCAGCCTGCGCCTGATTCGCGACTATCAACGCATCCGCCGACTCAAGCTGGGCCTGGCATGTGAGCTGGCAGTAGGCCAGGAACTGGATCACCTGATTCATCCCGAAGCACACCCTTACTACGTATTCCATGACGTGCCTGCCGACACCTTCCTTATCGACCATGTGGCCGTCACACCCCATGGTGTCTTCGTCATCGAGGTCAGGGCCCGCACACCGGCCATGACACCCGACGGTACGATTCGCAACAGCGTCACCGTCGAGCATGAGCGCCTGCGCTTTCCGGGCTGGAATGAACGCAGGCCACAACACAAGGCACGCCAGGCGACACGCTGGGTGGCATCCTGGCTGAACCGTGAACTCGGCCAACCAGTACCAGTACATGGCATCCTCGTATTGCCGGGCTGGAAGATCCGTCATGAAGCCCACAGTGCAGACCTGGAAGTCCTCAGTGGAGAAGGCCTTGCTGCACACATCGATGCCATCCGCACCGGCTCCATCCAACAGGATGTGCATGATCGCATCATCAATGCACTGCATCAGCGCACCTTGAGCGCCCAGAACCCAGCCCTGGCGCCCAGCATATAAGTCGTCCGTCCGGCAGTCACTCTCCCCTCAGCCGTCCTCCCATCTCCTGGGCCAGGTCTACGGCATAGTGGTCGGTCATGCCTCCAATGAAGTCCAGCATACGCCGGTAACTGGTATATAGTGACCAGGACTGGCGTGGGGTGTTTTCTCCTATCAGTGCCAACACGCGTTGGTGCTTGAAACTGGAGCGCCCTGTGTAATGCAGTTCATGGGCCGCACCAATGAAGGCTTCAAGCAGGATGCCCAGCGTGGTGTAAGCGCCAATCTCCAGCTTGGCCTTGCGTGTATTACAGAAGATGCGTTTGCGTGCCAGCTCCTTGGCCAGCTTGACCCCCCAGTCCAGGTCCGGATGACACAGTTCCAGCAGGTCATCACGCAGTGACCCCGCCAGCAGCTCGCTCTCATGGGCGACAAATACACGACCGACATCGGTAACGGCCCTTTCCATGGCAGCTCCGCGCAAGGCTGCAATACGCCGCCGCTGAGAAACACCGTCCCGCTTCATGTCGGCGTAGTCGACAGGTTCGCCTCCCGCAATCTGGGTCAGAATCTCGGCCACCTCATCGAAGCCAAGGATGTCCATTTCCACCCCATCCTCGAGATCGAGCAGGGCATAACAGATATCGTCAGCGGCCTCGACCAGCCAGGCCAGTGGGTGCCGGCACCAGCGATGCTCTCCCTGGGCAATCAGGCCAAGGTGATCAGCCACTTGAGTCAGCAGCGGTAACTCACTCTGATAACAGCCGAACTTGCCGGCCTGGCCACCATGAGTAACCGTCCAGGGGTACTTCAGCAATGTTCCCAACGTGGCAGCCGTCAGTCGCATGCCACCACGGAACTGGTTGTACTCAACCTGAGTGACGATGCGAAACCCCTGGGCATTGCCTTCATAGGTCAGCAGGTCCTGGCGCTCCAGGTCCGAGAGCCCATCCAGCAGGCCACTCCCGGAGTTCTCGGCACTCTTGAACCAATCACGAATGGCATATTCACCGGCATGACCAAAGGGTGGATTGCCGATGTCATGCCCCAGGCAAGCCGCCTGAACGATCACGCCTAGATCCGCCGGGGTGATCCATTCAGGCAAACGGTCGCGCAGCAGTTCGCCCACGCTCATGCCCAGGGAACGGCCAACACACCCCACCTCCAGGGAATGCGTCAGACGAGTATGGATATGATCGTTGTCGGTCAATGGATGTACCTGAGTCTTGCGCCCCAGGCGACGAAAGGAACCAGCAAAGACAATACGATCATGATCCTTGTGGAAAGGACTGCGCCCCACTTCGTCTCGAGTGGCGCCACGTGGATCATGCAGGCGGATGGGATCGAGCAAACGCTCCCAGGTCATGGACTTCATGGGCACTCCTCCTTGAGTACTTCATTCTGGCACCGAGATCTGTCTCTGACCATGTTCACCCTCTCTCATTCATTCGCCCCTTTCACCTGTACTCATTCACATCAACCTGCCCAGACATACCGCTTTCTTCCTGGAGCAACCACACCAACGAACAGCAGCTCCAACCGAACCGACACAGCTACCTCATCAGGTGAATTGCACGGGAATCCCCCGGCACTTGATTGATCCACGGCAGCTGTTATCGGCATTTGGCGATTTATTGTCAGATCTTCCCGGTCATTCTTTGCAGAAGCCCGCGCACTTCATGTCATTCGCCATTCGTGAACAGCTTCTGCCATAGGCCGTCTCTACTTCCGTTCCTGTAAAGGTCAATCAGCATGCGATCCTCTATCCCTCCCACCTCCTCTGGAGCGGACAAGGGCTTCTTCGGCCATCCAAGAGCCCTCGGCCCCCTATTCTTCACCGAAATGTGGGAACGTTTCTCTTTCTATGGCGTTCGACCCATGCTGGTGCTGTTCATGGCTGCACCGCTGCTGAGTGGTGGCCTGGGCTTCGACGCAAAGACTGCTGCCGCCATCGTTGGTATCTATGGCGGGGCCGTATACCTAGCAGCACTGCCCGGCGGTTGGCTGGCCGACAACTGGCTCGGCCAGCGCCGCGCCGTGTGGTATGGCTCCATCCTGATTGCCCTGGGTCACCTGTCCATTGCCAGTTCCGCTCTATTGGGCCCGGTTACCTTCTTTGTCGGCCTGATTCTGATTGTCATGGGAACCGGACTATTCAAAACCTGTATCTCGGTGATGGTCGGCAGCCTCTATGATGAAGACGATGCACGCCGTGACGGCGGTTTCGCGATCTTCTACATGGGCATCAATCTCGGCAGTCTGGTGGCGCCACTGTTGACCGGCTGGTTGATGGAAACACGCGGCTGGCACTGGGGCTTCGCCACTGGCGGAACCGGCATGCTGGTGGCACTTATCCTGTTCCGCCTGTGGGCCGTACCTGCCATGCGCCGTGCTGACGCCGCTCGAGAGCGCCCCTCGAGCTGGGATGCGCCCGCCGTCAAACGCCGCCATGTCGGCAAGTACGTACTCGCAGCGGTCGCCCTTGTGGCTGTGATGGTGACGCTGGTCGCCGCAGGCATTGTGCACATCAATCCTCGCGCGGTGGCCGAAGCCATGACCAGCGTGCTGATCCTCTGTTCACTGTTGTTCTTTGTCTACCTGTTGTTCTTCTCCGGCCTCGATGGAGAAGAGCGCAAGCGGGTCGCGGTCTGCCTGGTGCTGGTGGTCGCAGGTGCCTGCTTCTGGGCCGCCTTCGAACAGCAACCGACCTCATACAACCTGTTCGCCGCCCAATATACCGACCGCAGCGCTTTCGGCTGGGAAATTCCGACCCTGTGGTTCCAGTCGTTGAACCCGGTCTTCATCGTACTGCTCGGCCCCCTGTTAGGCTGGCTGTGGCCGGCGCTGGGCAGGCGACATCTCGAACCCGGCAGCCCAATCAAGTTCGTGCTGGGTCTGCTGCTGGCTGCCATTGGTTTCGGCATCATGGTGCTGGCGGCACGCGAGGTCATCTCCAGCAATGGCCTGGTCTCGCCGCTATGGATCGTCGGCAGCATGCTGCTGCTGACACTGGGAGAGCTGTGCCTGTCACCGGTAGGGCTGTCGACCATGTCTGGCCTGTCACCTCAGCGTACTCAGGGCCAGTTGATGGGATTGTGGTTTACCGGCGCGGCGCTGGGGAATCTGGTGGCAGGACTGATCGGCGGTCACGTCAATCCCGAGGAACTGCAGCAGATGCCCGAGCTGTTCTCCCGCTCAGCCATCGCCCTGGTGGTCTTCGCCGTGATCCTGCTGTTGCTCGTTCCCGTGTTCAAGCGCATGCTGAGGCACAATCGTATAATCGACCCTCGCGCCCCCACTGAAGGCGGCGCTGAAGCCACTGTCCGATCCGGAGTTTGAAGCATGCCATCTGCCACTACCCCAGTAGCCGCCAGTCGTCTTGCTGCCCTGCGTGAAGCGATGCAACGCCATGGTATCGATGCCTGGTGGTTGCCTTCCAGTGACCCTCACCATAGTGAGTATCTGCCCGAGCACTGGGCAGGCCGAGCTTGGCTAACCGGCTTCGATGGTTCCGTGGGCACATTGGTGGTGACGCAGGATGACGCCGGTCTCTGGGTCGACAGTCGCTACTTCGTCCAGGCCGAGGCGCAACTGGCCGGCTCAGGCATCCGCATGATGAAGCTGGCCCAGGGACAGGCTTCTGCCCCCATCGAATGGCTGGCCGAAAAGCTGCCACAAGGCGCCATTCTGGGCTACGACGCTCAAGTCGTGTCGTTGGCTCATGCCCGCCAGATGGAAGAGATCCTTGGCGATGCAGGTATCTTGCAACGCGGCAACCTGGACCTGCTCGACGACATCTGGAGCGGCCGCCCCGAACTTCCGAGCGCACCGATCCGCGCCCATGCGGCACAGTATCTGGACGAATCACGTGCCCAACGGCTGGCCGGGGTACGCGAGGCCATGATTGAGCATGGTGCCGACTGGCACCCGGTCTCGACCCTCGATGACATTGCTTGGCTGTTGCAACTGCGCGGTGCGGATGTGGGCTTCAATCCGGTGTTCCTCGCTCACCTGCTGGTCAGCCGCGACAGTGCCACCCTGTTTGTCGCCCCCGGCAAGCTCGATAGCGAACTGAGCGCAAGCCTGGCCAACGATGGCATCCAGATCAGCGGCTACAGCGACTGGTCCAGCGCCCTGGCTGCACTGCCGCCCAGCCAGACCACGCTGATCGATCCGGCCCGCTTGTCTCTGGGGACCCGCCAGGCGTTGCCCAGGGACATGAAAGTGGTGGAGGCTTTCCAGCCCAGTACCTTGGCCAAGGGCGTGAAAACCGATCTCGAGCTAGGCTGGGTACGCAAGACCATGGAACTCGATGGCGCCGCCCTGTGCCGATTTTTCGCCTGGCTGGACAAGGCACTTGCCACAGGGGAACGGGTCACCGAGCTGACCATCGATGAACGCCTGCGTGAACAGCGCCAGCGTGCCGAGACGTTTGTCTGCGAAAGCTTCAGCACCATTGCCGCCTTCAACGCCAACGGCGCTTTGCCACACTACCACGCCACCGAGGAAGCACATTCGGTGATCGAGGGGGATGGCCTGCTGCTGATCGACTCCGGTGGTCAGTATCACGGCGGCACCACCGACATCACGCGCATGGTGCCCGTGGGCCAGGTCTCCGCCGCTCAGCGTGAGGACTGCAGTCTGGTCCTCAAGGGCATGATCGCCCTGTCACGCGCACGCTTCCCGCTGGGTATCGCCGCGCCACGGCTGGATGCCATCGCCCGCGCGCCGCTGTGGGCCACTGGTCGCGACTATGGCCATGGCACTGGCCACGGTGTCGGCTACTTCCTGAATGTTCATGAAGGCCCACAGGTGATCAGCTCAGGAGCACCAGCAGCCGAGCATACGGCCATGCAGCCTGGCATGATCACGTCCAACGAGCCGGGGGTGTATCGTCCAGGCCAATGGGGCGTGCGGATCGAGAATCTGGTAGCCAACCGCCCGGCACCGGACAGCGAGTTCGGCGACTTTCTCGAGTTCGAGACATTGACGCTGTGCCCCATTGATACCCGTTGCCTGAACCTCGAGCTGCTGGACAGCGACGAGATCCAATGGCTCAACGCCTATCACGCCGAGGTTCGAGAGCGCCTTGCACCCCACCTCGAAGGCGAGGCCCTGGCATGGCTGAACGAGCGCACCAAAGCAGTAAGCTGACGAGCTTCGAGCTGCGGGCCGCGAGCAGCCCAGCAGCGTCTCGTAGCTCGTAGCTCGTAGCTCGTAGCTCGTAGCTCGTAGCTCGTAGCTCGTAGCTCGTAGCTCGTAGCTCGTAGCTCAGTCTTCCGCCAGCGAGGGCAGCAATACCTTGAGTTTTCGCGTCAAGGTATTGCGCCCCCAACCCAGCAACTCTGCAGCTTCTCCCTTGCGCCCGCCGGTATGCTTGAGAGCCGTTTCGATCAGGATCTTCTCGAAGTCCGGCACGGCCTCTTCAAGCAAGTGTGTATGGCCGGCAGCCAGGGCATGATCAGCCCAGTTGCGAAAGGCCTCGCGCCAATCTCCGGAGACAGTACTACCATCGCCCTCGGTAAGCTCTGGCGGCAGATCCTCGACCAGAATCTCTCGTCCAGAGGCCATCACCGTCAGCCACCGGCAAGTGTTCTCCAGTTGGCGTACGTTACCGGGCCAGTCGACCCGAGTCAGGTGAGCTTCGGCTTCAGGGGTCAGTACCTTGACGTCGGTAGACAATTCTCGTGCCGCCTCGGCCAGGAAATGACGGGCCAGGCGCGGAATATCCTCGCGCCGCTGGGCCAATCTTGGCAGATGCACACGGATCACGTTGAGACGGTGGAACAGGTCCTCACGAAAACGCCCATCGGTGACCAGGGATTCCAGATTCTGGTGAGTGGCAGCGATGATTCGCACGTCGACGCGTACCGGTGTGTGACCACCTACTCGATAAAACTCGCCATCGGCCAGCACACGCAGCAACCGGGTCTGGGTCTCCGCGGGCATATCGCCGATCTCATCGAGAAACAGGGTGCCACCATCAGCCTGCTCGAAGCGCCCCTGGCGCTGGCCGCCGGCACCGGTAAAGGCCCCTTTTTCATGACCGAAAAGCTCTGACTCGATCAGGTCTCTCGGAATCGCTGCCATGTTCAAGGCGATGAAAGGACGTCCCGCCCGCGGGCTATGCTGATGGAGGGCACGGGCAACACGCTCCTTGCCGGTACCAGACTCCCCATTGATCAGTACAGTGATATGAGAATGGGCCAGGCGGCCAATGGCGCGAAAGACTTCCTGCATGGCCGGTGCTTCGCCAATGATCTCGGCGTCCAGTCCTTCGGGTACGCTGACCGGACGCTGGCGTTCACGTGCATGAGCTACTGCACGCCGCACCAGAGCCAGGGCCTCATCCACATCAAATGGCTTGGGCAGATACTCGAAGGCACCTCCCTGGTAGGAGGCCACTGCGCTATCCAGGTCAGAGTGAGCGGTCATCACGATGACCGGAAGATCCGGATGTATCTCGCGCACCTTGGCCATCAGGTCAAGACCATCGATGCCTGGCATGCGAATGTCCGTCACCAGCACATCAGGGGGGTCCTGCAGCAGCCGATCCAGTAACCGGTCGGCACGGTCGATGGTTTCGACGTTGAGGTCGGGCTGAGCCAGGGCGCGCTCCAGCACCCAGCGAATGGCACGATCGTCGTCGACGATCACAACGCGTGCAGCATCAGTCATGACGCTTCTCCAGTGGAATCAGCAGTCGAAATTCAGTGCGTCCTGGTTCGGAATCGCATTCAATCAGCCCACGATGCTGGTGCAGAATCGATTGAGCAATGGACAGTCCCAGTCCACTACCTTCAGCGCGTCCAGACACCATGGGATAAAACAGGGTTTCATGCAGCTCGCTGGGAATGCCGGGGCCGTTGTCGGTCAAGCTCAACTCGCACACCAGGCGATGACGCTGGGCGCCGAGGGTAAACTGGCGCCGGGCTCGGGTGCGCATGATCAGCGTCGGCATGGGCGTGGCCGATTCGGTCAAGGCCTGAACCGCATTACGCGCAATATTGAGTACCGCCTGGATCAGTTGAGCCTCGTCACCATGCAGTTCCGGCAGACTGGGATCGTAATCTCGCTGGATATTCACGGATGGCTCTTCGGCCAGCACCAGAGAGCGCACGCGCTCCAGTACCTTGTGCACGTTGAGAGGCTCATCATGCCTGATTCGATTAGGCCCCAGCATGGAGTCGACCAGATCACGCAGCCGATCGACCTCTTCGATGATGATATGGGTAAACTCCTTGAGCTGCGGCGCATCCACAAGATCTCGTTCAAGCAGTTGCGCCGCCCCCCGAATCCCCCCAAGCGGGTTCTTGACTTCATGAGCCAGCCCCCTGGCCAGAATCTTCATGCTCTCCTGGCGTGACTGCAGGGCTTCTTCCCGGGAAATTCTCAGCAACCGGTCAAGTGGCTGCATTTCCAGCAACAGTTGGTCGGCAGACAGAGGGGTCACGGTATAATCCACCGTCAGGATCTCTCCTCCGGCGATACATAAGCGTGCCTCACGCTGGGTATAGGGGTGCAAGGCGTCCCGTGACTTGGCCAGCACCTCACCGATATTGTCCTCTCCTGCCAGCAGGTCAGGTAGGTACTGACCATCGAGCCGACTAAGGCTCAGGGCCAGCAATGATTCAGCGGCTGGATTCATCCAAGTCAGTCGAAGCCCACCATCAAGCAACAACACCGCTGTGGAAAGATGTTCAGTGATGCCCTGGATCATGCCTTTCAAATCTCCTGTGCAACATGCGCACACCATTTGCCGGCCATGGGCACGTACTCCCTACCCTGATGCACTACGCTGTACACCCCTTGCCTGCTACCAGTACAACCAGCAAACGCTTGATGCTCATCGCTTCGTGCCGGGTCACTAACAACCTCTAAAAGAGGTAGCAAGAACTGGGCCAGCTCCAAGGTAGCGCGCTGGTGCCGAAGTGGCGCTTCTATGCACCATAGTAGTGCACCACTCTGGTGCATCACCATGATTACCGCTCTAAAATGTGCCGTCTTGTAGTAAGGCAACGTAGCCAGACTGGGCAAAAATAAAGCGGGCTCCGCATTGCGGAGCCCGCTTCCATATGGATTCGACATAACGGAAGAGGCCAACTGCTGCCTGACAGTTCGTCTTCCACCGCTGTCTTTAGCAGCTGTCTTTAGCAGCTATAGTACATGTCGAACTCGACCGGGTGCGTCGCCATGCGAATGCGCTCGACGTCCTGGGACTTGAGTTCGATGTAGGCATCGATCATGTCGTCGGTGAACACTCCACCCTCGGTGAGGAAGGCGCGGTCGGCATCCAGAGCTTCCAGGGCCTGATCCAGACTCTCGGCCACGGTCGGGATGGCCTTGCCTTCTTCCGGCGGCAGGTCATACAGGTTCTTGTCCATGGCATCGCCAGGATGAATCTTGTTCTTGATACCGTCGATACCCGCCATCAGCAGCGCTGCAAAGCACAGATAGGGATTGGCTGTCGGGTCAGGGAAACGTACCTCGACACGCTTGGCCTTGGGGCTGGAAGTGTACGGGATACGAATCGAGGCAGAGCGGTTACGTGCACTGTAGGCCAGCATGACCGGTGCTTCGAAGCCCGGTACCAGACGCTTGTAGGAATTGGTGGAAGCGTTGGTGAAGGCGTTCAGCGCACGAGCATGCTTGATGATACCGCCGATGTAGTACAGCGCCATTTCTGACAGGCCAGCATACTGGTCGCCAGCAAACTGGTTGACCCCGTCCTTCCAGAAAGACTGGTGGACATGCATACCACTGCCGTTATCACCAACCAGCGGCTTGGGCATGAAAGTCGCTGTCTTGCCGTAGGCATCGGCAACGTTGTGCACGACGTACTTGAGCGCCTGCACTTCGTCGGCTTTCTTCACCAGAGTGTTGAAGGCAACACCGATTTCGTTCTGACCGGCATTGGACACCTCATGGTGGTGAACCTCGACCTTCTGACCGATGGCTTCCAGGGTGTTGCACATGGCACCACGGATATCGTGGAAGCTGTCGACCGGGGGAACCGGGAAGTAGCCGCCCTTGACCCGCGGACGGTGCCCCAGATTGCCACCTTCCACAGCGCGATCGGTAGACCAGGCACCCTCCCCGGAAGAAATCTTGTACATGGCGCCTTCGATGTCGGCCTTCCAGTGAACCTCATCAAAGATGAAGAACTCGGGCTCCGGGCCAAAGAAGGCGGTGTCGCCCAGACCAGCAGACTGCAGATAGGCCTCGGCGCGCTTGGCGATGGAGCGCGGATCACGCTCGTAGCCCTGCATGGTGGCCGGTTCGATGATGTCACAGACCAGCACCACAGTAGTGTCTTCGGTGAACGGATCGAGATAGGCAGTGCCATCTTCCGGGCGCAGAATCATGTCAGACTCATTGATGCCCTTCCAACCAGAGATGGAGGAACCATCGAACATCTGACCGTTTTCGAAGAACTCTTCGTCCACGTCACGGGCAGGAATAGTGACATGCTGCTCTTTACCACCGGTATCGGTAAAACGCAGATCGACCCACTTCACATCATGTTCTTCAATCAGGGCAAGTGTCTTTTCTGACATGCGGTCCTCCAGTTGAGCTTGTCTTGTATTCAAGGGCTCGTAGTTGGGTGCTCAGGTAGTTAGGTGCTCGTAATTCAAAAAACAGAGTTCAAAAAACTGAATTCAAAGCCAGGCACGAGTGTTCCGACGGGTCGGCCATTCGCCATGGTTGCCGCTTCCAGAGCAGGGGTTCCTCTACTCTTTCGGAGTAGCGAATCTGTTGTAGCACGCTACTGGGCGGCTGCCCACGGTCGCCTGTGCGACATGATCTCACTTGCCATTCACAATGCAGACTGCGTGCCAAAATTGCACCACCAAGGGTAGAAAAAATCTCAACAATTTGATTTTGCGAGTTATTTATTTTTCATCACGTGCGCCACGATGGTTCAACCTGGGCCTTCTGGGTGTTGTGACCATGAAATCCCAACCTCCAAGGCACCAACATGGTGCACAAAGAAGCAAAAAGCACCATATCAGGGCATGCGCAGTCCCGAAGAATCCTGAGTCCCGAGGAGCGCGCAGGCACACAGTCATGTGACTGTTACACAAAGCCTGCTAACTTTCCTACTGGAACTAAATGCAACTCAAATATACACTTGTTTACATGTTGTATTCATGTTGCTCTACGGCAGCGACCTACCTATATGGAGCGTCGTCGTGTACTTCAGCCTGATCATCGATGCCAGATCCTCGGGAAAAGCCCTCAATCATCTACTCTGCCAGGCGTCCAGGGTAGCGTCTCTATATTCTGGCCACAGTGAAATCCTGGTGGTGGACGATGGTGTGCTCGATCGGCAGCTTTCCAGACCAGGCACTCCTGGCTGGAAACTGGACAACTGTCGCATCATTCACTGTTACTCGGATTCACTGGGGCAGCGACTCAACCTGGCTGCCGCCTATAGCCGTGGGCGCATGCTGGGATTCTGCTTTTCCGAGTGTGATCCGGACTGGGGAAAACGCTTGGTGGCAGCCGCCAATAGCGACCAGAAGAACAGTGCCATTGCCCCTCGTCAGGCTCAATGGAGCTGGTGCCCATGGCGCTGGAGAAAGGGGGAACCCCCTCATGCTCTGGGTGTAGAACGAGAGTGGTTCGATCTCCTTGGCGGCTTCGACCCGATCATGGAAAAGGGTGTTCTTCAAGATCTCATCAGCAGGCTCAAGGCTTGCCATGCAAGCACCATCACGCAATACGCCTGACTTCACTCCGGCCGGTGTGCCCAACAACCGCTCTTGAGCCACACCTCCAGGAAGCGCAGAGCCTAGTCAGCGCAGAAAGCGTTCAGGACGAAAAGGGGCAATATCTATCGCAGGCGTCCGCTCTGCCACCAGATCAGCCGTGATCTCAGCACTTGCCGCGGAGAACGTCCAGCCGAAGATACCATGTCCGGTATTCAGCAACAGATTGGAATACTTGCCACGTCCGAGTATCGGTGGGCCGTCTGGTGTCATGGGACGAAACCCTGCCCACGGCGTTGCCTTATCTAGCACGGCGACACCAGGAAAGCGCATGTCGACGGCTTCTTTCAGTGTGTCTATGCGAGAGGCCGGCAAGCATCGATCGAAGTTGGCCAGTTCTGCAAAGCCAGCCACCCTGACTCTCTGCCCAAGACGGGTGATCACTACCTTGAAGCGATCATCGATCACCGTAGATCTCGGCGCCATGACATCATCCGCCAGGGCTTCATCGCTCAATGGCGCTGTGATTGAGTATCCCTTGACCGGATAGATCGGCATGCGCTGCCCTATCAATCGCCCCAGGGCCCGGGACTGACAACCGGCACAGACCACAAAAGCATCTGCAGGCAAGGTCTTCGCCGCTGAACTCGACCACGCATCTCGCCCAGAGGCCTGTTCCCGTGGCAACACGGACACACTGACCACTCTCCCCTGACGGCACTCGGCATCGACCACCTCGCTATCGAACAGGAAGCGCACGCCCATGGCTCGGCAGTGTGCGGCCAGGGCCTGGGTGAACAAGTGACAGTCGCCTGTACCATCGCCACTGATACGCAGGCCACCTCGCACCGGACCTCCTCGACGCAGACCAGGCTCATGGGCGTAAATATCATCGGCGCCCAGCCAGTGATGGCCTATGTCCATTTCCTCCAGCAGCGGCATCAGGGCGCGCAAGGCGGCTTCTGCCTTTGCGTCACTGGCCAGGTCGATCAGCCCTGCATGACCACCATCAAACGCCAGTGGCACCTGACGCTCGATGTCTGCAAAACACTCGCGGCTGTAGCTTCCCAGACGGATCAGGGAGCGCTCATTGGCCGGAAACAACCCGGGGGTGCGAGCATGACGCCATGTTTGGGCCAGAAAGCTCAAGGTACGAATGTCGGGAGGCAACTTCAGCTTGAATGGCCCTTTAGGTGTCCACATCCACAGTATAGCTTTGCGGACCATGCCGGGATCCGCCCAGGGATAGACATAGCCATAGGAACGCTGGGCAGCATTGGCCCGGCTGGTCTCGAGGCCCGGCTCAGGCAAGCGCTCGATGACCGAGACATTATGGCCATCCCTGGCTAGGCAATAGGCGGTGGTCACTCCCGTGACCCCCGCACCGATGACGGCAATATCCATATCCGTTCCTTAGCTGGCTTCGCCTTCCGCGGGCCGTATCTCCTGTACCAACGCCTTTTCATTTTCTTCGATCCGGGTAATGCGGATACCGAACATGGCATAGCCAATGGCCAAGGCGACATTGATCAGGTTGAAGAAGGCGAACGGCAGATAGCTCAGGGTGGCGACCCCCAAGGTGGCTGCCATATATGCACCACAGCTGTTCCAGGGAATCAGGGGCGAGGTGATGGTGCCGCCATCCTCCGTGGCACGGGATAGATTGACCGGCTTCAGGCCACGGCGCTGGAACTCGGCACGATACATGCGTCCCGGCAGCGTGACGGAGAGATACTGATCACCCGTCACCAGATTGGAAGCAAAGCAGGTCAGCACACAACGAATGATCAGCGACCCTGCGCTGTTGGCACCCGCCACGAGCGCTGCCACCAGGCGCTGAAGCATGCCAAGCCGCTCGATGACCCCACCAAAGGCCATGGCCGAAATGACCAACCACAGTGTGGTCAGCATGCTGCTCATGCCGCCCTTGGTCAGCAGCACATCGATGTTGTCATTGCCGGAATGGGAGACATAGCCATCGAACAGCGCGGTCCATACCCCTTTGACCAGATCGGTGGTGGTGGCAGCATCGGCACCTATCAGCGTCAGCACAGCATGGGGCTGGAACACCAGCGCAAAAATGACGCCCAAAGTAGCACCGATGAAGACGGCTGGCAGTGCCGGCATCCGCGCAATAGAAAGCCCCAGCAAGACCAGCACTGGAATCAATAGCTGCGGCCCCAGGTCAAACTGCGCAGCCAAGCCTTCACGCATGACCACAATCTGTTCCGGCGTGCTCATGGCGGCAGAACCATCCAGACCGAGCACCACAAAGCCGACCAACGCCAGGCCCAGACTCGGCAATGTTGTCCAGCTCATGTGACGAATATGCTCGAACAGATCGGCACCAACCGCCGCTGGCGCAATATTGGTGGTATCGGACAGCGGTGACATCTTGTCACCGAAATAGGCTCCGGAAATGATCGCACCAGCGGTGATCGGCAACGACAGGCCGAAGCCCTCGGCAATACCGACCAGCCCCAGGCCGATAGTGCCTGCCACAGACCAGGAACTGCCGATGGACAATGCCACCAGGGCACACAACAAGCAGCACGATGCATAGAAATAACTGGGCGACACCAGTTCCAGGCCATAATAGATCATGGCCGGTACAGTGCCTGCGAGAATCCATACGCCAATCAAGGCGCCGATGGTCAACAGGATGAGCATGGCGGGAATGGCAACATAGATACCATCGGCAAAGCCGGATTCAATGCTCTTCCAGCTATGTCCGTTCTTGAGGCCAAAACAGGCAGCGATCATGGTGCCGATCAGCAACACCACTTGAGCTGGTCCCCAGGCGGCATCTGCTCCGAACAGCGCCACTGCAAGAATCAACAATGCAATGGTGGCTGTCACCGGGATCAGCGCATCGAATAGAGGTAATACATCTGGAGATCGTTGGTTGTCAGGGGTCATGACGAATTAGGCCCGCATCTTGTCGTTGGCTTAGGCGAATCGCTTCGCAAAAGGAGCCACCGGGTAGGTGGTCCTGCGAGAACAGTCGCAGTGCATCTGCGGCAAACAGGTGTACCTGCAGATGCCAAAACCAGGTATCGAAGAAAGCTCAACGCTTTACATGAAAAAGACATAGTCGCCGGAACAGCTTGTCCCAGCGGGAGTTTTTCCTAAAGACGCGCAAGGATACAACGTAGGTAGCAGAGAATCGATCCAACAAAGCTGGTAGCCGTCATCAACCAGGCTCTATAATACTGCCCCAATTTTCCCAGCAGGATCCCGTCGTGATCGAGAATCTTCGCAACATAGCCATCATCGCTCACGTCGACCACGGCAAAACCACTCTGGTCGACAAACTTCTCAGCCAATCCGGCACCCTGGACCGAAAGGCCGAGGGTCAAGAGCGGATCATGGACTCCAACGACCAGGAGAAAGAGCGTGGTATCACCATCCTGGCCAAGAACACGGCGATCCGCTGGATGTCCCCGGACGGCCAGGACTATCACATCAACATCGTGGATACTCCTGGGCACGCCGACTTCGGTGGTGAAGTCGAGCGCGTCATGTCCATGGTCGATTCCGTGCTACTGCTGGTAGACGCGGTAGACGGCCCCATGCCACAGACCCGCTTCGTCACCCAGAAAGCCTTCGACCAGGGCCTCAAGCCGATTGTAGTGGTGAACAAGATTGACCGTCCTGGCGCACGCCCGGACTGGGTCATCGACCAGATCTTTGATCTGTTCGACAACCTCGGAGCCACCGACGAACAACTCGATTTTCCGATCATCTACTGCTCAGCCCTCAACGGCATCGCCGGTAATGAGCCGGATGAGCTGGCCGAGGACATGACGCCAATGTTCCAGGCCATCGTCGATATCGTCGAGCCGCCCAAGGTCGAGCTGGATGGCCCTCTGCAGATGCAGATCTCGGCGCTGGACTATTCCAGCTATGTTGGTGTCATCGGCCTTGGCCGCATCACTCGTGGTGCTATCTCGGTCAACCAGCAGGTGGTCGTCATCAACAAGGAAGGTCAGACCCGCCGCGGCAAGGTTGGCCAGGTCATGACTCACATGGGTCTGGAACGTGTCCAGACCCAGCAGGCTACCGCTGGCGACATCGTCTGTATTACCGGTATCGACGAACTGGCGATTTCCGACACCATCTGTGACCCGGCTGCCGTCGAGGCCCTGCCGCCCCTGAGCGTTGACGAGCCGACCGTGTCCATGACCTTCCAGGTCAATGACTCACCATTTGCCGGCAAGGACGGCAAGTTCGTCACCAGCCGCAACATCAAGGATCGCCTCGACCAGGAGCTGATCCACAACGTGGCCTTGCGCGTCGAGCAGGGCGACTCCCCGGAGAAGTTCATCGTCTCCGGTCGTGGTGAGCTGCACCTCTCGGTATTGATCGAAACCATGCGCCGCGAAGGCTTCGAGCTGGCCGTGGGTCGTCCGGAAGTCATCATCCGCGAGATCGACGGAGAAAAGCAGGAGCCATACGAAGAAGTCATCATCGACTGCGAGGAGCAGCATCAGGGATCCATCATGGAAGAGCTCGGCTACCGCAAGGGCGAGCTCAAGAACATGAACCCTGACGGCAAGGGGCGTGTACGCCTCGACTTCATCATCCCTGCGCGTGGCCTGATCGGCTTCCGTGGCCAGTTCCTGACCCTGACATCCGGCACCGGCATCCTGACCAGCCGCTTCGATCATTATGGTCCGCTGCGCCCTGAAGCCGCCATCGAGCGTCGCAACGGTGTGCTGGTATCCATGGTGCCTGGCAAGGCCCTGGCCTATGCCCTGTATGCTCTTCAGGATCGTGGCAAGCTGATCATCGATCACGGCACCGAGGTCTATGAAGGCATGCTGGTGGGTATCAACAATCGCGCCAACGACATGGTAGTCAACCCGACCAAGGGCAAGAAACTCGACAACATGCGTGCTTCCGGCAACGACGAGAACATCGTCCTGACGCCTCCGGTTCGCTTTACCCTGGAACAGGCCGTCGAGTTCCTCGATGACGACGAACTGGTCGAGATCACTCCCAACCATATTCGTTTGCGCAAGAAGTTCCTGACCGAAAACGAACGCAAGCGTGCAAGCAAGAAGTAAGCTAGCCCAAGGCCGCTGCAGAGATCTGCAGCGGCCTTTCCTTATGCGGCTTGCGCCGCTCAGGTTAATCAGCCTTAAGCCTGCCTGCCGCTTCTACATCAAACCATCGCCATCAACCGGCCACGCTTAATCCCACTATGGCGGAGCCGGACTATGCTGAAAGTATCCCTCCCCTCTTCCACGGAGGAGTGGCCTGAGCTATGTTCGCTACTTTCATCATCCGCCCATTTCGTGAAACGACTTCACGGCGCCCTTGGCTAAAACATCATGGATTCAGACACAAGGAGAAACATGCATGCATAAACACGTCGAATGGGATGACCCAGGTGCTGATAGTGTCCAGAAATACTTTGCCGACAAGCCTGACGAATATCCGACAGCCCACATCGGCAGTATCGTAGCTGGCCGCTATCATGGTTATTCGGTGCGTGTACGTGTCGAAGCCCGGACTGAGGAAAACGGTGTAAGTGTCAGTATCGGCAACGTGGTCGCGCTTATCTCGGTACGTACAGGGGAGCGCACCCAAGGCATCGGCGACCTGTCCATTGGCGATACTGTACGCCTGCCCGACGATCATCGCGCCCTGGCTCCACATAGCCTGTGATGACCGCATGCCGCCACGGCAGCGTCACGTAGCACCGAGGCTCAGGCCTTGTCTGAAAAGCCGACGAGCATCAAGACAGAACCAGGACCTTGCCTTACGAAGCCTGCCCCTCCTTGGCGCAGGCTTCGTTGCGTTCATCCATCAGGAACCCTGCGACCAGGGCAGGTCAAACTAGATACAGGTCAAACAAATAGTGCCACCAACGCAGGCTAAACGCTTCACCCCTGGCCAATAACCCCTGCTGTGGCGCAAAGTGAAGATTGTCGGAACACTGCAACGCAGCGATATATCACAACCACAAATCAAAACAACAAATCAAAACAACAGGACATCTCATGGCTACCATCATCGATGTTCGTCATGTCCATAAAGCCTTCGGTGGCCTGAAGGTCATCAACGATTGTTCCTTCCAGGTGGAACAAGGCTCCATTACCGGACTGATCGGCCCCAATGGTGCGGGCAAGACGACGTTATTCAATATCATCGCCGGAGCGCTCTCCCTGGATTCAGGGCAGATCATCTACAACGGTGAAGACATCACCAATCACCCCGCCAATGAGCTGTTCCACAAAGGCCTGTTGCGCACCTTTCAGATCGCCCACGAATTCACCAACCTCACTGCCTTGGAAAACCTGATGATGGTGCCGCCACATCAGACAGGTGAATCCTTGGCCAGAGCCTGGTTTTCTCCACGTCAGGTGTATAAGCAAGAAGCCGAGATCAAACAGCGAGCGCAGGAAGTGATTGAATTCATTGGCCTCAAGCATGTGCGCAATGAATTGGCGGGCAACCTGTCCGGAGGACAGAAAAAGCTGCTCGAACTCGGCCGTACCATGATGACGGATGCCAGGGTCGTGCTGCTCGATGAAATCGCTGCCGGGGTCAACCGCACCCTGCTGGGCGACTTGATGACCAGCATCGAGAAACTCAACCGCGAACTCGGTTACACCTTCCTGGTGATCGAGCACGATATGGACATGATCGCCCGCCTCTGTGACCCCGTGATCGTCATGGCACAAGGCGCAGTGATGGTGGAGGGCTCAATCGAAGAGATCCAGAACAACCCCGACGTCATCGAGGCCTATTTCGGCGCAGGTGCAGCCTGAGTCAATTACTGCTTTATTAGGAGTAACAAGAAAAGAAGCAACGCCTGTCAATAACAACAATTCGCTAACAACATCGCGGACTCCATGGATTGAATGTAAGGCCAGTACCTACCTTGCCTCCTTCCATGATCCCGTAAACCTAGAGACGCAGAGCGATGCCACTACTCGAAGCGTGCGGCGTGCATGGCGGCTATGGGGGCATGAACATCCTGCATGGGGTGGATATCTCCATTGAGGCCAATGAGGTTGGCGTCATCATCGGCCCCAATGGGGCTGGAAAATCCACCATGCTCAAGGCCATCTTCGGCCTGCTCCAGGTCACCGAAGGTGAAATACGACTGCGTGGTGCCCCTATCCACAACCAGCCTCCTAATCGCCTGGTGAAACTCGGTATGGGGTTCGTTCCCCAGGAACACAATGTCTTTCCCAGCTTGAGCGTGCAGGAAAACCTGGAGATGGGGGCCTATCTCAAGCCAGGCTCCATCAAGCACAACCTCGGCAATATCTACGAGTTTTTCCCCCCACTGAAAGACAAGCGCCGACAACCTGCAGGCGAGCTGTCCGGCGGTCAACGCCAGATGGTTGCCATGGGGCGAGCACTGATGGCTGAGCCACAGCTGCTACTGCTCGACGAGCCTACCGCGGGACTCTCGCCCAAGTACATGAACGAGATCTTCGAGCGGGTAAAAGAGATCAATTCTGCAGGCGTCGGCATCTTGATGGTGGAACAAAATGCCAAGCAGGCCCTGGCCATTGCCGACAAGGGCTTCGTCCTGGCAGCAGGCCAGAACCGCTTTACTGACACGGGCCAGGCACTACTGGCCGACCCGGATGTGGCCAGGAGTTTCCTCGGTGGCTGATGCTGCTTCATTTGTTGCGCGGAGATATCACCGTGAATGAGTTCGTGTTCTTCATCAACAATGTGGTGATTGCCGGCAGCGTCACTGGATCAATCTATGCCATCGGTGCAGTGGGCATCACGCTAGTGTTCGGAATCATGCGTTTTGCTCACTTCGCTCACGCCGACATGATGACCCTGGGCGCCTTCATCGTATTGCTGCTCACCTCGATGTTTCCGTCCGCAGGGAACGCCTTCGGCATGCCTACGGCCATCGTTATGCTGCCTCCGGCCATCATCAGTACAGCGTTGATCGCAGTGCTGATCGACAAGACCTTCTACAAGCCAATGCGCGCCCATGGAGTAAAGCCTATTGTCATGGTCATTGCTTCCCTGGGAGTGACCTTGATGCTGCAGGGTCTGATTCGCTTGTTCACCGGCACGGGATCCCAGAGCCTGTATGTCGATGATCGCAAGGAAATCTTCCGCATTGCCGTACCCATTGAAGGAGTACGCATGCCAGTAGTGCTAACTGAACCTCAGATCTATCTCTTTGTCCTGACGGTGATTGCCGTCACCGCACTGCACCTCTTCCTGTCTCGCTCAAGGCTGGGCAAGGCCATGCGCGCCATGTCCGACAATCCTGACCTGGCCCGATCCTCAGGCATCAATACCAACACCATCGTGGCGGTGACCTGGATGATCGTCGGCGGCCTGGCCACCATCGCCGGAACCTTACTGGCCATGGATGTGACCTTCAAGCCCGACCTGAGCTTCCACATTCTTCTGCCGATCTTCGCTGCTGCCATCGTGGGAGGGGTCGGTCAGCCCTTCGGCGCCATAGCCGGCGGGTTTGTCGTCGGCTTTGCCGAGACGCTTGCCGTGTTCAACTGGAATGTCTTGTTACGACCCTTCCGTGACAGTTTGCCAACCTGGCTCGAACTCCCCAGCAATCTGGCTTTCGTCGGGACTGAATACAAGATTGTGGTGCCATTCTTCATCCTGGTCGCCATTCTGGTGTGGCGCCCCACCGGCATCTTCAAGGGCAAGGTGATCTAATGAGTGCACATAATCCCCATCGCCGCGAAGTCGCCGTCTCTCCCAAGTCTTTCCCGTTCAGGGAATGCATCATGCTGACTGCCATCGTCCTTGCCGTGGGAGCGGTATTCCTCGCCATGGGAACACCCTACAGCGTGCGCATGCTGGTGGAAGCCAGCTGCTACGCCATCCTGGCTCTGGGCCTGACCATCCAGTGGGGCTATGCCGGTCAGTTCAATGCTGGTGTCATGGGTTTTGTCGCTCTGGGCGGCTTTTCCACCATGCTGTTCACCGTGCCCGTCAATCATGCCTTCTGGGATAGTGACCTGCCGGGGGAACTGGGTAGAGTACTGCTCTACCTGGTCGCCGCCAGCCTGGTGGTCATTGCAGCTTCCCGCCTTAACCGGCTGGGCCTGCCAAACTGGCTGCGAACCCTGATCACCATCGTGCTGGCATTGGTCCTGTACATGGTAGTGATCAGCCAATTTCGAGCCGTCACCGACGACATCCAGCGCCAGGCAGACTTCATCGGCGGCTTCGGCATGCCAGTATGGCTGGGCTGGGCCGTTGGCGCCGCCCTGGCCGGAGGTGTCGGCTATCTCATTGGCCATATCTGTCTTGGCCTGCGCAGCGACTATCTGGCCATCGCGACGCTTGGCATCGCCGAGATCATCAAGGCCTTCCTCAAGAACTCCGACTGGCTGACCCGGGGCACTGCCACCGTATCCCCTCTGCCCTGGCCCGTACCTGGCCCTGGCGAGATGGGGTTCACGCTGGCCAGAGCGGCCTATCTGTCGGTGACGGCTGTGATGATCGCGATCATCTTTGTCCTCCTGCAGCGCGCCTATAACGCGCCCTGGGGGCGCATGATCCGGGCCATCCGTGACAATGAAGTGTCTTCTGCTGCCATGGGCAAGGACATCAACCGCCGGCGCCTGGAAATCTTTGTTCTTGGTTGCATACTGATGGGGCTCGGCGGTGCGGCTCTGGGAAGCTTCAATGGCCTTTTCGACCCTCAAGGCTACCTGCCCTTGAACCACACATTCCTGGTACTGGTGATGGTGATTCTTGGCGGCCCAGGCAACAATCTCGGCACTATCTTTGGCGCCGTGGCGGTATATATCATCTGGATCATGTCGGAACCCCTGGCATTGTATGTCATGGACCTGGCAACCAGCTTCGGCCATGCCCACTTTGGCTGGGATATTCCGCGCAATATGGAAAGCCGTGCTCTCCAGGCCCGAGTCTTCGTCATTGGCCTGCTGATCACGGTGGTGCTGCGAGTTGCTCCCAAGGGCCTGCTACCAGAGAAGATCAGGCACCACGGTTGACGCTTTTTTACACTTTAGTCGACGTAGTAGCCGACTATTACCCCGTTTCCTGTGGAGTGGATAGAGTGAAATCACAACAGAAATGTTGTGATTTCACTCGAGGTTTATCGACATATCGCCATGCCTTGTCTCGGATAAAAATCTTTCAAAAAAGAAATGCTTTCCGAGCATGCTTTCTAGGAATTTCATGCCGATATCATGAGACACCTTGTCCGAAATTCCGCCCGCGGAGAAATGTCATGACAGCTACTCAACCATCTCGCAATATCATTGTTACCGGCTCGGCTCGTGGTATTGGCAAGGCGATTGCCTTACGACTCGCCGAGGATGGCCACAATATTGTCGTCAACGATACCGAAGCCAATCGCCATGCTCTGAATGATGTTGCTGCTGCCATTCGCGACCTGGGCCGCCAGAGCGTTGCCATTACGGCTGATGTCACCAGCGAGGAACAGGTCCAGCAGATGATCAGCCAGACAGTCGATGAGCTCGGCTCACTGGATGTCATGGTGGCCAACGCAGGTATTGCGCATGTGGAGTCGCTGCTGAAGCTGCGAATGGAAGACTGGGACAGAGTCATGGATGTCAATCTTCGCGGTGTGTTCATCTGCTACAGGGAAGCTGCCCGCCAGATGATTGACCAGGGTAATGGCGGCAAGATCATTGGCGCAGCATCGATTGTCGCCTACCGCCCATTCGCCCTGCTCAGCCCCTACTCCGCATCCAAGTGGGCAGTCCGCGGACTTACCCAGGGCGCCGCCATGGAATGGGCGAAATACGGCATTACCGTCAACGCCTATTGTCCAGGCATCGTCGGCACTGACATGTGGGAACTGATTGACGAGAAACTCGCAGCCGAAGAAGGTTGGGAGAAAGGTGAAGCGCTGAAGACCTACTCCAATGCCATTGCTCTTGGGCGTGTATCCGTCCCGGAAGATGTCGCCAAATATGTCTCCTATCTTGCTTCATCTGACTCGGATTACATGACGGGTCAATCTGTGATGATCGATGGGGGAATACAGTTCTCCTGATCCCTGAATGAACAAGCCCCGCTCACTTTTCCGTGAGCGGGGCTTGTTACCATTCAAGGTTTACTCGACGATACCTTTAGCCGTGAACGCGCCATCTTCCACGGCCATCTCCTGCACGACACCAGGAACATCACCGCTTTCATCGAAGTCCTGCGTGCCACCAGCACCTTCGTAGTTGATATCCTGGCCATCGGCTATCAGTTGCTTGGCCTTTTCCCACTCGCCGGGGAGTATGACCTCGCCAGGAGGGGAAGCGACCTCACGCAATGCCGCGGACACGCCCTCGCGATCCGCACTGCCATTCTTTTCAATCGCCAATGCCAGCAGGAAGGCAGCATCGTAAGCCTGGGCCGCGAACACGGCACTCGGATCAATTTCCGCCTCATCGGCCAGCTCCCGGAACAGCTCCGTGCCAGGCAGCTCGGGACTGCCAGGACGGGTTGCGATCATCCCTTCAAGCACATCGGCACCCAGGGCATCGACCAAGCTGTCGCCGACCATGCCATCGCCACCGACATACTGTGTGAAGGTGCCACTTTCATAGGCCTGGCGCAGAACGGTCTGGCCCGAAGTATCGGCATAGGCCAGCACGACCAGGACGGGAGCCCCAGTAGCAGACAGCACTCCCAGCTCACTACGATAATCGGCACGATTGTCTTCGTGGGCGAGATTTTCCAGTACCGAGCCACCTCCGGCCTCGAAGCCTTCCTTGAAAGCCCCGGCAAGGCCTCGCCCGTAGTCGTTGTTGACGTATGTCACCGCAACTTCATCGATGCCTTTCTCCAGCAGCAGCTTGGCCAGCACCTCTCCCTGGTAGGCATCGGAAGGCACCGTACGGAAGACCAGGTCATTGTCATCCAGTGTCGTCACTGCAGGGGCCGTGGAAGCTGGTGAAACCATGGTGACACCGGCGGGAATCGCGACATTGTTGGCCGCTGCCACGGTGGCGCCTGTGCATAGCGCACCAACAATGGCCGTGACCTGTTCAGTATTGACCATGCGGTCAGCGGCATTGGAGGCGGCTGAAGCATCACCACAGGTGGTATCCCCTGTCGGCATCACTATATCCTGACCATCCAGAAGGCCGCCTTGGGCGTTGACATGGGTGATCGCCAGTTCAGCTCCATCAAAGATGGGCGGTGTCAGGGTTTCGATACCCCCGGTAAAGCCACCTAGAAAGCCGATCTTGACCTCGGCATATGCCATGCTGCCAATAGCCAGAGTGGTCGCAGCGACCGCCGTTGTCAGTACACGCTTGTTCATGATTGTTATCTCACTCGTGGTTGTACTGAGGTTGTATGTACTCTTTCAATCTGGAAGGCACCCGGAGAAAACACAAGTTCGTCCACCAACGTTTATTCGGCTGTCCTTCTATACTGCTTTCACCCTTACTGCTCTCACCTATCGCCAATACCGTGCAGATACTGATCGTTGACACCTGACATGCCCCGGAGTCTTCCATGAACCTGCTATCTCGCTTGAGCCTGTCCTCCTCTCTCTTATGCAGCATCGCCCTGGCGCCTGGTGCCTGGGCGGGAGAAACCGTCGACTATTCTGTAGACGGTGAAGATTTCCAGGGTTACTTCGCCAGCGCTGGTGACAAGGCAAAGGGTAGCGTGCTGGTGATCCACGACTGGAATGGCCTTGATGACTATGAGCGCAAGCGTGCCGACATGCTGAGCGAAGCTGGATACGACGCCTTCGCTATTGATCTTTATGGCGCAGGCAATCGTCCGGTGGATACCGCCGCAAAGAAAGCCGAAACCGAGGCCTTGTATGAAGATCGTGAACGCATGCGCAAGCTGACCCTGGCAGGCCTGGCGCAGGCCCGTCAGTCGGGGGCCGCCCAGAATACCGTGGTCATGGGCTATTGTTTCGGTGGCGCCGTGGCACTGGAGCTGGCTCGTTCCGATCAAGCCGAAGATGTACATGGCTATGCCACCTTCCATGGGGGACTGGCCACCCCGGAAGGACAGAGCTATCTTCCCGACACCCCTCCCATCCTGATTGCCCATGGGGGGGCCGATACCTCCATTCGCATGGATCAGGTCGCTGCATTATCCGAAGAGCTCGAAGCGGCGCAGGTTCCTTATGAAATTCAAGTCTACTCGGGCGCGCCCCACGCCTTCAGCGTATTGGGTAGCGATAGCTATCAGGAGCGCGCCGACCAGGCTTCCTGGGCAGCCTTTCAGGCGCTTCTGCAACGCACCCTAGGCACATAGCACTGAACAAGGATCTGCTACGCTCATCCTCTCGCGGGCCATGGTGGGCGTATCCAGGACCAGACAAAGGCACCAAGAAAGACCAGACGGAAAAGGATATTTGGACGTGACACTCCATCATTTTCTGTAGAATGCCCCGCCTATACCGACCGACTGCCGAGAAGGTACTGGGAGCAAGCCCCATCAGCCCCTTGTCGACAGGCGGCGGTCATTGTTTCGAACCTTGCGGGCAATCGCCCCTCATTGGAGCCTGAACATGCCTCAACCCGCCTCCTCAGTCCGCCCCGGACTGTGGCGCCGCATTCCTCTCTGGCAGAAAATTCTTGCTGGTCTGATATTGGGCACCCTCGTCGGCAGCCTGATGGGAGAGCAGGCCAGCATCTTCAAGCCGCTTGGCGATATCTTCATCAGCGCCATCAAGATGCTGATTGTGCCACTGGTATTCTCCACTCTGGTGGTGGGTATCGGTGCCATGCGCGACCCTCAGAAAATGGGCCGTATCGGTGCGCGCACCATTGCGCTGTACCTGATCACCACCGCCTTCGCCATCGCCATTGGTCTGTTTGCTTCCTGGCTGTTCCAGCCCGGTGTCGGCCTTGAACTCAGCTTCGACAAGGCATCGGCAGATGCCCAGGAAGCTCCGAGCCTGGTCGAGATTCTGGTAGGCCTTGTACCCCAGAACCCTGTCGATGCCCTGGCTACCGGCAATATCCTGCAGATCATCGTGTTTGCCATCGGTCTGGGTATCTCCCTGACCCTGATCGGCGAGAAAGGTGAGCCTGTACTCAAGGTGTTCGAGAGCTTTGCCGATGCCATGGTCAAGCTGACCAGCCTGGTGATGGCCATAGCACCCTTTGGCGTATTCGGCCTGATCGCCAATGTGGCCGGCAGCTATGGAGCCGAGGTACTGCTGCCGCTGGTCAAGGTCATTGGCGTGGTCTACCTGGCCTGCGTTGTGCACGTGCTGGTCGTCTATTCCGGACTGCTGGCGTTGCTGGGCCGCCTCAATCCAATGCGCTACCTGAAAGGCATTCTTGACGCCCTGGTGGTGGCCTACTCCTCAGCATCTTCATCCGGCACATTGCCCGTATCCTTGCGCTGCGCCACCAAAAACCTGGGCATTTCTGAGGGCGTGGCAGGTTTCGTGCTTCCGGTAGGTGCCACCATCAACATGGATGGTACCGCGATCTACCAAGGCGTCGTGGCAGTCTTCATCGCTCAACTGATCGGCGTCGACCTGAGCCTGGCGGATTACGGCATGATCATCGTCACCGGCACCCTGGCATCCATCGGCACAGCAGGGGTACCCGGAGCAGGCTTGATCATGCTGTCCATTGTCATGGCCCAGATCGGCCTGCCTCTCGAGGCCTTGGCCGTGGTAGCGGGCATTGACCGCATCCTCGACATGGCTCGCACCAGCGTCAATGTCGCCGGAGACCTGATGGTGACAACACTGGTCGGCAAGAGCGAAGGTGAGCTGGACGAAGACGTCTATAACGCCACCAGCAAGTCCTGACCTCTCGCTATGCGCCGGCCAGGCCGGCGCATAGCGAGCACCGAGCTGCTACAGTGACAAGGCCACTCGACGTTGTTCGTCAGCGAGGCCCACATGCACGTCACCGAACTCTCCGGCAGCCGCTTCGACATTGGCCACACCCATGCCCGCCTGCATCGCCAGGCGATCATCGATAGCATCGATGTCTACGATCGCATGTTCCACGACATGGTCGGGTTGCATTGGCACGAGGCCCGCCTCGATGCCGAACGCTTCCTGCCCATGATCGAACAACGCTTTCCCGAAATTCTCGAGGAAATGGCAGGACTCGCCCAGGGCATCGGCGGCGAACTCCTGGATATCCTGACCCTGAACTGCCGCAGTGAGATTTCTCTGACCAGAGCCAGCGGCGGCTGTTCAGCCGTATCGATCCTGCAACGGGAAGCCCAGTGGCTGGCCCAGAACTGGGATTGGCGGGCAGACCAGGGCAGGCACCTGGTCGCCCTGCGCATTCGTGGGGACGATACTCCGGCCCTGATCAGCATTGGAGAAGCCGGCATGGTGGCCAAGATAGGGCTCAATGAGTGTGGTATTGGCGTGGCACTCAACGCGATTCGTTCCGCCACCTGTGGCGACGGACTGCCCATCCACGTGGCATTGCGCAGGATTCTCGAAAGCCGTTCCTTTAGCGCAGCCGAGGCCGTGGTCAATGCCGGTGTGTGTGCACCCGCTCACTTCCTGATTGCCGATGGCCAGGGGCACAGCCTGGGGTGTGAAGTTCACTCAGGATCCCCAGGACGACTGGAACCACGCGATGGCGTCGTGACGCATACCAACCACCTGATCAGCGATGCCGCCACTCACTGGCTGGACGACTATCCCAAGCCAGACTCCTGGACACGCCTGGAACGCCTGAACGAACTGGTCGAACAATTGCCTCGCGATCATGCCCTCGATCCCGAACGGCTATTCGCGATGCTGGGCGACCACAGCGAGGGCCGTGAATCGTTATGCCGTCACTTCGATCCCAGCGAGCCAGAGACCGAACGCATGGAGACACTATTCAGTGTGGCCATGAATCTCACCTCACGTGAACTGTGGCTACGCTTCGGCAAGCCCTGTTCGACGCAACGATCAGTGCGCCTGACGCCCATACAGGTGTGACCCCTGCTCTTCCGGCAACTCTCCCTTGAGATACTGCTCGGTCGTCAGCAGGAACAGGCGCCGGAACAGTTCATGAATCGCCTCTTCACGTCGCATGGCCAGAAGCTCCGGATCAGTATCCGGATCCTCTGCTACATTCGGATATTCCCATGCCATGCGCATGGATCCTGAAGTGACGTCGAAGATTTCAAGTGTAGGGTTGGCGCCGTGCAGTGCGGTCTTGATGCGATAGGACATGACAGCCTCCTGATAGTCAGACCATGATTCCGATCATCAATGTTCAGATCACCAATGCGGGTCTCCATAGAGAAATCCAATGATAATCATTGTCATTTGCAATATGGTCGTATCAAGGTGTACTGTCAAGTTTGAACTGATGGATCAGTGACAAGAGGCTCCCATGAGCGACGACAAACGCAACGCTATCCTCGAGGCACTATATGCCATACGCGACACGGCTCCCTACACGCCTGCCATCGGCATCGCCGAGCGCCTGGGTATCAGCGAAGGTGAACTCCAGGCAGCTCGTCTAGGCCAGAACGTGATCACGCTCCCTCATTCGCCCCAGGACATCGCCGCCCGCTTGCATACCCTGGGCCCGGTCAAGGCACTGACACGTTCAACCCTCGCGGTACTCGAACAGAAGGGAGAATATCCCTCCCTGAGCGGTGGCGATCAGGCTGGACTGTTGCTGAATCCCGGCGGCCTCGATCTGCGCCTGATATTTGCCCATTGGCACTGGTGCTGCCTGATCCGTGACTCACTTCCTGATGGTGAGCGCCTGAGCCTGCAGGTGTTCGACCAGCATGGCCGTGCCGTGCACAAAGCCTTCTGCCTGGAAAGCGACTCAGTCTCGGCATGGCAAGCCCTGTGGCTGGAAGGTAGTCACCACCCTCCCTGCTTCACCGGGGAGCAGCTGCCACAGCCCTCTTCTTCCCCGACCAGCCCTCCGCAGGGTCTTGCAGAAGATTGGGCGGGGCTCACTGACGTGCACCAGTTCTTCGGCCTGCTGCGACGCCACAAACTCAGTCGTCGCGATGCCAATGCACTCATGGAAGGGCGCTTCACGCGCGCACTGGCCAGGCACAGCATCGAACACCTGCTGGGACGAGCTGCGTCGACAGTTCAATCACTGATGCTATTCGTGGCGAGTCCTGGCTGCGTGCAGATTCGTAGCGGATGCATCCCTGCCCCTGAGCGCAAGCGAGGCTGGCTCAATCTGTTTGCAGAGGACGCCACCCTGCACCTTGATGACACCAACATTGCGCAGGTATGGACCGTGTTCAAGCCAAACCGCGACGGTGGTGTCACCAGCCTTGAAGCGTTTGATGCTGATGGCCAACTGGTTTTGCAGATCTTCAGTGAACGCCGTGAAGGCAACCCTGAGTCAACTGCCTGGCGCAAGCTGCTCGACGACCTCAACCACCGCGAATCGGCGGCATGAGGCCATACCAATGTGCAAGCTGTGGAGTGACCTACTTCGACTCCTGAACAGCCCGGCCTTTAGCCCGCCAGAGCTTCTTCCACCAGAGCACGGGCATCTCCGTCCATGGGCAAGGCCAGCGCCAACTCATGGGCCCTGGGCGACATCTTGGCCCATGTCTTCTGCACGATGCGGATCAAGTGATCGTGGTCGACCTGGTGGGAAAAGTCGGCAAAGTAGTTTTCCAGAAATACCAGGCAAGCACAGTCTTCCACTGCCTGAGTACCGGGGTCACGTCCTAGCCCTTGCTTGCGAATCATGCGCGCGGTCTCTTCTGCATCCTGTGTGCTGTAGCCCGCTGCTACCAACGCTTCGGTGGCCAGTTCAGCAGCCCTTTTACCTTGGTCGCGCCGCCAAGTCAGGTAACCGATGCGCCCCTCCGGGTATTGGTTACGGGGCACCTCCCAACGCTTGAGATGCTGAGCCCGCACCGCCAGGGTCAGACACTCTCCAGGTGCCTCCACCAACTGCTCGAGCCAAGCACTCATGCGTTCAGCGTGCCATAACTCCAGCGGTAGCGACTGACCATTTACCTCTACTCTACGCGGGTCTTCAGCATGCATGGTGTCCAGCGCACTCAGCGCTTTGTTGTATGGGGTCGTCATGTCGCCTCCGGATCAGGAAAACGCTGAATAGGGCAGCCAAGGCTGTCACGGTTGTTTCCTATAATACTTTCATATGACTAGCACTTTCACATGGCCAGCACTTTCACATGGCCAGCACTTTCTCATGGTGAGTATTTTTATGGCCAGGACGACACGGCCAAGGAATCAGCATGCCAGAAGGAATCGAGATGGCAGAAAGAGTCCACATGACAAAAGGGCCGATGCAAAGCATCGGCCCTTTCTGGAGTCTGTCTGCGCAGCAGGGTCAGAAGGTGTAGACGACACTGCCGGTAATGCTATCGATATTGCCGAGGTCATCGGTGTCAATTCGCTCGACTTCAAGGCGACCTGTCACGTCGAACAACTGCATGCGCGCACCCAGCCCGTATACCGGATCGGTACCGGAATAGTCATGGTCGAGATTATGACCGCGACGCTCACCTTCCCAGTCAGCAAAACCCGCTTTGCCATACACACCTAGCGGCCCGAAGCTGAGGCCTGCAATCCCCATGGCTTGCCAGCTCTCTATTTCCAGAGTAGCGCGAGTATCATCGACCTTGCCGTTGAGCTCACCGCTATTGAGGTATGACAATTCCGCGCCAATATCGAGGAAGGGCAGCCAACCGAAGTTGTAGCCCGCAAACACCTTGCCGAGGCCTGTTTCGTCATCAAAATCATCATCGCCCTGCATCTGTCCAGCGCCAGCGCCAATATAAAAACCACTATTGCCACCAGCGATACAACTGGACGACGTAAACAGGCCAAAGCCCAGGCCCATGGCCAATAGCGCTGCCAGACGCACCTTCAATGACATGACACAGCTCCGTATGATATTCATCGCCTGGCATGCACCCCTCAATCGCCAAGCATCAGTATTTCAGTTTATCTCGAAATCGGCGCTTGTGCAGGTCCTATATCAACAGTTCAGCAAAAAGTTCCCTGTCATGCTGTCATAGGCAATCCCCTATTCGTAGCAAGCATCATTATTTGTGGGCAGTACCATGGCTTGCAGGAAGTGCCATTGATTGCAGGAAGTGCCATTGATTGCAGGAAGCACCCTGGTGGTACGAGTTTCCATGGACACGGGCTTAGCATCCCGGCAGCACTTTTGTTATGTTATAGCCTTTCTGTCAGACCTTCCCTGTTTCGGAGTTCCCTTCATGTCCCACCGTCACCGCCCAGAAGGGCCGTGTCACTTTTCGCTGATGTCCTTATCGGTGGGACGTCGGCTGATATATGCCCTGATCCCCCTGACACCCCTGTGGCTGGCGGTCTCCTGGTCCGCGGGATGGTGGCACTGATGTCACGCCTGCAACTCAAGGACCTCCAGTTGGCCCGTGGCGGGCGCACAGTGCTCGAGCATATCGACGGGACCTTCCAGGATGCAGCCATCACCGCTCTGGTCGGTGCCAATGGTGCCGGCAAGAGCACCTTGATACAGGCCATCATGGGCACTCTCACTCCCGTATCTGGCTCCGTGGAATGCCAGGTACCTGCGGTACGTCGAGCCTGGTTGCCCCAGCAGCTCGCTCTCGACCTGAGCTTTCCGATGAGTGTCGAGGAACTGATCATGACCGGCACCTGGCCCAGCCATGGTGCCTTCAAGGGTTACTGTGGCGCGCACTATCGCCGTGGCCGCGAAATCATGACTCGCCTGGGCATTTCACACCTGGCCCATCGCCCTCTGGGCGAGCTGTCCGGAGGCCAACGTCAGCGCGCCCTGATCGGGCGCACCTTGATGCAGGAAGCAGAACTGTTATTGCTTGATGAGCCATTCGCCAACGTCGATACCGACACTGTGGACGTATTGATGGAGGTACTGCGCGATATGGCCAGGCAGGGCGCCACCATTCTGATCGTCCTGCACGATATGGCCCACCTGAGCAAGCTGGCCGATGACGTGCTGATCCTGGCTGAAGGCCATGGTCGCTGGGCCACGCCAGATGCACTGCTCGACCGTTATACCATTGGCCAGCTGTCGCGCCCCCCGCGGCTTCCCCTGAGTTTCCCAGGAACCCACTGAATGCTAGAAACCCTCTACGCCTGGTTTATCGCTCCTTTCGACTATGCCTTCATGAACCGTGCTTTGGTGGCTAGCCTGGCATTGTCGCTGGCAGCGCCTCCCCTGGGAGTCTTCCTTGTGCTCCGCGGCATGAGCCTCATCGGTGATGCCATGTCCCATGCCATCCTGCCAGGCGTGGCGCTGGGATTTCTGCTGGCGGGTTTCTCTCTGCCCGCCATGAGCTTGGGTGGCATGCTGTCCGGCATCCTGGTGGCTCTGCTCGCCGGTAGCGTTTCGCAGATGACGGGGCATCGGGAAGACGCCTCCATGGCCAGCTTCTTTCTCATCTCATTGGCGGGTGGTGTCATGCTGGTCTCGCTTGCCGGCAGCAGTGTCGACCTGACCCACGTACTGTTCGGCTCGATACTGGCAGTGGACAGTACCGCGCTGCTGCTGATCGCGTTGATCAGCAGCCTGATCATCATCATCTTGGCCGTGATTTTCCGGGCTTTGGTGGTGGAGTGCCTGGATCCCTTGTTCCTGCGGGGGCAAGGGGTGCGTGGCGGGCTGGTCCACAGCATTTTCCTCGGTCTGGTGGTATTGAACCTGACCGCCGGTTTTCAGACCCTGGGCACCTTGATGGCCGTAGGCCTGATGATGCTGCCAGCTACCACCGCACGCTTCTGGAGTACCCGCCTGGAAGGACTGATCGTGATCTCGGTGCTGGTTGCCCTGGTATCCAGCAGTGGAGGCCTCCTGCTGTCCTACCACCTCAGCCTGCCATCCGGTCCCGCCATCATTCTGCTGGCCGGTGTGGCCTATCTGTTCTCGGCGATATTCGGTCGCCACTACAGCCTGACTGCTCGCCGGCGCCGTCGAGCCTCGCCGCTTGGCGCCGACATGAACGAATGACATCAACCTGCACCATCGCCTTACAGGAGTCACCCATCATGCCATTGCCATCTGCATTGCCCTGTGCCAAGTCTCGACTCATCGCCGTAGCCCTCGCCACCCTTGGGTTTACCGCACTGGCGCAGGCCCAGCCGGTTCAGGTAGTGACCAGCTTCAGCATACTGGCCGACATGGCTCGCAATGTCGGTGGCGAGCACGTGGAGGTGACATCCCTGGTGGGTCCGGATAGTGACCCTCACGTCTACATGCCCAGTCCCAGCGATGCGCGCGCCCTGGCCGAAGCGGACCTGGTCGTATTCAACGGCCTGCAGTTCGAAGGCTGGATGAGTCGCCTGCTGGACTCCAGTGGCTATCAAGGCAAACTGGTGACAGCAAGCGAAGGTACCAGACCTCTGCCTTACAGCGGCCTTTCCATGGAACATGCCGACGATCACGCAGATCACGCAGATCACGCAGATCACGCAGATCATCAAGAGCATGAAGAACATGCCGGGCACGATGAAGAAGAACATCACAGCAGCCACGGAGAGCATGCAGAGGAGCACGCCGAGTCCGAGGCACATGCAGACCATGAGCATGGCAAGTTCGACCCACATGCCTGGCTGGACCTGGGAGCAGGAGCCATCTACGCCGCCAATATCCGTGATGGTCTGATTGCCGTCGATCCCGAGCATGAGCAGGATTATCGTGCTCAGGCCGATGCCTATATCAAGGAAATCAAGGCGATGGATGCCCATATCCACGAGCTGCTCGACGCCGTACCGCATGATACCTATGTCATCGTTGACCACGCCGCCTTTGGGCACTTCCAACGAGCCTATGGCATCGGCTTCCTGTCGCCGGTCGGTATCTCTACCGATGCAGAGCCCTCTGCCGCCGATCTGGTCAAGCTGATCGAGATCATCAAGCAACGCAATATCC
Source organism: Halomonas binhaiensis (assembly GCF_008329985.2). Taxonomy (NCBI): domain Bacteria; kingdom Pseudomonadati; phylum Pseudomonadota; class Gammaproteobacteria; order Oceanospirillales; family Halomonadaceae; genus Halomonas; species Halomonas binhaiensis. Next base: position 4,593,877 of record NZ_CP038437.2, read on the forward strand.
CGGCACTGTTCCAGGAAAACATGGTGGGGCCGGCCCTGATGCAGCAACTGTCAGAAGAGACTGGCCTGCCTATTGCGGGCACTCTCTACACCGGAGCCTTGTCCGAAAGTGGGCCAACCTCCCACTATTTGGGCATGATGCTGCACAACGCTGAAGTGCTGCATGCCGGCCTTGCTGATGCCCAGCATCAGCAAGAGGGTCACCAGGAAGAACACCACGAGCACTGAACCTCGATATCCAGGGGCAGGATGCCCACAAAATAGCGACAGCGCATTGACTCTCGAGACGGCCAGGTAATCTGCGACGTCATCGTTCTGTTGCGAATAGCCCTGTCACGACAAGGGGGAGACATCCGTCTCCCCCTTTTTCGACCGTTGCGGCAGCTGTTCGGACATGTAGGGCAGCTCTCAGCAGGCGCCATGCAAAATTGGGTTTGCCAGATACACGGACCTGGACCAGTCTAAACAAAGGCAACCTTCATTGCCCTTGATGAGGCAGTTCACCATGTCCAATATCAGCGATACCCTGGGCCGGCAGATTACCTTCAAGGAGCTGGTCTACGCCCTATCCCATGGCTTTTCACCCATTGTCGAAGTCGAGTCCATGGATGGTATCTGTACCGTGCGCTTTCACCATGCCAATGGCGTGTCTGAACTTTGCGATGAACATGGCGAGACACGCACCTTTCTCGGTACAGGAGAAGTCCGTGAAGTCCTTGGCGAAACAAGACTGACCCATGGCGTACTGACCTGGGCCGACCAGTGTGGTGATGAAATGATCGGCGTGCCGGGCCACCCCATGACCCCAGATGAAATGCTGGCCAGCGGTACACGCATTTCCTTCCGATAAGGAAATCGGGATATTGGCGCTTGGCTCACTACCGCCAACAGGCTACCTTTGTACGGCATCCATCTCAGCAAGGATCGCGCCAATGATGCCTGCGCCTTTTCCCTTCGTTCGCGTCCTGCCCTGGCTACTGGCGATGTTGGTCATGGCTGGCTGTTCTTCTCCTCAGCTTTCGACCCAGGATGGCTCCCAAGGCTTGTCCATGGAACGCGCTCTGGTGCTGACGGAAGCCAGGAGCGCGATAGGCACGCCCTATCGCTACGGGGGCAACGACGAACGCGGCATGGACTGCTCCGGCCTGGTCCAGATGGCTTACTCCAGGGCAGGCATCTCGGTGCCACGCACCTCCCAGTCTCAATATGACAACCTTCCCCCCATCGACTCTGCCCGGCCGGGAGACCTGCTGTTCTTCTCCACAGGCAAGGGGTCCGGGGTCAGCCACGTGGGCATCTACATGGGCGATGACACCATGGTGCATGCTCCAGGTAGCGGACGTAGGGTGACCACTACGTCCCTTGCCCTGGATTACTGGTCCGAACATTTCGTCGGTGCCGCTGCTCCCGCACCATAAGGGCTCATGCATCAACGCATCTTACAGCGGGTCTCTGCGCTGGCTTTACAGCATCGCGCAGAACAAGGATAGTGAAAGCCTTCGACAGGGGCGCCGAGCGATGGCCGCACGGCTGAGATGTACCCTTTGAACCTGAACCGGATCATACCGGCGGAGGGAGTCGACATGGCATGATGCCGTGTCTCCACCTGCCTCCGCCCGGAGGCAATGATGTCATCCCGCTCTTCCATGCCATCCAGCTCGGCTAACGCAACGCTCTCACCGGACGTTCTCGGTGTTCATCTGCAGGAACTCCGCCAGGCCCCACCGTTGGTTCATAATCTGACCAACTTTGTCGCCATGAACAGCATGGCCAATATCCTGCTGGCACTGGGTGCATCGCCTGCCATGGTTCATGCTCCAGAGGAAGTCTCGGAATTTGCTGCTCTGGCCGATGCCGTGACCATCAATATCGGCACGCTCTCGGCAGGCTGGGTCGAGTCGATGCTCATGGCAGCACACAGCGCCCGGCAACATGGCAAGCCTTGGGTATTCGACCCAGTCGGGGTTGGTGCCACCCGATATCGCCGCGATGTCGCGGCGCAACTACTTGCCCTGAAGCCGACTGTCATTCGAGGCAATGCCTCGGAAATCATGACCCTGGCACACCAGGCCGATAGTGGTCGCGGCGTTGACACTACCGCCGGTACTGATGAGGCTCTCCAGGCGGCCATTGCCTTGGCCAGCGCCACATCGGCGGTGGTCGCCGTCACCGGAGAGATCGATCTGGTGACCGATGGCCAGCGGTTGGCCCGTATTTGCGGGGGTCATGAACTGATGCCACGGGTGACCACGCTAGGCTGCAGCCTGACAGGAGTGATCGCCGCCTTCATTTCCAGTGGCCGCGACACCTTCGAGTCCACCATCGCTGCATTGGCCTGCTATGCAGAAGCCGGGCGCCAGGCAGGCCTTGCTGCCAACGGCCCCGGCAGCTTTTCCAGCGCCTTCCTCGATGCCCTGTACAACCTCAACGAAAGCACCTTCTCTCATCTCGCCCCCGTGGAGATCAATCATGTCTGCTGAACGCCGCTTCCGTCCCGAACAGCTCGCCATCTATCTGGTGACTGACCCAGCCTTGTGTGCAATCCAGGGTCTGGAGGACACCGTGATGGCTGCCGTGCGTGGAGGCGTCACTCTGGTACAGCTGCGCGACAAGCATGCCAGTGACGCCGAGCTGATCACTATCGCCCGACGCCTCAAGACATTGCTGGACGGATCCGGCGTTCCCCTGGTGATCAATGATCGTGTCGAGGTTGCCCTGGCGGCAGAGGTTGATGGCGTGCATCTGGGCCAAGGGGATGGAGATGTCGGCGAAGCCCGCCGTCTGCTGGGGGAACAGGCCATCATTGGCCTATCGGTGCAGAATCATGCCCAACTGGACAAGCTGGACCGCTCCACATTGGACTACCTTGGATTGGGCCCGGTATTTGCCACCGCAACCAAGAGCGATCATGCCACGCCATTGGGCTTCTCTGGACTGGCGCAGCTGGTCAGCGCCAGCCCCTTGCCCAGTGTCGCCATTGGTGGCCTCAAGGCCGAACATGCCGCCCAGGTACGTGCCAGTGGCGCCGACGGCATGGCCGTTGTCTCCGCCATCTGCGGGCAACCCGACCCTCAGGTCGCGACTCAAGTGCTGGTGAAGGAGTGGAAGGGCGCAACCTGAGGCGAGTTTCAAGCTACGAGCTCCGAGCGACAAGCCTCGAGCTGTTCAGTACCACTCCATGGATCACAGACAACAGCCGAGGTTTCAACTCGAGCGCAGCGTGCTCGCGGCTCGAGACTCGTAGCTGGAAGGGACTCAGACCGTAGGTCGCCTCTTCAAGGAAGTGCGTCCTTCCTGATAGGCAATCGATAGCCCGCTGCCAATGATCAGCGTGCCGCCGATCAACACCCAGATATCGGGCACCTCACCCCAGATGCCCCATCCCAGCAGCACCGCCCATAGCATGGCGGTGTAATCGAAAGGCGCGGCAATGGCCGCAGGAGCATGGCGAAAAGCCAGAGTGATAAAGACGGTGGCGCCCACTCCCAGGGTGCCTGAAAGCAGAAAGCCAGGCCAATGCCACGCCATTGGCGTCTGCCATACAAAAGGCAGCATGAAGCTGGAAAGCACAAAGGGCACCAGGGCCATGTAGAAGACCATGGCCCAGAGATACTCTCGCGTCCCGTAGCGGCGCGACGTGATCATCATCAATGCGTAGAACAGAGCGGCTCCCAAGGCAAACAGAGCCCCAAGAGAGATTCCTGAAAAACTTGGCCTCACGACTACCAGCACCCCCACAAAGCCGATCAGGGAAGCCAGTATCACCGGAGGCTGGACCTTTTCATTCAGCAAGGGCACCGACAGCAGGCTGACAAACAGCGGCGCTGCAAAAGCAATGGCCGTCGCTTCCGCCAATGGCATCATCGTCAGTCCTGTCACGAAGCAGGCCATCGCCCCCGCATAGATCAAACCACGCACCAGATGCACCTTGGGGCGTCTGGTGCGGAGCTTGCCCAGTCCTCCGGAGAAATACGCCAGCAATGCGATCAGTGGCAACGAAACCAGCGTACGGAAGAAGATGATCTGGATCGTTGAATAACTGGCCCCCAACCATTTGGACACAGCATCCCCCAATGCCAGACACAGCACCCCAAGACACATGTAGGCAATGCCCTTGAGCGATGGTGACACAGCTCCTCCTCGAGACAGACATCATTCTTGATATGAACATTCTGGAAATAGACAACAACGCCGATGCACTAGGCATCGGCGTTGGAGAACGCTAGACAATCAAACGCCCTGAACGCATGCAACAGGGCGGTTGCGAGGCAGGCTACAAGCTGGCTTGCACCACCATGCAGTCCATGCCCTGCTGCTGCAGACTCTGGCAAGCGCTGCGCGCCTGATTTTCCTGCAGATCCACGACCCGGGCACGATAGACACCGGTACTGTCGGCACGAGCCACAGATACCCGGGCATTTGCCATCTGGGACGAGATCTTTTCCGCTGCTTCACTGGCCTGCACACGGGCATGATCAGCATTGCTGAAGGCGCCGACCTGCACGCCCCAGTCACCCTGGCCCTGAGACTGCACTGAGGGCTGGGACTGCGTAGTTGCCGGAGCCGCCGATGCTACCGCGACACTACGGCCGGCCGTAGGGGTCGAGTAAGTTGAAGCAGGCGGGGAAGTGGACGCCACACTCGGACGATCAATCAGCTGACGCAAAGGGTCCGATGCTGCGCTGCTCCCTGAACTCCCACCCACGCTCGATGTGGAAGAAGCCGACGAGGAAGAATAGCGTGCCGATGAGCCATAAGTGGACGACGAGCCGGATGCAGACGCATAAGAGGCGCTAGACGAATAGCTTGGTGTCGTCGAGGCATAGCTGGATGTGGACGTCGCCGGCTGAACCACTCTTTCGACACGCGACGGCTGCACCGCTGTATTTGCCGGGGCGCGTGTCGTCGCAGCAGCGCTGTATGCAGAGGTTGCTGGCGCTGTAGACGAGACACTGGCGACCTGAATCTGACGCGAGGGCGTGGCGGGCTGGAAGCCATGTGAAGACTCCATCAACTCGCCACCGGAGAAATTGGTATCGGCCAGAAAACCACGGCCATTAAGCAAGGAGGCGCGCATGAACCCACGATCCAATACGCTCATCATCTGCTCATCGCGGGATGCAGCGGTATATCCGCCCATGACCACCGCCACCATGCGCTTGCCGCTGTGCACGGAAGATGTCGCCACATTGAAGCCCGAGGCTCGGATGAAGCCAGTCTTGAGGCCATCAGTACCCGGATAGTTCTTGAGCAGACGGTTATGCCCGGTGTGTCGAGTGCCCTTCCAGGTGAATTCCGTCAGCGCAAAATAGTGGTAGTACTGCGGAAAATCACGGATCAAATGCATGGACAGGATGGCCATGTCCCGCGCCGTCGTCCTCTGACCGTCATCCGGCAGTCCCGAGGCATTGCGGAACGTGGTGTTTCGCATGCCCAGTTCCTGAGCCTTGCGAGTCATCATGCTGGCAAATTGGGATTCTGTTCCACCCAGGGATTCCCCGACCACCACCGCGACGTCGTTGGCTGAGCGCACCACCATGGCTTCGATGGCCTTCTCTACCGGAATGCTCTGACCAGACTTCAACCATAGCTTGGTTGCCGGCATGGAGGCTGCATGGGATGACACTGCCAGGGGAGTTGTCATGGTCTTGGAGCCACTTTCCAAGGCCTCGAACAACATATAAAGCGTCATCATCTTTGTCAGAGAAGCAGGATAGCGAGGCTCATCTGCATTCTCGGCATACAGAATCTCATTAGTTTCGGCATCGACCACGATACCGGCATAACGCGGATTGGCCCACACTGTGCCTGACGCCAGGCTCAGGACCAGGCTGGCAACCAGCGCTAGTATCAGCGAGGTGGCCGAGCGCCACCCGGTACTCCTTGCGGACACCATTATCATTCCCCAGAATTTCCAGCTTGCTCTGAGAGCATTATGACCCACTTGGCTGATCTGTACAGGCCAAAGCGCGGGAAATCCTCGGAATTATCGTCTTTTAACCGCAAAAAAGTCCCACAAATGACGGTTGGTAGACATTCTCAGCTTGTCAGTCGGGTGACACCCAGCCACACCAGACGCAGAGCCAGCACCGTCAGTATCCAGCGGAAAGCAAGGTCGAAGCGCTGCTCAGACAGGCGCGATAGCAAGCGCAGGCCCAGCCAGGTGCCCACTACCCCAGACAGGACCATCAACACCATCAACCCCAGCCAGTCACGGAAGACGAAACCCGCCACGCCGAAGACAAAGGCCTTGCTCAGGTGCTGCAATGTCATGCAAGCAGCAAAAGTGGCCACCGTGGACTGGCGTCCGCCACCACGTTGCTTGATGAATGAAGCCACCATGGGCCCCGAGGCCCCCACCATACTGGAAAGCAGTGTCGTCACGGCACCGGCGACGAGTGTGCCGAAATGGCCCAGTGCGCGCTGAGGCAACCCTGGCCCCCAGATGGTAAACAGGACAAATCCCGCGATGGCCAGCTCCAATACCCCTGCCGGCAAGCGAATCAGCAACCAGCTGGCCACCAGGGCTCCGATGATCGCCCCGGGGACAAAACTTGCCAGGGCTTTCCACTCCACATGACGCAGCGTCATGGCCAGGCGTCCACCATTGGAGCCCAGCTGCACCATGCCATGCACCGGAATCAATGCCGATGCCGGCATCACCTGAGCCATGGTCATGATCAACAGGGTACCTCCGCCAACCCCCATGGAGGCGCTGATCATCGAAGTCAGCGAGGACAACACTACCAATAGCAAGTTGATATCAGTGGACAACGGGGAGAGTTGGAGGAGCGGCGCCATTCGCGATCCTTTCTTATGATCAAAGGCCTGAAGCATACTCGAAGACAGCATTTGCACATATCCGAGCACAAGGTTTCCGCCACAGAAGGCCATCCACCGGTAAAGGACAAAGCACCGGCACTGCAGAAGGCTGGCAGCACCGTTCGTACCTGAGCGGATAGAGCCCCCTGGCTCAGCCGAACAGTCAGGGGGCAATCATATTTCACGACGCTCCAGTGTCGCTCGACGAATCGCCGGTGAGTCCGCGTCTCGCCTCGTGTTTCACGAAGCAGTAATCCGCAGCGAGCGGGATATAGAACACAGCATTGACGCTGATATTACCCTACCCCAAGCTCTAGCCTTGTCTGCATTGACAAGCTCTGGCAACCAGGAAAGTGATTCACAATGACTGCTCAAAAAATTATGCCCGGACATCCAACTCCGAAGATAAACCTTCGCTCGATCACAGGAGAGCAAATGCAGCTTGGCGGTGAAGGAAAATGGCAGTTGGCTGTCGTTTATAGAGGTCGGCATTGCCCGCTTTGCCGTGAATATCTGAAGACACTCAACAGCATGCTTGAAGCCTTTCAGGAGGCAGGCGTGGAGGTGATTGCTGTTTCTGCCGATCCTATCGAACGAGCTACGGGCACAGCCAATGAGGAAAACTGGCGCTTTCCTGTAGCTTATGCGTTATCTCCAGACCAGATGCGCGAGCTTGGACTGTATGTCTCCGAGCCGCGCTTCTCTCAGGAAACGGAATGGCCTTTCGCGGAGCCGGGTCTGTTCGTAACCAATCCCGACGGTTTATTGCAGATCGTGGACATCTCGAATGCGCCTTTTGCACGCCCCGACCTCCAGATTGTTCTGAATGGCCTGAAGTTTATCCGCGAAAAGAACTACCCGATCCGTGGCACCGTAATGGTCTGAGCGCGCTGCAATATCCTGGCAGGCCTTTCGGGCTGGTAGCGCAAGCGCTGCCGCCCCGAAAGGCCTGTAGTGCCAGTGTTGTCATGTGGGTCAGGGCTGGATTCAGCCCACCAGACCCAACGCCTTCAGCGATGCAGCCTGTCGTTCGGCATAAAGTGCCAGCTCATCGGTGACAGCGGCGCCCAGCGCCTCCTCAAAGGCCTCACGATTGGCATTGCCCTGACCAACTTGCCCTTCCTCTCCGCCGAGGTTGGACTGGAAGATACCGGCGGCAGACACCGGCAGAAAATCTTCATAGGTGATGGGATCGGCAATGATCGTCCCCGCCGCCAACAACTCCTCAAGCTTTCCTTCAGCCTGCGACTCTCCGGGGGCCAGGCGATACTCGAAGAAGGCCAGCCCTTCGCGACGCAGGATGGTGTCGTCATCAGGGAAGGCCTCGAAGACGTCGGCCAAATGCGCCTGGTGAGCCTCATTGTCTGCGCCTGTAGCCGCCTGACGCGCCTCATTGAGCAGGCGGTCATATAGTTCACGCCCCCTGGGCGTGAGCGCCATGCCACGCTGTTCGATCTCACCGAAACGAGCAGTATGCGAGCCCTCAGCATCGCCAACGAAGCGCGTGACCTCTTCCAGCGCCTTGAAGCTAGTCTGGCGCAGCAGGATCGGGCACTGGCGACGGGGTGGGCCCTCGATCACCACCTTGGGCGACATGCCAGCCGCGGGCATCCGGCGCTGAACTTCATCAATGTCCAGGGTTCGCGGCGTCAGGTGGTTAATGTGCGGGCCACGGAAGCACACCACATCGGCAATCAGACGGTGAGCGGCATGCAGGTCGTCATAGGTCGCGCGATCCACCGTGGCATGCTGGTGCCAACGGAAGGTCTCCAGTGCCTCGGCGACAAACCGGTCTGCCTGATCGCTGGTCAACCCGCCCTCGTTCTCGAAAGCGGCAATCAGCTCCCGCACCCCCGGTGTAAAGATATCGCGCTGTGCGAGTATATCGGCGGCACGCTGGCGCAGGGCGGCATCCTCGATCAACTCCAGGCGCAGCAATGACGTGAACAGGCGGAAAGGATTACGTGCCAGGGCTTCGTCCTCGACTGGGCGAAAAGCCGTGGAGTGCACCGGAACGCCTGCCTCGGACAGGTCGTAATAGCCCACCGGGTACATGCCCATCACCGCGAACAGGCGACGTAACATCGCCAGTTCCTCAGCCGTACCCACCCGAATCGCGCCATGACGCTCGACACCGAGGCGTTCCAATTCACCACGGGCCTCAAGGCTGGCCTTGAGTTCAGGTCGTGCTTCCAGTGTCTCGCGATTGACGGTCTCGACCAGCTCCAGCAGGGTGCCATACTGCGGCACTTCGGCCTGATACATGGCCGACATGGCACGCGAGAAACGGTCACGAATCTCATTGGAGGAAACGAAAGAGGACGACATGGAGGCTCTACCTGATGTGTGGGAACGCATGGGGATGGTTTGCAAGGAGTCATGACGGACAGGGATGCAGCGCTTCCATAGGACGCCGGTACATCCGACTCATATGGCCATGAAAGCAAAGCCGACAACAGACGACAAACGAAAAAAAGCACGCTTTGCATTCCATTATGGAATGCCTGGTGCGAATATCATATCTGCTACGGATGCTAGCCTATAGTGGGAACAGCAGGTTGAAGGAGCACCTCTTTCAGCACACTTTATTCATTCTTGAAACTCTCTCATGAAAGCTCGTCACCTTCCTTCCACAGTTACCATACAGTGCTTCGAGACCGCAGCGCGGCACCTCAGCTTTACCCGTGCCGCCGAAGAGTTGAGCATTACCCAGAGTGCCGTCAGCAAGCAGGTGGCGCAGTTGGAAGATGTGCTGCAGCGCAAGCTTTTTCGCCGCCTGAGGCGCAGTCTGGTGCTGACGCCGGAAGGCGCGCTGTACCTGAGCGAAGCGCGCAAGATTCTGGCCCAGCTCGAGATGTCGACCAATACCATCCAGACCTGGAGCGGCCAGGGCGAAGTGCTGAAAGTCGCGACCTTGCCGACTTTCGGCAGCCGCTGGCTGGCACGCCATCTCCCCGCCTTCCTCGAAGCCCGCCCACAACTGACCCTGCAGCTCACCGATCGTGTCGAGGCCTTCGACGTTCATGGTGAAGGCCTCGATGTGGCCGTGTTCCACGGCCATGGCAGTTGGCCAGGGCTCGAATGCCACCGACTGTTTGGCGAAGAGGTCGTTGCGGTGGCCGCCCCGCATTACCTGGTCGAGCGGCAGCCGGATGCCGCCCGGGCCTTCGGCGACTGTCGTCTGCTGCACCTCGCTACCCGCCCTGCAGCCTGGCACCACTGGTTTGCCGGCCAGAGCATCCGCAGCGAGCGCAGCTACTACGGTACGCGGGTCGAGACCTTCCACACCCTGATCCAGATGTTGATCAACGGTGCCGGACTGGGGCTAGTACCGCGCTTCCTTATCGACCAGGAACTGGGCAGCGGCCAACTGCAACTCGCCTCTCCCCACGTCCTGACCACTCCCGACGCCTATTACCTGGTTACTCCGGAAGCCCTCGGCGAGCAGCCACACGTCAGGCACTTCATCAACTACCTGGTCGAGCGGGCTGCACAGTCTCCGCCTCTTACTCCACCCCATACCACGCCCCATCAGCGAGCTCAGTGACCAAGGATCTGGCTGAGGAACAGCCTCGTCCGCTCGGAGCGCGGGGCACTGAAGAATGTCTCCGGCGGTGCTTCCTCAAGGATCTGGCCCTGGTCCATGAAAATCACCCGATCCGCTACGGTTCTGGCAAAGCCCATCTCGTGGGTCACACAGAGCATGGTCATGCCATCCCTTGCCAGCTCGACCATGACATCGAGCACCTCCTTGATCATCTCCGGATCGAGAGCCGAAGTCGGTTCATCGAACAACATGACTTCCGGCTTGAGACACAGCGCCCGGGCGATGGCGACGCGTTGCTGCTGACCGCCGGATAACTGGCCGGGATACTTGAGGGCCTGATCGGCAATCTGTACCCGTTCGAGATACTCCATGGCAGTCGCCTCGGCCTCCTTCCGCGGGCGCCGCTGCACCCAGGTCTGGGCGATACAGCAGTTGTCCAGCACCGACAGGTGAGGAAACAGATTGAAGTGCTGGAACACCATGCCGACATGGCGGCGAATCTGCTCGATGCGCTTGACGTCTTCGGTCATATGCATGCCATCGACCACGATATCGCCCTGCTGATGCTCCTCGAGATGATTGATGCAGCGAATCAGGGTCGACTTGCCGGACCCTGATGGCCCGCAGATGACGATACGCTCCCCGCGTTCAACCTTGAGGTCGATATCCCGCAGCACATGAAAGTCGCCATACCACTTGTTGAGCCCGGATATCTCGATCATCGCCGGCTGGTCGGAAGCCGAGACCGGTGATGTACCTTCCGGCATAGAAGTGGCTGATTGAGAAGACATCATCGTTACTCCCGAATCATTGGAATTGTTGTGAGCGTTACGAGCTTCGAGCTTCGAGCTTCGAGCTTCGAGCAGCATGGTCCAGGGAAGCGCTGAATAAATCAGCCGAGCGGGATGAAGCACAAGGCGCACGGAGCGCAACCACCGGAACCTATGGGGTATAGGTGAGGATGGTGAGCACCGCGCAACGTAGTGATTCGCACGCGCAGGCATTTATGCAGCGCTTCCCCTCAATGGCCACGATGCAGGCGCCTCTCCATATACTGACTGTAGCGCGACATGCTGAAGCAGAAGATCCAGAACATCAGTGCCGCAAAGACATACCCTTCCGTCGCGAATCCCAGCCAATCGCTATCGGTCAGCCCGGCACGGATGATCGCCAGCAGGTCGAACAAGCCAATGATCAACACCAGCGAGGTGTCCTTGAACAGCGCGATGAAGGTGTTGACGATGCCGGGAATCACCAGCTTGAGCGCCTGGGGCAGGATGATCAGCCCCATCCGTCGCCAATAGCTGAGCCCCAGCGCCTTGGCAGCTTCCTCCTGGCCCTTGGGGATTGCCTGAAGGCCGCCTCGCACCACCTCGGCCATGTAGGCGCTCCAGAAGAACATGATGCCGATCAGTGCCCGCAGCAGCTTGTTGAACTCGACCTCGTTGGGCACGAACAGCGGCAGCATGACCGATGCCATGAACAGCACAGTGATCAGCGGTACGCCACGCCAGAACTCGATGAAGACGATGCACAGGCTTCTGACCAGCGGCATCTGCGAGCGGCGCCCCAACGCCAGCAAGACGCCAAGCGGCAATGAGCCGACAATCCCCACCGTTGCCACCGTCAGCGTCAGCATCAGGCCACCCCAGCGGCGAGTCGGGACATGGGGCAGATCGAACACCCCGCCCACCAGCAACAGCCAGGCAATGATCGGGAACCCGACAAGGGCAAAGACTACCACCCACTTTCTGGCCGGCATGCGCGGAATCGCCAGCCAGGCAATGGTCGCCGCCATCAACGCCAGGGTGATATCGACCCGGTAGCGCTCTGCCACGGGATAGAAGCCATAGACAATGGTTTCGAAGCGCGCACTGATGAACACCCAGCAGGCCCCTTCACCAGAGCAGGCCTCGCGGCTATCGCCGAGCCAGTCGGCATTGATCAGCGCCCACTGAACCAGCGGTGTCAATGCCCACACCAGCAGTGCCAGCGTCAGCAGGCTGACGATCGAGTTGACCGGACCATTGAACAACCGCGAGCGCAGCCAGCCGACCAGACCATGGTGGCTGTCCGGCGCCGGACGCGCTGCAATCAAGGTATCTCGCGCAGTGGAATCGTTCATGCTAGCGCTCCTTGATCAGGGTGCGGGCGTTGTAGAAGTTCATGAACGCCGACACCACGAGACTGATGGTCAGATACACCGCCATGGTGATGGCAATGATCTCGATCGCCTGCCCGGTCTGGTTCAGGGAAGTACCAGCGAAGACCGCCACCAGGTCGGGATAGCCGATCGCCGTCGCCAGTGACGAGTTCTTGATCAGGTTCAGATACTGGCTGGTCAGCTGCGGCACGATGACTCGCATGGCCTGGGGTATCACCACCTTGCGCAAGGTGATATTGGCCGGCAACCCGATGGCCCGCGAGGCCTCGACCTGGCCGGAGGGCACCGACTGGATGCCCGAGCGCACGATCTCAGCGATGAAGGACGCCGTATAGATCGATAGCGCCAGCCACAGCGCCATCAGCTCGGGAATGATCGTGATGCCGCCACGGAAGTTGAAACCCTTCAGTTCCGGCATCTCCCAGCTCAGTGGCGAACCACTGATGACAAAAGCCAGCAGCGGCAGACCGACAATCATCGCCGTGCCGACCCAGTACACCGGCAGTGCCTTGCCGGTGCGCTCCTGCAGACGTCGTGCGTAGATTGCAAAGGCAATACTGGCAACAACCGCCACCGTCAGCGCTGCCAGCGTCAGCCCGAAGCCCGTTTCAGGCACCGGTGCCGGCACCACCAGGCCACGTACATTAAGAAACACCGCCTCCATCAATGACAGGCTCTGACGCGGGCTGGGCAATGCCTGGAGCACCGCGAAGTACCAGAACAGAATCTGCACCAACAGCGGAATATTGCGAAATATCTCGACGTAGGCAGCCGCCAGGCGCGCCAGCAGCCAATTGGGTGACAGGCGGGCAATGCCAACAGCAAAGCCAATGATGGTCGCTGCCACGATGCCCATGGCCGAGACCAGCAACGTATTGAGCAGGCCAACGATAAAAGTGCGCCCGTAGGTGCTGTTGCCGGGAAAGTCGATCAGCGTCTGGGGTATGGAAAATCCAGCTCGCTCGTTCAGGAAGGCAAAGCCGGTGGTAATGCCGCGCTCATCCAGGTTGGTCAGGGCATTGTTCACCATCATGGTAATCAAGGCCACCAGACCAGCAAGCAGTAACGCCTGGATGATCAGAGCACGGAACGCAGGGCGCCGCCACAGAGGGACGTGGCTGGCAGGGGGTATCGACATGACAGGCCTCTGACGCAATGGCTCGACAATGTCGCGGAGGCAACCCGCGCCATCATCCAGTCAGTTGGGAAACCGGACCGCAGCCCGCGACCTTGACGCCGCAGAGCCCGGTCAACTCACGGGTCGGCCCGGCAGGTGATCCCGCCCACACGGGATGCAACCTGCCGGGTCGGGCTCAGCGAATCGGCGGTGCGTAGAGAATCCCGCCCTGATCCCACAATGCGTTCAAGCCACGGCTGATCTTGAGTGGTGAGTTGGCCCCTACGGTGTCATCGAATACTTCGCCGTAGTTGCCCACCTGGGAAATGATGTTGTAGACCCAGTCGTTGCTGAGCCCCAACTGCTCGCCATAGGTCCCTTCCACCCCCAGAAGACGTGCCACCTGAGGATTCGGCGGATCATTCTTCATCTGCTCGACATTCTCGCGGGTTACCCCAAGTTCCTCGGCATTGACCATGGCGAATACCGTCCACCTGACGATGTTGAACCACTGATCGTCGCCTTGACGAACCACTGGACCGAGAGGTTCCTTCGAGATCAGTTGCGTCATGATCTCGACACTATCCGGATCGGGCAGTTGCAGGCGCAAGGCACTGAGCTGAGAGGTATCGGAGGTCAACACATCGCAGCGCCCACTGGCGAAACCGGATGCCGTCTGGTCGGGGGTATCGAAGGTCACGGTGCTGATCTCGATGCCCTTGGACGGAAAGTAATCAGCCAGATTGAGTTCGTGAGTCGTGCCGGACTGGATACAGATGGAGGCTCCGTCCAGGTCCTCGAGACTGGTCACGCCGAGATCCTTCGAGACCATGAAGCCCTGGCCGTCGTAGAAGGTGGTAGCGGTGAAATTGAGCCCTAGCGAATTGTCACGGGTTGCCGTCCAGGTCGTGTTGCGAGACAGCACGTCGATCTCCCCGGATTGCAGCGCAGTGAAGCGCTCCTTGGCCGTAAGCGGTGTGAACTCGACCTGGTCAGGGTCACCGAAGATCGCTGACGAAAGGGCTCGGCAGGTTTCCACGTCCAGCCCCTGCCACTGACCACTGGCATCTGGTGAGGAAAACCCGGAGAGCCCGACATTGACGCCGCAGGTGAGGTTGCCACGCTGCTTGACCTCATCCAGGGTCGCAGCGGAGGCTGCACTTGCCATGCCCAGCCCCAGGGCCGCGACAGAGAGATGGATCAGCATCTTGTTATTGTTGCGTTTCATGCTTTCAACTCCGATCGGTTGCGTTGGCTGATTGTTGTCGACTTGCCTATTTGCCGAATCACGCAATTTACTATCGGAGCCAAAACGTCCCTGGTCAACGCTGGTTTTAAACGCTAGCTCGAATTCCGCCGGCCAAGCGCATGGCAACGCCCTTCTCGTTGCTCGTTGCTCGTTGCTCGTTGCTCGTAGCTCGTAGCTCGTAGCTCGTAGCTCGTAGCTCGTAGCTCAAATCATTCCTTCAACCCCAAGCGCCTGGCCAAACGATGCAGGTTGCCCGCATCCATCCCCAGCTCCCTGGCAGCCCCCGCCCAATTTCCCTGTTCGGCCAAGGCATGCTGTATATGCTCACGCTGGAAGGCATCCGTGGCCTCCCGCAGGTTGATCACGACAGCATTACCTGGCACAGGCTTGTTGATGGAATGCCCTTCTTCAGGAGATTCGGCGACATCCTGACGACCCTCCATACGGGGATCGAGCCCCAGGTGATGAGGGTTGATGCGTACCACTCGGCGTCTGGGATCGGCCACAGGAGTCGCCTCCGCCACAGCCAGCAACGATGCCCTGGCCAATACATGCTCCAGTTCACGCACATTGCCCGGCCACGCCCAGGTACTCAGAGCCTGCCGTGCCTCCGGGTCTAGGCGCAGATTGCCCACGCCTAGACGAATGCGGTTTTCTTCCTGAAAGTGTCCGATCAGCAGCGGCAAGTCTTCTGGACGCTCGCGCAGAGGCGGAACACGTAACGGAAAGGCACTGAGACGGTGATAGAGGTCTTCGCGGAAACGGCCGGCGGTGACTTCCGCTGCCAGGTCGCGGTTGGTCACGGCGACCACGCGAACATCCACGCTGCGGGACCGCTCACTGCCCAGGGCCTGAATCTCCCCTTCCTGCAACGCTCGGAGTAGCTTGGGCTGCAGTACCAAGGGCAGTTCTCCGACCTCATCGAGGACCAGGGTGCCGCCATCCGCCATGGCGAAATGCCCGCGATGATCCCGTGTCGCCCCGGAAAAGGCCCCCCGCTGATGGCCAAACAGAGCGCTTTCAATCAATGAGGCCGGTAGTGCAGCACAGTTGACCATGACCAGGGGGCCGTCCGCCCGGCGCGAATACTCATGCACTGCCCGGGAAATCCTTTCCTTGCCCACGCCAGTCTCTCCATGCACCAGCACACTCATGTCAGAGGCTGCCACCAGTTCTATCGAAGCCATCAGCTGACGCATGGCCGGACTGTTCCAGCGGCTCACGATGGATGGCTTGAGCGGTGTTTCCTGAGTCACCGCCAATTGCATGCGGGCAGAGCCTAGCCGCTCGGCAAGGCACAGACAGGTGCCGAGCAGATCGGCTGCGGCAATCAATCCTTCATCATCCAGGGCTGCCAGGCGCCCTGGGGTCAGGGCATCCAGCGTTACCATTCCGATCAGGCGCTTGCCATCACGCAGGGCAACTCCCAGGCAATCGTGCACCTGACTCAGTTCCTCATCGAGCAGGCCATCATAAGGGTCCGGCAGGGGGGAATCAGCCGGAAAACGACACACCTTCGGTGTTTCTGCAATGGCCGCCAAGCGTGGGTGCTCTTCCAGCAGAAATGTCTTGCCACGCACACTCTCCGGCAGGCCGATCACTGCCACCGGCACAAGGCCATTGCCCTGATGCACCAGTAACGCGCTGGCATCGGCCCGGGTTCCCGCCACCAGCGTCTCAAGCAGGTCCTGCCAGGCTTCCACCAGACCATCGTCATCATTGCCCCCGAGGCGTACCAGCAGTTCCCGCAGGCGCTGCATGAACGTCACCATGGCCTGTCCCCTGAATTGTCAATTTCACAATCATCAATGTCATTATGACAATCAATGTAGTGTCATTCTGACATCGCAACAACGAGCCGTCAGCACGCGTCTCTATCCGACATGGAACTGAAATGCGCCTGGCACAAGGCCTGCAGGCAACCCTATGCGGCAGGATGACGCAGGTCTGTCATGCCGGCATGCGGGTTGCGACAAGAAAGGAGAATGATCTCACCTAGGAGTCACGCCATGACCACAGCTGCTCAGGACGCTATCATCGACGCCACTGCTCCCGTTGTCGCCGAACACCTGAATGCCATTACCGCCTGTTTCTATCCGTTGATGTTCGAGCGCTACCCTGAGGTGGCCAGCTTCTTCAACCAGACCCATCAGCATGATGGCGCCCAGCCGCGCGCACTGGCTCAGTCCGTACTGGCCTATGTAGGCCTGCGCAAGCGCCCGGCCGAGGCCCAGGCGGCCATGGCCACCGCGATCAGCAAGCACGTATCACTGGGCATTCAGCCTGAGCAGTATCCCATTGTTGGCGAATGTCTGATGGCTGCCATCGGAGAGGTACTGGGTGATGCCGTCACTGCGGAAATCGCCGATGCCTGGGGCGCTCTGTACCAGGATCTGGCCGACCTGCTGATTGCCGCCGAGGCTCAGCGTTACGATGCGTTCGCCCACAGTCAGGGCGGCTGGTCAGGCACGCGTGACTTCCGCATCGCTGACATCCGCCAGGAAAGCGACGTCATCCGCTCATTCTATCTTGAACCCGTCGATGGCGGCCCAGTGGCAGAAGCCAAGCCCGGCCAATACATCGGCCTCAAGCTGAACATCAACGGCCAGACCACACACCGCCACTATAGCCTGTCGGGCCTGCTCAATGGCCGCGGCTATCGCATTTCCGTCAAGCAGGAACCGGAAGGCCTGGTAAGCAATTGGCTGCACCAGCATGCCAAGGTCGGTGATGTGCTGGAGCTGTTGCCACCCGCTGGCGAGCTGACCCTGGACGACAGTGACACCCCCGTGGTGCTGATCAGCGGCGGCGTCGGCCAGACCCCCATGCTGCCCCTGGTGCGTCAGGCACTAAAGCAGGGCCGTCAGGTGAGCTATTTGCATGCGGCACGCAGTGCTCAGCATCATGCCTTTGCCCATGATCTCAAGGAGCTTGCTGCCCAGCATCCCGACCAGCTGACCACCCTGGTCGCCTACGAAGAAGGCACAGGCGGCGATGTGCAAGGGCGCATCGAGAAGGAAGTGCTGGCCCGCCTACTGCCAAGCGACAAGGCACAGTGCTACTTCGTCGGCCCTCAGGAATTCATGAGTGTGATGGATCGTTATCTGGAGGAGCTAGGCGTTCCCGGCAGCCAGCGTCATTACGAGCATTTCGGCCCGTCGCGTCCCTTGCACACCGCAGCCTGAAATCACCAGCAGAGCATTCTGCCCGGTAAAAATGCACAAGGCCGCATCGGTTCCGATGCGGCCTTGTGCCATCAATCACCAGCATGAAAGATGATCTAGGCGTGCTGGCGCGCCTGTGGCTTGCGAATCACCATGAAGTAATAGAACACACCGGTCAGGGCCAGGAAGAATAGGCTATCCGGGCTGGTCAGGAAGATCAGCGGACTGCCATCGGAAATCGACAGCGAACGTCGACAGTATTCCTCGAGACTTGGCCCCAGCACGAACCCCAGCAGCAGGCAGGCGACCGGATAGCCATGTCGGCGCAGGAAGTAAGCCAGAATGCCGAACAGCAGCGCCAGGCCCATCTGAAACATCGAATAGGTCGCCACATAGCAGCCGACCAACGCGATCACCGCGATGCTGGCGTAGAGAATGTCCCGTCGGATCGACACGATGCGCACGAACCAGGGTCCCAGCAGATAGAGCGTCAACGGCACCAGGACCAGGGCTGATATAAACAGGGCCATGAACATGGGTGCGATCAGTGCCATCTGGCTGTCGAGGAACTGTGGCCCAGGCTGCAGACCATTGATTACCAGAACCCCCAGCACAATTGCCGTCGTCGGGTCGCCTGGTATGCCGAATGACAGCATCGGTACAAAGGCACCGCTGCACATGGCGTTGTTGGCGCCCTCGGCAGCGGCGATACCCTCCACGGACCCCTTGCCATACTTCTCGGGGTGTTTCGAACTGCGCATCGACTCGGCATAGGCGACAAACGCCGCCATCGAGCCACCGGCCCCAGGCAGGACGCCAACCGCGTAGCCGATGACGGCACACTTCACATAGCGATAGAAGCCGATTTCCCGCACCTCACTCCATGGTGGAATGAAGTCGCGACGCCGGA
The DNA here is from genome assembly GCF_008329985.2 of Halomonas binhaiensis. Lineage (NCBI taxonomy): Bacteria > Pseudomonadati > Pseudomonadota > Gammaproteobacteria > Oceanospirillales > Halomonadaceae > Halomonas > Halomonas binhaiensis. The sequence continues at coordinate 4,612,849 of NZ_CP038437.2, forward strand.
TCGGAGCCGCCTTGACGTCCGCAGCTTCCACGGTGCGTGCTGACTTGTTCTCGGCCTGTACCAGCAGCTCGCTGATGGCGAAGGCTCCGATCACCAACGGCATGATGTCGATCCCCTGCATCAACACGGCAGTGCCGAAAGTGAACCTGGTCACTGGCTGCATCACATCAATGCCGACGGTGGCGACCATGACCCCTAGTGTGGTTGCCACCAGTCCCTTGGATATCGCCCCGCGCTGGGAAATGACAATCACGATCAAGGCGAAGGCAATCAACGCAAACTTGCCTGGCGTGCGTATCAACAGCGCTGCATCGGTTGCCAGTGGCGCAACTACCATCAACAACACCGCGCCCAGAGCACCACCAATCATCGAGGCCAGAGCTGCATGGCCCAGCGCCTTGGCGCCTTCCCCACGCTGCTGCATGGGGTAGCCTTCAATGGCGGTCATCATCGACGCTGGTGCACCGGGAATATTGATGGTGGTTGCAGTGATGCTGCCGCTACACATTCCCGCCATAAAGATACTGGCACAGGCCACCAGCGCCGCCGTGACATCGAGGCTATAGGTCAGCGGCAGCAACAGCGCGATGGCCAGCATCGAGGTCAACCCCGGTACCGCACCGAAGAAGGTACCGATCAGGTAACCGCCGATCAGGTAGGGAAGAATGTCGGGTTGCATGAGTACGGCAAACCCACGCATCAGTTCAGCAACATAATCCATGTGTTATCCCCACAGTACCGGTAAGCGGACCCGGAACACCCACTCGAAGAGTCCGTACCCCAACACCGCAATGGCCACGGCAATCAGCGCCTTGACCAGCAGTTGCCCTGGAGCGGGACGCCCGGCGCTGAACACCAGGGTCATGGCAAAGGCATAGAGCGTGGTGCTGATGAAGTACCCCAGCGATGAGAACAACGCGATATAGACGGCGGTCAACACCACCACCGCGAGGGGCCCGAATGACCTGCTGGCATCCGTCTCCGTAGATGGCTCGTCTTCATTCTCGGCAGCCGCCTTGCGCCGATCCCCCAGCATTGACGCCGCCAATGCCACCAGCATGATCAAGCCGAGCACCACCGGGAAAAAGGAAGCGGTGATATTGCCGTTACTGAGCGGCGGCGCAATGCCAAGTGCCGCCACCAGATAGACCAGGGTCAGGGCCAGCAGCAGCACGACGACACCCGCGCGGCTACCCAACCAGGACAGAATTCTCATGCTTAGCCCTCATGAATAGAACACCGCCATGTATCGACACGGCGGAGAAACCTCTGTCAGGCTCACTGTCCCAGCAGCCCCGCTTCCTTGAGCTCGTCCATGCGGCCAAAGAGCTCCTGCTGTGTTGTCTGCGCCCAGTCGCTGACCTCGTCATGGCCCAGCCAGTTGGGTGTCACACCGACATCGACCAACCAGCTCTGGAATTCCTCGCTGTCGTAGGCCTGTTGATAAGCCTCCTCCAGGGCCGAGATAGCCTCGTCCGGCGTATTGGCCGGCGCCGCGAGGATGACGAAGCTACCCATCTGAATGTCGTAGCCCAACTCCGTGGCGGGAGGAACATCGGGGAAGCTCTCGCTCTGCACATCGGTGAACTCCACCAGGCCACGCGCATCCCCCGAAGAGATCAGCGACTCGAAATCGCCCAGGCTGGTGAGGGCAAAATCCACTTCACCGTTGAGCAGCGCTTCCTTCTGCGGCGCTGCACCGCCAGGATAGGACACCACCTTGAATTCCACGCCGGCCTGATCCTGCAGTTGGAGTAGCGTCAGGTGGGTACGGCTGCCCATGTTCTGGATACCGGCACGGACCTCGCCGGGAGCCTCTTTCGCCGCGTCGATCAACTCCTCGAGACTGGCATACGGCGAATCATCGGGTACCACAATGGAATCCGGTTCGCTGGTAATCCGCGCAATCAGGTCAAGCTTGTCGATATCGTATCCGGCCAGCATGCCCTGCCAGGGAATCGTCACCACGCTATCGTAGGTCAGGGCGACCAGGGTATAGCCATCAGGCCGGGCGCCAAGCGCCTGAACCAGACCATTGGCACTCATGCCGCCTTCGATGTTCTCTACATAGAGGGTGCCGCCGAGCGAATCTTCGGCGAGATTGGAGATCTTGCGCACGATGCCGTCGGTGCCACCGCCCGCGCCCCAGGGCACGATCATGCGAACGTCACGCTGTGGATAATCGGCGTATGCGGCGGTAGCGGTGATCAGGGCCACCAGACCTAGAACCGGTATTGACTTGCGCATGGCGTTTACTCCCTTGGATTGTTATTGGGTTTCAGCCGGATGCACCGGCCTGAGCTGCGGCAACGACCGTTCTCTCTGTAGCAACTGTTGTGTAGCAACCGTTATCGCTGTAACAACGGATATCTCTGCTGCGGTTTTCAACATCCATCATCAGACAGGCAGCGCCAGTACGGCCTGCCAGGTGTCATCAGGTATCTGAACAAGTTCATCGGGACCATGTCGTCGATGGTTCATCGTCGCTTGGCCTGGCCAGCGAACCGGTCGCCCCATTGCATCCGGCTCGCTGGCAGCAAGATGACCGGTAATCCCGGCGCAGAGCGCCTCGCAGGCCTCCTGGCCACCGAGATGCCGAGGATCGAAAATCATGAAGATCTGGGAACAACCGGTACCACTGCCGCGCTGTATACGGTCAATTTGATGACTGGCATTGCCCTGGGACAGTAATGCGGCCAGAGCATCCAGCAGGATGGCCAGACCGGAACCCTTCCAGTAGCCCGTCGGCAACAATCGTCGAGTAGCAGCGATTACCCCTGGGTCGCGACTGAGACGCCCCTGCCCATCAAAGCCCCCATCCACCGCTAGTGTCTCCCCGGCTGCGGACAGCGTGGCCAGCTTGCCGTAGGAAAACTGCGACATGGCCATGTCCAGCACCAGAGGCCCCTCTTTCGAGGGCACGGCCATGACCAGCGGATTGTTGCCGATGCTCTGATTCCTGGCCCCCCAGGCCGGCATGCAGGACTCGGTATTGGTCCACATGATGGCGGCATACCCTTGCTCTGCAGCATGCCAGCCATAGGTGCCACCACGCATCCAGTGTGTGGTGTTGCGAACCGCGACCAGCCCCATGCCATGCTGGCTGGCCAGTGCCATGGCACGCTCGGTGGCGTTGAGGGCGTGGCACACGCCAATACCTTGCCCTCCATCGAAGACCTCCAGGGTATCCAGGCGAGTGATCGGTGTCAGAGTCGCCTGCGGATCAACCCACCCTCTGGCGAGATAGTCGATAAACCTAGGGATGCGGCCTACGCCGTGGGAGACCACGCCATCCCGCGTCGACTCGGCATGCACACGAGCACAGAGAGCGGCATCCTCGGCACCTAACCCAGCCACTCGGAGGATTCGCTCGAGACGCTTTTCCAACTCGACGAAGGGAATCTCAGCCACGACAGATCCTTAAATAATACATCATACAAATGACAACCAAGGACAACATAGACCCCGCCTCCGCAGAGCGGTATGCAACTTTAGTGGACGCCAGATCATCGCACCCAGTCCCCCACTATGGTCGAACTCGCATACAAAGATCATATGTACTACTAATAGAAGAACTACTCATGCATCTTTTTCCACATTCCCCCATCAGGAAGCCACATGATCGTCGATCTACGCACCTACACCATGGTTCCCGGCCGCCTCAACGCCTTTCTCGAACTCTACGAACGCGAAGGCCTGCCCATTCAGAAGCGTCATCTGGGAAATCTCATCGGCTACTTCACGACCGAGACAGGTACCCACAATCAGGTTGTCCACCTGTGGGGATACGAGTCGGCGGCAGACCGTGAGCGGCGCCGCACCGCCATGGAGCAGGATCCAGAGTGGATCGCCTACCGCAAGAAGAGCGCGGAAGCCGGCAACGTCCAGCATCAGTGCAACAAGCTGCTGCGTTCAACGTCGTTTTCGCCGTTGTGAGTTGATCAGTGTGGCGTCCTGCAGGTTCAGCCACACTGCTACTGCCATACTTCCAGCAGCCACTCTCTCCTGACGGAACAATGCCATGACCTCTCACACCAGTGCCCACGGTGGCCAGGTGCTCATCAAGGCCCTCGCCGCCCAGGGCGTCGAACGGGTTTTCTGTGTACCTGGCGAAAGCTATCTTGCCGCTCTCGACGCCTTGCATGATGCCGATATCGATACCATCGTCGCTCGTCACGAAGGTGGTGCCGCGATGATGGCCGAGGCCGACGGCAAGCTCACCGGCCAGCCAGGAGTCGCCTTCGTGACCCGAGGACCCGGCGCGACCAATGCTTCCAGTGGCGTGCACGTTGCCTTCCAGGACTCGACACCGATGGTGCTGTTCATCGGTCAGGTCGCCAGTGATCAGCGTGATCGAGAGGCCTTCCAGGAAGTCGACTACGGCGCGATGTTTGCGCCGCTGGCCAAGTGGGTTGCCACCATCGATCGTGCGGATCGCATTCCGGAATACGTCAGCCATGCCTTCCATGTCGCCCAGAGTGGTCGCCCCGGCCCGGTGGTACTGGCCCTGCCGGAAGACATGCTGTCGAGCCATTGCCAAGCCGAAGTACTGCCCGCGGCTAATCTTCCCAGCGGCAGGGCGAATCACCAGGACGTCCAGACAGTCATCGATGCACTTGCCGAGGCCGAGAAGCCCATGGTCATTGTCGGTGGCAGCGGCTGGTCACAGGCTGCCGCACGGGCACTGGGGCAGTTCGCCGAGCGCTGCCAACTGCCGGTTGGCGCCGCCTTTCGTTGCCAGGACTACCTCGACAACCGTCAACCACACTACGTCGGAGATGTAGGAATCGGCATCAATCCAGCACTGGCCGAGCGCATCAAGGACGCGGATGTGGTGCTGGCGCTGGGCGCCCGGCTTGGTGAAATGACTACCAGCGGCTACACGCTGCTGACGCCGCCCAGGTCCCGGCAGCGCCTGATCCACATACACGCCGATGCCGACGAGCTCGGCCGGGTCTATCGTCCGGACCTGCCGGTGGTGGCCAGGGCCGGAGTGATGGTGCAGCAGTTGGCTGAGCATGCCGTGCCGCCGCGCAGTGATCGACGAGCTTGGCTGGAGGCGGCGCGGGCCGACTATGAGGCCTGGCAGGTCCCGGAGCCGACTCCCGGTGCGCTGCGCATGGAGACCTTGATCCATCACCTCAATGAAGCCCTCCCGGACGATGCCATTGTGACTAACGGGGCGGGTAACTACTCCGCATGGCTCCACCGTTACTATCGTTATCGTGATTTTCGTACCCAGCTGGCTCCTACCTCAGGTTCGATGGGCTACGGCCTGCCCGCCGCCGTGGCAGCCAAACTGCGCTATCCCGAGCGGGAGGTGATCTGCCTGGCAGGGGATGGCTGCTTTCAGATGGTGTCCCAGGAGTTCGGTACCGCCTGTCAGTATGGCGCCAACATCATTGTGCTGGTGTCCAACAATGGCATGTACGGCACCATTCGCATGCATCAGCAGCGCCGTTATCCTCAGCGACCTTCAGCGACGGATCTCTCCAACCCGGATTTCGCCGCTCTGGCGCAGGCCTATGGGGGTTATGGCGAGGTCATCCGTGAAGACAAGGAGATAGCATCGGCACTGGATCGTGCCCGCCAGGCGGGTCGCCCGGCAATCCTCGAACTGCGTGTCGATCGAGAAGCCCTTTCTCCGCGGTTGCGTCTGGAGAAATCGAACTGAAGGAATTGGGAGCCCCCTCCGACAGTGATAAGCCTCGGCCATACGCCGGCCAAGAGCCGCCTGTTGATGCCTGGGGACGTGGCACCATGCGTAGTGCCGCTGCGGGTGCGCGAAGACAGAGAACATGCACTGAATGCTGAATGCTGAATGCTGAATGCTGAATGCCTGACAATGCTGATGAATGAAGTCTTAACCACCTCAGGTTCTTGGCAAATACATCGCGGTTTTTTTGCAATATCAAGCTCTGCGACTTCTCGGCCAGCTGACACTTGAGCCGGGCATTCTCATCGGCAAGAGTCTGCTCACGTTCTGAAGCGCTTTGCTGATGTTGGGCCTTGGTGTGCCACTGGTAGATCTTGCAGGGCTGAAGGTCCAGCTCTCGGGCGGTGGCACTAAAGCCAATACAGTCGGCGAAGGCCTCGTCCTTGAAGACTTGAGAGTAACGGACACGGATCCTCTGTATCGAAGTTGGTTGGCGCACCTCGTCTCAGTGCACTGCCCTAACGGGATGTCCACTGCTCCAGGGCGAGATCATTCTGTCCTCCTGAAGGCCTCATTATGATCCATGCAGCTCTGAAGAGGGCTCTAATAAAATATGGATCACAAATATTTATCAAAATAATTAATTAACAAATAGTTGATCGCAACGTGAAACGTCACAATCTTATTCTTATATTATAGATATATTAGAAACAGCATATAACTAGGCCAAATCAGCCATAAAACTGCTAAAATAACTTACACCAATTATAGCTTATTTCTTACAGTAAACTTGGAGCAGATGACATAAATTAAATTTGCAGATTGAAATTACTATCTGCGATATAAAGATAAGCTATATTATCTATTCAGGAGATTAGTAATGTCTGACTATACTAAAGTTTATTCAATTCAAGCTGCCGACGTTGAACTGGAAATCAAAGAGAAAGAGTGGGACCCCTCAGGAGGACAAGGTGGCGGCACTCATCGTTGTTAATTGAGTAGCCAAAGGGTCGGCAATAGCCGGCCCTTCTATGAAAAATATAATTATTCTAGTTATATTCATTACGACATAGGAAATATTATTTCTAATAAAGGAAAGGCATGAAATATTTAATTCTCTCTCCAAGATGGACTGTTTCTAGGTTAGGATCTGATTTATTTTTCAGATCTGATGATAAACAAATTGAAATAAAAAATATTGAAAACATTGAAAACATTGAAAACATTGAAAATATTATAGAAAAGATCCAAGCAGGCCCTTTCTTATCCGAAAGTTTATTAGAACCTTTACTTGATTTTTTACTGTCTCGTAAAATCTTAGTATCGTCAGATGGATATAAGCAACATCCTCCAAAACTAGATCGGCAATGTGAATACTGGAGATCATTAAATGAGAATCCTTCTGATGCTCTCAATCGAATACAGAGCGCACATGTATCTATTGTTGGTGTAGGGGGCATTGGATCTATCGTTGCTGAAATTTTGTCTGGCTGCGGAGTGAAAAACTTCTCTCTCATTGACAATGATAGAGTCGAAGAATCTAACTTTAATAGGCAATATCTATTTGAAGATAAAGATATAGGTGAATTTAAATCATATGTTGTAAAAGAATGGATTATTTCAAGACACCAAGACGCAAGGGTGGATACATATATAGAAACTTATCCTAATAATAAGGTAAGAGATAAAATATTCGAGAAGTCTGATTTAATTATAGCTTCATTTGATATGCCTAGTATTGATGCACCATTATCACTATTAGAAGATTGCTGGGAAGCAGGAATACCCTCGGCTTTCGCTACAACAGGAATAACTAAATGCTTGATTTCTCCAATTTTCGATCCATCTTTATCGGAACTACCACCTATAAAAGCATTTGAAATCTCTCATCATATGAAAGATAGGCCTCCGGTAATTGCATCATCTGGAGCTTCTAATTCATATACAGCCTCATTCTTGTCAGAGCAGGCTATGCTACATCTTGCAGGAATAAAAGAAGAGGTTAATTACTCACACTCGATGATTCTTAGCAGAAGATCAGGAAAGGTATCATCCTCATTTCACAAAATAGTTAAAATATAACAATGAAAATATTAAGAATTGAAAGTGATATGGAAAAATGCTTTTCCTCTAAGAGAATCGAGTATCATTCAGAATTTATTTCATCACAAACCCGAGCCCCATTAATACAAGAAAATCATTCTGGAGATGTAAGTGGAAATCTTCTTAGTCTTGGCAAGAGAATTTTTGATGATATGTGGGAGTATATCCCAGGGTCTTTATGGCCACGCAATGTTTCCATTATAGAAGGGTTCCAATGTATCATTAAAAATATTATTGAATATTCTCAAACTACAGATGGAATCTGGCTAAGCAAGATAATAAAAAATCTATACATACATAAGGATTCATTGAGAATAAAAACCAGGTTCCCTATATCTGATTTAAATAGAGTGTTGACATGTCCAAGGCTTAATATGGAGCATATTAAAAATGAAAGGGTGGGGGATTTTATTTTAAATAAAAGTCTTAAAAATGAATTTCTTATCCCCCAATCAGATAATTTGCCAAAAATTGAGTTAGTGCCTACATCGAACAGGTTTGTTGGGAAGCGTTTGTTTGAAGAAGGGAAGCTAGATATAGGTTGGGGAATCGGTGTTCCGTCTAGTTTTTTTGATGTTTCAGATTCAGGGCCATTTTCTTCCGAAGCATATCTACCAATGCATTATTTTGTTCATGCTGGAAGCCAAGTTAGCGAAGAGAAATGGCTTTGGGTTAAAGAAAGTTTAATTGATTTATATATGGATATCCCCGGAGTCATCTCAACCCGTTCAAGGTACATGGATTTAGATTTCACTGATAATAATCACCTAATAGATAGAATTAAGCTGAGAAAGACCTGTAAGGAAAGTAAACCTCTTTATTACTCTGACTTTGATCCAAATCGTGAGGTAGCATATAGAATCGCAAAACACACAGGAGTGTAATTTACATCCAGAAAAAACAGGCTATGAGGAAATTGTTAGAAACTCAAAATCATTACAAGATGGATTTACACTTTCTATTCGTGCTCCTGTACATGCAGGACTCATGGGCGCGATACCTGAGTCGTTGGCCTTTATAAATCCAAGGGGTATGAATAACAATAGGATATTACATGAATTTTCTGAAAAAATAAAAACTGTATGGGGGACAAGCAATATTGATAAACATCTCTTGGTTTCACTTGATAAGAATATTAATGCTGCGTGTAGAAAAATAGTTATTGGACGCCTTCGACCCCGCTTCAGATCAGGAGTCAATATCCCAATTTCATCAGGTGGGATAATTTCTCTGAAAAACATTAACACAAGTTAAAAATGGAAATAACAAATGAATATTTACAATAATGTTTATCATGCTCTACATGATCTTAAATCAAGAAAATCAACTCATGGTAAACTACAAGAACTACCATTTTTATTCGGTTTCAAGGAGGTCGGTGAAATATTGAATAGCCCTATTACAAGATCGATTCAGATAAGAGTTGTCCAGAATGGGAGGCTAGTTCCTAGAAAAGATTATACTCGCTCATATTCCTTGGGGCGCGATACCATTCATGACGCACTCGATAATGATAGAATTGTAGACCTTATTATTAATGGTGCGACAGTAGCAATTGATTCCTTAGAGTACTTAAGTAGTGATATCCAAAGTATATGTAAAAAAATGAGTGAGATATTTGGAATTTCAGCCACTGCTACTGCATATATAACTCCTCCACATAGACCCGGGCTCATGCCTCATACTGATGAAGAAGAAATTCTTGTCATCCAAACCTCTGGGAGTAAGAATTGGCGTTATTCACCACCTAGTGATGATATAGCTTATTCTGAAATTGTTGGTAACGATATATTAAGTAACTCTACGTCGGTAATGCTAAAGAAGGGATATACTTTGTGTTTACCATCAGGGGCTCCACACGAGGCAAACACCGGATATGAAGCATCAATTCATCTCACTTTTTCTGTAGAGAAAGAGCGATACTCTGATTTGATCAAGAGTATAATAGAAATTGAGGAGAAAAATAGAAACCCTTTATTAACTACACAGTTTTCTCACGTAGAAGAAGTCAATAGGATAAAATTAAGAAAAGCTTTGATTAAAATATATAACTCTATTGATGATCATGAAATTGGAACTGGAGACGTAAAAAAAGACCATTGCTATACTTCATGGGATAATCTTCAGGGAAAAGAAATAAAAATAAATCTTTTGGAAGATATCCATATGACAGAGTCTAGTGAAAGATTAATAATAGAAAGTAATAGCATGCCTGGAAGGATAATCCTCACAAGAGATGTTAAGGCATTCTTAGAAGAATTAAAAGAAAAAAAATATAAACTCCTAAATGAAAAGAACAAAGGACACATTGGGAAGTTGTTATTTGTTTTATCTGGATATAATGTTATAAAAATAGAGATAGCATAATGAGAACAATACCGTATGAGAAGAATAAATTCCTTGATATTAGAAAAACCCGTATATTATCAACAGAAGCTTTGTCTGTTCTATCTTCACAGATGATTTCATTTTCTATATCTATTGTAGCTGTCTCATTTACTAATATGAGTGACGCAGAAGTAGGTCTAATAGGTACTTTTGCCGGACTGGGAACTTTTATTTTCTTACTGTTTTTCATGCCTATTGCAGATATTGGAAGAAAAGATATTTTGATGGGTGGTATATCTTTGTTTAGGGCCATAGTGTCTGGAACTATAGCGTATTATGCTATACAAGGAAATATTGACAGCATAACTATTTTAGTATCTGTTTTTTTCTTGTCCGGAGCATCCTCAGTCTATGAAAGTACTTTTTCTGCATACCTACCCTGTATAGTAAAACGAAACGAACTCCCTAGAATGAATAGCTGGATCGCTGGTCTAAGGTCAGCCATGGATATTGGCGCAGGATCTATTTCAGGAGTTGTTCTAGCAACCGGAGGGCCTATAAGTATGTTTCTGATGATCACGTCATTATATATAATATCAAGTTTGGGACCTCTTTCATTTAGAAAGGAGTTTATGGAGAAAAAGTCATCAAAATCAATACAGAGAGGCAACAACTGGCTTAGATCAGCTTTTATGGGAATAAAAATCCTCCTTAAAGACCCTAGACAAAGAATTCTTAATATCAGCATAGTTCATTTTAATATTTTTACAGCAGCCATACAGTCTATCTACATAGTATATACTGTTCGCTATGTTGGAATGAGTGAGCTAGAGTTGGGAGTAGCAGGAAGTATAGGAGGGGCGATAGGCCTGAGTGGGGTTTATCTCTCGGAAAGGCTATTCAAAAGATTTAGTATGAAGGCCCTTATGGGAGGAACCCTAATAGCCCCAGGCTTTTCCTGCCTCGCCATTTTAGCATTACCTGTTGTCTCATCGAAATTGACCACCATAATTCTAGGAATTTCTTTGGGCCTATGGATTGCATCAGTTCTCATTAATGTTGCTGCTTTCGAGACACAGAAACAGATCCTTGTTCCAGAGGAACATATAGGAAAATACTCTGCCGCAAGCCGGCTGGTCACTTGGGGAGTTGATCCACTCGGTTCCGCGCTTGGTGTTATTGGGGTATTAACTCTCCCCCTACCATTAGTCTTATTAATAGCTACTCTTGGTATATTTAGTTCTAGCATATGGATTTTTACTAGCCAATCTCTAAGTGATCTACCTTTGAAGTCTCTATGCAGTTTTACATGACCTTTCCCATATTGGTGGCCTCAATTGGATACAACTGTATGTGACAATGTATTCCTCAGGAGGCCATCATCATAGACAAATCTATATGAACCATACTCTGGCAGTTAACCAGCCCTCTTTAATCACACAATATTATCCCATATTTTTATAGATATCTGGGCGTATGACATGCCATACAAAGCTATCTCTATTGATTGCCGTATATCCACATTTCTCATATAACCATGGAGCTGTAGAGGTCACCAGCATTATACGCCTCAAGCGCTTCATGTCAGGGTGAGAATGGCAACACTTCATTAGCCATCCAGCAAGCCCTATCTTCTGGTATGCTTCCAGAATATAAACATCACATAGGTATCCAAAAGTACAATAATCGGTAACCACCCGAGCAAAGCCAATTTTTTTATTCTTGTCAAAAAGACCAAAATTCAGGCTGTGTGAAATAGATTCGATAACCGTCTGGAGGTCAATTCCTTCTGCCCAAGAAGATTTTGTGAGGTAATCATGAATAGCCTTAATATCCAAGCAGTTATTATCTGTTGTTATCCAGAAGCCACCTTTCATCCATTCCACCGAAGACTCCATGTTTACTACCGTCTATTAAATATAATCTCTACTAAAACTCATCATCTCACCAACATCAAATAGCCTCATAGCATAAATATGCTATTTGCCAACGATCATCAACAACCATCCATACTTCAAAGAAGTCATATCGACCAACTATTTCGCTCTCACAATAAACTGTGGCACGGCCACTCACTGTTGTACAACCAGGATGCTCACGAACCTCATCGATGGATTCTCTAAAATCAACAATATCACACTTGTTTACCAATCTTTTATATCTATTTTTCCTGACGTTTGACAGCTGCTCATCTTTAGAGATTATGGTTTCCCCTGATTTGACAAAAAAGAAAGGGGATTCGATATCTGCAAGACAGTCAACATCACCTTTGAAATAGGCTTCAATCCATAATTTCCTGACCTTTTCTAAAGATATATTGATTTCCATTATAAATTCCTTAGACTATTTTCAATATCTCATAAGAATCTCCACTACATATCAAATCAAGTTATATATTTCCTACAAGCCCACTCAAAGCGCTTAATTTCTCTGCTGCAATTTTCCTTTAGTTTCAGCGCTATGGAGTTATCTGCAGTGCGTAGATGAATGGCTCTTCTGCCATCATTTCCACAACCACCCCCCTTTACGTCAGCCATGGCTAACGTGAACGCAAGTAAAGCAGGATTTTACTCACCCGACGCTCACGACATGCTGGGACAGATACCTTGAATCGATATCCGTACCCAGGAGAACCGCCATGCAGGCCTTCGATGCACCGACTGCGCAGACCTCGCCCCGCGATGACAACGCGCTCAACTCGCATTACTGGATGCCTTTCAGCTCCAATCGCGACTTCCGCGAGAATCCGCGCCTGATCACGGGTGCCGAAGGCCGTTATCTGATCGACGACCAGGGCCGTCGCCTGTTCGATTCGCTCTCTGGTCTGTGGACCTGTGGCGCGGGCCACAACCGTGAAGAGATCCAGACGGCGGTTGCCCAGCAGTTGGGCAGCCTGGATTTTGCACCCAGCTTCCAGATCTCACACCCGCTGGCGTTCAAGCTGGCCGAGAAGGTTGCCAGCCTCACGCCCAAGGGGCTGGATCATGTGTTCTTCACTGACTCAGGCTCGGAGTCTGCGGACACTGCGCTGAAAATGGCCAAGGCTTACTGGCGGCTCAAGGGGCATCCGGAAAAGACCCGCCTGATCGGTCGTGCCAAGGGCTATCACGGGGTCAATATCGGTGGCACCAGCCTGGGAGGCATCGGTGGCAACCGCAAGCACTATGGCCAACTGCTCGATGCCAGCCACCTGCCGCATACCTTGCAGCCTCAGTTGACCTTCACCCGGGGCCAGGCCGATACGGGTGCCGAACTGGCCGATGCCCTGCTTGAGCAGATTGCTCTGCACGATGCCTCGACCATCGCCGCCGTGATCGTCGAGCCGATGTCCGGTTCGGCCGGCGTCATCGTGCCGCCCAAGGGCTATCTGGAGCGCTTGCGCGCTATCTGCGATGCCCATGACATCCTGCTGATCTTCGACGAGGTCATCACCGCCTTTGGTCGTTGTGGTGCCAACACGGGTTCTGCTGCGCTTGGCGTCACTCCGGACCTGATGACCATCGCCAAGCAGCTGACCAATGGCGCAGTTCCCATGGGCGCGGTCATTGCCTCCACGGAGATCTACGACACTTTCATGCATGCAGGTGGCCCGCAGCATGCCATCGAATTCACCCACGGATACACCTACAGCGGCCACCCGGTGGCCTGTGCCGCAGGCCTGGCGGCTCTCGACCTGCTCGAGCGTGAGGATTTTCCCGCACAGGTGCGGGCCATCGCTCCAGTGTTCGAAGACAAGCTCCATGCCCTCAAGGGGCGCTCGCATGTGGTCGATATCCGCAACTTCGGCCTGGCGGGCGCCATTCAGCTTGCACCGCGCAATGGCGACCCGAGCATCCGTCCACGGGACGCCCACCTGGCCTTGTGGGAAGCTGGCTTCTACGTACGCTACGGTGGCGACACCCTGCAGTTCGGCCCTCCCTTCTCTACCACCGAGGCAGAACTGGAGCGGCTGTTCGATGCCGTGGCCGGTGTCCTCGACAGCCTGAACTGATAGAGAGTATCTCGTCTATTCACTGAAAATCGACAGCCTGTGGACAGCTCTTATACCGGTGATCCACAGAGTTATCCACAGACTCGCGACACATTCACAAGAACTCAAGCGGACTCTTCATGCAAAACACCATTACCCACTGGATCAACGGCGAGCACATCACCTCCGAGCGTACCCTGCCTGTCACCAATCCTGCTGACGGCACCACCATTCGCCAGGTGGCCGACGGAGACCGCCATACGGTGCAAATTGCCATTGAAGCAGCTCAAGCAGCGTTTCCCGCCTGGCGTGACACCCCTCCGACCAAGCGCGCCCAGGTCATGTACCGTTTCAAGGCATTGCTCGAGCGCGATGCTGAACGCCTGGTTCAGTTGATCAGCGAGGAACACGGCAAGACCCTGGAAGACGCCATGGGCGAACTGCGCCGGGGGATCGAGAATGTCGAATATGCCTGCGGCGTACCAGAACTGATCAAGGGTGAGTATTCGCATAATGTGGGCCCCTCCATCGATGCCTGGTCCAATTTCCAGCCGCTTGGTGTGGTAGCGGGGATCACTCCCTTCAACTTCCCGGCCATGGTGCCGCTGTGGATGTATCCCATGGCGATCGCCTGCGGTAATACCTTCATTCTCAAGCCTTCGGAAAAAGACCCCTCGGCCGCCATGGCCGTGGCAGAACTGTTGGAAGAAGCGGGCCTGCCCAGAGGGGTGATCAACGTGGTCCATGGCGGTCGCGAGTGCGTGGAAGCCCTGCTCGATGCCCCCGAAGTCAAGGCGGTATCATTTGTCGGTTCCACCCCCATCGCTGAGTCCATCTACACCCGTGGCGCAGCATCCGGCAAACGTGTTCAAGCCCTGGGTGGTGCCAAGAACCATGCGGTGGTGCTGCCTGATGCCGACATCGAGAATGCCGCCAACACCCTGATGGGTGCCGCCTATGGCAGTGCAGGCGAGCGCTGCATGGCGATCTCTGTCGCGGTATGTGTGGGCGACGGAACTGCCGAACGGCTGATCGAATCCATGCAGCCAAAGATCGCCGCCCTAAAGATCGGTCCCGGCACTGAGAAGGGGCTCGACATGGGCGCCCTGGTTACCGCCGAACATCGCGACAAGGTGCTGGGCTATATCGAGTACGGCCTTCAGGAAGGTGCGAAACTGGTCGCCGATGGCCGCGGACTGGTCGTCCCCGGCCATGAGGATGGCTACTTTGTCGGTGGTTGCCTGTTCGACAAGGTCACTCCGGAGATGCGTATCTATCGCGAGGAAATCTTTGGCCCAGTGCTTTGCATTGTGCGAGTGGACAGCCTCGATGAAGCCATAGCCCTGACCAACGCCCACGAATACGGTAACGGCACTTGCCTGTTCACCCGCGATGGCGAAGCAGCCCGCCGCTTTGCCGATGCCATCGAAGTTGGCATGGTCGGCATCAACGTGCCGCTGCCTGTTCCCGTGGCTTATCACAGCTTCGGCGGCTGGAAGCGTTCGTTGTTCGGTGACCTTCACGCCTATGGACCCGACGCGGTACGCTTTTATACCCGGCGCAAGGCAATCTCCCAGCGCTGGCCCTCAAGCTTTGAGACCAGTCAGGCGGAGTTCTCCTTCCCATCCTGATCAGTATCCATGATCCATATCGGCCTCGCTCTGCGGGGCCGATGCCATACCGGACACATGATAATCACAAGGAGATAAGCATGTTCGGACTCCCCACCTCCACGACCTGGCTGGTCATCGGCGTTCCTTTGTTCTGGGTTCTCTACACCTTGGGCTTCCTTTGGGTGACACGTGGCTGGCCCGGCCTCAAACGTTCGGAAAGTGAACACTGAAACAAGGCCACATCTCACCAGCGAGTGATAGCCGCACTGCGATAAGAACAGAGTAATAACAACAATGCTCCAGGAAGGAGACAGAAGTGAACACTACCGTCCTGCTTTTTCTTGCCCTGTACTTCATCGCCATGCTGGCGGTGGGCGTCATTTCCATGCGCCGAGGAGGCTCCAGCAGCATGGAAGGCTACTACCTCAGCGGACGCAATGTCGGTCCACTGGTCACTGCCATGACCATGCAGTCCACCTCAATGAGTGGCTACATGTTTCTGGGTGCCGGTTCTCTCGGCTACACCCAGGGCTATTACGGTTTCTGGTATGCCGCAGGTGATATTGGTGGCGGCGTTGTCAATCTTTCAGTGCTTGGCCGCAGGATGCGCAAGCTGTCCCAGATCATGGGCGCACTGACATCCATCGAGTATCTCGAGAAGCGCTACCCCAGCAAATGGGTTCGGCTGATTGCCGCGACTCTGTCTGTCTTTCTGCTGGGAGCTTATGTGCTGGCACAGTTCATTGCCGGCGGCAAAGGTCTGGAGCTTGTCACAGGCCTGCCCTATGAAGTGGCCCTGAGCATCGCCGTGGCGGTCATCCTTGCCTATACCCTTATGGGTGGCTACGGTGCCGTGGCCTATACGGATCTGCTGCAGAGCTTCGTGATGATCATCGGCATCATCTGGATCCTGGCTGCTACCCTGCAGGAGGTGGGGGGCCTGACCGCCGCCAATGAAGCCATTGCTGCTCTGGACCCAACCCTGCTCAGTGTCTGGGGCAAAGATCTCGCCTTCGAAGGCCAGTGGGGTATGGTACTCGGTGCCTTTCTGATCTTCTCGATCGGCTACATGGGCTGGCCTCACGTTGTCACCCGACACATGGCCATGCGCAACCCTTTCCACGCTCGTCGCGCCGGCGTCTATGCCACCTTGTGGAACCTGATCTTCGTCAGTGCGCCTTATATTCTCGGCACCCTGGCCATTCTGGTTCTGCCTGACCTCGACGACCCCGAGCAGGCCATCTTCTCCCTCGCCCAGAATCTGCTGCCTGCGGCAGCCGTCGGTATCGTGATGGCCGCGATAATGGCGGCCATCATGTCCACTGCAGACTCCATCCTGCTACAGACAGGCAGCATCGCCGCCCGGGATATCTACGAGCGTTTCATCAATCCGGACATGGGGGAGCGCCAGATGGTACGGGTATCCCAGCTTATCGTCCTGGTACTGGGAGTGGTGTGCGGCATCGTGGCTATCTTCGAGCCTCCTGCGGTCTTTTCCATCGTCGTATTCACTACCTCGGTACTGGGCAGCGCCTTCCTGCCGGCCTACGTCGCTGCCGTCTGGTGGCGCAAGGCCAATACTCCAGGGGCGCTGGCCTCGATGATTGTCGGAAGCGCGGTGGCCTTTTTCTGGCAGTACCTGGCGCTAGATAGCGTGACAGAGCTGCATCCCATGCTGGTCGGTGTAGTGATGTCCAGCCTAGCCATGGTGATCGCCAGCCTGCTGACTCAGGCCAGCCACCCCGTACCAGAACATATCCTGCGTGCCATGGAAGAAACGGCTGAGCTACGCCCGCTGCCACGCTCCCTGGCATCACAGCAGAGTTTCGAACTGGCCCATGAAGCCATGACGCTCAAGACCCATGGGCGCCAGGCATGAAGCATGTCATAGAGCTGTCGGACGATATCGGTAGCGAAGAAGCCTGGCTCAAGGCCAGGCTTCCTCTGGAAGGCCTTGAACGCCGATTGGCGATGGTCGATCCAGGCCTGCGCATTCTCGATATCGAACCTGTCGGCTTTCCCTATCTGCTGTTCCTGTATCGCTGGGAGTCCCGACGCTGGGGAACCCTGCGCCAGGAACTGATGAGCTGCCTGGTGGATCGCTGCCAGGGAGTCAGCACGACGCTGGAAGGTGTCGAATTTGGCGACCCTCTGGCCTCGGCCACCCTACCAGCGCCAGAACTGGAAACACCGCCGCTTGAGCGCAAGGCGCGCCAGCATGTCATGCAGGTGCGTCGCCACCGCCTCAAGCGTCGGAGTGCAGCAGAACTGGAACTGGCACGCGCCCAGAACATCCGAAAGCCGCTATGGCGTATCCATGCCCGGCATGGCCAACATGGTGAGCTCGACTTGCTGATCGATGCCATCAACGGTGGTTACTATGTGATGTAGGATCATGTGATGTAGGACCGGCTGATGTGGGGCCAGTTAAACCAAGACCTGAGCTCTCACTGGTCATTCAGTGAACGTTTGCTGTCTGGCCGGACGCTAAGCCTCGCCTTGCCAATCTGCAATTCGCGCCAGCGTGGCAAGACCGGTACCAGCTCGCTCGAGGGAATGTTCTCCGATAGCGCAGGACGGTCATCCCCTTCCTGCTGCGGGCCATCGATGCTCATGTCCAGCGACCACCACCGTTCCGCTTCCTGATGCTCGGTTTTCCCGGGCTCTGATTTGAGATGCCCTGATTTGCGATAGAACAGACGCGCTTCGACAAAAGACGAATGATGCAGAACCAGCAGATAGTCAGTTTCACCGTCACCATTCAAGTCCACAGGCAACAACTGGGCTGCTGTGGTGTATCCGTGATCAAGTTCATCCGCCAGGTCACGGCTCAACGCCTCCCATAGCCCCTCGGGCACCCCTTCCTTCTCCAGGCCGAAGCTGGCAAGTGCCTTGCCCTGCAAGTCGGAAGCATCACCATCATCATCAGAGGCTGCCCCCAGCAGGCGGTCTATGCGCAAGGCTACCCGGGGATGGCTGTCGGCATAACGTTCACGCAATACATGCAGGGCCTGGTCGCCAGGGATCGCCAGGTGGTAACGCAGATAAGTGTAATCGAATTCCTCGACATCGATCTTGCCGCTGTCCAGACGGGACAACTGGCTGGCCAGGGAGATCTTGCGGAAGTCCACCAGCGGAGAATTGACCAGCAGCATGCTCAGCATGACAACCAGGCCGAAGGCAATGTTTATCCTTCCCACACCACGCATCCAATCATCGCGCCGGCGCAGCATGTTCTGGCAGTAGCCAATGCAGAATAGCGAGAGCAGCGCCCAGATCATAAATGCCCAGCAACGCTCTACTGTCCAGCCATACTGGGCAACGCGTAGCCACAGGCCATAGCCACTGATGGCACAGTAGATGGGCAGCAAGGCGATCGAGACATAGATGGCACGATGTAGCCAAAGTGGGTAATCACGGCGCTCGGGTTCGGCCTGATAAACGACATTGGTGAAGAACAGCATCAAGGCCAGCAGCCACAGCACCAGGAAGCTGCCACCCGATGCCCAGAGCGGACCCAGCCCGGTGAAAGCCAGTGCAACCAGAAACAGCACACTGACCAGACACAGGATGACAAGGATGATCCTGGCCAGGATGTGCAGAATCCCCACGATGGTATCGAACAGGTTCGACTGGCGACGTAGCAGGGCGATTCCCAGGCCATGGGCAACGGACAGGACCGGATAGAGGAACCAGTGGCTGGAAAACAGATCCTGGAAGAAGTCGATATTGATAGCCGCAAACAGCTCGGCCCACAACAGCAGCAAGGCACTGACACACAACGAGAACAGCAGCGCCAGTATCACGGTCAAGGCCGTACGCCAGGAGTCGCGGAACAGAATACGATATTCCAGGGGACCGCCGCGGCTCACTTGCTGAATGTACAGGACCACCTTGAAGGTGGCGATGGCCAGTGTCATGCCCAAGCCCGGAACCAGGTCGAGGCTATCCACATGCTGCTGGGTGCCCGTGTAATAGCCGAGCGTTCCTACCACCCCCGTGTACAGGCACGTCCACAGTACAACTCTTGCCGCCTGTTCACGGGTATATGTCAGCAGCAGCACTTCCGGGCCGAAGATCACCATGCTGTACAGGGCGATCAGCCACCCAGGAGACACGGCAGGCCAGACTTCGAGTTCCAGCGATTGATGCAGCGCCAGTAGCGCCAATCCCTGAAACAGGGCTAGCAGGATGAGAGTCGGTGTCAGGCTGGGCTTGTGGTCCATCCTTGGAGCACTCCTGTGTATCAGACATGACGAATCATTGCACACCTGGGCCATGGGGCCCTAGAAAGCACAACCCCCAGCGACCTGAGGCAGGGCTGGGGGTTGTGGCATCAACGGCAGCCTGTCGCGCTAGCGATCAACCACACTTGGACCAGCCACAGCCTGCATAACAGGTCGGACAACCATCCATCATGATCAACTCACCGCGACATTCAGGACAATGGCCGACCACCGCGGGACCGTCGCCTTGCGAGTGCTCTTTGCCCTGGGAGCCATCCTGACTCTGGCCGCCTGCCTGAGCCTTGCCATCGATAGGTTCGGAAGCACCAGCCTGTGCTATTTCTTCATCCTCGACTTCTGCCGGAAACCAGCCATGGCCGGAAGCCTGGCGCCTGGCATAACGGCTGACCAGCTCTTCTACCGGGACCTGACGACCATCCTGGTCGAGGAAACCGCGACGATAGAGAATCTGCTGTATCGACCAGGCAATGGCTGCCACTTCGGAGTCGTGGAACATGGGCTTGCCCCAACGATTCATCCCACAGCGCACCAGCCCTTTATCCCATGCGACCTTGCGCAGGTCGGCCACCGCTTGAGTGACGTACCCGCCGCGAGCAGCCAAGGACAGGCTGCGCATGGTGGCAGTGATCCACTGGTGCTCACTGGACAGCTGACCGGAAGGGAAGAAAAACTCCACCGGCCGCTCAATGATCACACGCTGACCATTGAGTACACCTTCCACCGGCATGAAGGACACCAGCAGGTAGACCTTCTTGCGCCCTTCAGCACCAACGTAAGAGATTTTCTCGGATACTGCTTCCAGGGTGCCTTCAGGGCGCGAAGCAATACGCAACGTCAGCGGGTTTTCTTCAGGCAACGGTGCCGGAGGAGGCGTTTCCTGCTCCGCCTTGACCCGGTAGCCCACGATCTTCGAGTTGATTTCGACAGCCATCAGCGGGCTCCTCCAGGTAACAGATGATTCAACAGGGACGCCGACATATCGTCACACTTACCACTTGCCATATGTCCCCTCCTTCAAGGCGTCATAAAGGTTGGCGGCAGTATGCTCTTCGCCGTCGTAGACCACCTTTTCGTCACCTTTCAGTTCCACTGTCTCACCGTTTTCCAGCTCGAATACGTAGGTGGTGTTCTTGAGATCATCCTCACGCACCAGCACACCCTGGAAAGCTTCCGGATTGAAGCGGAAGGTCGTGCATCCCTTGAGGCGACTCTGATAGGCATCCAGATACAGGTCCTTGAATGCCTCGAAGGGGAATTCGGTAGGTACATTGACGGTCTTGGAAATCGCCGAGTCGACCCATGCCTGAGCGGCAGCCTGTATCGCCACATGCTGCTTTGGTGTGACCGCATCGGCCGTCACGAAATAGTCAGGCAGATCACTCTCCACCGCATCGGAACTGATGAAATGGCGATAGGCGGCCAGCTCGAAGGAAACCACTTCCACCTGTTCCTTGGTCTTCTTGCCAGCCTGGATCACATTGCGGAAGTAACGATGCGAGAACGATGGCTCGATACCATTGGACGCGTTATTACCCAGTGACAGGCTGATGGTGCCGGTGGGGGCAATGGAAGAATGATGCGTAAAACGTGCGCCATGCTCGGCCAGCTCGACGACCAGTTCCGGCTCGACTTCGGCAACCTTCTGCATATAGCGGCTATAGCGAGCATGCAGAATGCGTCCTGGGACCTTGTCGCCCACTTCATACCCATCACGCGCCAGCTCCGGACGCTCACGCAGCATCTTCGGGGTCAGCTCGAATTCTTCTTCAAGAATCGGCGCCATGCCCTTTTCCTTGGACAGCAGCAAGGCCTGCTTCCAGCCTTCCACCGCCAGTACCCGGCTGACTTCTTCAGTAAAGGCCAGGGATTCAGGCGAGCCATAGGGCATCTTGAGCATGGTCAAGGTGGAACCCAACCCCAGGAAGCCCATGCCATGCCGGCGCTTGGCTTCGATTTCGCGGCGCTGGCCTTCCAGCGGCAGGCCGCTGATCTCCACGACGTTATCGAGCATGCGGGTGAAGATAGCCACTACTTCGCGGTAAGTATTCCAGTCAAAACGCGGCTTCTTGCCGAAAGGATCGACAACGAAACGGGTGAGGTTCACTGACCCCAGCAGACAGGCTCCCTCTGGCGGCAATGGCTGCTCACCGCAGGGGTTGGTGGCTCGGATCGACTCGCAGAACCAGTTGTTGTTCATCCGATTGACCTGGTCGATCAGAATGAAACCCGGCTCTGCGTAGTCGTAGGTGGAGCGCATGATGGTGTCCCACAGCTCTCGCGCCTTGATCACCTCCACCACACGGCAGGCCACACGACCTTCAGCATCCACGGTGTAACCGTCTTCGATAACCGGCCAGTCGCGATAGATCAGCTCTCTGTCGTCCACATCCCCCTTTTCACCGCCATGCAGCGGGAAGGCCAGCGGCCAGTCAGCATCATTCTTCACCGCTTCCATGAATTCATCGGTGATCAGCAGGCTGAGGTTGAATTGACGTAGACGCCCGGCCTCACGCTTGGCCTCGATGAAATCACGTACATCAGGATGGCCAACATCGAAGGTGCCCATCTGAGCGCCACGACGACCACCCGCAGAAGCGACGGTGAAACACATCTTGTCGAAGATATCCATGAACGCCAACGGACCATTGGTGCCGGCACCGGCGCCAAACACAAAGGCCCCTTTATGGCGCAGTGTGGAAAACTCGTAACCGATGCCACACCCCGCTTTCAGCGTCATTCCGGCGTCCACCACGCTGCCGAGAATATCCTGCATGGAGTCATGGATGGTGCGGGATACGGTGCAGTTGATCAGGCTGACTGCCGGCTTGTAGCCTTCAGCCCCCGCATTGGACATGATCCGACCCGCTGGTACCGCGCCATGCTCCAGTGCCCAACGGAACTTGGGCAGCCAGTGTTCGGCCTGGTCACCTTCCACGGCAGCAAGCGCTTTGGCAACACGTTCCCAGGTCGCGCCAAGATCGGCGTCGACAGGTTGGCCGTGGCGATCCTTCAACCGGTACTTGGCATCCCATATGTCATAAGAAGGGCCCTGCATAGGTACCTCCTGCGACAACGCAGCGACCTTGGAAGATGTCGTCATTCGTATCCTCTCCGATGGATCTCGGCATGTAAACGTATAGCGAAACGGGTGTCCGCGCGAGGGCTGCGCATACTAACGCAGACCACTCACCAGCACCATATATAGTAGAAAAGTGAATAGAAAATACAACATGAAGTATATTTAGGAGAAGACGCCGGAGAAGCACCAGCCCAGCAACTGCCAGGTCCGGCACTCAGAGACGCGCCATGACCTGCTCAGAATACTGCGACATCCTGTCATGCCGCAGCCCGGATTCACCCGCTTGGACGACAGGGGTCAGACCGTGCGGGAATATCTCCCGGCCCCCTCTCCCAGATAAGCATCGAAGGCCATGGCGACATTGCGCAACATCAAGCGTCCGCTCGGTAGTACACGCAAGTACTGGGCATCAATGGTGACCAGGCCGTCATCCTGCATTTCTTCCAGCGCTTCCAGGGCCGCGGAAAAATGTTCCCGGAATATAATGTCATGACGCTTTTCGATTGCGCTGAAGTCCACTTGTCCATGGCACATCACCGCAGTGATCACATCAGCACGCAGATGATCCTCGGCGCTAAGCACATAACCGCGCAATACAGGCAGCTCACCAGCATCCAGACACTTCATGTACTCGGCAGTGGTCTTGACGTTCTGGCTATAGGCATCCGCCATCCGGCCGATAGCCGTCACGCCCAGGCCAATCATGTCGCACTCGGCTCGGGTCGAATATCCCTGGAAATTGCGTTGCAGGGTGCCATCCTGCCGGGCCAGGCTCAGCTCATCCTCGGGCAGGGCGAAATGGTCCATGCCGATGTAGACATAACCCGCCTGAGTCAGTCTGGAAATGGTCAATTCCAACAGCTCCAACTTGCGTTCAGGAGGCGGCATGTCCTCGTTGCGAATCAAGCGCTGAGCCTTGAACAAGGATGGCAGATGAGCATAGCTGTAGGCCGCGATACGATCCGGCCTCAATGCGATGACCTTTTCCAGAGTAGTGGCGAAACTATCGATGGTCTGTAGCGGAAGACCATAGATCAGATCCACCGACACAGAGGCAAACCCGGCCTCTCGAGCAGATGCCATCAAGGCCGTAACCTGAGCCTCACTCTGCACTCGATTAACTGCCCTCTGTACTCGTTCATCGAAATCCTGCACCCCGAAACTCACGCGATTGAAACCCAGTTCGCGCAGTTGACTGATCTGCTCGGTGCTGACTGTTCTTGGATCAACCTCAAGAGAAAACTCACGTGTTTCCGGTGCCGAAAAATGGAACGCGGAGGATAGGGCATCCACCAGTTCAGCAAGCTGGTCATTGGAAAGAAAAGTTGGTGTTCCGCCACCAAGATGCAATTGAGAAAGCTCTCGATTTTCATCGAACAATGCAGCCTGAAGTACAATTTCACGCTTCAGATAATCTAGATATTCTGATGCTCTCTCACGGTTATGAGTAATGATCTTGGAGCAGGCACAGTAATAGCACAGACTTTCACAGAACGGCACATGAATATAAACCGATAATGGCCGTGCGTGATGTCTATGACTTTTGCTCACTGCACGCAGGTAATCATGGGCATCATAGGCATCTTGGAAATGAGGAGCCGTTGGATAGGAAGTATAGCGAGGTCCAGGTCGGTCATATTTTTCGGCCAGGTGTCGTTGGAAGGGAACAACATCGACAGACATCAAAGACTCTCCTCGCCCCGTGTGGCAGATACCTCTTTCAGGGCAATATCCTGATCATCATGCCTCCGGCAGAATCAGGCTGCAGCGAGGCTTCGTCATGATGCTCATTGTGCCATCGAAGCAGGTGATTCGTGCCTCGCGCATAACCAGAATATGACCTGCATCAATAATGCGTCACTTATTAATCCATTACCTACCTCAAAGATGGATACTTGGCATACGCACTGACTCAGATCAGGCATTGTCTTTCTCTTTCTCGCCATACTCTGTGCCAACTTGCGCTATCTGCTCTTCCTCCAAGAGCGGGCAATGCTAGAGTCAGATTCATCCACATTGTCTTGTTAATTTTCTACTACGTTGCCTTTACGGTACCGAGATACTAACGATGCACCTCACTCGTTTTACTGATTACTCATTGCGTGTCCTCATGTATCTGGCTGATGCAGGAGATGAGCGTACTACCATCGCAGAAATTGCAGCGCGATTTTCAGTTTCACGCAACCATCTTATGAAGGTGGTACAGGAACTTAGCCGCCTGGGATATGTCTGTGCCATTCGAGGTAAACACGGTGGCCTTTCTCTCAAGCGGGCGCCTGAATCCATCCGCCTGGGCGCCCTGATACAGGATACTGAACATAGCCTGGCGCTGGTGGAATGCAGTGTCGATGAGGATAACTGTCATCTATCACCCGCATGCCGCTTCAACAGCATTGCCAGTGAAGCCTTGCAGGCTTTCCTGAAGTCCCTGGACAATTACACATTGGCCGACCTCATGGTTCCCGATTGCCGCACACGCCTGCGTGAAATGAAGCGGATCAACGTTCACGTCGAATAGACTTGGGATGACACCAACGGGGGAGCCCCCTTGGAAGGACGACAGCCCTCGCAGAGCATGCTAGCCTCGCCGCAGCTGATTTAGAGGAGTTGTCATGCATTTTCCCTTGTCTTTGGGCCAGCGCTGCCCCCGCATCTTGGCCGTACTGACCACGCTGTCGTGCATCAGCCTGGCCTCCATAGCCCAGGCCGTGAGCTTCAACACTCAGCAGCAACAACAGCATCAGGACTGGGAATCCCTGGTCGTCAGCCTTGGCCAGGAACACCATATTCGCGCGGTGGAACGGTCGAGCTATACCGATGCCATGCTCAGTATTAACGCCACCCCCGGGCGTTGTACCCAGCACTGGCTGGAAATGCGTTCAGACCTGGGTGAACAACAGGCTGTCTCGGGCCAGGTCAACGAAGTTCCTGCCGATGTACTGATCGATGAGAACTCCGCCATGACCGGGCGCGTGGCCTTGTCCACCGAGCGTGGAGATGATGGCCTCTACTTGCGCTTCCACGATATCGACATGCCGTTGCTGGAAGCTCAGATGAGCACCGGACAACAGCTCCACTTGCGTATCCGCATGAGCGAAAACCTGGACGACTACTGGTTCATGACCTTCTCGTTGAGCGGTGCCAACGAAGCACTTTCACGCATGCGAGAGCTGTGTCAGTCCAGCCGCTGACGCATCATTAAAAGCTTACAACCCCCTTTATCTACAGCACTTTACGTCGCAATAAACTGGTAATGGCTTCACCTATCAATACCAGCAGGATGATGGCGCAAAGAATGGTGGCTACGGTCGGCCAGGCAAAAGTATCAATGGCACCTTGCAGGATCACGCCGATGCCACCGGCACCCACCAGCCCCAGCACCGTGGATTCACGGATGTTGATATCCCAGCGCAGAATGATGATGGCAAAGAAAGCCGGCATCACCTGGGGGACCACGGCATAAAGAATCACTTTGGCGCGCCCCGCTCCCGTAGCCTCCATTGCCTCTACCGGCTTGCGATCGATTTCCTCGATGGCTTCTCCCATCAATTTGCCGACGAAGCCGATGGAGCGGAACATGATCGCGAGTATTCCTGCCAGGACGCCCGGACCAAAAATGGCGACGAACAACAGCGCCCAGATAATGGTATTCACAGAGCGACTGGCCACCAGAATGAAGCGCCCAAGCCATAGACAGGCCTTGTTCGGGGTGGTGTTCTGGGCCGCGATATAGGACACCGGCAATGCCGCAAAGATGGTCAGTGCAGTGGCCAGGGTCGCGATATGCACTGTCTCGACCAGAGCGGCAAAGATGTCATTCGCTCGGCGTAGATCCGGCGGCCACATCCGTTCGAGCAGACCATGTATCTGCACCGGCGCATCCCATACCCATGGCCAGTAGATGTCCACATCACGTACGGCCCAGACCATGATGGCCGCCACCAGCAACATGACAGCCAGGCGCATCCAGCGTTCACGCCGGTCGTAGCGTGCCCAGACACGCTGTTCCATCGGCTCCATCACCATACGCGTTTCCTCACCCAGCCACTGATGCCTTCGCTGACCAGAATCACCACGATGATTACCAGCAGGATGGCAAAGGCAAAGTCATAGTCATAACGACCGAAGGCGTTCATCAATGTGCTCCCTATCCCACCGGCACCCACGATGCCTACCACCGCCGATGCTCGCAGATTGCTGTCTAGCTGATACATGGACAGGCCAATCTGGCGTGGCAGAATCTGGGGAAAAACCGCAAAGATGAGCGTCGACAGATAACCCGCCCCTACCGCACGCATGGCCTCGACCTGTCCCCAGTCGATTTCCTCGATTTCTTCCGCCAGCAGCTTGCCAACGAAGCCAATGGAATACAGCGTCAGTGTCAGAATCCCGGCGAGAGGCCCAAACCCCACCGCCTTGACGAACAGGATGGCAACGATCACCGGATGGAAACTACGCGCAACGATGATGATGGCGCGCCCGATCAGGTAAACCGGGCGAGGCACGATATTGCGGGCCGCCATCACAGCGAAGGGAATCGAAAGCAGCACGCCCAGCAAGGTCGCCAGCAGTGCTATCTGAAAGCTTTCCTTGAAGCCATCCAGCAGGAGCTGATAGCGATCGAAATCAGGTGGCAGCCCTCCGCCAAAGATACGTACCGCTCGGGGCAGGCCTTCACCGATACGTTGCCAATTGAATGGCAGGGTTGCCAATGCCCAGCCCAGGTAGGTGAGCACACCGATAATCAGCGTCCAGCGTAGCCAGGGGTTGGTAATGAAAGGCTGCCTGCGCCAATGATGAGGAGTGCTCGACATCAGACATTCTCCTCTGCAGGGGTCGGCGCCAGGGTTTCATCCGGCGCCTCGATTCCACCATAGACTTCGTCCAGAGCGGCCTTGTCAAAGCGCTCAGGAGGGCCATCAAAGATCAACCGGCCATGGCGCAGCCCAACGATACGCTCGGTATAGGCCCGCGCCTGTGCCACATTATGGATATTGATCAACACTGGCAGAGACAGCTCACTGGCCAATGAGCGCATCAGCTTCATGATCTGCTCACTGGTGACCGGATCCAGAGAGGCCGTGGGTTCATCGGCCAGCAGAATATCCGGTTCCTGCATCAGTGCCCGCACCACACCCACCCGTTGGCGTTCTCCCCCGGACAGTTCATCGGCACGCTTGTTGGCGTATTGCGCAATGCCAACCCGCTCCATGAGCTGGAAGGCACGCTCGATGTCCTTCTGGGGGAAACGACGACGCCATGCCTGCAGGAAAGTCACATAGCCCAGCCGTCCCGCCAATACATTCTCCATGACGGTCAGGCGATCGATAAGGTTGAATCCCTGGAACACCATGCCAATACGACGACGTGCATTGCGCAGTGCCTGCCCCTTGAGGGTGGACAGTTCTGTACCATTGAGCTTGATCGAGCCAGAGGTGGGCTCGATCAAACGATTGATACAGCGCAACAAGGTACTCTTGCCAGCGCCTGAAGCACCGACAATGGATACGACAGAATTACCCTCGACGGAAAGATCCAAGCCTTTCAAGACTGGCTCATCATGACCGTAACGTTTGACCAGCTGAGAAATCTCGAGCATTACGACTCCTGGCCCATCGGCAATGGCTGGCCTCTGTATGAAGCAGAGGCCAGGCTGTTTTGGATCATTCCAGATTGTCAGGGGTATAGGTCACACCATTGGCTTTCTGAATGGTGCGAATCACGTTCCACTGGTCCTTGTAGGTAATGGGGATGAACTTCTCGACGCCATCGAATTCCTCCCCCAGTTCAGTACCCGAAAAGTCGAAGCTGAAGAAGGCTTCCTTGATCTTCTCTACCAGTCCCGGGTCCAGGTCATGGGCATAGGTATAGGACGTGGTCGGGAAGCGATCGGACTCGTAGATCATGCGTACACTGTCTTCGTCATAGAGATCGCGAGCCGCCATGCGTTCCACCACTTCAGATGCCACCGGCGCAGCATCGTAGTCTCCCGCTACCACACCAAGCATCGACTGGTCATGACTACCGGAATACGTCACCTCATAATCCTTATCGGGCACCACGCCTTGATCGGGGAACAAGGCCCGGGGAGCCTGGTTGCCGGAATTGGATGTCGGTGAGGTATGAGCGACCCGCTTGCCCTTGAGATCCGCCAGGCTCTGGATATCCGAGTCCGCCTGGGTGTAGACCTGCAAGGTGTAGCCAAAACTCCCATCATCAGAGCCCATCAGAGCAAATGGCACGGCTCCCGCCAGATTGACGGCAAAGGGGGTAGGCCCCGTGGAAAAGCCAGCGATATGCAGACGCCCACTACGCATGGCCTCGACCTCGGCAGAGTTGGACTGCACGGCAAAAAAGCGTACATCCTTGCCCGTCACCGACTCGAGGTGATCAATGAAAGGCTTCCAGATATCCGCATATATGGCCGGATCTTCCACCGGGGTATAGGCAAAGATAAGAGTGTCTGGATTGACGAACTCTTCGGGATCAGCGGGTGCATCCGCCACCAGGTCACCATCGCGGTCACAGTACAACCGGTCGAGTTCCCCTCGCGGACAATCTTCGGCATAGGCAGTACTGAACGTCAGCCCCATGGAGGCAAGAAGAGCGGCACAGACAGCCGCACTCGGAAGCAGGCGAACCTGCCAGGACAAATATCGCATGGCGTGCCTCATTAATTGTGTGTTGTAGTCTATCGTGATGGTTATACCGGCCGGGATGGCAGGCCAAGAGTTCGAAGACGAACGCCTCCGCACAAATATGTGCGATTACGAACATCCACCTCTTCAATCTAGAATGTGACAATCCGATGTCAAACACTCCGAGCCTGGATTTCGCACAGCTCCATAACCACTACCTGCTGATGCGGCACGGCCATAGCCAGGGCAATGCCATGGGACTGATCGTATCGTCTCCGGAACATGGCCTGGGTGGCTATGGCCTGTCGACCAAAGGACAAGAGCAAATTCTCGTGCGCTTGGCGGAATGGCACCTGGCCCCTCCCGAACGCGTCCTGTATTCCGACTTTCTACGAACCAAGGAAACGGCACTCAGAGTAGCCGAGCACTTTGATGTTCCTTCGGCCCCAGAGCCCCGTCTACGTGAGCGATTCTTTGGAGAGCTCGATATGCTGCCGGATTCCGCTTATCAGCAGGTATGGGACGAAGATGCCAGGAACCCTGACCATACCGGCGGAGGAGTGGAAAGTGTGCGTCAGGTAGCCAACAGATTGATTGAAGTGATCCAGGAACTAGAAAAGGGCTACCAGCAAGCCACATTACTCCTGGTCAGCCACGGCGACCCACTGCAGATTCTGCTGACAGCCGCCGCCGGACATGACTTGCGCAGCCATCGGGAGCATTTTCCTCTGGCGCCGGCGGATATCCGTCCTCTGATTGGTCACTAGGCAAACGCTGAAACAGTCTGGTGCCCATCACCTTATTGGCCGTGGTTGTGGACAGAGTTGTGAGTTAATCCCGTAACTCTTTGTGGATAAGCTGTCATCAACCTGCGGAAAAGCGCTCCACAAGCCTACTTCCCTGTTGAATACAGCGAGAAGAAGCCTGTGGAAAAGACATACAAAGAAGGGTACCGCTTCAGAGATCTCCGAACCTGGCCTGCAACAGGCTCAAGGCCACCACGGGAGCGGTTTCGGTGCGCAGAATGCGCGGACCTAACGTCAAGGCCACAAAGTCGGAGGCTTCAGCTGCTTCGACTTCCCTGGCAGAGAGGCCGCCTTCAGGACCAATCAGGACACAGACAGAGGTCACCGACGCGGTGCGCTCAAGGATGCCAGGCGTTCCGGGGTGCAGCACCAGCCTGAGCGACTCGTCACGGGCCGCCAGCCACTCTGCAAGCGGTAGAGGGGCATGCACCTGAGGGACACTGGCTCGGCCACACTGTTCGCAGGCACTCACTGCCACTGCCTGCCAATGAGCCAGCTTCTTTTCCTCGCGCTCACCTTTGAGTCGCACATCACCGTGTTCGGTGTACAAGGGAGTAATCGCCGCAACACCCAGTTCCACTGCTTTCTGGATGGCATAATCCATGCGATCCCCCTTGGAGATCGCCTGTCCCAGATGCACCGCCAAAGGCGATTCGCCTTGCCCTTGGCGTACTTCCTTTACACGGGCCACGACGCGCTTGCGATCGACTTCCGTCAGTTCTGCAGCCGCCTCCTGGCCAGCGCCATCAAACAGCACCAGGGGCTCTCCAGCCTTGAGCCGGAGCACACGCCCCACGTGACGGGCAGGTCCCTCGGGCAGAACGACGTCGCCGCCAGCAACGAGCGTGGCGGCAACGTGGATGCGCGGCCCTTGAAAGACAAGGGCTGTCATCAGTGAGTTGAAGCCTGCTCGGCCTGCTGCTGTGCACGCGCCTTCTTCTGCGCATACAGCGCTTCGAAGTTGACCGGAGCCAGCATCAACGGCGGGAAGCCACCGCGGTTGACCAGGTTGTCAATGCACTCGCGGGCATAGGGGAACAGCACATTGGGGCAGAACGCACCCAGAGTATGATCGAGCTGATCGCCTTCGATACCGGAGATGCGGAACAGTCCAGCCTGCTCCACCTCAGCCAGGAAGCATGTGGTACCACTGTCTGCGTGAGTGACCTGTGCAGTGACCTTGACCACGATTTCGTACAAGTCTTCACCAACGTTCTCACTGCGCGTATCCAGGTCCAGCGCCACCTTGGGCTTGAACTGCTGGGCGAAGACCGACGGAGAATTAGGAGCCTCGAAGGAAATATCCTTCACATAGATACGCTGCAGGGAGAACTGCAGCTGCGGCTTCTCTTGCTGACCTGCGGCCTGTGCACCGGCGTTCTGGTTGTTGTCTTCCGACATGAAACAGATCCTTTCGTCGTAGCTATGAAATAATAGGCGATGAAATAATGGGCGATGATGTCACGCCGCCACAGGATAAACGAGCAGTCCTGTATGGGAGGCCTGTAACAGGCTCCTACTTCTTGACGATGGGCAGACTATCGGCCTGCCACTGGGTCATACCGCCTTTCAGCTTCAGTACCTTTTCGAAGCCAGCTTTCTTCAGCTTGGCCTGCACAGCTCCTGAGCTTTGGCCATGCTTGCATACCACAACAATGGGCTTGCTCTTGAGCTTGTCAAGTTCAGCCATACGGTCGTCAAGGCTGCTCTGGGGAACATTGCGAGCACCGGCAATATGGCCCGCCTTGAAGTCATTCTTATCGCGAATATCCAGGATCACCGCATCTTCGCGGTTGACCAGCAGGGTCGCTTCATTGGGAGTCACTCCCCCGGCATTGGCGTTGCGCAGTTCATACAGTAACCAGGCAGTCAGTACGGCAAGGAAGGCTGCCACCAACACTGGGTGATTCTGCACAAATTCGAACAGCTGATCGATCATGGGCTCGGCTAATCTCTTTTCAGTACTGAAGAATGAACACTCACTAGGCTTTGTGTGAAAAGTCGGCGAGCGATGATCAGGCAAGACGGAATCGATCGAAAAAGCGGAGTTTACAGGGTGTAAATGAGCATTTTGAGATCGATTGACTCGCTTCACTCGCCCTTCGGGCCAGCCTTCGGCCGTTGTCTCCGCTTCGCTCCGGCTCAACGCAGCATGAGCAAGCGCAGGCACTTTTCGTACAGAGCCTAACACGGCATGATGCCGTCAAGGGTGCCTAGTATACATGAGCCTCAGCACTATCCACTGCGCACTCAGCCCCTGCTGCAGAGTGACCTTCAAGCCCTCGCGGCATGACGCTTGGCACCACCGTGCGATATGATGCCGCAAGGAGACGCGACTCGCGACCCCCAGTGCCACGAGATAGACGATACCAGGGCATCTGGATGGACGTGTAGTTGCAACGCATGGCACCAGCGTCAACCCATGACAGCCCAGGACATCCCGTGTGCAACGCAGTATATCTGCCGCACCCACTGCTCGCCTTGATCGTCGGCGAGTACTGAGAAGGATGCTCGGAGACGTCACCCAGACCCAGAGGTTTGTTTCCGCATGACTGCTTCCGCGAACGCGCCGCGCCCAGTGGCACTGATCATCCTCGATGGCTATGGCCACAATGAGGACACTTCATCCAATGCCATCGTCGCCGCCGACACTCCCAATATGGATCGCCTATGGAGTGAGCGCCCACACACTCTGATCCACACTGATGGCCGATATGTCGGCCTGCCAGATGGACAGATGGGCAACTCGGAAGTCGGCCACATGAACCTGGGTGCCGGCCGCATTGTCTATCAGGACTTCACCCGCATCACCAAAGCCATCGAAGATGGTGAGCTGGACAACAACACGGCCCTCACGGCGCCCATTGATGCCGCCGTGGCAGCAGGCAAGGCGGTTCATCTTCTTGGCCTGCTGTCTCCTGGTGGCGTGCACAGCCACGAGAACCACCTGCTGGCAGTAGCGGAACTGGCTGCCCGCCGGGGCGCCAGCAACATCTACATTCATGGCTTCCTCGATGGCCGAGACACGGCCCCCAAAAGCGCTCTCCCGTCCATTGAAAAGACCAACGCCAAGCTGGCCGAACTGGTCGGTGCCGACAATGGCTTTGTTGCTTCAATTATTGGCCGCTATTTCGCCATGGACCGCGATAACCGCTGGGACCGTGTCGAAAAGGCCTATCGCCTGATCACCGAGGGGCATGGTGAATATGTTGCATCCAGCGCAGAAGCTGCCCTCGATGCTGCCTACGAGCGTGGAGAAACCGACGAATTCGTCAGTGCCACCAGCATCCAGCCACATGCCACGCCAGTCGCCAGTGAAGACGGCGATGCCGTTCTGTTCCTCAACTTTCGTGCCGACCGCGCCCGCGAACTGGCTCGAGCCTTCGTGCTTGAAGATTTCGATGGCTTCCAGCGCCAGCGTCAACCGAAACTCGCAGCCGATGGCCTGCTGATGCTGACCCAGTATGCTGCCGATATCCCTGCGCCTTCGGCCTTCCCCCCGGAAGACCTGGTCAACACCTTGGGTGAGGTGATGGAAAAGCGTGGACTGACGCAGCTGCGCATCGCCGAGACCGAAAAATACGCCCACGTCACCTTCTTTTTCTCCGGCGGCCGTGAGCAGGAATTCAAGGGCGAGACCCGCATCCTGGTACCGTCCCCCCAGGATGTGAAAACCTATGACGAAAAGCCGGAGATGAGTGCCCCGGAAGTCACTGACAAGCTGGTAGCTGCCATCGATAGCGGTGCCTACGACCTGATCGTTTGCAACTACGCCAATGGCGACATGGTCGGCCACACGGGTGACTTCAATGCTGCAAAGGCTGCCATCGAGGCAGTCGACGCTTGTGTCGGCCGCGTGGTCGAGGCCATTGAACGAGCAGGTGGCTCCTGCCTGATTACCGCCGACCATGGCAATGCCGAACAAATGGTGCATCCGGTAACCGGCAACCCCCAGACAGCCCATACCACGTTCCCGGTACCGCTTATCTACGTCGGTGAGCGTCCAGCCAGCCTGAAGGATGATGGCCGCCTGTGCGACCTTGCCCCCACGCTGCTGAGCATGATGAACCAGCCGATCCCGGAGGAAATGACCGGCGAGGTACTGATCTCCCTATCGTGAGCGTGACGTTCCAGCACCACCGAGCCAACAGACTTGCCCACACGCCGGCCAGAAGCCGGCGTTGTCGGACCCTGATGGCCTTATTGCTTGGTCTGAGCTTGAGCCTGGGAACCGGCTCAAGCATTGCTGTGCCCAGTGAAAACGATGCACGAGCTCGCCTGGATGCCATCGGCGAGCAGATTCAGGGGGCGACCCGCAACCTGGCCAATACCGATGCGGCTCGTGACGAGGCCAGCCAGGACCTGCGCAAGGTAGAGACCGAACTCGCCGAAACCCATCATCAGTTGGACCAGATCCAGAACGACCGTCGCCAGTTGACCAAGGAAGTCGATGAACTGGAGCAAAGACGCCAGTTCATGGAGGATGAACGCAGTGCCCAGCTTCAGGCGCTGAAGCGCCAGCTCGATGCCCTCTATCGACTAGGCACCACACCGCAATTGAAGCTGCTGCTGAGTGAAAGCGACCCATCCCGTCTGGACCGCCTGCAGACCTACCTCAACCATCTGAGCAAAGCGCGTAACGAGCGCCTCGATGCCCTGGCCGAACTGGATCGACAGCTGGTAGCCAACCAGCATGAACTCGATAAACGGGAACAACGCCTCGATGCGCTCCAGGAGGACCTGGACAAGCGCAGCAAGGTGCTCGCCGACCAGACCAAGGAGCGCCAGGAAGTGGTTGCCAAACTCGACCAGCGCTACGACACCGAAGCCTCGCGCCTGGAGCAGCTCAGCCAGGACCGCGCGCATGCCGAACGTGTTTTGCGTGAAGTCCAGGAAGCCGTAGCGCGTCTGTCCGAGCCACCGCCATCCACGGCCATTGAACGTACTCGTGGAGACCTACCCTGGCCAGTACAGGGCATGATGATGACGCGCTATCACCAGACCCGCGGCGTGCACTATAACGGCATTCTGATTCAGGCAGCCTCC
Source organism: Halomonas binhaiensis (assembly GCF_008329985.2). Lineage (NCBI taxonomy): Bacteria > Pseudomonadati > Pseudomonadota > Gammaproteobacteria > Oceanospirillales > Halomonadaceae > Halomonas > Halomonas binhaiensis. The sequence continues at coordinate 4,648,335 of NZ_CP038437.2, forward strand.
GGCACCAAGGTGGAGGCAGTACACGCCGGACGTGTCGTGTTCGCGGACTGGATGCGAGGTTTCGGTAACCTGTTGATCATTGATCATGGTGATCAGGTGATGACGCTCTATGCCCACCTGCAGCAATTCAGTGTGGACGTCGGCAGTCGTGTGGAAAAAGGACAGGCCATCGGCCAAGTGGGAGAAAGTGGTGGGCGCTCGGCTCCGGGGCTGTATTTCGAGGTGCGTCGCGCAGGCCAGCCCATTAACCCTCAGAGCTGGATTGCACAACGCTGAATGCCATTACAGGGCCAGGCTTTCTCAATACTTTTTCACCGCTCTGTGACACAGGCTTTTCCATAACCCTTTTTCATCCCCCTCGGCACAAGCTATGCTGAGGGCCCAGGCCCTGCCGCCTCAAAGTCGAAACCCCATTGCGTCACGGAGTCCGCATGCCCATCCCTTCAGCTGCCTTTTTCGGATCTCTGCGCCAGCCCTGTGTCGCATTGTTGCTGGCTGTTGTCATTGGCTGGCCACTCACTGGCCAGGCCCAGACATCAACGACAGACGACGATGACTTGCCGGTAGCAGAAATTCAGGCCTTTTCCGAAGTCTTCGAGCGCATCAAGCGCGCCTATGTCGAAGATGTCGACGACGCGACACTGCTCAAGAACGCGATGCGAGGCATGCTCAGCGAGTTGGATCCTCATTCCGCCTACCTCGATGCTGATGCCTACCGCGACCTGGAAGAAAGCACTCAGGGAGAGTTCGGGGGCATCGGCATCGAGATCGGCATGGAAAATGGTCAGTTGATCGTGGTCACTCCCATCGACGACACACCTGCACAGCGCGAAGGTCTCCATGCCAGGGACATGATTCTGCGCATCGACCAGACGCCTACCGATGGCATGGGGTTGCAGGAAGCCGTGGACCTGATGCGCGGAGAACCAGGAAGCAGCATAGAACTGACGATTCTCGGCGCTGGCGATGGCACGCCACGCACAGTGACGCTGACCCGGGAACTCATTCGTACCGAAAGCGTGAAGAGCGAAATACTCGAGCCCGGATATGGCTACCTGCGTATCAGCCAGTTCCAGGCCCGTACTGGCGACCAGGCACTCGATGCCCTGGAAGAGCTCAATGAAGATGCCCCTCTCTCAGGGCTGGTGCTGGACTTGCGCAACAACCCCGGCGGTGTACTCCAGGCCGCAGTGGATGTGGCCGATGCCTTCCTCAGCAGCGGCTTGATCGTCTATACCGAGGGCCGCCTGCCCGACAGCCGCATGCGCTTCTCGGCAACTTCCCGTACAGCAGCACCCAACGTGCCACTGGTGATTCTGATCAACGGTGGTAGTGCCTCGGCAGCCGAAATCGTCGCAGGAGCCTTGCAGGATCAGCGGCGCGGCGTGGTCATGGGCACAGAAAGCTTTGGCAAGGGCTCCGTTCAACAGATCATGCCGCTGGGGAATGGCGAAGGCCTCAAGCTGACGACCGCGTTGTACTACACCCCAAACGGCCGTTCCATTCAGGCACAAGGCATAGAGCCGGATGTGGAAGTCGTGCGCGGCCAGCTGAAAATATCCCAGAACAACGGCGTGCGTGGAGTGAGAGAAGCGGACCTGGAAGGGCACCTCGGCAATGGCAAGCAGTCTGACCAGGCAAAACGCAGTGAGCTTCTGACCAAGGACTATCAGGTGGGTGAAGCGCTCAACCTGCTCAAGGCCTTGAATGTGCTTAGCCAGCGCAATGCCGGCTGAGCCACTGTCTAGAGCCACTGCCTAGCACTGTGACTCAGCCATCATCCACTCAACGAACCCACTCAGCGACAGGACAGAGGTAGCCGGCCTCTCTGTCCTGTTGCCTGCTGCATGAGCAGGCGCTTGAGCGGAGATAGCCGATTGACGCTGGAGAGCCCGAAGTTGCGCAGCAGGGTCACCGCCGGGTGCCGAGCACCAAACAACTGGCGGAAACCATCCATCAGCGCCAGCATCGTCGCGTTGTCTCCCCGCCTACGGCGTTCATAACGAGCCAGCACAGCCGTTTCACCGAAGCCGACACCTCGACGTCGGCCCTCCAGCAGTTCTTCAGCAAGCACCGCGGCGTCCATCAGCCCCAGATTCACGCCCTGCCCCGCCAATGGATGAATGCTATGAGCGGCATCACCGACCAGCGCCAATCCGGGCAGGTGGTACGTCACAGCATGGCGCTGAGCCAAAGGGAAGGTGCGAGCTTCGTCGAGAACCTCCACCTTGCCGAGACGGTCATCGAAGGCCTGGGCCATGGCTTGCCCCAGCGCCTCCCGCGATAGGCACGCCAGCTGGCTGGCGTGCTCAGGTGCGGTTGACCAGACGATGGAGCAATAGTGATCGTCACCATCTACCGTCAGCGGCAGAAACGCCAAAGGGCCATTGGCAAGGAACACCTGGCGAGCCGTGGCTGCGTGGGGAAGAGCGGTACGCACCGTCGTGACCAGGGCATGATGCCCCGTATCACGCTCGCTGATATCGATCCCGGCCATGCTGCGCAAGTGCGAACGCGCGCCATCGGCACCTACCACCAGGGCGGCCCTGAGCTTGCGGCCATCATCCAACATGACGGCCCGTCCTTCCACGCTCTCTTCCAGGGAAGACACCTTGTGTGCATAGAGACGCACCACATTGGGCATTCGCTCCAGTTGCTCCTCAAGCGCAGCAAGCACCACATCGTTCTCGACGATATGGCCCAGGGTCGCGACACCGGCCTGATCCGCACGGAACGCGATACTTCCCGAGCCTTCACCATCCCAGACGTGCATGGCGGTATAGGGCGTCGCTCGGCGCTGGCGAATCGTCTCCCAGGCCCTCAGACTACCTAGCAAGCGCTGGGAGACAGGCGTAAGCGCACTGACCCTGGGAGCCGGCAAGCCATCCCCCACGCCATCCAGGGATAAGGAAAAGGGACGAGCATCGACCATGGCCACACTTACCCCGTCACGGCCAAGAAGCGCTGCCAACGCAGCCCCCACCATGCCGATACCCACGATGACAACATCAAAATCCTGCGGTGCCGCAGCACCTTGTTGAGTCTTGTCCTGCATCCCAAGGTCCACTTCAACAGATTGGCCTATCATCTCATAACCCGACCCTTGGGGAGACCTGCTCTCGCTTTCTCTCCACTACGACCTCTCCACTACGATCTTTCTACCCTATCTCTCAACCCCCATGGCTCGACGAGCCAGGCTGCGACGCAAGGGATCGGCAAGATTGAGGCCGATCAGCCCAGCAGCACGAATATGGGATATCAGTGGTTGATCAATGTCGAAGAGCCGGATCAGGCCATCACTGAAGCGAATGACATTACGCCGGTCCGACTCGCGGCGTGCGTCGAAATCCGTAAGTGTTGCTGCACTGCCGGGTGCCTGCCCATTGGCCATGCCGTTCTCGATTGCTTCGACCAGATCCATGACGCCACGCAAGGCCAGATTGAAGCCTTGCCCGGCCACAGGGTGCAGGGCATGAGCCGCATTGCCCAGCACCGCCAATCCAGGGCGCACTGTCTCACGTGCCGTCACCAGTGATAGTGGGTAGGCATGCCGGGTTCCTACTTTGAGAAAGGCGCCTGCACGCTCACCGAAGGCGTGTTGAAGCTCGGCCAAAAAGTCCTGATCCGACAGTTCCATGCGGCGCTGCTCAGCGCCCTGCGAGTGCGTCCAGACCAGGCCCATGCCTTGCCCCTGCAACGGTAACAGGGCAATGGGCCCTTCCGCCGCAAAGCGCTCATAGGCGGTACCGCGATGAGGACGGCTGACCGTCACATTGGTGATCAGGGCGACCTGGTCATAGGACTCGGTATCACTTGCGATACCCAACGCCTCCTTCATCCCGGATCGGCCACCATCCGCCAGTACCGTCAAGCCTGCCTGCAATGTCTGGCCTGTCGAGAGACGAAGGAGATGCCCTCCTTTCACTGCCTGAATGCTTTCCACCTTCGCAGGGCAGAACCACTCCAGTGGCAATGTCGCCAGATGACGATGCAGTACTCGTCCCATCCATTCATTGGGGACGACATACCCCATGGCTTCAACCCCCAACTCGGCCGCCCGCAACCTGGTCACACCCAGACGTCCCCGCTCACTGACATGGATCAGTGAGATCGGGCTGGCCTGCTCGGCCATCTGCGGCCACACCCCCAGTTTTTCGAAATGTGCAGCAGACCCTGCCGCTATCGCGCTGGACCTGGCATCAAAACTGGGCTGCCACAGTTCCTGATTGGAATCGAGTACAGGAAAGGCTTCGATAATGGCCACCCGGAGCCCCTTGCGCTGCACAAGCGGGGCCAGTGCCGCCCCAAGACTAGCGCCAACCAAGCCACCGCCAATGATGGCAATATCTACATTACATAATAACGATGAATCGCAATCCTTCGGTTCGCGTGGCATACCCGCCTGACAACCCGGCATATTCTTTCCTGTAAAAAGCATTACGTAACGGCATATCCGATAGCCTGCTAACTGGCTAATCAGTATTCATCCAGGCTTCAATATCATCCACCTGCTTGGGAACATCTGAGGTGATGACCCGGCCCCCATCGGCCGTCACCACAACATCATCTTCAATACGTACCCCCAAGCCGCACTGCTCTCCCAGGAACACTTCCCGGAGAGCAGTAACATCCGTGTCTTTCGATATATTCTTCTCGTGTATATAGAGTCCGGGCTCAATCGTGAGCACCATTCCCGGCTCCAGCAGGCGCGACCGACCGTCATCCTCGCGATAGGCGCCTGTGTCATGAACATCCAGACCCAGCCAGTGGGAGGTCGCATGGGGGTAGTAGGGTGCAATGCTATGATCTGCCAGGCGGGCCTCCAGAGGCCCTTCCAGCACCCCTTGGCGAATCAGGCCCGCGGTCAGATCACGCACGACACCACGGTGGATATCCTCCAGGCTGACGCCAGGGCGTACGGCCTCAATAGCACGATTCTGGGCGTGCAACACGAGATCGTACAGCGCACGCTGGGGTTTACTGAACCGCCCTGATGCTGGAAATGTGCGGCTGATGTCACCCGCATATAAAGCAAACTCGGCACCGGCATCCACCAACACCAGATCGCCGTCCTGCACGACACCGTCGTTCTCAATGTAGTGCAGGACGCAGGCATTCGCCCCTCCCGCCACAATCGACTCATAGGCTGGAGCGGACGCGCCATGCCAGCGAAAGACGTGTTCGATCTCGGCTTGCAGCTGATATTCCTTCAAGCCCGGCCCAACACAGGCCATGGCACGCAGATGGCCCAGCGCTGAGATTTTCGCTGCATGCTCCAGCAAAGCAATTTCAGCCGAGCTTTTCAGCATACGTCGTGCGGCCAGGTACGATGCCAGGTCGTGAAACTGGGGGGGCACCTTGCCGGCAGACGCCAGGCGTTCACGGCTCGCTTCCAGCTCCGTTACCAGGTGCTTGTCTCCGGCATTGCAATAGACCCGCTCATGCCCGGCAAGCAGATGATCAAGCGCCGCCTCCCGCTCGCGGTTTTCTATCGCATGATCGATGCCAAACAGCTGCCGAGCACCGCTGGCACCTAGACGGGGGCCCATCCAGCGCTCCAGCTCTACATCCCTGTCCTGGCAAAACAATACGCTGAGAGCCGTGCCATCCTTGCGATCGACATCATGCTGTTGCGGCGGCTCGGGTAACAGCACCAGCAAGGCTTCAGGTTCGGGGAAGCCACACAGATAATGCAAGTCGCTGTTCTGGCGGAATGGGTATTCACTGTCTCGTGAGCGCATTACGGGATGCGCACCACGCACGACAACGACACCAGGGGAGGGAAGAGCGCCCATCAGCGCCTGGCGGCGCTGACGGTATTCCTCCAGGCTTATGGGCTCAGGAGGTTCAGAGATCAGTTTTCGGGAGAGTTCAGCGATCCTGGAAAGCTGATGATGGGATAATTCAGTGCGTGGTCCTGGAGTCCTCATCCACCTTCTCCACCTGGGGCTGGCCCGGGTGCTGCTCGGTGTAGAGCAGCATCGCGGCCATGCGAGCATGCTCGGACAAGGCGAATAAATCGCCTTCATTCTCGGCGTTGTCGTCAATGTCGGTTTCTATTCCCGTCAGACCGGCAAGATCCTCAATGGCCTCTCGCAGAGCTGCCGACCATTTCGTACGCGCATCATCACCAGCATCCTCTATGACTTCCATGAATCCCAGCGTCCACTCCTTGAGTCCCTGGGCACGCTCAGCCAAGGAAAATACTTCATCTGGAAGGAGAGGCTCGAAGTTCAGCTCACTGGCCGCCAAGGCATCCAGGGTCTGACGACGCCAGGCCAACAGGCGTTCGGCACTGGGCTCGTCACGCGGCTGCTCAACACCAAGACTCATGCATACTTCTTCCAGCCAGACTTCGGCACTCAGGTCGTGAAGTGCCAGGGATGCACACAGGCGTCCATCAAGGAAGGCGGGGGATTGCATGCTGCCATGCAAGAGAAATACATCGGCAATGGTTGAAAAATCCTGACGTTCGCTGATCAATGACATAGTAGTATCCATTCGAGCCCCCGAGATACGGCGTTGACCAGTCCGCGAGGGCTCTCATATAGTGACTGGCAATCGATATCCTGATGGTAACGCATTGCTGCCTGCACTGCGCTGCTGTCCTATTTCCAGGCGCCTGGAGCCAGCCCATGACCGACGCAACCCGGCACACTACCGATATTTCCCTGCTTGAGCGCTCCTACACTATCGCCTGTCCGCCTGATCAGCAGGAAAGACTGGAGCGGGCAGCTCGCTACCTGGACCGCGCCATGCAGGGCATCCATGCACAGGGCAAGATTCTGGATCGCGAGAAAGTCGCCATCATGGCAGCCCTGAACCTGGCCAATGAGTTGCTTGAGCTGCATGACGAGAGACGTTCCAGCGAACAGAGCGTCAATGCCCTGAACGAGCGCCTGACCCAGGCCCTGTCGGGAGCCCCCAGCCCCGATCGTCGTTGAGCGATCGTTTCTTTGCTGCTTGCGTAATTCTCCAGTGAAGGACGGCTCTGCGTTGGATTCGTTGAGCCGATATTGAGTTATTCACTTTGGGCGCGGCCGTGGCTCTGGTACGATGAAGGGGTTCCCTGGGGTGTGCGCCAGTTGTTTATCGTCCCTCGAGCCTATGCGCAGTACCCAGGGGGCCATATGCTAGTCGGCCCTGTGTGCAAGTCCGTGCGACGGAAAGCCTGACGGTCCGACTGCGGCCACCCACCTTGAACCTTGGGTTCAAGGGCCAGAACGACAGCGGCATTCTGGGGAACTCTTCATTCGACGCTTGCATCTGAAAGCGGACATTGAAGCTTGAAAGGCTCATCTGTTGCCACAACAGATATGGACTCTCCTGGAGGGTATGACGGTTGTCAGTACGCCTCCTGCATGACACTCCTGTAATATCCTCGCTGATGACGGATTTCTCCGGACGCGAGGTTCACGTGACAGACTTCTCCTCCATCTGCTCTGGGCAGGCATCTCAGGCTCAGCGGCAACAAAATTCCCAGCTACATAGCTCTCAACTGCTCCGTTCTCAACTGCGCCGCGAGTTACGACAGCGCAGAAGAGCCCTCAGCGCCGCCCAGCAAAAGGCAGCCAGCAAAGCCTTGGGTGCCCAACTGCGCAGCCTGCCAGAGCTGCTGGCGGCACGTCGTGTGGCCTTGTACCTGCCCAACGATGGAGAAATCGACCCTCGGCCTCTGCTGGATTGGCTACATCGCCGCGGTGCTCATGCCTATTTGCCCGTGCTTCGGCCGCTGGCCAACAATGCCTTGTGGTTTGTGCGTTATGACCACAACACCCCCATGGTCCGAAACCGCTTCGGCATCCAGGAGCCGGACACTCGCCACGGAGCCCACCCCGCCCGGCGCCTGCCGGCCTGGGCCCTGAGTGTCATCCTGATGCCACTGGTGGGGTTTGATGACCAAGGACAACGCCTAGGCATGGGTGGCGGCTTCTATGACCGGACCCTGGCCTTCACTCACCCTGAGCGCGGCAACCCCGGACCTAGACCAAAACTCATCGGCCTTGCCCATGAAGTGCAACGCATGGAGAAACTACCCATCGCTTCCTGGGATGTACCTCTTGATGCCATTGCAACGGATATGCGGGTCATACGTCCCGGGAATTGACGACGCTTTTCATCCGCGATGTTTCACCGCTCGAATCGCCCAAGCCGGGCTTCCTAATATTGCTATTTAAAGAACACTGTTTCCTTTAAAAAGGAAAACTCCGGTTGTTCCTTTGTATGGAACAACCGGAGTTTGAATGTTCGATTTCGCACAGACAACTATGCTGTCTTCAGGTGGCTTTTTCTGCTTCTACCGCCTGTTCAACCACCTACCAGTGCCTGAGCGTAGCCGGTGGCAACGACCCCGATAGCGAATACCAAAACCAGCACCGCAACTAGATCGGGCTTGCGATTCATCCCCTGACTCCCTTAGCGATCGTTACCGACCGCAAGCGCATGGGAAACACAAGCTCGTGCTTCCCTCCCATGAGCATTCATTAGCTGAAACAGAATATAGAGCGCTATTGAAAGGATGACAAATCGCGACATAACCAACGATCAATGCGTAAACGCGATATCAGCCTTTCGCCAGCATCTCTGGGAAAAATCCGAGAGAGCTAACACTCAATCCGCGCGAAGAATACGCGGCTTGAATGAAAGAAGCCATAGACAACATGCAAAGTCATCTAATTCTTACACTAAAGTCAGATGACTCGGCTTAGCATCCTGATAAATTCCGTTTCTAGAGCGTCCATGCCTGAAATTTAGCAGGCTTATTTTCAGGCCATGAATAATTTATAGGCCGGATTATTGCTTTCCTTCCAATAGTGATAACCGATCTTGTCAAAATACTCTTCGACATGAGTACGGTCGCCATTGGGGACCTGCATACCCACCAGCACCCGGCCGAATGCAGCGCCGTGGTTGCGATAATGAAACAGGGAAATATTCCAGTCCTGGGGAAGGTGAGTCAGGAAGTTCATCAGAGCGCCGGGGCGCTCGGGAAATTCGAAGCGATAGACTTCTTCGTCGAAGCGAGACTTTGGGCGTCCGCCGCCCAGATGGCGGATATGCAGCTTGGCCAGCTCATTGTCCGTGAGGTCCTCTACTGGATAGCCAGCTTCACGCAAACGCTCGATCACGGCCTGGCGATCTTCTCCACCTGGCTTGACCTGGACACCCACGAAGATATGAGCATTCTCTTCATCGGCATAACGATAGTTGAATTCCGTCACCATTCGCTTGCCGATGGTGCGGCAGAACTTCTTGAAACTCCCGGGGACCTCGGGAATGGTCACTGCCAGGATAGCCTCACGCTGCTCCCCAAGTTCCGTCCGCTCTGCGATATGCTGCAGGCGATCAAAATTGGTGTTGGCCCCTGAGTTGACACACACCAGGGTCTGCCCTTCAGCGCCAGTCTGCTGGATGTATTTCTTCAAGCCAGCCAGGGACAGGGCACCAGAGGTTTCTGACACCGCGCGGGTATCCTCGAAGATATCCTTGACCGCGGCACACATCTCGTCCGTGTTCACAGTAATGACATCGTCGACCAGATCACGCACGATCTGGAATGGCACCTTGCCAATCTGGGCCACTGCCACACCTTCGGCAAAGACGCCTACATGCTCCAGCACGACTCGCTTTCCGGCCTTCATCGCAGCCTTGAGACAAGCGCTGTCTTCTGACTCGACCCCGATCACCTTGATCTCCGGGCGCAGGTACTTGATGTACGCTGCCATGCCGGCCAGCAGGCCGCCGCCTCCCACAGGGATGAACACTGCATCGATCGGCCCGCTGTGCTGTCGCAGAATCTCCATGGCCACCGTTCCCTGGCCCGCGACCACATCAATGTCGTCAAAGGGCGGGATATAGGTGTAGCCGTGCTCCTTGACCAGCTCCTGGGCATGCTCCGAAGCTGCATCAAAAGCATCGCCCTTGAGCACAACCTTGGCTCCCCAGCCGCGCACTGCGGCCACCTTGATCTCCGGAGTAATGCGCGGCATCACGATGACAGCCTTGACCCCCATCAGCTTGGCCGCCATGGCCAGGCCCTGGGCATGATTGCCTGCTGAGGCCGCGATCACTCCCTTGGCCCTCTGCGCCTCGCTCAACTGGGCCATCTTGTTGTATGCACCACGAATCTTGAACGAGTGGACAGGCTGCAGATCCTCGCGCTTGATCAGAATTTGATTGCTGAAGCGACGTGACAATATGGGAGCAGGGGAGATCGGTGTTTCCCGCGCAGCTTCGTATACCCGAGCCTGGAGGATCTTCTTGACAGTAGCTTCAAGCATTCTGGTGTCCAACGTGTAGAGAAAGGCGAAAAATCATCTATTGGTAGCATTGCGCCGGGGCCAACGTCCAGCAGTACAGATATCCATCGCTTATAATGGCTCGGCACAAACACTTTTCAGGAAACGCTTGCCCGCCATGACCCAAGACGAACTCAAAGACGCCGTTGCCGCCGCCGCCATCGAAGAGGTGCGCCCGATGCTCGGAAACGACATCGTGATAGGTATCGGCACAGGCTCTACCGCCAATTGTTTCATCGATCGCCTGGCTGCATTGCGTGGCGACTTTCGTGGTGCCGTGGCCAGTAGCGAGGCCAGTGCCAAGCGCCTCAAGGATCACGGCATTGATGTTTTCGAACTCAATGAAGTGGGCACCATGCCAGTCTATATAGATGGCGCAGACGAAGTGAATGCTCACTTACATATGATCAAAGGCGGGGGAGCAGCGTTGACCCGCGAAAAGATCGTGGCCGCTTGCTGCAAGACCTTCATCTGCATCGCTGATGCTTCCAAGCGCGTGGAGCGTCTGGGGAATTTTCCGCTGCCGGTCGAGGTCATTCCCATGGCCCGTTCCTACGTTGCTCGTGAACTGGTCAAGCTGGGCGCGGATCCGGTCTACCGTCAGGGAGTCATCACCGACAATGGCAACCAGATTCTTGATTGCTATGAGTTCATGATTGACGACCCGGTGGCCATGGAGGCTCGCATCAATGCTATTGCAGGCGTCGTCACCAATGGCCTTTTTGCCGCCCGTCCGGCGGATGTTCTGCTGCTTGGCAGTGAAGATGGCGTCAGCCGACTCCTGTCGCAGTAGGCATTCCGGAGCAAGCATCCCGGAGTAAACACTCACTGACATTCGACAGAAGTGGAAAAGAAGGTATCTCCCTTCAGGGGGGGGTCGACAAGGCAGATGAAGGCTGCCCAGGCCCCTCTTCACGCAAGTGACATAGACCCGTCAGGGTCGCCTCAAGCGCCCCTCTATGTGTCTCGATCACCAGCAACCCTGCTTCACGGAGACGCTTGCACTGCTCAGCATCTTCCAGCAATGCGATGACTCGCTCGGAAAGCTCGTCACCATCCGCTACCTCGACCAAAGCCCCAGCATCACGCAAGGCTTCGGCCACGTCTTCGAAATTGGCCAGTTCGGGCCCGGTTACCACCGGAACACCCATCACAGCAGGCTCCAACAGGTTGTGACCGCCGACAGGCACCAGGCTGCCCCCTACAAACGCCAGATCTGCTGTGCCATATAGCGCCAGCAACTCTCCCATGGTATCGCCTAGGTAAACCTGGGCCTTGGCGCTGGGCGTACGTCCACGCGAGCGACGTACGGTGGTGAAGCCAGCTTGCTGGCATAACTCGGCGACTTCATCGAAACGCTGTGGGTGGCGTGGCACGATGACCAATAGCGCATCCTCGAATCGCTCGCGCACCCGGGCGTGAGCCTTGAGCACCAGTTCATCCTCACCGTGATGCGTCGATCCCGCCACCCAGACTGGACGGTGACCAATGGAAGTATGCAAGTCCTCACTAACCCTGTATGTGCCGTCATCAACGGACATATCAAACTTCATTGATCCCACAACCTGGACATGAGAGGGCTTCATGCCCAGGCTTTCAAAACGTTCTGCATCAACTTCGGATTTGGCCGCCAGCCAGTCGATCCGTCCAAGCGCATTGGCCATCAACCAGCGCAGACGGCGATAGCCGCGATATGCACTGAGGGACATGCGTCCATTGACGACAGCGATTGGGATGTGTCGCTTGCTGCAGGCATGCAGCAGGTTGGGCCATAACTCGGTCTCGAAGAAGATGGCCAGTTCCGGCGCCAACTGATCGATGAAGCGTTGTGCACAAAGAGGAAAATCCAAGGCCACGAAAACATGGCTCAGAGGAGCAACCGTCTCAGTCTCCGGTACATCCTCGACCAGTGCCGCAACACGTTCAGCACCTGTGGCTGTCATGGTACTGACCACCAGTCGATGACCTGGGTGGCGTATACGCAGCTCACGAATCAGCGGTCGTGCAGCAATGACCTCTCCCAGGGACGCACAGTGCAACCATAGCCTCGGGCGCGTGTCGGCCGGAGGAGGCAACATGCCCAGGCGCTCGGCTCGGGAGCGCCCGGGAAGCTGTTCACGCCACACCCGACGCCAGATCAGCGGTGACAGCAGGATCAGTGCTGCCGAGTAGGCATGGCGAGTCCAGGAATAACGGCTGGTCATCAGCTCTCGCGGTCGAGAATAGTGGATATCATGGCGGTGGTGGACACGCCATCTTCAAAACCTAGCACCTTCACTTCTCCGCCATTGGCCATCACTGCGCCACCTCCTGCGATGTCTTCCGGGCGGTAGTCGCCGCCCTTGACCAGGATATCCGGCAATACTGCTTCGATCAGTCGGGCCGGGGTATCCTCGCTGAAAGGTACGACCCAGTCCACGGCACCAAGTCCGGCCAGCACCTGCATACGCCGACTCAGCGGGTTGATCGGGCGCTTGGGCCCTTTCAGGCGAGCAATGGATGCATCATCGTTGACAGCAACAATCAGGCGATCCCCCAGTTGGCGCGCATGCTCCAGATAAGCGACATGACCGGCATGCAGAATGTCGAAGCAGCCATTGGTCATGACCACCTTCTCACCACGCGCCTGGGCGGCACGTACGGCCTGAACCAGGGCGACCTCTTCAATCAGGCCATATTCGGCCAGCTTGTCGCCATGCAGTGCCGTATACAGTTCGGCAATCGACAACGTCGCCGTTCCAGGCTTGGCCACAACCAGACCAGCGGCCAGGTTAGATAGAGTCATTGCCTCGTGGAAGCTGTGTCCTGCCGCCAGGGCCAACCCTAGCACCGCGATCACGGTGTCGCCGGCACCCGTCACATCATAGACTTCCCGCGCCCGGGTCGGCATATGCAATGGTTCGTAGCCCTCACGAATCAGTGTCATGCCTTTCTCGCTGCGGGTGATGAGCAAGGCTTCAAGCTCCAGGTCCGCACGCAATGCCTCACCCTTGGCAGCCAGTTCTTCATCGGTGGCGCAGTGCCCAACCACGGCCTCGAACTCGGCCAGATTGGGCGTAATCACACTGGCACCGCGATAACGGCTGAAGTCTGTTCCTTTTGGATCGACCAGTACACGCTTGCCAGTGCTGCGAATATGCGAGATGACCCACTCGATATTGCTCAGGGTTCCCTTGCCATAATCAGACAGGATGACCAGATCCGATGCCGCCACGGCTTCTGCCAGCCGCGGCGCCAATCCCTTGGTATCGATCTTTTCCAGACCGTCCTCGAAATCCAGGCGGATCAACTGCTGGTTGCGACTCATCACCCTTAACTTGGTGATCGTGGGAATGCCAGGGGTACGATGAAAGTAAGTATTTACTCCCACCTCCTCCAGGCGTTGGGTCAGACGATCGGCATTGTCGTCATCACCGACCAATCCGGCCAGCGATGCCAGGGCTCCCAGGGAAGCGATATTGAGCGCCACGTTGGCTGCGCCACCGGGTCGGTCTTCACATTCTTCAACCCGCACTACCGGTACGGGGGCCTCTGGCGAAATCCGTGAGGTGCCTCCATGCCAGTAGCGATCCAGCATGACATCTCCTACCACCAGTACACGGGAGCACTCTAGCGCGGTCAGATCAAGCTTCATCGGGGAACTCACTTTCCTGGTCGGTGGAAGTTGGCAAGGCGTCACTATGCGCCTCATTGAGCAGTCCATCGAGGTGATCGATTACATCTTCGGCACAAATCAACGACATGGCCTCAGGATGACGTACCCGGCGCCCCCAGTTGATGGTTTCTGGGTCTTCGTGAAGAAAGTCCTTCACCGCCTGGGGATAACGATTCACCACCTGCTTACGCCATAGATAGGGTGCCGCACGATCGGGGTTAGTGGTCGCATACAAACCCACTACCGGAGTATTCACGGCGTTGGCCATATGCACCGGCCCGGAATCTGGACCGACCACGACCTGAGCACGATCGATCAGCGCCAGCAGTCCCTTGAGCGAAGTGGCACCTATCGCATCGATCACCGCTTCAGGTTGACACAACGCCTTGATACGCTGCCCCATTTCCCTCTCCTGAGTGCTTCCGCCTCCTGTCATCACCGTTTTCAGGCCGTACTGGACAAAAACGTGTTCGACCACTGCGGCATATCCTTCGGCAGACCAGTTGCGGAAATTGCGCAATCTCGGATTGGCGCAAGGGCTGATCAGCATATAACGGGCATCACCCGTATAACGCCGGGCTTCCTCATAGGCCTGGTCAGGGATCGGCAAGTCCCAGTGAAGGCTGGTGTCCTCAACGCCCAGCAGACGGGCAAAGTCCATGAAAGACTCCAGAACATGAGCTCGCGGGCGGGGATCAATCTGGCGATGAGTAAACCAGTACTGGCGGTCCTTGGCCCGGTCCTTATCGAAACCGACCCGGACATCAGCCTTGAGCCCCAGGGACAGCACACTGGCACGCAGCGCCTGTTGCATGTGCAACAGGACATCAAATCGGGTGTCCGCCAGTTGCCGCCATAGCGCGCGCATGCCAGCCAGTCCCGTGGACTTGTCATAGACGATGAACTCGACCCCTGACAGGCCGGCCAGTAGACTGTACTCGCCCTTGCCGATGATCCAGGTGATCCGAGCCTCAGGCCATTGGCGTTGCAGGGCACGCACCGTGGGCACCAGGTTGCAGACGTCCCCCAGAGCGGAGAGTCGCAGCACGCCGATGTGGGTAGGACGAGTGGGCAGAGGATGCTTCATGCAATTGGCAACGTATCAATCGGTAGGGGTAGGCATTTTATACGATGCCGTCAGTTTATGTGACGGTACTGCAGCTTCACAAATAGAGGAACCACAAACCGAAGCGGCCTTGAAGGCCAAAAGCAGCTTGAAGATCAGTCCCGACATGCTTGAACCCGCCTATTGGCAACGCCTTGGTCATGTCGTTGGCCAGGCCTCGGGGCGAGGCCAGAGCCTGTTTCTTGACCTGGGAGATCGTCATTGGGTATTGCGACCCTATCGCCGCGGCGGCCTTATCGCCAAACTTTCCACCCGCCGTTATGTGTGGACAGGGCTTGAACGCACACGCGCCTTCCGGGAAATGCGCCTGACAGCCGACCTCTTCGCTGCCGGCCTTCCCGTGCCACGCCCTATTCTCGGCGGTGTGACCCGGCACGGCCTGACTTACGAAGCCACACTGATCACCGAACGTCTCCCCGAAAGCATTCCGCTGGCCGATCACTTGATGGCCGACAGTGCTGACAGCGACCTGCTACAACGTGTCGGCAGAATAATCCGACGCTTTCATGATCATGGTCTCGACCATGTCGACCTCAATGCCCGCAATCTGTTGATCGACACCAACGCCAATCCATGGCTGATCGATTTCGATCGCTGCCAATTACGCCGCCAAGGTGCCTGGCAGGCCAAGAACCTCGAGCGCCTGGGGCGTTCACTGGCCAAATTCTGTACCAGCCCGACCTCTGCCAATGCGGCACTCATGGACATTCAGCAGGGCTATTCCGCCAGCACTTCTGCATAGACATTGATCAGGCCCTGTACATGTGACGAGAGAAGAAAGTGAGCACTCACTCTCGCCCTGGCTTCGTCGCCTAGCCGCTCACGCAAGGAAACACTGCCGGCCAGTTCCGTCATGCCAGTTGCCCAGTGGTGAGCCGACTGAGGATCGGCCAGGCGCCCGCTATGCGCATCGATCAACTCAGGAATGGCACCACTGGCGGACCCTATGACGGCCTTGCCTGCGGCCATGGCCTCGATCACTGTCAGCCCAAAGGCCTCATTGCGCGACGGCACACAGACCACGTCGAGTATCTCGAACAATCGTGCGAGGTCTCGGCGGAAACCGGTGAAGGTAATGTGCTCAGCCAGCCCCTGCTCTCTCACCAGCGTTTGAAGCTCAGCAACGTAATCCTCGCGGCTGCCCTCTTCTGCGCTGAGTCCACCGATGATCACACCATGGGCGTGGAGTTCGGGATGCTCTCGAATGACCTCCACCATGGCCTCGACAAATACCTTCTGCCCCTTTCCTGGCGTCAGACGTCCGGCCACCCCCAGGGTCACACTCCCTGAGGGAATACCCAGGCTTGTACGTAGTGCTCGCCGTTCGGCCGCATCCAGGTGGGGAGCAAAATGATGGGGATCGATGCCCAGATAGAGGCGTTGAATGCGCGAGGCGGGTAGCGGAAATGCCTTGATGTTGCGCTTGCGTGTCGCTTCGCTGATCGACAGCACACGACTGACTCGCCCATAGGCCCAGCGATGGTAAAGATCCTTCTTCGGCCGAGTCACTCCCATGTGATCGGTAAACACCACCTTGATGCCTGGGCGTAAGGTGGCAGCCAGTGCTGCCAAGCGCAGATCACTGGACTTATGGCAGTGAAGCAGGCGGATATCATGTGTTCGCAGATAGGCCAGCAGTCGGCGAATACTTGTCAATGCCCTGCCCCGGGATCTCACCGTCAGCGGTTCAACCCCGGCTTCGGCCATACAGGAGGCCACCTTGGAGCCTTCCAGAGCAAGACCATGTACACCCCACCCTTGCGCCACAAGCTCCGGTATAATTCGGGATGGATACATTTCCAGTCCGCCCCAACCGTCCGACAGGCAGATGTGCATCACCTTGGGTTTCGTGACAGCATGACTCAAGCGCGTCTCCTTTCGCAGCGGGGCTTTGGAGCCCAAATGACGTTTTCCAGCAATTCCCCGGACCCTCATTCCCTGGAGAGCCAATCTCCAGGGAACAACAGCGTGGCGCGTGTACTGGTGGTGCGCAACGACAAGCTCGGCGATTTCATGTTGGCGTGGCCAGCCTTGGCAACGCTCAAGGCCGCAGCACCTGCACCACATATTACCGCTCTGGTGCCGTCGTACACCGCTCCCATGGCCGAGGCCTGTCCCTGGATCGATGAAGTGATTCTCGACCCAGGTGACGAGGCCCCCGCAAGCGAACAGCAACAACTGCTCAAGACACTTCGTGAAAAGGCCTTTGATGCACAGCTTACGCTGTTTTCTACACCACGCATCGGCTGGCTGGGATGGCGTGCACGCATTCCTCTGCGCCTGGCGCCAGCAACCAAATGGGCCCAGATATTCTATAACCGACGCATTACCCAGCGCAGGTCACAATCGGCCAAGCCAGAATACGTCTACAATCGCGAGCTGGCCGAAGCGCTGATCAAGGCCCTTGGCCTGACTCCCGGCCACGCCACTCCTCCCTTCTGGCCCGAAGGCAGCGCCAGTCGTGCGCAGGAGCGCCAGGCACTGGCCGCCAGCCTGCCCCTATCGGCGGAACGTCCCTGGGTGTTCCTGCATGCGGGCAGCGGCGGTTCGGCAGTCAATCTGTCCCTTGACGCCTATGCCTACCTTGCCTGCGAGGTGGACAGACAACTGGCCGCTGGCCATCATGCTCGCCCACACTGGATCCTGACGGCAGGCCCGGGTGAGGAAGCCAATGCTGATGCTCTGACCGAAACCCTGACGGCACATGGATTATCAGCGCATCGTCAGCCTCCTCAGGCCGGCTTGGCCGGTTTCTCTCGTAGCCTGGCTGCTGCCGATGCTTTCATTGCTGGTTCCACGGGACCTTTACACGTGGCAGGCTGTCTCAACGTGATCACCATTGGCTTCTATCCGGCACGCCGCTCTGCCACTCCACTACGCTGGCAGACCTGCAACGACGATGATCGCAGACTGGCTTTCCATCCGCCTGAAAGTGCAGTTGAAACCGATATGACGGCCATCGACCTGGAAGCTGCCGCCACGGCCATCGCTCATCGCCTGGCGGCACTTGAGGCAGCGCCTTCCACCGACATCATTCGCGAGAGCCCATGAACCCGATTACCGGTATCATCATCACCCTCAATGAGCAGGACAACATCCAAGATGCCATTGCCTCGCTGCGCCCGGTGTGCGACGAAATCATCGTTGTCGATTCAGGAAGCCAGGACAACACCGTGGCCCTGGCCGAGGCCGCTGGTGCCAGGGTGATCCATCAGTCCTACCTGGGCGATGGTCCACAAAAGGCGTTTGCGGTACCTCAGGCCAGTCATGACTGGATCTTCGCCCTGGATGCGGACGAGCGCCTCGACGCCGACGCGGTAGAGGTGGTTCGCCAACTGGAGCTGGGCGATCCTCGCAAGGCTTACCGTTTCAAGCGCCGCAACTTTGCCGGCCGCCACTGGATTCGCGCTGCCGGCTTCTATCCTGATCCCGTCACTCGCCTATACAACCGCACGACCTCCGGTTATCTACCGAAGAAGGCGCACTCGTCCGTGCAGGCCCCCGAGGTCATCGATGTTGACGCTCACCTGAGCCACTTTACCTATCGCGACCTGTCTCACTGGATGACACGTATCGATCAGCTATCAAGCCGTGACGCCTGGGCCATGAAAGAGCGTGGGGTCAAACCTTCAACACTGCGACCGACGTTGCATGCCATCACCGCCATATTGCGCAAGCTGATTCTCAAGGGTGGCCTGTTCCAGGGGCAGGATGGCATGACAGTTGCCATGACGACTGCATTTCATGCCTACATGAAATATGCCAAGCTGAACGAACTATACGAAAACGAGCAGGCTGACCGAGACGCCTGATCTACACAGAGTCACCCGATGTCCATTTCTACCTCTTCGTGGCTGCGCTGGGTCATTCTGCTGTTTCTCGGCTTGGTCATCGGCCATACCGTTGTCACGATTTCCCCTGTTCCGAACTGGCTGTTTCCATTGCCAACAGCGGCATGGCTGGGTCTGGCCCAGTGGCGCCGCTGGGGCATCAAGCAGCAGCCCCCCGGAGAGCCCCCGCGTAAACGCTTTATCTGGGCCCTGTTGCCATTAGTGCTATGGGGCATCTATGTCTATCTGGTAGACAACTACGGACAGGCTGACATAGGAGCACTGTTCTTCCACCTACAGGCAGGCATCGCTCAACATGGTGGCGGTGAGCGCAATCTCATTGCCGTCATCTATACTTCTGTCATGCTGCTGGTGCTGGTTGCCTATACCTGGCTGATTCGCCAGGACCTGCGCTGGAGACGTTGGGATCCATGGCTCGCGGCCATTCTGCTGATCGGCAATCCTGTGTTCTACACCATCGGCCAACGTAGTGCGGCAGTCGTTGCCACCCCTGGTGCCTGGCTGGAGCAGCGTTACGTCGCGCCCACGATTCTCAAGGCTCCGCAACGGCCACCCAATCTGCTGGTGCTGTACCTGGAAAGCCTCGAACGCACTTATGGTGACAGCGAGAAATTCGGCAATGCCTATGCCGATATCAAAGCCCTCGAGCCCAAGGCCGTGGTATTCGACAACGTCCAGCAGATGGACAACACCGGTTGGACCATGGCCGGCATGATTGCCAGCCAGTGCGGTACCCCGCTGATACCTGCCGGGTTATTGCACGACAGTCAGTTCGAGCCTTTGCATCAGGTAGCACCAGGTGTTGACTGTCTTGGAGATCTGCTCAAGCAGCAGGGTTACCGCCTGACCTTCATGGGTGGAGCCAGCAAGGCATTCGCCGGTAAAGGACTGTTCTATGAGGGCCACGACTTCGACCAGGTCTTCGGTCGCGATGAACTGGCAGCACGTCTAGACGATCCGGAATACCTCAACAGCTGGGGGCTGTACGATGACAGCCTCTACGAGTTTGTCAGCGACGAAATACGCCGCCAGGATGCCTCCCCTGGCCCTTGGGCCATGGTCGCTCTCAATCTCTCTGCCCATGCTCCAGAGGGCTATCCCTCGCAGAGCTGCGAGCCTTTCAAGGACGATTACGAGGATGCCGACATCCTCTACGCAGTGAAATGTTCCGGATGGCTGACACGACGCCTGCTGGAACGGCTCCAGGCCGAAGGACTGCTCGACAACACGCTGGTGGTAGTGGCCAGCGATCACCTGACCATGCGCGTCTCGGCCTGGGAAGACCTGCTCGCCGACAAGCGCACCAACACCCTGTTGATGATGGGCAATGGCCTGACACCGAGGGTTATCCACAAGCCTGCGACCACCATGGATACCTTCCCCACGATCCTCGAAGCCATGGGCTTCACGATCGACTGGCACCGCGCCGGACTCGGCGTATCACTGCTATCCACCGAGCCCACCCTGATGCAACGCCACGGTATCGACGAGCTCAACCGCTACATGCGCGAAGAAACAGCGCTGCAGGAACGCATATGGCTGGGTGAGACCCCGCCCAACCAAGCCGAGGAAAATGATGCAGAGCTAGAGCAGCAAGCACCGGTAGCGACACCGGAACAGCCCTGAGCGGGGTTAAATAAAGACAGCCCTGAGCGGGGTTGGATAAAGACAGCCCTGAGCGGGTTGATAGACCACCCTGAGCGGGTTGATAGACCGCCCTGAGCAGGGTGATCCAGGGCAGCAAGAAGAAGAAGACAGCCCGGGGCCGAGTTTTAGGCTATACCTGCAGGTAAGCCCATCACGGACATCCGCTGTCATGACTACCGGTATCTATTTCGAAATTCAGGCCGATGACACGGAACGTGCTCGAGACTTCTATTCCCGGTTATTCGGTTGGACCTTCACTCACGTTGACGGTCTACCACTGGCCTACTGGCGCATTGATGGCGACGGTATAACAGGAGGCTTGCTGCAGCGTCCTGCAGCCAGGCCTCCCGAGGCCTGTGGCACCAACGCCTTCACCTGTTCCTTCGAAGTCGAGAACATCAAGGCCTGCGTCGGGCTCATCGTCAGCCTGGGAGGACAGGTCGCCCTGCCAGTTTTCCCGGTTCCGGGAACCTGCTGGCAGGGCTATTTCATCGATACCGAAGGCAACACCTTTGGCCTGTTTCAAGTCGATGAACAGGCGGGATGACCCTGAGCCGACATTCAGTTCGCAGCGCCCTCCTTTTCTGCCATGGCCTGCTGAATGAAGGCCATGACCTTTTGTTGCGCAGGGCGTTGCGCTAGTCCCTCACAATAGGTTTCGAACTCCGGGCGCCTTTCCAGCGAGCCGAAATTCATCCCCCAGCGCAAGTGCGAGCCAACATAGACATCCGCTGCCGAGAAGTTATCTCCGGCAATGTAGCGCTTGCCCTTCACGGCGGAGACCAGGGCCTCTATCACATGTTCATAGCAACCATAGCCGAGGGCAACCTGCTGTTCCGGCGAAGGCTGAAAACCTGTGCTCTTGAGTGAAGCCGCCATTTCTACTGGCCCTGCGGAGAAAAACAGCCAGCGGTAGTAGTCCCCGCGCTCGGCTGGTGGAGGAGCCAGCCCGGCTTCGGGAAAGGCATCGGCCAGATAGGCGCAGATTGCCGCCGCCTCGGTCACCACGACATCGCCATGGCGCAGCGCCGGTACCTTGCCCATGGGGTTGATGGCCAGGTATTCAGGCGATTTCATGGCATCACCGAATTCGATGATTTCCATGCTATAAGGGGCACCAACCTCTTCCAGCATCCAATGGACAATGCTGCTGCGTGACAAGGGGTTGGTATAGAAAACGAGCGGTTCTTGCATCGGGTTTCTCCTGCATGACTAGGTAACTACCCATGCAGCATAGTCCGGAATACTGTCAGTTCTTGTCAGCAGTGTGGAGCGTCTTGCGCCAGGCAGCATGCAACGCTTGCCTGCGCCTTGGATAACGCTGTTCCAGTACCGTTGCGCGGGTAATTCGATCAACCCGGAAATGGCGGAAGGATTGCCTCAGCTCGCACCAGGCAGCAACGATGCAGACAGACTCAAAGAAAGCGATGATAAAAGGCCAGACAGTCCTGGTCGTCGCTCGTTTCTCCGCATCGCTATAGATAATCGTGAGCTTGCGTTCCTCACGTATTGCTCGGTGCAACACGCTCAGTTCTACCGCCTGTGGAGGCTTGGCAGCAGGCGCAACCAGCATGGCAGAGTCTTCCAGCCGATGGCGCAATTCCCCCGGCAGCACAGCGGCCACCTTGGTCAGTACCTCATTGGCGGATACTGCCAGTCGGTCATCGCCACTTCGTCGAGCCACCCAGTCCAGTCCCAGGGCCAGCGCTTCTATCTCAGTGTGGGAAAACATCAGCGGGGGGAGCAGAAAGCCCGGCTTGAGTACATAGCCCATGCCGGGTTCACCTTCGATATCGGCGCCCAGTACCTTGAGCTCAGCAATATCGCGATACAGCGTACGTAACGAGACACCCAATTCCTCGGCCAGCGCCTGTCCACTAACCGGATAACGATAGCGACGCAGTGTCTGCATCAGGACAAACAAGCGAGTGGTGCGAGACATTCAAGCACCATCGATGATCGCTGCCAGCAGACGCTCGGGCGTGATCTGCTTGAGGCAGTTGGTATGGCCCAGGGGGCAGTTACGCTCGAAACAAGGGGAGCACTCCAGTGCCAGATAGTGCACTTGGGCATTATCGGTCAGAGGAGGCGTATAGGATGGGCTGGAGGATCCATAGATGGCCTGAATCCGGGTGCCTACGGCTGCCGCCACATGCATCAGGCCAGAGTCATTGGTAACGACCTGTTGGCAATCGCCGAGCAGATCCACCGCGTCTTCCAGTCGCGTTTCCCCGCACAGGTTATGGGCATGCTCAAGACCAGAGACGATTTCCTCACCTGCTGGCTTGTCCTTTGGGCCACCAAAGACACGAATTTCAAAGCCACGTTCAACCAGGGCCGCTGCCAGTTGATGAAAATACGCCAGAGGCCACTGTTTGGCAGGACCATATTCCGCTCCTGGCATCATGCCAATGGCTGGACGTTCACCAAGCTCATGGCTGGCCAGCAGACGAGCAAGATTCTGCTCATCATGCCGCAGGCTCGGTTGCGGAATGGGGAAATCGCCGAGCCTGGCCTGGGCATCGGGCAACCCAAGAGAGACGAAACGCTTCACGGTCTGGTCAAGCACCGTCTTGTCCAAGCTACGGCGCTCGTTGAGCAGCACATAGCGCTGCTCGCCAGTGAAGCCCACTCGATGAGGCACCCTGGCCAGGAACGGCACCAGGGCGGATTTCCAGGAACGCGGCAGTACCACTGCCTGATCGAAACGCCCACGCAGCCCTCTGGCCAGTGCCCGGCGGGAAGCAAAGCCGAACTGGCCATGCCCCACCGGCAACTCGACCACTTCGTCGACTTCCGGCATACGCTCGATGATAGGCCGAGACCAGGCCGGGGCTACCACGGCAAGATAGCCAGCCCCCTGCCCCTTGAGCGTCTTGAACAGGCTCTGGGCCATGACCATGTCACCCACCCAACTGGGGCCAATCACCAACATGCGCTGGCCAGCAAGGCGTTCACTCTGAAGCTTGCTGGCTCCAGCCATTGCCGCCTCAGGCATTCAACCACTCCAGGTACTCTCGCACCCCTTGGGCCACGGTGCGGAACTCCTCGTCGTAGCCGACTTCACGCAGGCGGGAAATATCCGCACGGGTGTAGCTCTGATAACGCCCTTTGAGTTCATCGGGGAAGTCGATGTAGTCGATCTTGCCTTTGCCGTAATAGTCGATCACAGCCTCGCCAATGGCCTTGAACGGCTCGGCACGGCCAGTTCCCAGATTATAGATGCCGCGAGCCTGGGGGTTGTCGAGGAACCACAGGTTGACCTTGACGACGTCTCCCACATAGACGAAGTCACGGCTCTGCATGCCCGCTTCATAACCATCGTAAGCGCCGAACAGGCGCAGATTGTCACCTGCCCGCACCTGAGTATGGTTATGGAAGGCCACACTGGCCATCTTGCCCTTGTGCTGCTCACGCGGGCCATAGACGTTGAAGTAACGGAACCCCGCCACCTGAGTCGTCAGCTTGCCCTCCAGAGAGCGCACATACTGGTCGAACAGCAGCTTGGAATAGCCGTAGACATTGAGCGGCTTCTCATGCTCGGGAGATTCGACGAACACTTCACTACCGCCATAGGTCGCTGCCGATGACGCATACAGGAATGGAATGCCTTCCTGCTCGCAGAAGTGCAACAGCTCCTTGGAATAGGTGAAGTTGTTCTCGAGCATGAACTTGCCATCCCACTCGGTCGTATCCGAGCAGGCGCCTTCATGGAAGATCGCTTCGATGGGCGGCAGTTGATTGAGTTCACCTCGCATGTGGGCCTTGACCCGGGCCAGGAACTCATCCTTGTCCATGTAATCGCCCAGCGTCAGATCAGCCAGGTTGATGAACTTGGTGCCATCACTCAGATCATCCACCACCAGCACATCGGTACGGCCACGCTCATTGAGCGCCTTGACCAGATTCGAGCCGATGAAGCCGGCTCCGCCTGTAACTACGATCATGGGAATCCCCTCTACTTTGGCAGCGGCGTGAAGCCTGCGCCTATAACCTAATTGCCACTGATTGTATACTTGACGGCTTGTGAATTCATGGCCAACGGTGCTCATCCAATGACTCATTCAGCAACCCAGTCGACGACGTCATCGACATCTCCGTCGACACCCGACGTGACAACCTTCCAGGGCCTGATCCTCGCTCTGCAACAGTACTGGGCAGAACAAGGCTGCGTGATCATGCAGCCGCTGGACATGGAGGTGGGCGCAGGCACCTTTCACCCGGCAACCTTCCTGCGCTCCATCGGCCCCGAGACCTGGAATTCAGCCTACGTGCAGCCTTCTCGCCGCCCCACCGATGGCCGTTACGGTGAGAACCCCAACCGCCTGCAGCACTACTACCAGTTTCAGGTAGTGATGAAGCCGTCACCGGATAACCTGCAGGAGCTGTACCTCGGCTCTCTGAAGCATCTCGGCCTTGACCCACTGGTTCACGATATTCGCTTTGTCGAGGACAACTGGGAATCCCCCACTCTTGGTGCCTGGGGTCTTGGCTGGGAAATCTGGCTCAACGGCATGGAAGTCACCCAGTTCACCTACTTCCAGCAAGCCGGCGGTATCGAGTGCTTCCCGGTCACCGGTGAGCTGACCTATGGCCTGGAACGCATTGCCATGTACCTGCAGGATGTCGACAGTGTCTACGACCTGGTATGGACCAAGGCACCAGATGGCAGCATAGTCACCTACGGCGATGTCTACCTGCAGAACGAGCGCGAACAGTCCACCTACAACTTCGAGTACGCTGACGTCGACGCCCTGTTCCGCAACTTCGACCATCAGGAATCCGAGTGCCAGAAACTCTTGGCGGCAACACTGCCGTTGCCCGCCTATGAGCAGGTACTCAAGGCTTCCCACACTTTCAACCTTCTCGACGCCCGTCATGCCATTTCGGTTACCGAACGTCAGCGCTATATCCTGCGCGTACGCACCATGGCCCGGGACGTGGCTCACGCCTACTACGAATCACGCAAGGCTGCCGGCTTCCCGCTGGCCCCCGAAGCATTGCGGCGTGAACTTCTCGACAACGAAACGCAGACAGAACAGGGAGACGCATAAGCATGGCAGCCCAAACCCTATTGGTCGAACTCGGCGTAGAAGAGCTTCCGCCGGGCGCCATCAATGCTCTGTCCGACAGCTTCGCTGATGGTATTCGCCGTGGTCTGAATGAAGCAGGCGTAGCTTTCGAAGGCACCACCGCCTATTCCACACCGCGTCGCCTCGCAGTTCGCGTGGAAGGCCTGAGCGACAAGCAGCCCGACCGCGAAGTCGAGAAACGAGGCCCGGCTCTGGCGGCAGCCTTCAAGGACGGTCAGCCGACCAAGGCCGCCGAGGGCTTTGCTCGTTCCTGCGGCGTCAGCGTGGATCAACTGATCCACCTGGAAACTGACAAGGGCACCTGGCTCGGCTTCCGCGAACAACAGCAAGGAGAAGCGACGACGTCCTTGCTGCCAGCCATTCTGGAAAAGGCCGTAACCTCCCTACCGGTACCCAAGAACATGCGCTGGGGTGCTTCACGCATCGAGTTCTCTCGCCCAGCCCATTGGTTTGTCGTCCTCTACGGTGACAAGGTCGTGCCCGCCAGCGTGCTTGGCCTGAACTCCGGCCGCACTACCTTCGGTCATCGCTTCCATGCCCCGCAGGCCATTGAGCTCGCGCATGCCGATGACTATCTCAAGAGCCTGGCCGATGCCTGGGTCATCGCCGACCGCGAAGAACGCCGTAGTCGCATCCTTGAACAGGTTCTGGCTGAAGCTGAACTGCTGGATGCCACTGCTGTGATCGACGAAGACCTTCTCGATGAGGTCAACGGTCTGGTGGAATGGCCCGTGGCACTGACAGGTAACTTCGATGAGCGCTTCCTGGAAGTGCCGGCGGAATGCCTGGTCTCGTCCATGAAGGCCAACCAGAAATATTTCCACCTGCTGGATGACGAAGGCCTGCTCAAGCCTGCCTTCATTACCATCTCGAATATCGACAGCAGCGAGCCGGAAAAGGTCATTGCCGGTAACGAGAAAGTGATTCGCCCTCGTCTGGCCGATGCGGCTTTCTTCTATGAGACCGACCGCAAGCACAAGCTTGCCGACCGCTTTTCCGGCCTGGCCAATGTGGTCTTCCAGCAGAAGCTGGGAACCCTTGCCGATAAAGCGGCTCGTAGCGCTAATGTCGCCGCTCACATCGCCAGAAAGATTGGTGGTGATGAGGACAAGGCCCGTCGTGCCACACAGTTGGCCAAATGTGACCTGGTCACCGAGATGGTGCTGGAGTTCCCCGAACTGCAGGGCATCATGGGTCGCTATTATGCCGAGCACGATGGCGAGGATGCCGAAGTCGCCAAGGCCCTGGAAGAACAATACCTGCCGCGCTTCGCAGCTGATGAGATCCCGGCGACTCGCACTGGTCAGGCACTGGCCATCGCCGACCGCCTGGACACGCTGACCGGCATCTTCGGCATCGGCCAGCGCCCGAGTGGTACCAAGGATCCCTTCGCTCTGCGCCGAGCTGCCATCGGCACGCTGAACATCATGATCAAGGGTGAACTGGATCTGGATCTGCGCCAACTGCTTGAACTCGCAGTGGCTCAGCATAAGGAGCTGCCCAAGGCTGAAGGCTTGGTGCAGGAAGTGCTCGACTACATGCTTGAGCGCTTCCGTGCCTGGTCTCACGACGAAGGCATCAGCGCAGAAGTCTATCTCGCGGTACGTGCTCGCCCGGTCACCACGCCATTGGACTTCGCTCGTCGTCTACGCGCCGTGCATCTCTTCGCGTCTCGAGAAGAAGCTGCGGCTCTGGCGGCTGCCAACAAGCGCGTTTCCAACATCCTGTCCAAGCAGGAACACGATGGCAGCATCAGCGTTGATGCCAGCCTGCTCTCGGAAGACGCCGAGAAAGCGCTGTACGAGGCGGTCACCCACTGCCGTGACCAGGTAGACCCTCTGTTCCAGAACGCTCGCTACAGCGACGCTCTGGACGTTCTCGCCAGCTTGCGTGCGCCTGTCGATGCTTTCTTTGACCAGGTCATGGTCATGGCGGATGACTCTGCCGTTCGCAACAACCGCCTGGCATTGCTGGCCAGCCTTCAGGCTCTGTTCCTGGAAGTCGCGGATATTGCAGAACTGCAGCAGTAAGCAGCTGTCTCTTCTTCATCTTCTGCTTGCCACTGGAACAAAGGGCCGATCCTAGGATCGGCCCTTTGCTTTGGGGTATTCAGCGAAGATGTTTCACGTGAAACACCTTCGTTTCGTCGCACACTCACAGCCTCCGACGTTGTTCTGCTCCGCCCATCCCCTACGACACTGCCCTGCCCGCAATGCAAGGATCAACAACGATAACGATCTTGCCCAATCCATCAACGCGATGTGTCAATGCCTGCTGTATTTCATCGGGAGAATACCTTGCGGCAATTTTGGGTCGTAGGTTATGGTGCTGCATGAACGTCAGGAGGTCTACGAAATTCTGACGACTACCGACACTGACTCCTTCCAGTCGCAGCATCCCTCTCAGCATGGGGCCGATCAAGTCACCACTCACCTTCGGGCTGTCGAGAAAACCGACAATGGCCACTCTGCCCTCTTCACGCATCAGAGGCAAAACCAAGGACAGCAAGGTATCCCCACCGATGACATCAATAGCCAGGCTCACCCCATGTCCCTGAGTTACCTCCAAGATCCATTGGCGCCGTTGCTCCAGGCTGCCAGGCCCGATAACAGCGCAAGCCCCCATTTCAAGCAATGCCTGCTGGTGATGAGGTCGCGATGTCAGGACAACAGGAAGTGCACCGGCTTTAGCCGCAATGTCCAATGCCTGCAGCGAGACATTGCCAGTACCTTCAATCAGGACATATTGGCCAGCGAGCTGCGCAAGCGAGTCTTTGCTACCTCCCAGAGCTCGCCATGCCGTCACCCCGGAAACCGCCAGGCTCGCAGCCTGCTCCAGCGTCCAGCCCTTTGGGACTTCAAGCACGGCCCTGCGAGGCATGATGACTTCCTGTGCTAACCAGCCATCGACAGGGCCACCAACCTTGCTGTCATGATATTGAACGTAAAACTCGCCCTCCAGCCAATCGCGGGTGTAGTGCCCTAGCACGGCATCGCCTATCTTGAGGTCGGTTACCTTGCCGCCAACTTCTGTGACAATGCCGGCTCCCTCTGAAAGCGGGACAAAGGGTCGTTTCATGTGTGGTAAATACTCACCCTTGGCCAACGCCAGATCACGATAGTTCGTCGCAGCCGCCGCAACCCTGATGCGGACCTCATCCTCGGCCAATGGGCGCCGTTGTATCTCAGTCCTTGTCAGATGATCCATTCCAAGTCCTGTCGATTGATACGCCCAGAACGTCTCGACTTCTTCTGCTTGCTTTTCGAATGACGGTTGTTGCATTGCCACTTCTCCTGTAGATGGTTCGAATGCGCTTTCAACATCCTCCTCTCTTGCCGCCTTCAGGAGCCATCGAAAAGATATCGAAACAGTCTTGAGACTTATGCAACAGTAAGGGGTAATTGCCCACTGCAAACGGAGAGCGGCTGTGTCCTCACACTATCCCAGCCCAGGCACCAGTCTGGATGACATTGTCACCTTTGCAGAAGTCGCTCGCCGAGGTTCCCTACGTAAGGCAGGTGAGCGCCTCCATCTCACCACCGGCGCGGTAAGCCGTCGCTTGGATGCCCTTGAGCAACGTCTCGGTGTTCGTCTGCTGCATCGCACCACCCGCTCCGTGTCACTCACTACTGCTGGTAGTGAGTACCTGGCAAACGTCTTGCCCGCCGTCGAGGCAATCAGCATGGCCAGCCAGCGGTTATCCGAGCATGAAGGGGCTCTCGCGGGAGAAATCAGAATCTCACTCCCCGTCAATTATGGCCGCCTGCATATCGCCCCTTCACTCCCGGAGTTTCTTAATCTTCATCCCAATATCCGTCTGGACGCGGTATTCAATGACAGCTTCAGCGATATCGTGGGCGATGGTTTTGACCTTGCCATACGCATTGGACATCTTGAAGATTCACGCTTGGTGGCACGACGCATTGCTTCAGACCGCCGCATCATCGCCGCCTCCTCCGAGTATCTGGACGCGCACGGAACACCTCGCCACCCTACGGATTTGCTGCACCACGACTGCCTGCATTACACCCACTTTCGAGGCTCTCAGCGCTGGATATTCCGCAAGGGTGATGAGCAACTCTCCATTCCTATCAAGGGAAAGTTCAGGGCCAACTATGGCCATGCACTGACACTGGCCGCGGAACAAGGTTTAGGTATCGTACAAAGCTCTCGTGCCATTACCCTCGACGCACTGAAAGCAGGAAAGTTATGTGAAATCCTCACCGACTGGGCATTACCCGAGATCGGTGTCTATGCAGTCACTCCATCTCGCAACGGCATGCCCTTACGAGTACAGGCTTTGATCGACTTTCTTTCACAGCGCTTACCCGATGCATGAGAATAAATACGAAAGCAATTACCCCTTTCTTGGCTCTCGCCCCCATCCCGACCTTAAGAGTGTTTCACGTGAAACACGTGAACCTGGGAAAATGATTATTGCTTGTTGCCTGTGAGATGTTTCACGTGAAACATGGTGACACTGAATTATGTGAGAACTTGCTCTACACTGGGCCACTCCAGAATTTACTGCGGCAATGAAAATGGCCCCTAAACTCGTCATTCTTGATCGCGACGGTGTGATCAACCAGGACTCGGATGACTATGTAAAGTCTCTCGATGAATGGATCCCCTACCCTTCCTCCATTGCGGCGATGGCAAGGCTCAGCCAGAACGGCTGGCAGGTAGCAGTGGCTACCAATCAGTCTGGTATCGCCCGAGGCTATTACGACGAAGTCACTCTCTCCGCCATGCATCAGCGAATGCTGTCATTGGTCGAAGATGCGGGTGGGCATATTGGCCATATCGCGTACTGCCCTCATGTCAGCGAGGATGGCTGCAATTGCCGCAAGCCACTTCCAGGATTGCTCGAAGAGATTTGCGATGCGCTTGGCCACGACAGCCTGGAAGGCAGCTGGATGGTCGGTGATAGCCTGCGTGACCTGCAAGCAGGTAATGCGGTTGGTTGCCGTCCCGTGCTGGTACGCACGGGCAAGGGAGAACGTACTTTGATCAAGCACCCTGAGCTGGAAGAAAAGAACAACCCGACACTGATATTTGATGACCTGGCAGCCTTTGTGGACTGGTTGCTTGAAGAGACCAACGAATAAGCAGCAAGTTGCTCATACCCTCTAGACAACTGATCTACATAAAAAAAGCCTGACGTTGCCGTCAGGCTTTTTCTTGCTTGAGCATCGAATCATCCAACGCTTCAGCTATTTTTAGAACCTATGCTTCAGAACTCATGCTCTAGGCCCATTGCTCCATGGGTGCATAGGCCTCAGTCACCGAAGCAAGATGTTTCACGTGAAACATCTTGCTTGGCAGACCACTAGACATCCAGGTTGGCTACCAGTGCATTACGTTCGATAAAGTCACGGCGAGGTTCGACCTCATCACCCATCAAGGTGTTGAACATCATGTCAGCAGCAACAGCATCCTCGATGGTCACACGCAACATACGACGGGTGTTGGGATCCATGGTTGTCTCCCACAGCTGATCCGGGTTCATCTCTCCCAAACCCTTGTAGCGCTGCATAGACAACCCTCTCTGGGCTTCACCCATCAACCAGTCCAGCGCTTCGTAGAAGGTACTGACGGGCTTCTGGCGCTCACCACGGGCCACGAAGGCACTTTCTTCCAGCAGACCATCCAGGGTCTCCCCCAGGGCCGCCATGGCACGGTAATCCGCACTGGTGAAGAAATCCACACCCCATACATAGTCAGTAGTGACACCATGGGCGTTCAACGCCACAGCCGGAAGGAAGAAGCCACGCTCGGTATCTTCGTGCAGGGAGAAGGTATAACGCGGGCCGCCTTCATAGGCCACCAGCTCATCCATTTTCTCCTGCAGCTTGTCAATCCAAGCCTGCATGGCACTACGGTCGAGCAGGTTTTCCTCACCCTCAACCCTGCTGAGGTGCACAATCTTGCGAAGCACTTCTTGAGGATAGACCCGTGACAGGCGATCGATACGACGCATGACATCGCGGAACTGATTGACCAGCGTCTCAAGTTGCAACCCGGCGATACCAGGTGCATCAGCATTTACACAGAGACGAGCACCATCCAGTGCCGTGGAGGTCAGATATTCCTCCATCGCCTGCTCATCCTTGATATAGCTCTCCTGCTTGCCTCGCTTGATCTTGTATAGCGGAGGCTGGGCAATATACACATGGCCACGCTCGATCAACTCCGCCATCTGACGGAAGAAGAACGTCAGCAACAGAGTACGAATGTGCGAACCATCAACATCAGCATCCGTCATGATGATGATGGAGTGGTAGCGCAGCTTGTCAGGATTGAACTCTTCGCGGCCGATGCCGCAACCCAAGGCGGTAATCAAGGTGCCAACTTCAGCCGAGGACAGCATCTTGTCGAAGCGAGCCTTCTCAACGTTGAGGATCTTGCCCTTGAGCGGAAGAATCGCCTGAGTACGTCGGTCACGTCCCTGCTTGGCACTTCCCCCTGCCGAGTCACCCTCCACCAGATAAAGTTCGGAGAGACTTGGGTCCTTTTCCTGGCAATCCGCCAGCTTGCCGGGCAGGCCCGCAATATCGAGGGCGCCCTTGCGACGCGTCATGTCACGCGCCTTGCGCGCGGCTTCACGAGCCCTGGCTGCCTCCAGCATCTTGTTGACGATGGACTTGGCTTCGCTGGGCTTCTCGATCAGATATTCGGCAAACAACCTTCCAAGCTCTTGCTCTACCGCTGTTTTTACTTCTGAGGAAACCAGCTTGTCCTTGGTCTGGGATGAGAACTTGGGATCCGGCACCTTGACCGAGATGATAGCGGTCAAGCCTTCACGCGCATCATCCCCGGAAGTGCTGACCTTGGTTTTCTTCAGCAGACCTTCGGTTTCGATATAGTTGTTCAGCGTGCGAGTCAGGGCAGCACGGAAACCGGCCAGGTGAGTACCACCGTCACGCTGAGGAATATTGTTCGTATAGCAGAAAATATTCTCGGAGAAGGTGTCGTTCCATTGCATGGCAACTTCGACACCCACACCATCTTCACGCTGGGCCTCGAAGTGGAATACCGGGTTGAGAACCGTCTTGTTGGTGTTCAGATGGTCCACAAAGGCCTTCAGGCCACCCTCGTAGTGAAACAGCTCTTCCTTGCCACTACGCTCATCCAGCAAGCGAATGGCCACCCCAGAGTTGAGGAACGAAAGTTCGCGCAGACGCTTGGCAAGAATATCGTAGTGGAACTCGATATTGGCGAAAGTATCTGGAGATGGACGGAAATGCACACGAGACCCGGTCTTCTCTGTCTGCCCGACCACCCCCAAGGGAGCCTGGGGCACGCCATGGCGATAGATCTGCTCGTGCACTTTGCCAGCACGCCAGATGGTCAGTTTCAGCTCTTCCGAGAGTGCATTCACCACTGACACCCCTACGCCATGGAGGCCACCGGAGACCTTGTAGGAGTTGTCATCGAACTTACCACCGGCATGCAGTACGGTCATGATGACCTCTGCAGCCGACACACCCTCTTCCTCATGGATATCGGTAGGAATACCGCGACCATTGTCGCTTACGGTAATCGATTCATCCGGATGGATGATCACCTTGATCTCGGTGCAGTGGCCAGCCAAGGCTTCATCGATGGAGTTGTCCACCAGTTCGAACACCATATGGTGCAGGCCAGTACCGTCGTCGGTATCACCGATGTACATCCCGGGCCGCTTGCGTACGGCATCCAGGCCTTTCAGTACCTTGATGCTCGATGAGTCGTAAGCCTGTTCACTCATTGACCGCTCCGTCATGAAGTCTGTCTGTCTATTGCCTGTAACTGCCCACTTCCAGCATCCGTATGTTTCACGTGAAACATCGCTACTGGAGTGTCAGGCTGCCACAGGTCGGCCAGCACCTCGTGATCCACGCTGGTGATAAAGGCCTGACACTGCATCCTTTCCAGCCATTGGCAGAAAACTGCTCGATGGTGCTGGTCTAGCTCAGCAGGTAGGTCGTCGATCAGATAAAGGCAAGTCTGCCCTGTCATCTGCTCCAACAGCCGTCCCTGTGCCAGCTTCAATGCACTCACGACGAGTTTCTGCTGTCCTCGTGAAAGCACGTCCACTGCTGGATACCTATCTAGACGTATGCCCACGTCAGCACGCTGAGGTCCTTGTTGGGTAAATCCCATCTGGCTATCCGTCCCGCGCGCACTGTGCAGTACTTCCGCCAGGGGGCGCTGACGATCCCAGCCACGCGAATAACGTATGCGCAGACCAGGCAGCGGAAGCAAACCATCAAGCGTGTCTTGAAAGACCGGGCGGAAAGCCGTCACCCAAGCATCACGCATTGCATCTAGCTGTTCACCCCACTGAGCCAGCTCATGCTCCCATACGTCCAGAGAAGCATTCTCCATTCTACCATGCCTGAGCAAGGCATTCCGATGTTTCAGAGCCCGACGAAAGCGACGCCAGACATCGATGAAGTCATGTTTCACGTGAAACACTCCCCAATCGAGAAACTCTCGGCGTCCGGCAGGGGGGCCTTCAAGAAGACGAAAGGCATCAGGGTTAATCAGCTGCAGTGGCAAGGTCTCGACAAGCCGAGCCACGCGATCCACCTTTTCTCCGCCGATGCGCAAGGTCAGGTCACTGTCTTCGCGTTGGCGTCGCACTCCGATCGCGACTGGCGGGTCCCCTTCCAGGCGCCCATGCAAGGTGATATCCCCTGCGCCATGGGCAATGACCTGGGCAAGCCTGCGTGCACGAAATGAGCGTCCCATTCCCAACACATGGATACCTTCAAGCAGGCTGGTCTTGCCACTGCCGTTGGCGCCCGTAATCAAGTTGATACGGGGCCCAGGAGAAATATCAAGGGCCTGCAGATTACGCAGGCCCTTGAAAACAAGACGATCGAGAGGCATGAATAGACTCAATGGCCCTTGAAGAAATACGTCTTACAGACGCATCGGCATGACCACATAAAGCGCATCTCCGCCACCCGGTTCCTCCATCAACGCACTACTGTTGGCATCACCCAGCGTCATCTGTACACGCTCCTGCCCCAGCACATTAAGCACGTCAATCAAGTAACCTACATTGAAGCCTATCTCCATGGCAGCACCGCTGTACTCGATGGAAATGTTCTCTTCTGCCTCTTCCTGCTCAGGGTTATTGGCCATGACCTTGAGGTTGCCCTCTTCCAGGTTCAGGCGCACACCACGGTACTTCTCATTGGACAGGATGGCAGTTCGAGAAAGCACCTGACGCAACTCGGAACGTTCGGCGATGAACACCTTATCGCCATTGCGAGGCACCACCCGCTCATAGTCCGGGAACTTTCCATCAACCAGCTTGGAAGTAAAGGTGAAGTCGCCGGTATGAGCACGAATATGGGTAGAGCCCAGGGTCAGGCTGACCGGCTCATCGGAATCATCCAGCAGACGCACCAGCTCAAGCACACCCTTACGCGGCACGATCAGCTTCTGCGCTGTATCCAGACTGACTTCCGTTGAACGTGAACAAACCGCCAGACGGTGACCATCAGTCGCCACAGTTCGAACCAGGTTCGGAGCAAATTCCAGCAACAAGCCATTCAGGTAATAGCGCACATCCTGCTGAGCCATGGCAAAGGAAGTGGCATCAATCAGGTGCTTGAGGGTACCGCGCGGCAGGGCAAGCTCGACACTACCCTGATTGTCCTCAATATTGGGAAATTCTGCTGCTGGCAGTGTGGACAACGTGAAGCGCGAGCGTCCACTGCGCAACACTGCACGATCCCCTTCCAGCGCGATCTGCAGCTCGGACTGATCGGGCAACGATTTACAGATATCCATCAGCTTGCGTGCCGGAACGGTAATCGTTCCAGCCTCGTCAACCTGGCTGGCCACAGTGCGACCAATCAGCTCGACTTCCAGATCGGTGCCGGTCAAGGCCACTTCGTCCTGCTCGACCTTGATCAATACATTGGAGAGCACCGGCAGCGTCTGGCGACGTTCCACCACGCCGGCGACCAGTGTCAGTGGGCGCAGCAAGGCTTCGCGGGAGATGGAAAATTTCATGTCGGCTCCACTTCTTGTCCTGGAGTGATTGAGACCTTTGACCTGTTGCTCTCAGAGTGAGGCTCAGCTGGTCAACAGCCGCAGCAAGTTCTTGTAATCCTCACGAATATCGGCGCTTTCTTCCTGCAGGGCCTGAACCTTGCGGCAAGCATGCAGCACGGTGGTATGATCACGACCACCAAAAGCATCGCCAATCTCGGGAAGACTGTGGTTGGTGAGTTCCTTGGCCAGAGCCATCGCAACCTGACGCGGTCTTGCCACAGAGCGCGAACGCCGCTTGGACAGCAAATCGGCCAGCTTGATCTTGTAGTATTCCGCTACGGTGCGCTGGATGTTATCCACCCCCACCTGCTTATCCTGCAATGCCAGCAGATCCTTCAGCGACTCACGAATGAAGTCCTGAGTAATCGGTCTCCCCATGAAATGGGAGTCGGCAATGACCTTCTTCAGGGCGCCCTCCAGTTCCCGCACATTGGAGCGGATCTTCTGGGCAATAAAGAAGGCAGCGTCATGGGGTAAATCGACCTTGGCCTGATCCGCTTTCTTCATCAGGATGGCGACCCGAGTTTCAAGCTCGGGCGGTTCGATGGCGACAGTCAGCCCCCAGCCAAAGCGGGACTTGAGACGCTCCTCCACCCCGCTGATCTCCTTTGGATAGCGGTCGGAGGTCAATATCATCTGCTGACCACCTTCAAGCAACGCATTGAATGTATGGAAGAATTCTTCCTGGGAGCGCTCCTTGCCGGCGAAAAACTGAATATCGTCGATCAACAATGCATCGACACTGCGGTAAAAGCGCTTGAAGTCATTGATTGCATTGAGCTGCAACGCCTTGACCATGTCCGCCACAAAGCGTTCGGAGTGCAGGTATACCACCCGGGCATTTTCCCGCCTTCCCGCCAGGGCATTGCCTACCGCATGCATCAAGTGCGTCTTGCCCAGACCAACACCACCATAGAGGAACAGTGGGTTATAGGCCCCTCCAGGATTCTCCGACACCTGCCGAGAAGCCGCACGAGCCAGCTGGTTGGACTTACCTTCGACAAAAGTTTCGAAAGTGAAGCTAGGGTTCAGGCCACTGGAGTGCTTGAGACTGCCTTCTACCTGAACCTGGCGTTCACTGCCCGCTGGTGAGCGCAGCGTTTCACCCGCCTCTTCACGCAATTGCTCGATTTCCTGCTCATCAGCCAGGTCATTGCCACGTGGAGAGGTACGCACGGCAGGAGCACGGTTTGCACTAGCAGAAACAGGATTGCCTAGTTCTCGCGTCTGAGGCTGAGGAGCCATCGTTCGGCGGCTGCCAACACTCAGCATTACCTTGGGCGGCTTGGCCGGAGACAGCTCACGCATTAATTCGCTGATGCGCTTGGCGTACTTGTCACTGACCCAGTCTCGTACAAAACGGTTAGGGGCCAAGAGCCGAAGCTGGTTGGCATCACCTTCTTCCGCTTGCAGCGGACGGATCCAGGTATTGAATTGCTGGGAATTCAATTCGTCCTGAAGGGTTTCCAGACATTGTTGCCAGAGAGCGAGCGACACACGAGCTACCTTGATTGGAAGAACGACCGCACATTGTAGCGCCCAAGGACCGGGTTATCCACATGACCAAGGTACCTTTTCATTGCTGTGGACAACCTCTTGTTCGATGACCTGGAGGCATGAGGACAAAACCAGGACACTTCAATGGATGTGGATAAAAAAGCTTACTGTACACAAGGCTTCCACGCTGCCTCCACCATTCATCTACCTGTTCTCCACACTTTTAATATTTCTATATGCCTTTGATATACTGAATGAAAAACAAGTTATCCACAATCATTATCCCCAGTAATAATAACAGGTTTATTTAAAAAACCTTTTAGTAATAATTACTAAAGAAACCGGCAATTTCCCAAATGAACGTCTGTACCACACGGCACCAAAGCGATGCTTTCAGACCTCGTTTCGTCAACAACGCTTTCCTGATCGCTCGCAACGGTCCCGACAAGGCAACCGCCGATTCAAACCTCCTGTGGAAAAAGTGCTTTCGGCAATTGCACCGATGGCTTGAAATCACTAGAATGTCCGGTCTTGAGCCGAATACCCCCGGAGGCCTGAGCGGATTCCGGGCATATCTGGATATCTATCCGTTCCAAAAAACCACTGTGGGATTAATGAGTTATGAAGCGCACTTTCCAACCGAGCGTTCTCAAGCGTAAGCGTACGCACGGCTTCCGTGCCCGTATGGCCACCAAGAACGGCCGTGCCGTTCTGGCACGCCGTCGTGCCAAGGGCCGCAAGCGCCTGAG
Source organism: Halomonas binhaiensis (assembly GCF_008329985.2). Taxonomy (NCBI): domain Bacteria; kingdom Pseudomonadati; phylum Pseudomonadota; class Gammaproteobacteria; order Oceanospirillales; family Halomonadaceae; genus Halomonas; species Halomonas binhaiensis. The sequence goes on from NZ_CP038437.2 coordinate 4,686,307, forward strand.
CGCCTGATCAGCAGGTCATCCGTGACCTGTCTGGCCTTTCCCCGGCATTACCGCTTGCTGACTGCCGGGGAGTATCGCCATGTCTTTGATAAGGCGGTCTACAAGGTCCACGGCAAAGGCCTGATGGCGTTGGCGACCCCGAATGAAGTGGGTCACCCGCGCCTGGGCCTTGTTTTCAGCAAGAAGAACGTACGCCGCGCCGTTGATCGTAATCGTCTGAAACGGCTGGCTCGCGAATCCGTACGCCATGCTCAGCATCGACTACCCGCTGTGGATATCGTCTTGTTGGCCAGACGTGGCGTTAACGAGGTCGACAACGACACTCTGCATCGTCAGCTGTTCGGCATGTGGCGCCGCCTCGAGCGCGAGGCCGAGAAGTCGACCCGACCCTCTCGCCCCTCGACGGCTCCCCGCTCACCCGCAGCCTCCTAGTATCGGGGTCGGTAGCATAGCGGGTAGATCTTGCCGGGCTCCTTCGATGCCATTGGTGACCCGAATGCGCATGATTGGGCCTGATGCTTCAAGCATTGACGTCTTATCCTTTATCGCGGAATGTCTGCGTACGGAATTCGGCCTGCCTCCGGCAGGCTTTCGCATATCTCACGTAGGCGTCCCGCATGACGCCACTGGATTGTTCACTTCCCATCGGGCAGATCCCTCATGGACGTAAAACGACTACTCCTACTGATCCCCCTGGCGGTGCTTGCTTACCTGATCATGGTGCAGTGGAACCAGGATTATGGTCAGACTCCCAGCACGCCGGAGGCTCCAGCAATCACCAGCAATGCCTCCCAGGATGGCTCAGATGATGCGGGCGAAGGCTTGGCCGCACCTAACGCCGATAAGGACGTCGCAGCAGAACTCCCAACTACCGACAACGCGGCAGTCAGCAAGGGGCGTAATCTTGTCGCCGTCGTCACTGACGTGCTTGATCTGCGCATCGATCCTCAAGGGGGAGATGTTGTTTATGCCGCTCTGCCCGAGCATCTGATGAGCCAGGATGGTGACCGGCCCTATGTCTTGCTGGCCAGCACCAATACGCTCAACTATGTAGCGCGCTCCGGCTTGCAGATTGATGGCCACTCAGGCCGTATCGCCTTCACGCCCGAGAAGACCGAATACCGCCTGGTTGATGGCCAGGACACCATGGACGTGGACATGAAGGCCACGGTCAATGGCGTCGACGTCATCAAGCGCTTTACCTTCAATCGTGATGATTATGCGGTGAAGGTCTCTTACCTGCTGGACAATGGCAGTGACAAACCAGTGACGGCCCGCTTCATCGGCCAGTTGGTGCGTGACAGCCAGCCGGATCCATCCGTCGGTCCGAAAATGGGTATGAAGTCCTTCCTCGGAGCGGCCTATTCTTCTCCGGATAACCGTTACGAGAAAGTCAGCTTCGAAGATGTCCAGGCTCACAAGTTCAGCAATCGTGAAGCCGAAGGAGGCTGGGTAGCCATCATCCAGCACTACTTCACCTCTGCCTGGGTTCCCTCCCAGAAACAGCAGAACCTGTTCTACGCGACCACCGACTCTCAGAATCGTAACGTCGCTGCCTTCGCCGGTCAGACAGAAACTGTCGCACCAGGTGCAGATGCTACTCTTGGCGCAACGCTTTACATGGGCCCCAAGGTCCAGGAGCGCCTTGAAGCCATTGCCCCGAACCTGGAACTGACCGTCGACTTCGGCTGGCTATGGTTCATCGCCAACCCCTTGTTCTGGCTGCTTGATCATATCCACAGCCTGATCGGCAACTGGGGCTGGTCCATCGTCATCCTGACCATCATGGTCAAGACAGCACTGTGGCCGCTGTCGGCCAAGGCCTACCGCTCCATGGCGCGCATGCGCAAGCTGGGCCCGGAAATGCAGCGCCTCAAGGAACGCTTCGGCGATGATCGCCAGAAGATGTCCCAGGAGATGATGAAGTTCTACCAGAAGGAAAAGATCAATCCTCTGGGTGGCTGTCTGCCGATCGTGGTTCAGATGCCTGTGTTCATCGCTCTCTACTGGATGCTGCTGGAATCCGTCGAGCTGCGCCATGCTCCCTTCATGCTGTGGATTCAGGACCTCTCGGTGAAGGACCCTTACTTCATCCTGCCGATCCTGATGGGCGTATCAATGTACGTTCAGCAACTGCTCAACCCGACGCCTCCAGATCCCATGCAGGCGAAGATCATGAAGCTGTTGCCCATCGTCTTCACCTTCTTCTTCCTGTGGTTCCCCGCAGGTCTGGTGATCTACTGGGTGTGCAACAACTGCATTTCGATCATTCAGCAGTACCTGATCACCCGCAAGATCGAGAGTGACCCGAGTGTCGGCAAAGGGGTAGCCAAGTAACCCTTCCCCGCACGCTCCAGCCCCCCGCCTAGCGGGGGGTTTTCGTTTCTGGACCACTCCGGACTGGCAAAAAACTCCCTCCCCCAGGAAAATAGGCACAGTATTCAAGGAATCTTCTTCCATGTCCCAACCTCTCTACACTCAGGATAGCATCACCGCCCTGGCTACGCCTCCCGGACGCGGCGGGGTCGGCATCATTCGCGTATCAGGGCCCGCCTGCGCGACGATCGCCAACGCCATGCTGGGGCATGCCCTCCAGCCACGCCGAGCCTATTACGGGCCTTTCCTGGGCGCGGAGGGAGTCATCGACGAGGGTATTGCCCTGTTCTTCGAGGGTCCTCATTCTTTCACCGGCGAAGATGTACTTGAGCTTCAAGGTCATGGCGGCCCGGTGATAATGGATATGCTGCTGGAACGATGCATCGCGCTCGGTGCCCGCCTGGCTCGCCCAGGAGAGTTCTCTGAACGCGCCTTCCTCAACGACAAGCTCGACCTGGCCCAGGCCGAAGCCATTGCCGACCTGATCGATGCCAGCTCGCGCACAGCTGCAGAGAATGCCTTGCGCTCACTGCAGGGTGAATTCTCTACCCGGGTTCATCACCTGGTTCAGGGGCTGATCGAGCTGCGCATGTATGTGGAAGCGGCCATCGATTTCCCCGAAGAAGAAATCGACTTTCTCGCCGATGGCCATGTGGCTGCCAAACTCGCTGCCCTGATGACGGAGCTGGCTGAAGTGCGTGCCAGTGCCGGGCAGGGAGCCTTGATGCGAGAAGGGATGAGCGTGGTCATTGCCGGCCGCCCCAATGCCGGCAAGTCGAGCCTACTCAATGCACTGACCGAGCAGGAGACCGCGATCGTCACCGATATTGAGGGTACCACCCGGGATGTACTGCGCGAGCATATCCATATCGATGGCATGCCCCTGCATATCATCGATACCGCTGGCCTACGTGACACGCCTGATGAAGTCGAGCGCATCGGTGTCGCCCGCGCCTGGGCCGAGATCGAAAAGGCTGACCGGGTGCTGCTACTGGTCGATGCCAATACCACCTCCTCCTCCGACCCCATGGCCATCTGGCCGGAGTTCGTCGAACGCCTGCCTGCGCCAGAACGCTTGACCCTGGTCCGCAACAAGGTAGATCAAAGTGGAGAGTCCTCCGGGATTGACTTATCCACAACCCCTCCGACGTTGCGTCTCTCGGCGCATACCGGAGAGGGTGTGGATAGTCTCAAGGAGCATCTCAAGGCCGTGATGGGCTTTCAGTCCACCACAGAAGGCCGTTTCTCTGCCCGTCGACGCCACCTCGATGCACTCGACCGCGCCCGAGTGGCGCTGGACAATGGCGATGCACAATTGCATGGCTACGGTGCAGGAGAGTTGCTCGCCGAGGACTTGCGCGATGCCCAGCATGCCCTCGGTGAAATCACCGGGGAATTCAGTGCAGACGACCTGTTGGGCGAAATCTTCGGTAGCTTCTGTATCGGCAAGTGACCGATAGAAGCTCATGCCCGACTCAAGCCCATCCTGCTGTGAGACGGCGAGGGGCATCATGCGCTGACATCAGATCCAGCATGGCCATGGCGAAATCGGCGTAACTGATGCGTGACTGTCCCGCGCCATCCACTACCAGGCTATCTGTATCCAACCGATACTCGCGCCTCCCGGGCTCTATCAGCAGATTGGCAGCAGGGCGCAGACAAACCCAGTCAACATCGGGGAAGTCATCCAGCAACGCGTCCTGAGCCGCGCAGGCTTCTGCGATGGGCCGCACACTATCAGGCAGGAAACCAGGCGCACTAAGCACCGTATGGCCACTGCCATCAGCCAATTTCAGTGTCGCAGCACCACCTGTCAGTAGCAGACGACTCCCACTGCCACGTGCACCTTGCAGCAAGCGCTCGCTAAGCTCGACCAACAAGGCTTCATGCCCAGCAGGAGGACGTAGCGAGCTGATTGCCACATCATGCTCAGCCATCAGACTGGCAAGTTCCTCTATCGTTGTATCGAGCAAGTCCAGGTCCATACGGCGAATGCCATCAGGCAAGCACGTATCACGCTGCGCATTCCGCGCCACTACGGTGACTTCCTCTCCACGCTCGACGGCTTCATTGACGAGCGCCCTGCCGACATCTCCGGTACCACCGAATATGATGATCTTCATGCAGCTTCTCCCTGACGGGATCTGGTGATGGCGTACCGCCCTGCTCTCTGGCCTAGCCATACGCTGGCCAGAATGATGACGGCCCCCAGCAGTTGTCGGATACTGAGTTCCTGGGACAATACCAGCCAGCCCAGAACCACCGCCGTCAGGGGGCTGAGAAAGCCAAATGCCGTCACCGTTGCGGGGCCGAAGTGGGCAATGCCGCGGAACCACAGTGCATAACTGAGTGCGGCACCCACCAGGCCAAGCCATAGATAACCAGCAAGATTGATCATGCTGGGGACTGGCAGAGAAGGCTCCAATGCCAGGGCGACAGGGAGAAGCAGCAACCCGCCTGCGGTCAGCTGCCAGGCGGTGAAGGTCAGAGGAGACACATCCGGTTGCCATTTACGCGTGAGTACCGTGCCCAGAGCCATTGAAATCGCGCCTCCCAGTGCCGCTGCCACACCGACAGGATCGAGACGAGCATCAGGCTCAAGGATCAATAACGCGACACCGGCCAATCCTGCCAAGGCAGCCAGAATGCCTTTTGGGCGAATCGCACTACCCAGTGCCAGACGCGAAAGAACCAGAACCATCAACGGCTGCACAGCTCCCAGAGTCGCCGCAACCCCTCCCGGCAATCGGTAAGCCGCAATAAACAGCAAGCCCCAGAACAGCGAAAAATTGAGCGCACCCAGCACCAGCAACCGAGGGATGCTATTCCAGGCAGGCAAGCGGCGAGTGATCAGAAGCAGAATGATGCCGGCCGGCAAGGCTCTCAGCATTGCGACTCCTAGCGGGTGCCCCGGTGGCAGCATCTCCGTCGTGACCACATAGGTGCTGCCCCAGACAGCAGGCGCCAATGCAGTGAGTATGAGATCAGACTGACGCATGATTCTCTCCCGAACATTTATCTTGACCTCAAGATATATCCATTTATCTTGAAGTCAAGATTGTTTGAAAGACATCTTGATATCGAGACAGATAACACTCAGCATCACGGCATGGATAAAGTAGATCGTATTCTTGACCAATGGCGCACCGAGCGCCCAGACCTCGATGTCACCGCGATGGGCCCCATTGGCCGTATTTCGCGACTGATGGCATACCTGCGCCAGGGCATGGATCCTGTGTTCCATGCACATGGGCTGAATGGCGCCAGCTTTGATGTCCTTGCCACCCTGCTGCGCTCGGGCCCACCCTATGCTCTGACGCCCTCGGAATTGATCGATTGGACCATGGTGACATCCGGCACCATGACCAATCGCATTGACCGCCTGGCAGAAGCAGGCCTTGTTGAACGGCGCCCCAACCCTGAGGATGGGCGCGGCAGCCTGATTGCCTTGACCGACAAAGGAAAAACACTCATTGACCGTGCAGTCAGCGATCATTGTCGCAAGCAAGAGGAACTACTGACGCCCCTGTCTGCCGAAGAAATAGAGACACTCAACGCTCTGCTGTCCAAATGGTTACATCAGGCCAGCAGCAGCGAATGAATTCAGCGGAGAGCCTTCCGCATGCAGAGCACATCACAGCTCACCTGCCCCCACTGCGGCCACCAGAAAGTCGAGCAGATGCCCATGGACAGCTGTCAATGGTTCTATGAGTGCGGGCAGTGCCATGCACTGCTGAGCCCCAAACCTGGCGACTGCTGTGTATTCTGCTCGTATGGCTCCTCTCCTTGCCCCTCCATACAGCATGAGCAGGGCCATGGTGATTGCTGCCAGTGACACGAATGGCTGGCCATCCCCTTTCCAGGAATGAAGCAACTACCCAGACGCCAAGGTGCTAGGCGCCAATGGCAACTACACTTTCTGTAGCGTCCAAATTCACATTCCATGGAGGGCCTTGTCATGGCCTATGTAGAAGGTTTCGTGGTTGCAGTACCCGAAGAAAACCAAGAAGCTTACCGGGATCTTGCCGCTCGCGCCGCGGAAATATTCAAGCGTTACGGAGCAACACGGGTAGTGGAGGCCTGGGGCACCGACGTCCCCGAGGGCAAGGTTACCGATTTTCCCCGTGCCGTACAGAGCGAGCCCGGAGAGGTAGTAGTGTTCAGTTGGATAGAGTTTCCATCGAAGCAAGCCAGAGACGAAACTTTTGCACGCATGGAAGCCGAGAATGCAATGGACGACTTCATGGGCGAGATGCCGTTCGATGGAAAACGTATGATTTTCGGTGGATTCGAAACCATTCTGGATGTTTGAACATCTAGGGAAACACTGCATGAATGACGATATTCGTTCCAGATGAACCATCTGCCTTCCCACATCCATGTGGGTCATCGTGAGCACGGTTCATTCTTCCACCAGCCATTCGGCTCGGTGCTGCGCCTGATCCCCTAGTAGCGGCAACCAGTGTTCATAGGCCTGGCCAAGGCGCTCATCGAGCCCCCACGGTGGATTTATCACCAGCATGCCGCTGCCGTACATGCCATGGGCGGACTCCCCTACCGGCTCCCGCAGGATTTCACTACGCCAGATCTTGCGGATGCCGCTGCCTGCAAAGGTTTCCAGCATGGCATGATGACGCCCGGCAGGCAGCAATGGATACCACAACATGACCACCGCGTGGCGCGCCTTGCGCATGGCCTGAATGATCGCTTCAACGACCTCCTGGTATTCATCCTTGCGCTCGAATGAAGGATCGATCAACGCACAGACCCGCGGCGTCGTCGTTGGCAATGACCTGACCAATCCTGCCAGGCCATCGCCATGTACCCTGCGTAATACCTTTTCACGCCCTTTCGGAACCACACTTTCCTCACTGAGATGACGGTGCTCACCAGGATGCAGCTCGAACACTGTCAGGCAATCCTGCTCCCTGAGCCGATGCCCCAACCACCAGGGTGATCCAGGATAGCGCTCAAGCTTCGCACTGCTTTGCAAACTGGCAATGGCATCCAGCCATTCGATCAACAATGGATTGTTCAGCTGATCTCGCGTCATCCATAGCCGCTCGACCCCTTCTCGATACTCCTGCAGCCTCGCTGTTTCAGTTGCAGCAAGAGGATAACTGCCTCGACCGGCATGAGTATCAATGAACGTAATGGATGATTTTTTACGTAACAGATAATCAGATACAGAATATACGCAGATATGCTTGTGAACGTCGGCGAAGTTGCCGGCATGATAGGCGTGTTGATATGAAAGCATGGAGGATTATAGTCGGCAGTGATAATTCAATAATGGTGGGATTACGAAAAGATAGCGGGTTTCAGGAGGTTCGTCCCGTGTGGATGACAGAAAAACTCGCACCCAGAGGCTACACCAATACAGCGGAGCAGAAACATTCGCCAAAGCTGGGAATGAAAAAGCCCGTCACCGGTTAGTGACGGGCAGAGAGTATTCAACACATCGCCAGGAGATCCTGGCAACCATGCATCAGCCAGTGGTGGTTTGCTGTTGCGGCTGCTGACCGGTCGGAGTCAGGGTGATTTCGACGCGACGGTTCTGGGCACGCCCTTCTTCCGTGTCATTGCTGGCAATAGGTTGATTCTCGCCATATCCCATCATGGCCAGACGGTTGGCAGCCACACCACGGCCCTGCAGGTAGCTGCCTACGGCTTGTGCACGACGCTCGGATAGCTTCTGGTTGTAGCCAGCATCCCCTGTGGAATCGGTATGACCCGCGATGTTGATGGTGGTTTCCGGATACTGGGTCAGAACATTGGCCACGTCATTCAATGCCGTGGAGGCATTGCCGGTAAGATCGGATGAGTCAAAGCCAAAGGTGACACTGCTCGGCATGTTGAGCACGATATTATCGCCCTGGCGATCAACCTCGATACCGGTGCCTTGCATACTTTGACGCAGTTCGCGTTCCTGCTTGTCCATGTAGGCGCCAATACCACCGCCTACAGCAGCGCCGGCAGCAGCACCGATCAGGGCACGGTCACGCTTGCTGGTGCTGCCATCACCACTGATGGCACCAGCGGCAGCACCTACAACAGCACCTACAGCAGCGCCAATACCGGTATTGTTGCGATCAGTCTGCTGTCCAGAATAGGGGGATGACGAAGCACAACCAGCGAGAAGGGCAGCGGCGGCCAGGGGGGCAATCAGTCGGATAGTACGGCTCATGCGTCAATGTCTCCTGACTTTATTAAACGCGACGGTATTAAACGCGATGATTTTAAACGCGATAGTGAAGCTGCTCGATTATTCGTCATCAGAGAGCAGCGCAAGAAGGTCGTTCAAGAATAATAGACCTTGAGGCGTAGCTTGCAGTGTCTCGCGGTCTTGCACAAGAAGTCCTTTTTGTCTCGCTACATGGAGACACTTTTCCAGCTCATCCCGCGGCCGACCGGTATATGCCTGCCAGGTCGACAGTGCCACTCCATCGACCAGACGCAGCGCATTCATGGCGAACTCGATCAGAATGTCCTTGTCACCGATGGCACGGGACCCCGCAATGAAACCACGAGGATCCTGCAGACGGCGCAGGTAGGCATCAGGCTGGCGGGTCTTCCAGCGTCGCTCGATGTACAGTTTGTCAGCATCCCACTGACTCAGTTTGGCATGGGCTCCTGCGCCGATACCAAGATAGTCGCCAAAGTGCCAGTAATTGAGATTATGCCTCGATTGCCGTCCTGGCCGGGTATAAGCGGAAATCTCATAACGACGCAGACCCGCCTGTTCCAGGCGGGCATGTCCCAGGTCCTGGATATCCCACAATATCTCATCATCGGGTAATACTGGCGGATGGGAATGGAACTCGGTGTTGGGCTCCACCGTCAACTGATACCAGGACAGGTGTTCCGGTGCCAGCTCCAGAGCCTGATCGAGATCGGCCAGGGCAGATTCTGGTGTCTGCCCTGGCAAACCATGCATCAGATCCAGATTGATATTATCGAAACCTGCCTCACGCGCCTCGGCAACTGCCAGCAACGCATCATCTCCATCATGAATGCGTCCGAGCGCTTTCAGTTGAGCGTCCTGAAAGCTCTGCACTCCCAACGACAGACGATTGATACCCGCCTCGCGATAGGCTGCAAAGCGTCCGCGCTCCAAGGTCCCGGGGTTGGCTTCCAGGGTAATCTCGATATCATCGGCAAAGGGTACCCGCTGCGCTACTGCCGCCAATAATCGACGATAGAAATCACCCGACATCAGGCTCGGCGTCCCTCCACCGATAAAGATGCTGCGCAAGTGGCGGTTGCCTGCCAACGCCATGTCGGCCTCGAGATCAGCAACCAGTGCGGCAAGATAGTCCTGCTCCGGCAACTCCTCACGGCCTTTGTCGCCAGAACGGCCGATACCATGGGAATTGAAGTCGCAATAAGGGCACTTGCGCACGCACCAGGGTACGTGAACGTACAAAGCCAGAGGGGGGAGGGCAGTGTTCATTGCATGATCATCGCACATTATCCGGTCATCACAGAGCTGACATACCTTCGAGGTGCGACAGTAGTGTCGCCATTGCACGCCCACGATGACTGAGACGATTCTTTTCTTCGCTGCTGAGTTCAGCCGCGGTCATGCCACTCTCCGGAATCCAGAACAATGGATCATAGCCAAAACCACCATCACCACGCGGGTGAGCAAGAATCTCGCCATGCCAATGTTCCTGGACAATCAGCGGAACCGGATCTTCGGCGTGGCGCAGCAATACCAGCACACACCAGTAACTGGCACCACGTTGACCCTCCGGCACATCGCGCAGTGCATCGAGCAACTTGGCATTGTTGCGCTCATCGCTCTTCGGTTCGCCAGCATAACGCGCGGAATAGATGCCAGGCTGTCCCCCCAATGCATCTACCGCCAGACCAGAATCATCTGCCAATGCTGGGCGCCCACTGATACGACAGGCCTCACGAGCCTTGAGCAAAGCATTCTCGACAAAAGTGGCCCCAGTTTCATCGACTTCGGGAACATTGAATTCAGACTGAGCTCGAACATCTATACCCAGAGGGAGGAGTAGGGCCGAGAGTTCTTTCAGCTTGCCCGCATTGCCGCTGGCCAGGACAAGTTCTGTGGAAGAGGAAAAAGATTGGGACATGAGAGCGCTTTCTTGGAATGACCGGTGGATGATGCCGATGGCAGAACACCTCGGCTGGCGATACTTTAGCATGCCTATTCGCCATCCCGCGCAAGTCTCGTTATTGACATTCCCTCTTGACTTGAATCGAGGGGGAGATTCACCAGCATGCCAATCCTTTAGAACTAAAACATAAGAACTAGAATATCCATCATTAAGGATAAATTTTTCCTAATAGTACTGTGAATTGGTTACATAATCTTACACAATGGCTAGGGAAGGTCCAGAATGATCCTCTCTTCCCCCTGTGTCAGACCATCCCTGACAGGCGGAGATCGTAGGATGGTAAGGAGGCGGCTGAGATGAATGACACTACTGCGCAGATCGTACTGGTAACGGACCACAATCCCCAGTCACTGCTGTTCATCAACTATATTCAGGAGCAGTTCCACTGCCCAGTATCCATCGCAGCACCTACAGATGTTCTTGATGCCAATGCTACTACCAGGACACTGGTGTTGATGGATGCTGATCATGTTGATGATAACGCCATGCAACACTGGCAGGACCAGGTGACTCAGAGCATTGAATTGATTCTCACGGCCTTTAACCTGCGTGATGAGGAACATGCTCTGGAGGTTCTCTCCTTCATGCATCTGCGCGGCGTTTTCTATCGTCAGGATAGCCTGGAGCGTATCTGCAAAGGCATTTCTCGACTGTTCGAAAGCGATGAGCTGTGGATGTCCCGGCCACTGATGACCCGCCTGATCGAGTTCTCCCGGCGCCAGCAGTTGAATGCTTATCGTCCTGCCTGCGGCCTGACACAGCGAGAGATGGAGATCATCGGGCTGCTCGGCTCGGGAGCCTCCAACATGGAAATCGCCGAACGCCTATGTGTCAGTGAGCACACCGTGAAGTCTCATCTTTACAATGTGTTCAAGAAAATCCGTGTCAGCAACCGGCTTCAAGCCGTCAACTGGGCCCGCCAGAACCTGGGAACACCGCCTCCGCGCCACCACACCAGCACTGGCAGTTGACCGATAGGGCCTGAGCCGTCTTAGTCAGATGGCTCGAGTATGAGTGAAGACTATGCCCTTGGGGCAATGACTTACCCACAGACATAAGAAAACCGGGACCTCAGGCCCCGGTTTTCTTGCGTGCACACCACGTCATGCGATCACAGCATCCGAATGTGCTCTTCAATCAGGCTGGCCAGTGTTTCTGCAGCATTATTGGCCGTACTGTCGAGATGCACCAGGTGCAGGCGCTCTTCTTCGGTGAAAGCTTCGAAGGAGTCCTGCTGGGCAGCTAGTACCGCAAGACTCAACGATTCATTCTTCTGATTGCGACGAGCACGTTTACTGATACGCTGCCGTAGTGTCTCTTCATCAGCCTCGAAACTGACAATCAACACCGGCAAGCCCCTGGCCTCCGCCTGCCAACGCAGCAGATCACGCTGCTTGCGCTCAAGGAAAGTCCCATCGACACACACCATGAACCCTGCATCCAGCAGGATACCGGCACAGGCGGCCAGGCGCTGGTATGTCTTTTCAGTGGCTTCACGACTGTAGATATCCACAGACGCAAGCGAATCACGCTCCAGTGGATTCAATCCATGCAAGGCGAGACGCTGTGAATCGGAACTCAAGCGCACAGCCCCGAGGCGCCCGACAATGGCTTTCGTGAATCGGCTCTTGCCGCTGCCGGATACTCCAACACCGATGATCAACGGTGGAAAACGGAATTCCGCGTGCCGCTCGGCCAACCCAAGATAACGGCGAAACGTCTTCATGGTTTCTGCCGCCAGGGACGGGCGCTCATTGCCGCCAGCCTGACGCCGCTGCAGTGCACGACGCATTCCGGCCATGGCTTCCACCACTTGAAGAACTGTCAACACACGCGCCAGTTCATAATCGCCACTGCGCCGCAGATAGCCATCCAGCGCCTGATGAGACAGGCTCATCTCATCTCGCAACTCCAGCTCGACACGCAGGCTGGCCAGGTCATGTCCTGGATCGGCCAGGACAGGATAATCAAAAGGCTCAGGATCCTGAGCGGCACTCTGAGTAATGACCAGGCGACCGTTGTCGGTCAACCTCACATCGGCATATTCCATGTACCAGCGGCTGGGACGCAAACGATCGCGACGGGCCTCGATAATCGGCGCCAGGCGCTGAAGGTCCTGATCGAGCCATTGTTTCAAGGCAGCCAGACGCTGTACATCATCCTCAGTCGTGAGCAAGGCGCTGCACACAGCATATTCGGACTCGATACGCTGCTGCAGAACCTCCATGGGATCAGGCAGCTCAGCATCTGGCTCCATGGGTTCGGCATGGAACCCGGCCACCGCATCCAGCAGTTCATCAAGGGTGAAGGGGTCCAGGATGGTTTCCTTCACTGAGGCGTCATTGCCAGTCATGGTGGGCTCCTGTCAGACCTAAGACGTCATTTGAGCAAAGGCATGCTCAGCAGCATCCAGCGTTACCTGAATGTCTTCTGGAGTATGGGCGCTGGACATAAAGCCTGCCTCATAGGCAGACGGCGCCAGATATACTCCACGATCAAGCATGGCAGTGAAGAAGCGACGGAACGCTTCATCATCACAGGCAATGGCCTGAGCAAAATTGTCGACTCGACTCTGGGCAGTGAAGAACACACCGAACATGCCTCCGGCACGCTGAGTGATCATATCAATACCTGCTGCCTGAGCTCGCGCCTCTAGACCATTACACAAGGTATCGACCCGCTGTGCCAGCGCATCATGGAATCCAGGCTGTCTCACCTTGTTCAATAACGTGACACCAGCCGCCATGGCCAGGGGATTACCAGACAGGGTGCCGGCTTGATACACCGGGCCCAGCGGCGACAGTTCAGACATGATCTCGCGACGGCCACCAAAGGCGCCGACCGGCATGCCACCACCAACGATCTTGCCTAGGCAAGTCAGGTCGGGATCGACGCCGAAATAGGTCTGTGCTCCCCCGAGGGCTACCCGAAAGCCCGTCATTACCTCATCAAAGATCAGTATGCTTCCATAGCTGTCACAGACCTTGCGCAGGGTTTGCAGGAATCCAGGCTGAGGGGGAATGCAGTTCATGTTACCTGCCACGGGCTCAACGATAATGCATGCGATCTGGCTGCCAACTTCCTCGAAACACTGCTCTACAGCATCGATATCATTGAAAGAGAGTGTGATGGTGTGATCTGCCAGAGAAGCAGGTACCCCAGGCGAGCTTGGCTCACCATGGGTCAACGCTCCAGAGCCGGCTTTCACCAGCAGCGAGTCACTATGGCCGTGGTAGCAACCTTCGAACTTCACGATCTTGTCGCGACCGGTATACCCCCTGGCCAGTCGAATCGCTGACATGGTGGCTTCAGTACCGGAATTGACCATGCGTACCATCTCGATGTTGGGCATGATCTCGCAGATAAGGTCCGCCATGGTGGTTTCCACGGCCGTCGGCGTACCGAAGGATAGCCCCTTGTCGAGACTTTCACGCACGGCAGCAAGCACCTCAGGATCAGCATGACCGGTAATCATCGGTCCCCAGGAGCCGACATAGTCGACATAGCGCTTGCCCTCCACATCATACAGGTAGGCTCCCTTGGCATGCTCCATGAACACAGGGGGACGATGCATCCCCTTGAAGGCTCGTACCGGTGAATTGACCCCCCCGGGAATATGCCGACAAGCCTGTTCGAAGAGCTCAGCAGATGTGGTCATGAAAACCTCTTTGTGGATAACTCTGTGAAAAGCACGGGATAATTCTTTGCCCTCATCATAACCCGACCTCGTCCATGGAAAAGCATGGAACAGGCATCTGCCACAAACGACGAGGCAGATATTGCCCGCTGCCAGCTTGCCAGCCGTGGGCCAGTGCTTGCCAGGTAAACACCTGGGCCTGTTCACAGGCCTGAACCAGGGATTCACCCGCGGCCAGACGCGTGGCCAGCGCAGATGCCAGGGTACAACCAGAGCCATGGTAGCGGCCATCGAGACGCGGCCAGGTCCATTGACGATCCACATCAGGTGCATGCAGCGTGTGGGCTACCTTGTCCTTCGCCACCTGCTCCAGAGGCTCATCAGTCCCTGTCACCAACAGGGCCTGACAGCCTTGACGCATCAGGCTCACCGCGCGCTCTGTATCGTCGTGATAATCCTTTCCTGCCAGACGCGCCAATTCGTGACGATTGGGCGTCAGGATGTCGATCCAGGGCAACAAACGCTCGCAATAAGCATCGATAAGTTCCTGAGTTGCCAGATCGCAGCCACCTCCAGCGCGCAATACCGGGTCTGCTACGACAGGAATGCCCGGGCGAGTACGTACGACATCGACCACCGCATCCAGCACTTCAATATCAGCAATCAACCCTATCTTGATGGCAGACACCGAAATGGCTTCCAATGCCGCAGCAGCCTGCAGAATACCTTCTGCGGGTACCGACGAAACCGCCAATACATTGTCACAGTCCTGTGCGGTCAGAGCCGTCGGGATGGTCAAGGCCCAACCACCGCAAGCTGAGACGCTTTCAGAGTCTGCAATAATCCCTGCTCCTCCGGTGGGATCATGTCCGGCCAATACCAGGACCCCGGGAAGGTTGGGTTGCCAATTCATGTTAAGAGCAGTCAAAACGGCTTCACCACAACAAGGATGACAATAGCCACCAGCGCTACAACTGGTAACTCATTGAATATACGAAAAAACTTATGACTCCGCTGGCAGCGATTTTCTGCCAACTGCTTCATGTAGATCAAACAGACATGATGATAGGCAACCAGCAGCAGGACAGCGAAAAGCTTGGCATGCAACCAGCCCATGTGTAGCCATGCCGGATTGAGCCATAGCAGAACGATCCCAAGGAGCAGAGACACTACCATGGAGGGCGTCATGATACCGCGATAGAGCTTGCGCTCCATGACCTTGAAAGTGTCCATGCTGGTGTATTCGCCTTTGTCCCGAGCCATGGCGTGGTACACGAACAGGCGGGGCAGATAGAACAAGGCAGCAAACCAAGCTACCACGGCCATCAGGTGAAAAGCTTTTATCCACAGGTACATACTGGCTCCTCAGGCTGTGGATGAATCAGAAATGCGATAGTACGCCTCGATTGCCTCTCGAGTGATGATACCGGAAATTCTCTTCTGCCTAGCATGGTAACCGTGCTCTACGTATAGCCCATCGACCTTGCGCTCATTGAGGACAATCAAAGCCTCCGACAGTGTTGCCTGCAGAGAAATGGCAGCCAGGTCCATACGATGCCCAGGGATTTCCAGCAGATCCAACGTCTCGGCCTCGCTGTTCTTGCCCTGGTCGCCTTCCCCATCTTCGACACGCTCCTGGCTCCCACTCAACTCACTCGCTTCTTCGCTCTCATTGCGAGAGGCAGTATCCATGATCTCCTCATCCTCCGCAGATGTCAGGGGTGGCCTGGCTTTTTCGCGGGAATCCTTCTTCTGGCCATGACTCTGCTCAGAGGAGGGAGTGGCATGCTTGTTTTCCAGCTCCATTAGCCATAGCGCCAGGTCTGCCGCTTTCAGTGCCAAGGTAGGCTTGTCATCAGAGGAACGCTCGATCAGGATCCACATGGGGTTGCTTTCAAGCAAAGACTTGGCCTGATCCTTGTCGATCCGACGCCGGGTGCGCGCAATACTGCGCTCCATGACCGCAGGTACCGATACTCGAGACAAAGCCTGCATCAAAGGGTGCTGCAAGGGATGCATGCCCTTGCGCTTGATGTTGATAAATATCCCATCACAGCGACACAGTTGCCGCGCGGTGAGCCCGGAGACCACCACCGCCAGCATTCCTGGCAACAAAATATGCGGGTGGTGTGTCAATTCAAGCAGCGCCATCAATGCCGCCAAAGGTGCCTGCAATACGGCTCCCATCATCGCCGCCATGCCGATCATGGCGAAGAGCCCGGGATCGGCAGCTTTACCTGGCCATAGCCAGACGCCAAACAGCCCCATCAGTGCCCCAGCAGCAGCGCCTATCACTAGTACCGGGCCTATGATGCTCACCGGTACACCACAAGCCACAGAGAAGGCCGTGAGCAACAGCTTGCCTAACGCCAAGGCTACCAATACATCCACGGTCAATTTGCCAAACAAGGCATCGGACAGGCTGTCATAGCCAATCCCCTGTACCTGGGGATAACTCCAGGCCAATGCAGCAGCCAGCGCTGCTACCAGGGCAAAACGCAACCACATGGGCAAGCTGCCAACGCGCGCACTGCGCGCGACATGCAGGAACAATCCTGCCAGCAGGCCTATGCCAAAGGCCATGATGACGATCCAGTAGAAATTGAACAGCGATCCCATCGCCAATTCGGGTACAGCGAAGGCTGGCTCAGAACCATAGACCAGTTGAGATATCACTGCGGCCATGCAGGCGGCCAGAATGACAGGCATGAAACCGACGATGGTGTATTCCATCATCACCACTTCCATGGCGAAAATGACCCCGGCAATCGGTGTATTGAAAGAAGCTGAAATCCCTGCCGCAGTACCACAGGCCACCAACACCCTCAGGCTGTTATGCGGCAACCTGAGCAATTCCCCCATGCCGCTGGAAGCCGCTGCACCAAGGTGGATCGCCGGTCCCTCACGCCCCGCGGAAAGCCCGCCCATCACGGACAGGGCTCCGATCCACCATTGATTGATCCAGTTGCGCATAGGAAAGCGCCCCTGATGGTCGGTCAATCGCTCGATGACATGACCTACCCCAACCTTGCGAGCAGCAGCGGGTTGCCGCCAGAGCAACATACCGATCACGAAGACCGCCAGGATCGGTAGCAGCACACGTACTGTTCTGGACAGTTGCTCGAAGGCTTCCGGGTCGCCATGAGGCATGAAAACGACAGCTCCCAGCATCAGCAAGGAACGAAACAACACCATGAAGCTACCGGTAATCAATCCGCTCAATACGCCTAGCACGCATAGCTGCGGAAGTGCGTCGACATTTGCCAGTTGTCGACGGAAGGTATCAAGACTGAAGCCCGACAGACGGATACGTGGCACAGAACTTTCCTTGATCGAGGAACAAGAGTTTCCTTAAGCGGTGTTACCCTTGTGTATCATAGAGCGAATGATGTCCCCATATACAGGAGCACCCAAGTGATCAAGGTTGGAATTGTCGGCGGTACTGGCTATACCGGCGTCGAGCTGCTCAGGCTTCTGGCACGTCACCCCCATGTCGAAGTCGAGGCCATTACCTCCCGAAGCGAGTCAGGCCTGGGGGTCTGTGAACTATATCCCAACCTGCGTGGGCACTACGATGAACTGCGCTTCTCCGAGCCCGATCCGCAACGCCTGGGTAAGTGCGATGCCGTATTCTTTGCTACGCCTCATGGGGTTGCTCATGCTCTGGCTGGAGAATTGCTGGAGCAGGGTACTCGTATCATCGATCTGTCAGCCGACTTCCGTATACGCGATGCCGAGCTTTGGGCTGAGTGGTACGGCCAGCCTCATGGCGCCCCTGAGCTGCTTGAGGAGGCTGTCTATGGCCTGCCGGAAGTCAATCGTGAACGTATTCGCTCTTCACGCCTGATCGCGGTTCCCGGCTGTTATCCCACTGCGGTACAGCTCGGCTTCCTGCCATTGCTCGAAGCCGGCCTGGTCGACCCGCAACACTTGATTGCCGACTGCAAGTCCGGCGTCACAGGTGCCGGACGTGGCGCCAAGGTACCGTCTCTGCTGGCTGAAGCCAGTGAGTCTCTCAAGGCCTACGGCGCATCGGGACATCGTCATCTACCGGA
The DNA here is from genome assembly GCF_008329985.2 of Halomonas binhaiensis. Lineage (NCBI taxonomy): Bacteria > Pseudomonadati > Pseudomonadota > Gammaproteobacteria > Oceanospirillales > Halomonadaceae > Halomonas > Halomonas binhaiensis. The sequence goes on from NZ_CP038437.2 coordinate 4,704,525, forward strand.
AATCCGTCAGGGCCTGGGAGATGCGGCTGGCGATAATGTCGGCCTGACCTTCGTGCCCCATCTGACGCCGATGATCCGTGGTATTCACGCGACACTTTATGGGCGTCTGACCAGTGAGCCTGGCGATTTGCAGAAACGCTTCGAAGAGCGCTATGCCAATGAGCCCTTTGTCGACGTGATGCCTCCCGGCAGTCACCCGGAAACGCGTAGCGTCAAGGGCGCCAACATGTGCCGCCTGGCCATTCACCGCCCAGGCGGCGGCGATACCGTGATCGTGCTTTCAGTGATCGACAACCTGGTCAAGGGAGCTTCTGGTCAGGCTGTGCACAACTTGAACCTGATGTTTGGCTTCGATGAGACTGCAGGTCTCGATGCTCCGGCGATCATGCCCTGATCAAGCGATCGCACCAGGTCTGGCCGCTTCCTGTCGTCTGATAGGAGGCGATCAGCAGGATAAAGTTGACCAAATTAGTGGGAATTCCGGATAATACGGTGTTGATCGCCATTCACCGATTTCCGGAGCTCTACCATGAGCGGTGCCGAATCCTTCATTCCCACGCCTCTGATGCTTTCAGACAATGCACGTCGCCGCCTGCAGGCCCTCAAGGCCGATGAAGGCAACGACCGTCTTTCTCTGCGAGTCTACGTTACAGGAGGAGGGTGTTCAGGTTTTCAGTATGGCTTCGATGTAGCCGATGCCATCAACGAAGATGATACCGAAATCCCCTTTGGCGATGTGTCACTGGTGATCGATCCCCTTTCCTACCAGTATCTTGTCGGCTCCACCATAGACTATGAAGAAGGCCTCGCAGGCGCGCGCTTCCTGGTCCAGAACCCCAATGCCACCAGCACTTGTGGCTGTGGCGCCTCCTTCATGGTGTAAGCGAGTACTTGCTTGCCAGCCTCCTGGCCTTGAAATGGCCACGATTTTCGCCCTATTGAAAATTCACGTAACTTGACCCTTTTATCTCAAGTCAGCCATGGTAGTTGGGGTATTCGACAATAACTCCAACAGGGGAAACCCCATGAAAACCGCACTGACTTCCACGGCTCTCGCAGCAGTGATGATGATCGCGGGCGCTGGCCTTGCACATTCCGAAACCCTGACCGTCGCCACTGATCCTAGCTTCGTCCCCTTTGAGATGATGGACCAGAAATCCGGCGAAATGGTCGGATTTGACATGGATATCATTGCGGAATTGAGCGAACGGGCCGGTTTCGACTACGAAGTCCGCACCATGGATTTCAACGGCATCATTCCCGCTGTACAAACCGGTAACGTGGATATTGCCATTGCTGGCATCACGATTACCGATGAACGAGCCAAGATCGTCGACTTCTCCGATCCCTATTACGACAGTGGTCTACAGATTCTGGTCAAGGCCGACCAGGAGGACGTCACCAGCATAGATGACCTCTCGGGCATGCGCGTGGGTACCAAGATTGGCTCCACCAGCTTCGACTACCTGCAGGAAACGCTCGGAGAAACATCGACCATCACGCCTTATCCAGGCTCTGCTGACATGTACATGGCCTTGCTTGGCGGTAGCGTCGATGCCGTCTTCTATGATGCTCCCAATGTCGGCTACTTCTCTCAGACACGAGGCAAGGACAAGGTCAAGGTTGTTGGCCCGCTCTACGAAGGGCAGCAATACGGCATCGTCTTCACCAAGGACAGCGAATGGGTCAAGCCTGTCAACGAGGCCCTGGCTTCCATGAAGGAAGACGGTACCTACGACAGCATACATGCCAAGTGGTTTGGTTCCTCTAGCGACGAGTGATTTCACTCTCGTCACACCGAGGTTCTCACGTGATACCTGTGAAAGAAGCGAAAGGGCCGGATCATCATCCGGCCCTCTTTGCATTTTCCCTGACTCTACTGCTCGAGGGAGATCTTGAGTGAACTCCAACTTTACATTTGACTGGTCGGCAGCATTTTCCTCCATTCCCCACCTGCTGACGGGCATTCCTTATACACTGCTGATCTCCATCGCCGGTCTAGCCATCGGCTTTTTCATCGGCATCTTCTTCGGCCTGTTGAGAATATCTCCCAGTCGCTGGCTACGCGTTCCCGCCATCGTCTATATCGAAATATTCCGTGGCACTCCGGTGCTGGTCCAGGTCCTGTTCATCTTCTACGGCCTTTCCGACGTGATCGGCCACATTGGCCCGCTTACTGCCGGTATTGCTGCCATTGCTGTCAATTCCGGAGCCTATATCTCTGAAGTCGTGCGTGGAGGCATCCAGTCCATCGAACGAGGTCAACGCGAGGCTGGCCTGTCTCTGGGCCTGTCGCGCTTGAATACCTTCCGTTACATCATCTGGCCCCAGGCTTTCCGACGCATGATTCCCGCATTGGGAAACCAGGGCATCATCAGCATCAAGGACACCTCTCTGTTCGCCGTCATTGGAGTAGGGGAGCTCGTTCGCCAAGGCCAGATCTACATTGCCACCACCTTCACGGCTCTGGAGGTATACCTGATGGTGGCCCTGATGTACCTGGCCATCACCTTAACCCTGTCCTTGCTCCTGCGTCTGCTGGAACGCAGGGGATTGGTAGGCCAATAACCCACCCGTACTGGACCTCTCTACTTCAATGGTCTCAACGACAGGACAACATGACATGAGCCATTCACTCAGCACTAGCGCAAGTACTAGCACAAGTACTAGCACAACAGCTCACAAAGACGGTGAATCCATCGTCAGACTGCGCAAATTGAACAAGTACTATGGTGCGCATCATGTATTGAAGAATATCGATCTCGACGTCAGCCACGGTGAAGTCGTCGTCATCATCGGCGCCAGTGGCTCCGGTAAGTCCACTCTGATCCGCTGCATCAATGGACTGGAAGAGTTCCAGCAGGGCCAGCTACGTGTCGATGGCCACGACCTGCGGCCCTATGGCAAGGCTACCCGTGCCCTGCAGACCATTCGCACGGAAGTCGGCATGGTGTTCCAGCAATTCAACCTCTTTCCTCACCTAAACGTGCGCGACAACATCACCCTGGCGCCGACCAAGGTGAAGGGCAAGAGCATGGCGCAGGCAATGGAAATTGCCGAACGTCTCCTGGATAGGGTTGGCATCCGCGATCAGGCGGACAAGTATCCTTCTCAGCTTTCAGGGGGCCAGCAACAGCGCGTCGCCCTGGCCCGGGCTCTGGCCATGGAGCCACGGCTGATGTTGTTTGATGAACCAACCTCGGCGCTGGACCCAGAGATGATAGGGGAAGTGCTCGATGCCATGCGCGAGCTGGCTCGGGACGGCATGACCATGATGATCGTTACCCATGAGATGGGGTTTGCCCGGGAAGTCGCCGACAGAGTGATCTACATCCACCAGGGTGAAATTGTCGAGCAGGGGCGCCCTGATGAAGTCTTCGACAATCCCCAGAATGAAAGGACACGGTCCTTCCTTTCCCGGGTATTGAAACATTAGATGGAATGTCAGTCCCTTCTGGATTGAACGCGAAAAGCCACCTCTGCAGGCCCTCGATCCCCTGGCGAGCTTATCGACAGGGGATTTTTTGCCTGTGGATAAAAAAACCAGGTTTATCCCTCTAGCCCAGATATCGTACGGGTTTCAGGCTAATCCGTCTCTTGTTCACCTCTACGGTGACAAGTCTCCTTCAGGTCGGTGGATAACTGGTGGACCCTGTCGGATGTGGGTAACCTAGGGTTTCATCCACAGCATCAAGACAGGGAGTCCGCAGCTCATTGGCCTCTTCTCCAGAACATTGTAAACAGTATATCTTGTTGTTTTTAAAACTAGGCTCAATGTTTTCCACAGAAATTACCCACAACAGTAGTAACTATTACAACAGAACTTCTTTCTTTTTATATGTATTGTTTAATTAGAAATGAGAGGGTGGGGGAGCTGGCTAACCAGGGTGTGGAAAACCCTGACGTTTACCCACAAGGGGCGTATACTGGCGGGCTGATCTTCGACATATCCCTGATGTCCTATTAAATTTTTGCGCTGGCGCCTGAGCGCCAAACGAGGTGAACCTTGGAGTATCCCGACCGCTTTGACGTCATCGTCATCGGCGGTGGCCATGCTGGAACGGAAGCTGCCCTGGCCTCTGCCCGCATGGGTTGCCAGACCCTGCTGCTGACACACAACATCGAAACCTTGGGCCAGATGTCCTGCAATCCCGCTATTGGCGGGATTGGCAAGAGCCACCTGGTCAAGGAGATTGATGCGCTTGGTGGTGCCATGGGTCTGGCAACGGACCTCGGGGGCATTCAGTTTCGCGTGCTCAATGCACGCAAAGGACCTGCTGTACGTGCTACCCGGGCCCAGGCCGATCGCATTCGCTACAAGGCAGCCATTCGCCACATTCTGGAAAACCAGCCCAATTTGACGCTGTTCCAGCAGGCGGCTGGGGACCTGGTCGTTGAAAATGACACTGTGAGGGGCGTAGTCACTGAAACCGGCATACGGTTCATGGGTGAAACTGTCGTGTTATGCACAGGGACTTTTCTCGGCGGGGTTATCCACATTGGCCTGCAGCAGAGTCGAGGCGGCCGTGCCGGTGACCCGCCTTCCAACGCCTTGGCTGAGCGTCTGCGCGCACTGCCATTCCGGGTTGATCGCCTGAAGACCGGGACTCCTCCGCGTATCGATGCCAAGAGCGTGGATTTCTCCAGGCTCGAGGAGCAACCGGGGGATACTCCAATTCCGGTAATGTCCTATCTCGGCTCCCGGGAGATGCATCCACGTCAGGTCAGTTGCCATATTGCTCACACCAATGAGCAGACTCACCAGATCATCTTCGATAATCTCGACCGTTCACCGATGTTTTCCGGTGTCATCGAGGGTGTCGGTCCGCGCTATTGCCCATCCATCGAGGACAAGGTGCATCGCTTTGCCGACAAGGCTAGCCATCAGGTGTTCATCGAGCCCGAAGGCCTTGATACACATGAGCTATACCCAAATGGTATTTCTACGTCATTGCCATTTGATGTGCAGCTCAAGGTGGTGCGTTCCATGGTGGGGCTGGAAAATGCGCACATAACCCGGCCGGGTTATGCCATCGAGTATGACTTCTTCGATCCTCGCGATCTGAAGCATTCACTGGAAACCAGATTTATCCACAACCTGTTTTTCGCAGGGCAGATCAATGGCACTACGGGATACGAGGAAGCAGGGGCTCAAGGCCTGCTTGCTGGTCTCAATGCCGCCTTGCGTGCCAAGGAGCAGGATGCCTGGTGTCCACGTCGTGACGAAGCCTATCTCGGCGTTCTGGTAGATGACCTGATCACTCTCGGCACCAAAGAGCCTTACCGCATGTTCACGTCACGTGCGGAATACCGCTTGTTGCTGCGTGAGGACAATGCCGACATGCGGCTGACGGAACAGGGCCGTAAACTGGGCCTGATCGATGATGAACGTTGGGCCAGTTTCTCTGCCAAGCGCGAAGCGGTTGAAAGCGAGAGCGCACGTCTCAAGGCCTCCTGGGTTCAACCGGGAACTGCAGCAGCAGCCAAGGTTGAAGCAAGTACAGGAAAGCCTTTGTCTCGGGAATACAACCTGATGGATCTGCTCAAGCGACCGGAGCTGGTCTACCACGATGTAGCTGGTCTGTTGGGAGAAGCTGTCGCCGACGAGCAAGTTGCCGAACAAGTGCAGATCCAGGCCAAGTACCAGGGTTACATCGATCGTCAGCAGGACGAAATCGACAAGCTCAAGCGCCATGAATCGATGGCCCTGCCCGAAGATCTGGATTACAACGCGATCGAGGGGTTGTCACATGAAATTCGCCAGAAGCTCAACGATGCCCGTCCTGCGACGCTGGCTCAGGCTGGGCGTATTTCAGGTGTGACACCTGCTGCTGTTTCCATTCTTTTGATTTATATGAAGAAACGTCATCTGATCAAAGAAGTGGCAACCACACCGAGCAATGAGCAGGTAGCCGGATGACGTCAGCTTTGACTTCTGCACTGGAACAACAGATCGCTGATCGCCTTGCACAGGGGCTCGCGGAACTAGGGGTTGCCTGTGATGCTGGCCAGCAGGACAAGTTGGTGGCGCTGGTGGGGTTGTTACACAAGTGGAATCGCGCTTATAACCTCACCGCTGTTCGAGACCCGCTGGACATGGTGTCGCGACATTTGCTCGACAGTGCTTCCATTCTGCCCTGGGTCAAGGGACCTAGGGTTCTGGATGTTGGTGCGGGGCCTGGCCTTCCGGGATTGGTATTGGCCATTCTGGAACCGTCTCTGGAGGTCACTCTGCTTGACAGCAATGGCAAGAAAGTACGCTTCCAGCGTCAGGCTGTCATGGAACTGAAGTTGACCAATGCCACTCCTGTTCAAGCTCGGGTCGAAGCCTTCGAGGCGCCACCTGGTGGTTTCGATCAGGTTGTTTCCCGTGCTTTTGCCAGCCTGGCGGACTTTGTTGAACTGACCCGGAATCTTGTGGCTGACGATGGTCAATGGCTAGCGATGAAAGGGCCTGCTGTGGATGATGAACTGGCTGGGCTAGTCACCAATGTTAGTCAGGCATCGCGTCATTCGCTGAAAGTCCCTTTCGAGCCCGGCAGTCGTGAACTGGTCATTTTGGAACCATCGGTTTAGAAACAGGGAAGAAACATCTAGCGCTGGAACCTGACGCCTCAGGCCGCTAGTCTCTATCCCCAAGTTCCAGGTTTGGCATGAAAGGTCTCAGCGAGAGCAGACAACTTTCGTACAATGCCTGGCCAGAGGCCGAGCTGTTCGGCCATCTGTCGCCCGAGAACACCGAACAAGGATGACGACGTGACCAAAATCATCGCCGTGACCAACCAGAAGGGCGGAGTCGGAAAGACCACTTCTGCCGTCAACTTGGCTGCGAGTCTCGCGGCATTGGATCGTCGAGTACTGATGGTCGATCTCGACCCCCAAGGCCATGCCACCATGGGAAGTGGGGTCGACAAGCATAACCTGGATGGCAGCGTGCTGGATGTGATCCTCGGCGAGAAACGTCCTGTCGAGGTAATCCTCGACTGTCCTGAAGCCGGTTATGCCTTGATGCCTGGCAATGGTGACCTGACCGCAGCCGAAGTCGAACTGCTCGAGCGTGAAGATGGCCGAGAACGCAGTCTGGCTCAGGCGCTTGGCGAGGTCTCCAATGAGTATGACGTCGTATTGATCGACTGCCCGCCGTCACTCAACATGCTGACCGTCAATGCCCTGACCGCGTCCAATGGCGTACTGATTCCCCTGCAGTGTGAGTTCTATGCCCTCGAGGGCCTGTCGGCATTGCTTGATACCGTCGAGCAGATCAAGGATAGCGTGAACCCTTCTCTGGAGATCTACGGTATCCTGCGTACCATGTTCGATTCTCGTAACAGCCTTACGCGCGATGTCAGTAAGCAGCTGCGAGATTATTTTGGTGACGCATTGCTCAAGACCACGATTCCACGCAATGTGCGAGTTGCCGAAGCGCCCAGCCATGGGCTTCCAGTGACCAAGTACGCACGTTTCTCGCGGGGTAGCCAGGCTCATCGAGTGCTGGCCAAGGAACTGATTCGCCGGTTGTCTCTGTAGTAAGCGTTTTTTTGATGCAGTGTCTGCTTTGTGAGATGAGGGGAAGTCGATGACCCGTAAACGCGCCTTGGGACGTGGCCTGGATGCTCTGATCGGTGCTGGAGCTCGCCGTCGCGAAAGCCTGGACTTGCCCGAAAGCGGACTCGATGGCAACGAAGGCGCAGTCGATGCCGCACTTGGCGTTCAGGATCGCCTTGAACGCTTGCCACTTGGCCAGTTGAGTCGGGGAAAGTACCAGCCGCGTCGTGACATCCGTCCTGAAGCTCTGGAAGAGCTTGCAGACTCCATTCGTGCTCAGGGGGTCATGCAGCCCATTGTGGTCCGACCCATCGGGCCCGATCGTTATGAAATCATCGCAGGTGAGCGACGTTGGCGTGCATCCCAACTCGCCGAACTGGATGTTATTCCAGCAGTGGTGCGTGATGTTACCGATGAAGTTGCACTGGCCCTGGCCCTGATCGAAAACATTCAGCGTGAAAATCTCAATCCTGTTGAAGAGGCCCTGGCGCTCAAGCGTCTGATCGATGAGTTTGAGTTGACCCAGCAGCAGGTTGCCGATGCCGTGGGACGTTCCCGGGCACAGGTAGCCAACCTGTTACGTCTGTTATCTCTGGATCCTGAAGTTCAGACCTTGCTCGAGCGTGGTGATCTGGATATGGGACATGCGCGTGCGCTGCTTACCTTGCCGCCACTCAAGCAGCGCAAGGCCGCCCATGAAGTGGTCAACAAGGATCTTACCGTGAGGGCCACTGAAGCCTTGGTCAAGCAATTGACCAGCGATAAACCCAAGACCACCAAACCTTCTCCGCCAAGCCAGGATGTAGCGCGCCTGGAAACACGCCTGGCCGAAGTGTTGGGAGCACCGGTAAAAATTCAGCATGGAAAGGCTGGCAAGGGAAAAGTGATGATTCAGTACTCCAGCCTTGACGAACTTGATGGAATTCTCGCGCATATTCGCTGAAAAGAGCGGGAATGTGGAGTGTTCTACCGCTTTTATGATGAAAAGAGAATGTAGTAAATAGGCGTATTATTCTATTTGCTTGCTAATTAATATAGCGACAAGTTCTGCGCATTTAGTCGAAAACTTGCGACAAGTACGCGCAAATACATACTACTTCGGTTGAAGCAGTAAGTTCCCTTCCCTATAATCGCGCCGAAGTCTGTCAGTGGTTTGGCATCCACTGACAGCAAGACGATGGAAAATACGCTTGCACGAAAAGGCATCACCGGTAGGTTGATCAGTGAGTTACTGGTGATACGCAAGTTGCACAGACCACGCGGCGCAGCAGGAGAGACCCTTGGCGGCCAGTATTCAACGACCCCAGGTAAAACGACTGCTGCAGGTGCAATTGGCCGTGGTGGCACTGCTGAGTGCGCTTGCAGGGATTGGTTTTGGCGTATCCGGTGCGGCTTCAGCTGCAACGGGAGGGCTGGTTGCCTTTTTGCCCAATGCTTTCTTTGCCTGGCGCGTATTTCGCTATCAGGGAGCGCGATACTCCCGAGCCATCGTCAATAGTTTCTATCGTGCGGAAGCCGGCAAGTTCGGTTTGACGGCGGCGCTGTTCACTCTAGTGTTCATCGCAGTGCCTCCTTCAAACCCAACTTTTTTCTTTGGCGCTTACGTGGTGACGTTGTTCGTTCATTGGCTGGGTCCCTGGCTGGTGAAACGTCCGTCGCACACATAAATAAGAGGCTCGCATGGCAGGCACGAATCCGACTCCGACGGAATATATCCAGCACCACCTGCAGAACCTGACGTTTGGTCTGCATCCGGATCATGGCTGGAGCATCGCGCACTCCGCTCAGGAAGCTTCCGACATGGGCTTCTGGGCCATTCACCTGGATACCATGGGATGGTCCATTGGTCTGGGCCTGATTTTCCTGTGGGTGTTCAAGAAAGCAGCCAATGCAGCGACAACAGGCGTTCCTGGTGCATTGCAGAACTTTGTCGAGCTGATGGTCGAATTCGTCGATAACTCGGTGAAGGACACGTTCCATGGCAAGAGCAAGCTGATTGCTCCGCTGGCGCTGACGATCTTCTGCTGGGTGTTCCTGATGAACCTCATGGACCTGGTGCCGGTGGATTTCCTGCCTATGCTGGCAGCGAAGATCGCTTCCTTGTTCGGCGCTGATCCTGCCCATGTTTACTTCAAGGTCGTACCGACCACAGACGTCAATGCCACCATTGGCATGTCTCTCTCTGTATTTGCCCTGATCATCATCTACACCATTCGTGCCAAGGGTTTCAGCGGCTTCATTGGTGAACTGACTCTGCATCCGTTCAACTCGCCGAACAAGCTGGTCCAGGCGCTGTTCATCCCGGTCAACTTCCTGCTTGAAACAGTGACCCTGCTGGCCAAGCCGATCTCACTGGCGCTGCGACTGTTCGGTAACCTTTACGCCGGCGAGCTGATTTTCATCCTGATTGCCATGATCGGTTTGTGGCAGCTGCCTCTGCACTTCACCTGGGCGGTGTTCCATATCCTGGTCATCACTCTGCAGGCCTTCATCTTCATGATGCTGACCATCGTCTATCTGAGCATGGCGGTGGAGAAGCACTAACCGCTTCACCCTTAGAACACCCTAAACCACTAACCCTTAATCAACCCTTAACCCACTAAACCACTAACTCGAAAATTGGAGAGACCAACATGGAAGCACAAGTTCTGGGTATGACCGCCATCGCCGTGTCCCTGCTGATCGGCCTGGGTGCCCTCGGTACCGCTATCGGCTTCGGTATCCTCGGTGGCAAGTTCCTGGAAGGCGCTGCTCGTCAGCCGGAAATGATCCCGATGCTGCAGGTCAAGATGTTCATCGTTGCTGGTCTGCTCGACGCCGTGACCATGATCGGTGTAGGTATCGCGCTGTTCTTCACCTTCGCTAACCCGTTTGTCGGTTAATGCGCTGGCTCGAGAGAGCCATCGACCCGTTAACCCCAAACCCGTAACGCGAGAGGTGCTGGCGTGAACCTGAACCTTACCCTAGTCGGCCAGGCTATCGCCTTTGCGTTCTTCGTCTGGTTCTGCATGAAGTTTATTTGGCCGCCGGTCATGCAAGCTCTGCAGGAACGTCAGAAGAAGATCGCCGATGGTCTGGATGCTGCCAGCCGTGCGGCGCGTGATCTTGAAGTGGCCGAGCAAGAGGCCAGCGAGACACTGCGCAAGTGCAAGGAAGAGGCAGCTGCGATTCTGGAGCAGGCCCAGAAGCAGGCTAACCAGAAGCTTGAGCAGGCTCGCGAGGATGCCCGTCTTGAAGGCGAGCGCATGATCGCCAAGGCCAAGGCCGAGATCGAGCAGGAAGTGACCCGTGCGAAGGAAGATCTGCGCGGACAAGTGTCACGCCTTGCGATCCTGGGCGCTGAGCGAATCCTGGAGTCCTCCATCGACGAGAAGCAGCATGCTTCCATCGTCGACAAACTCGCCAAAGAGCTCTGAGGAGGTGACCATGGCGGAAGCGTCAACTATCGCTCGCCCCTACGCCAAGGCTGCTTTCGAGTACGCCCTGGCGAAAGGCGCGCTCGACGACTGGTCCGGCATGTTGGCCCTTGTGGCGCAGGTCGTCAGCGATGACGATCTGCGTTCCCGAGTGCTCGATAATCCCAAGCTGTCCAGCGCACAGAAGGCTGATGTTGTCGTCGACGTCTGTGGTGAAGCCGTCAATGACGATCTCAAGAACTTCATCCGTCTGGTAGGCCAGAAAGGCCGCCTGATGGCGCTCGACGTCATCGCCGAGCAGTTCGAGGCGTTGAAGGCTCAGCAGGAGAAGCGCATGGAGGTGGAGATCCTGTCCGCCTTTGCGCTTTCCGAGGCACAGGAACAATCGCTCGCGAGTGCACTGGCCAAGCGTCTGGACCGCGAAATCTCCATTACCACTCAGGTGGATCCATCGCTTCTGGGCGGCGTGATCCTGCGTGCCGGTGATACCGTCATTGACGGTTCGGTACGTGGTCGATTGAGCCGTCTCCAGGACGTCCTTTCCGCCTGAGTCTGAGGGACATGGCATGCAGCAACTGAATCCTTCCGAGATTAGCGACATCATCAAGCAGCGTATCGAAAAGCTGGATGTCGCTTCTGAAGCCCGTAATCAGGGCACGGTCGTCAGTGTGTCTGACGGTATCGTGCAGATTCACGGCCTCGCCGACGCAATGTTCGGTGAGATGATTGAATTCCCCGGCGGCGTCTTTGGTATGGCCCTGAACCTCGAGCGCGACAGTGTCGGCGCCGTGGTCCTGGGAGACTATCTGCAGCTGGAAGAGGGCATGACTGCCCAGTGTACTGGCCGTATCCTTGAAGTGCCGGTGGGTCCTGAGCTGCGCGGTCGCGTAGTTGATGCCCTCGGTAATCCGATCGATGGCAAGGGTGACCTGGGCACTTCCCTGACTGACGCAGTCGAGAAGGTTGCTCCGGGCGTTATCACCCGTCAGTCGGTCGATGAGCCGATCCAGACAGGCTTCAAGTCCATCGATGCCATGGTGCCGATCGGCCGCGGTCAGCGTGAGTTGATCATCGGTGACCGTCAGATTGGTAAGTCGGCCATCGCCATCGACACCATCATCAACCAGAAAGGCAAGGACGTCACCTGCGTCTATGTGGCCATCGGCCAGAAGCAGTCGACCATTGCCAACGTGGTGCGCAAGCTCGAAGAGCATGGCGCGATGGATCACACTATCGTGGTTGCCGCTGGTGCCGCTGACCCGGCTCCGATGCAGTTCCTTGCTGCCTACTCCGGCTGCACCATGGGTGAGTACTTCCGTGACCGTGGTGAAGATGCCCTGATCGTTTACGATGACCTGTCCAAGCAGGCTGTGGCGTATCGTCAGGTGTCCTTGCTGCTGCGTCGTCCGCCGGGCCGTGAAGCCTATCCTGGTGACGTCTTCTATCTCCACTCTCGTCTGCTCGAGCGTGCAGCTCGCGTCAATGCCGACTATGTCGAGAAGTTCACCAACGGTGAAGTGAAAGGCAAGACCGGCTCTCTGACCGCTCTGCCGATCATCGAGACTCAGGCTGGGGACGTTTCCGCTTTCGTTCCGACCAACGTGATCTCCATCACCGATGGTCAGATCTTCCTCGAGACCGACCTGTTCAACTCAGGTATCCGCCCGGCCATCAATGCTGGTCTGTCGGTATCTCGTGTGGGTGGTGCTGCTCAGACCAAGATCATCAAGAAGCTTGGTGGTAGCGTGCGTCTGGCTCTGGCCCAGTACCGCGAACTGGCAGCTTTCTCCCAGTTCGCTTCCGATCTGGATGAAGCTACCCGCAAGCAGCTGGAGCATGGTCAGCGTGTCACCGAGCTGATGAAACAGGCTCAGTATGCGCCCATGTCCGTGGCCGAAATGGCTATCTCCCTGTACGCCGCTAACGAAGGCTACCTGGACGATGTCGAAGTCAAGAAGGTACTCGACTTCGAACATGCTCTGCATGAGTTCATGAAGTCCGAGTATGGCGCGCTGATCGACAAGATCAACGAGTCCGGCGACTACAGCAGCGAGATCCAGGACGGTCTGAAGCAGGGTCTCGACAAGTTCAAGGCCACTCAGAGCTGGTAATCCCCTCGGGCCCGCCTTCGGGCGGGCCGTGTGGACAACATTCTGAGGGTCACGAACAAAGGTAGATCGCCATGGCAGTCGGAAAAGAGATTCGCACCCAGATCGGGAGCATCAAGAACACGCAGAAGATCACCAATGCGATGCAGATGGTGGCGGCGTCGAAGATGCGCAAGACCCAGGATCGGATGAAGGCTACCCAGCCTTACGCCCAGCAGATCCGTGCCGTCGTTGGTCACCTCTCCCAGGCTACCCCGGAGTACAAGCATCCGTGGCTGGAAGAGCGTGAGGTCAAGCGTGTTGGCTACATCGTCGTTTCCACTGACCGTGGTCTGTGCGGCGGCCTGAACGTCAACCTGTTCAAGGCTGTGGTCAACGACGCCCAGGCATGGCACAACAAGGGCGCTGAGCTCGATTTCTGTGCCCTTGGCAGCAAGGCTGGCGGTTTTTTCCGTAAGTACGGTGGAAACCTGGTCGCCTCCAAGAGTGGCCTGGGTGAAACGCCGAGTCTTGATGACCTGATCGGTAACGTGAAGGTGATGCTGGATGCCTATGATTCAGGCTCCATCGATCGTCTCTACGTGGTGTACAACGAATTCGTCAATACCATGACGCAGACGCCGGTCGTCCGTCAGCTGTTACCGCTGACCATGGACTCCGCTGCGGATGATGACGAGAACAAGCGTCCCAGCAGTTGGGACTACCTGTATGAGCCGGATGCCAAGGCGCTGCTCGATAGCCTGCTCGTGCGCTATGTGGAAGCGCAGGTGTATCAGGCTGTGGTCGAGAATGCGGCCTGCGAGCAGGCGGCACGCATGATCGCGATGAAGAGCGCCACCGACAATGCTGGCAACCTCATCGATGAACTGGAGCTGGTGTACAACAAGGCCCGTCAGGCGGCCATTACCCAGGAAATCTCCGAGATCGTTGGTGGTGCTGCAGCGGTATAGCGTCGGTTGGTTCTGAACCTGGGCGCCACATCGGGCGCTGGTCGGAACCAGGCACACAGGCTTCAATGACAGGTTATTGAGAGGAACCAAGATGAGCGGACGTATCGTACAAATCATCGGCGCGGTGATTGACGTAGAGTTTCCGCGGGACGACGTGCCCAAGGTCTACGACGCGCTGAATGTCTCTGGCAAGGAGACCGTCCTCGAGGTCCAGCAGCAGCTGGGCGACGGCGTGGTTCGTACCATTGCCATGGGCTCCACCGAAGGTCTGCAACGTGGACTGGAAGTGACTGACTCCGGCGCTCCGATTTCTGTGCCGGTAGGCCAGGAGACTCTGGGTCGGATCATGAACGTTCTCGGTGAGCCGATTGATGAGGCTGGCGAGATCGGTGAGCAGGAACGCATGCCGATCCACCGCAAGGCTCCGGGCTACGCGGACCAGGCAGCTACCAACGAACTGCTCGAGACCGGCATCAAGGTCATCGACCTGGTATGTCCTTTCGCCAAGGGCGGTAAGGTCGGCCTGTTCGGTGGTGCTGGTGTGGGCAAAACCGTCAACATGATGGAGCTCATCCGTAACATCGCCACCGAGCACAGCGGGTACTCCGTATTTGCTGGTGTCGGTGAGCGTACTCGTGAGGGTAACGACTTCTATCACGAGATGCAGGAGTCGAACGTTCTCGACAAGGTGGCACTGGTCTACGGCCAGATGAACGAGCCGCCCGGCAACCGTCTGCGCGTGGCCCTGACCGGCCTGACCATCGCCGAGAAGTTCCGTGACGAAGGTCGTGACGTTCTGCTGTTCGTCGACAACATCTATCGTTACACCCTGGCGGGTACCGAGGTATCTGCACTGCTCGGTCGTATGCCGTCTGCGGTGGGTTACCAGCCGACCCTGGCCGAGGAGATGGGCGTTCTGCAGGAGCGTATCACCTCGACCAAGACTGGCTCGATCACTTCCGTGCAGGCCGTATACGTGCCCGCGGATGACCTGACCGACCCGTCTCCGGCGACGACCTTCTCGCACCTTGATGCGACGGTGGTACTGGCGCGCTCCATCGCTGAGCTGGGTATCTATCCGGCCATCGATCCGCTCGACTCCACTTCTCGTCAGCTTGATCCGCTGGTGGTAGGGGAAGAGCACTACGGGGTCGCGCGTGGTGTTCAGGGCGTGCTGCAGCGTTACAAGGAGCTCAAGGACATCATCGCTATCCTGGGTATGGATGAGCTGTCTGATGAAGACAAGCAGATCGTAGCCCGGGCGCGTAAGATCCAGCGCTTCCTGTCCCAGCCGTTCTTCGTTGCCGAGGTCTTCACCGGTTCTCCGGGCAAGTATGTGTCGCTGAAGGAAACCATTCGTGGCTTCCAGGGCATCCTCAATGGCGACTATGACGAGCTGCCTGAGCAGGCCTTCTACATGGTCGGTAGCATCGACGAAGCTGTCGAGAAAGCCAACCAGATGAAGTAATCCCTTAGGAAATGCCGGATGTGACCGAGTCACATCGGTATTTCCTTCTTTCTGGGAGACGTCTCAATGACGAAGACCATTCAATGCGAGATCGTCAGTGCTGAAAGCTCTGTCTACTCCGGTAGCGTTGAGCAGGTGGTGGCGGCTGGCATCATGGGGGATCTCGGCATCCTGGCTGGCCATACGCCACTGCTTACCGAGTTGGCTCCTGGTCCTGTCCGGGTGCTTACCGAGCAAGGTGAAGAACATTTCTATGTCTCCGGCGGCTTCATTGAAGTACAGCCCGACAAAGTAATTGTGCTCGCCGATGCTGCGGTACGTGCAGCAGATCTGGATGAAGCCGCTGCCGAGGAAGCCCGTCAGCAGGCCCTCAAGGATATGCACGAAAAATCGGCGGAGCTGGATTATTCCCGTGCCACTGCCGAGCTTGCCGAAGCCATGGCTCAGTTGCGTACCATCAATCAACTGCGTCGCAAGGCTCGTAGCAAGAGCTGATCTTGTATTGCCAAGCGCTGATCCTCTATGAGGACAAACGCCCCCGAATAGCGTATTCGGGGGCGTTTTTTTATCTGGCTTTTCATGGGTAACTTCGTTGCCTGTTGCGAGCATGGCATCATTGCTTACCATTGATGCGCCCAATCCTGGGCAAGTCTTCTCTGACAGCCCTTCCATGCCGTAGGAACCGCGGCAGAATCAGGAGATGTCGATGAACCTTTCACCGACACTGGAAACCCACAAGCAC
The DNA here is from genome assembly GCF_008329985.2 of Halomonas binhaiensis. NCBI lineage: Bacteria > Pseudomonadati > Pseudomonadota > Gammaproteobacteria > Oceanospirillales > Halomonadaceae > Halomonas > Halomonas binhaiensis. The sequence goes on from NZ_CP038437.2 coordinate 4,720,754, forward strand.
GTGTTGATTCGGGCGCTGGCCGTGAAGGACCAGGCATTGCTGGATGAACGCTTGCCTGAAATACGTTCAGCGGACCTGGCGGAAATCCTCGATCAACTGATTGAAGATGATGATCTGGCCACTGCCCTGGCATTATTTGCGTGCTTGCCGATTGAGCGGAAGGCCAGCGTGTTTGGCCATATCCCCAGTGATGGTCAGGAAAGGCTCAGTGCTTCCATTGGGGATGGCGACCTGGTTCGTATCCTGGATCGCATGGGCTCGGATGAGCGTGCCGATGTCTTCAAGCTGTTCGATGATGATCGCAAGGAAGCCCTGTTGCGGCGTATGGCGCACCGTGAACGCGAGGCATTGAAGCGCCTGGCCAGCTATGAGGAAGGGACGGCTGGGGCCTTGATGACCTCGGATTATGTTGCGATTCCCTCTGGACTCACCGTGGCTCAGGCGATCATGAGGGTTCGCCAGACGGCACCGGATGCAGAAACTGTCTACCAGATCTATGTCATCGACAACCAAGGTTGTCTGATTGGCACCATGTCCTTGCGACAGCTGATGGTGGCACGTCCTCAAGCGTTGATTGACGATCTGATGATCCATGATGTCATCAAGATTGGCGTGGAAGCCGAACAGGAGGAAGTCGCCAGGGTCGTAGCCCGTTATGACCTCCTGGCCTTGCCGGTGATTGATGCTGAACAACGACTGATTGGCATCGTGACACACGACGATGCCATGGACGTCGTGGAGACCGAGGCAACGGAAGATATCCACAAGGGGATGTCGATAGGTCAGTTGAAAGATGGAGTTTCCCGGGTACCGTTATGGAGTCTGTACCGCAAGAGAGTGACCTGGCTGGTGCTGCTGGTGTTTGGCAACCTGTTTTCGGGGGCAGGAATTGCCTATTTCGAAGACACCATTGCAGCCCAGGTGAGTCTGGTGTTCTTTCTGCCTTTGCTGATCGGCAGTGGTGGGAATGCAGGTGCTCAGGCGGCTACTTTGATGGTCCGCGGTATGGCCACAGGTGATGTCGGAGTAAAGGACTGGGGCAAGTTGCTTGGGCGTGAGCTCCTGGTTGCTGGTTCGCTTGGCCTGACCATGGCGCTGGCAGTAGCACCCATTGGTGTCATGCGTGGCGGCGATGCTATTGCGATTGTGGTTGCCATCAGCATGGTCAGTATCGTGTTGTTTGGCAGTCTGTTGGGGATGTGCTTGCCTTTTGTCCTCAATCGGCTGGGATGGGATCCGGCCACTGCATCGGCACCCTTGGTAACGACGTTGATCGATGCTTCTGGGGTCATCATCTATTTCTCCATCGCGACTGCCGTTCTTGCCGGGATTTAAGCTTCCTCTAACTGTCGACAGCGGACAATCTTTTCTGTGGCATGTATCCTTTTGCACGCCACCGGGGCGCTTTGTTTAGTTCAACGGACGCTTATTTTCTGCTTCTACTACGGGTTACACCATGGATTGGCTTCAGATTGTTGTTCTCTCATTGATTCAAGGAGTGACTGAGTTCCTTCCAGTTTCCAGTTCGGCACACTTGATTCTGGTTCCCGTATTCAGTGATTGGCCTGATCAAGGGCTGGCTTTCGATGTCGCCTTGCACGTCGGCAGTCTTGCAGCAGTGATCATCTATTTCCGTGAAGAGCTGCTGCGCATGATCGGCAGCTGGTTCAAGAGTGCAACCGGCAAAGGTACCGATGAGGATGCGCGGCTGGCCTGGTGGGTGATTCTGGCCACCATTCCTGTAGGAATGGTAGGACTGGCATGCAAGGATCTGATCGAACAATATGCCCGCTCTCCTGTATTACTGGCTCTTGGCCTGATTGTGTTCGGTATTGTGCTTGGCGTGGTTGATTGGCGCTTTCGTGGTTCGCGCAGCGAGTATCAGATGAACTGGCGTGATGCCTTGCTGATTGGGCTGTCCCAGGCCTTGGCGCTGATTCCTGGCACGTCTCGTTCAGGCATCACCATGACCATGGCGTTGATGCTGGGATTAAACCGTGAAGCTTCAGCGCGCTTTTCCTTTCTACTGTCGATTCCGGTCATTGTTCTTGCCGGTGGACTGGAAACCCTGGACCTGGTGGAGTCCGGCATTGATGTGAACTGGGGTGACCTGGCGCTGGGCACCGTACTGTCTGGCGTCAGCGCCTTTCTCTGTATCCATTTCTTCCTGTCATTCATCAAGCGCATTGGCATGCAGCCTTTCGTGATCTATCGCATCCTGCTCGGCATCGCCCTGCTATGGCTGTTCGCTTGATGGAATCCTTCTTGAGGAGACGTTTCATGCCTGTGGCATATCATCGCAATCTATTGTTTCCCCTATATCTATTACTGTTGCTGCTGGTTGTGTCGCTTGCCGGCTGCAGTGATGAGGAAACCCACAAGAATGTGACGCTGGAAGGTGACATATTCGGTACTTTCTATCAGGTCACCATCGCGGATCCTGTCGATACCGGACAGGTTGAAGAAATCGAGCAGGGCATGCTCGATGTGCTGCATGGCATCGATATGTCCATGTCCACCTGGAAAGAAGACTCGGAGCTGTCGACCTTCAATCGTTCCCCTATAGGAGAGTGGCAGCCGCTTTCCCCTGAGCTGATGGAAGTTCTGGACATCAGCCGTTCGGTTTACCAGGCAAGTGGCGGTGCCTTCGATGTCACCGTCGGCGATCTGGTCAACCTGTGGAGCTTTGGCCCGGAAGCGCGGCCCAAGGAAATCCCCGATGAGGCAACGTTGGAGCAGCGTCTCTCCGAGGTCGGCATGGATGCCGTGGAACTGGATATGGATAAACTTGAGGCACGCCGCTTGCGTGATGTCTATGTAGACCTGTCCGGCGTCGCCAAGGGCTATGCCACTGATAAAGTGGCGGAATACCTGGAGAGTCAGGGCATCAGCAACTACATGGTCAATCTGGGGGGAGAGATCAAGGCCAAGGGGCATCGTAACGGAGAGACCGGGCTTTGGCGCATAGGTATCGAAGTTCCGCAAGATAGTACTCCCAAGGCCCAGCATATCGTCGGCCTGAGTGATGTGACCGTTGCCACCTCGGGTGACTATCGCCATTACTTCGAGCAGGATGGCAAGCGTTATTCCCACACTATCGATCCACGCACTGGGCGCCCGATCACGCATCGCCTGGCATCTGTAACGGTTTTTCACTCGTCGAATGGGTGGGCGGATGCATGGGCGACCGCCATCAATGTACTGGGGGAAAAGGAAGGCATGACCCTGGCCATTGAGGAAGACCTGGCTGTGATGTTGCTGGTACGTAATGGTGATGGCTGGGAGAGTTGGGTGAGTCCGGCCTTCGTCGAACGTTTTGGTGAAGAAATGGTCGATGCTTTGGGGCTGAAAGTCGTCACCGAGTAGGTGTTTACCTGAATGGCCTACAATAGAGCCCATGAATTTTTGAACGACAAGGAATTACGATGAGCCTGGATGTGGTGATACTCGCTGCCGGACAAGGCACTCGCATGCGCTCGCGTCTGCCCAAGGTGCTGCACGAGCTGGCCGGTAAACCTATGGTACGCCACGTCATCGATACTGCCAGTGGTCTTGATGCAGACCGCATCCATGTGGTCATCGGCCATGGTGGCGAGATGGTTCGCGAGGCCCTGGCCGACTGCAACAGGCCATTGCATTTTGCTGTTCAAGCCGAGCAGATGGGGACTGGCCATGCCGTTGCCCAGGCACTCGATGGTTTGGGGCAGGGAAAGGTGCTGGTGTTGTATGGCGATGTTCCGTTGATCCGTCGGGCTACCCTGGAGGCGCTGTTGGCCCAGGTCGACGAAAAGCACATGGGACTGTTGACCGTGACGCTGGATGACCCAGGTGGCTACGGGCGTATTGTGCGGGATGAAGGGGGCCAGGCGGTCGCGATCGTCGAGCAGAAGGATGCCAGCCCTGAACAATTGCTGATCAAGGAATGCAATACCGGCATCATGGCCATGACAGCCAGCCAGCTGAAACGCTGGTTACCGCAGTTGTCTGCCGATAATGCCCAGGGCGAGTACTATCTGACCGATATCATTGCCATGGCTGCTGCCGAAGGTATCACCATTTCGACGTCTCAACCGGCTCGGGCCATGGAAGTCGAGGGAGTCAACAACCGTCAGCAGATGGCCTGTCTGGAGCGTGCCCACCAGCGGGATATGGCCGAATACCTGATGACTCAGGGGGTGGCGCTGGCGGATCCGGAGAGGATAGATGTACGTGGCAGTCTGACCTGCGGACATGATGTCCATATCGATGTGGGTTGTGTGTTCGAAGGTGATGTTGAATTGGGAGAAGGTGTGCGCATTGGCCCCTATTGCATAGTGCGCAGCAGCCGTATTGGTGCCGAAAGTGTCATCGATGCCCATAGTGTGGTCGACGGTGCTGTGCTTGCCGGGTTCAATCATGTTGGTCCCTTCGCTCGTCTGCGTCCTGGCTCCCGGCTGGCGGTGCGTGCCAGGGTTGGAAACTTCGTCGAGACCAAGAATGCCGAGGTGGGTGAAGGCACCAAGATCAATCACTTGAGCTATATCGGTGATGCGCGTCTGGGCCGCGATGTGAATATCGGTGCAGGTACCATCACCTGTAACTACGACGGTGCCAACAAGCACCGCACAGAAATCGGAGATGAGGCTTTCATCGGCTCCAACAGTGCTCTTGTTGCCCCTGTCAGTGTGGGCAAGGGAGCAACGGTAGGTGCTGGCTCCACTATCAGTCGTGATGTTGCCGATCATAGCCTGGCGGTTAGCCGTTCACGCCAGATTGGCAAGGACAATTGGCCGCGTCCGACCAAGGACGATTAGGCTCGCTACGAGCTACGAGCTACGAGCTACGAGCTACGAGCTACGAGCTACGAGCTACGAGCTACGAGCTAAGAGCTAAGAGCTAAGAGCTAAGAGCTAAGAGCTCAATGCATTTTTCAGGAGCTAGTATATGTGTGGCATTGTCGCCGCTGTAGCCCAGCGTAATGTTCAGAATATTCTTCTCGAGGGCCTGAGGCGTCTCGAGTATCGCGGCTATGACTCTGCTGGCATGGCAGTCCGTGATGGCAAGGGGCAGCTCAAGCGACAGCGTGCCGTGGGCAAGGTAGCCGCACTGGCCGAGCGGCTGCAAGGCGAAGCGCTGGTGGGTACCAGTGGCATCGCTCATACCCGTTGGGCCACACATGGACGTCCTAGCGAGCCCAATGCACACCCTCACCAATCTCGTAATCGCCTGGCGGTGGTACATAACGGCATCATCGAGAACTACGAGGCGTTGCGTCAGGAACTGTTAGCTGAGGGGTATGATTTCGAGTCCGAAACGGATACGGAAGTCATTGCTCATCTTCTGGAGCGTGAGTCTCGCAAGGCTGGCGATCTGTTGACTGCCTTCAAACAGGTGGTGGCGGGGCTGGATGGCGCCTATGCACTTGCGGTAATGGCGGTAGATGAACCCAATGTAGTGGTCGGCGCACGCAAGGGGAGTCCTCTGGTCGTGGGTGTCGGCATTGATGAAGCTTTCCTGGCATCGGACCCACTGGCGCTTTTGCAAGTTACCGATCGTTTCATCTATCTGCTGGAAGGCGATGTGGTGCGCCTTTCCGAGGGTGGCCGAATTGAAATCTTCGACTCGAGTGGCGCTGTTGCCGAGCGTCCCGTGCAGAAGTTCGAGCATGGCGACGGTGCTTCCAGCAAGGGCCAGTACCGCCACTACATGCTCAAGGAAATCCACGAGCAGCCTGCGGTGATTGCCGCTGCCCTGGAAGGGCGCTTGGCAGAGCATGCGGTACTGGTGGAAAGCTTCGGACCGTCGGCGGAAGGGCTGTTCCAGCGGGTGCGCAACATTCATATCGTGGCCTGTGGCACCAGCTATCATGCTGGTATGGTGGCCCGTTACTGGCTCGAGCGTTATACCGGTGTGCCAGTTCAGGTTGAAGTGGCTTCGGAATACCGTTATCGCCAGGTGGTGGTTCCTGAAGACACCTTGTTCGTCACGCTTTCACAGTCCGGTGAAACGGCTGACACCCTGGCAGCATTGCGCTTTGCCATGGAACAAGGTAACTACCTTGGTAGCCTGGGTATCTGTAACGTTCCCGGCAGTTCTCTGGTGCGTGAAGCAGATCTGACCTTGATGACCCAGGCCGGCCCGGAGATTGGGGTGGCTTCGACCAAGGCCTTTACCACTCAGTTGACGGCGCTGATGCTGTTTACCCTGGCATTGGGCCGGGTCAAGGGGATGCCAGAGTCTGAGCAGTCCGAGTTGGTCGAGGCATTGCGACTCCTGCCTGGACAGTGTGCTGAAGTACTGAAGCTGGATGATGCCATTGAGGCGCTATCTACGGCTTTTGCCGAGAAGCAGCATGCCTTGTTCCTGGGGCGTGGCGCGCACTTCCCGATTGCCCAGGAAGGCGCTCTCAAGCTCAAGGAAATCTCCTATATCCATGCCGAGGCCTATCCGGCTGGAGAGCTAAAGCATGGTCCTCTGGCGCTGGTGGATTCCGAGATGCCGGTTATCTCGGTTGCGCCTAACGACGAGCTGCTGGATAAGCTCAAGTCCAACCTCCAGGAAGTGCGTGCACGAGGTGGCGAGCTGTTCGTGTTTGCTGATGAGAATGTGGGGCTGGTGCCGGCAGAAGGCATTCAAGTATTACATTTGCCGCATATTCATGAAGCCTTGGCGCCAATTCTTTATACCTTGCCGTTACAGCTTCTGTCCTACCATGTTGCCGTGCTCAAGGGCACCGATGTGGATCAGCCTCGTAACCTCGCCAAGTCAGTCACTGTAGAGTAGTCTCAGTTCATCTTGGCTGGATGTACAGCGCCCGCAATTGCGGGCGCTGCTGTTATGGTCTGGCTGGACAGTTCCCTTGATTTTTTCTATCGATATTTGTGACATGGATCATATGTTTGTATTTCTCATTTGATGACTTCAATATTATTTAAGTTTGATTTCTATGATTGCTTTGAGAATTTTTATTGTTAAATAACAATGTATTATATTCTTAGAACCTCTCTGATATATTATTTTACAGGAAAATAATATATCCAGTGGTGGTACAAGACATATAAATAAAGGGTTATTTTTTCAATGTCATGACGTTAAGTGGTAAGTTATGTAGTTTATATAGTATTGATATGTAGGGGGGCAGGTGTCATATAATATTTATTAGCAGCCTAATTCTCCAATGATGCGAGAGAGGATTGGATGCTTTTTATTTTATTCATTGATATATGGATAACATCATGAAGAAAGTATTGACGATGCCTGTCCTTCTGGCCGCAAGTCTTTTTACCGCTTCTAGCGCTTTTGCTGCTGATGGCACTATCACCATCCAAGGCCAGGTTACGGATTCTGCCTGCCAGATTGCCGTCAATGGCGGTGATGCTGATACCAATGTAGTCCTACCTACTGTCTCCACCAGCTCGCTGACGAGCGATGGTGCTGTCGCAGGTGCCACGCCGATCGTCATGTCTCTGACTGGCTGCCCTTCCACCGGACATGTACGTGCCTACTTCGAACCTCAGAATGTGGATGTCTCCACTGGCTACCTGGTCAACAACGCCAAGTCCGGTGCAGATAACGTTCAGGTTCAGATCATCAATGGCTTTGATGGGAAGCCTATCAACCTGGCCACCAACGAAGGTAACAACTCTGTCAATTTCGTGGATGATGGAAGCGGCACTACGGGCTCTGCGACACTGAATTATGCAGCGCAATACATCGCCGTGAACGGTGCAGCATCTTCAGGTGGTGTCGAAACGGCTCTTGTCTACACCCTGGACTACCTGTAAGGCGTCACTCTGTTGCAGAGGGGCCTCCCTCTGCAAATCGCAGTAGGCTGGAGAGTCAAGGTGATGACGGTGATGAAGAAATTGGCAAGTGGTGCACTGCTTGTTGCCCTGCTGGTACCGCTGCTGGCGTCAGCAAGTATTCAGGTGCAGGGAACCCGTTTTATCTACCCTGGTAATGTTCGTGAGATCACGGTGGATCTGCATAATGAAGCAGATCGGGCTGCCTTGGTGCAATCCTGGCTGGACAGTGGTGATCCATCCTCGGAACCAGGGGCCGAGCAATTGCCTTTCGTGGTTCTACCACCGCTTGTCCGTGTGGAACCTCAGGTCGGACAAACTCTGCGTATTGCCTATACCGGCCAGGTTCTGCCTGAGGATCGTGAATCGGTATTCTGGCTCAATGTGCTGGATGTTCCTCCCAAGCCGCAGGCAAATGACGGTGAGGAACAGAACGTCATGCGTCTGGCCTTCCGTACTCGTGTCAAGATGTTCTTCCGCCCTGATGGGCTTCAGGGGTCTCCGGAAGAAGCGGTGAAACATATGAGCTGGAGCCTACAACCCGTTGGTAATGGCTACGCACTGCGTGCAACCAATGATTCGCCCTATCACGTCAGTTTTCGAGACCTGGCACTGACATCTGGTGGGCACACCTACCCAAGTATCGACAGTGGCATGGTCGATCCCTATGCGACAGCAGACTTCCCGCTGAAAGGCCTGACATCTGCGGTAATTTCCGGAGAGGTTGTCGGGCATTGGCTCAATGATTTCGGTGCCAGTGTCGAACAGCACTATTCATTAATGCGATAGATGTCATTGGTGCAATAGATGCCATGTCGGCAGATGGGCCAATACCGATGGCATGCCGTAGAGATGATCAGCCTCTGGGCTGGTAGTGATAGCACCAACCTAACCTGTTGGATCGGCTGACCAATAAGGGCAAGGGTCTCGAGGTTGGTTCCTTGAAAGTAGATGCCCTTGTAGAGCATTCAGGCTTCCTTATTTATGTGTCTTTCAGGTTCCATCCAGTTAATGGAAGGGCGTCTTTCGCTCCTGCGAAGATGGCCCTCGGCATTCAGTTCCAGGGCCCAATGCATGGTAATGGTTCTGTTAGCCAGTAGTTCTAGCATGGCAGCGACGAGTCATGATGTCGTTGCCAGTGAATTCGATAATCAGTTTCTGCGTGGTCTGGGGCAGGATGTCGACCTGTCTCTCTATTCTCAGCCCGGTATGGTGGTCGCCGGTGATTATGAACTGGATGTACTGATCAACGGCAAGGACATGCTGCGTCAGACAGTGCATGTCAAAGATGGCGAATCATCTGGAGAGCAACATTTCTGTTTCTCCAGGGCGGATGTACAGCGATGGGGGGTGATGATTGATCAACTACCCGATCAGCAGAATACCCAACGTGTGCTGGAAAGCGGTTGTATTGAAGCTGATGTGTTGATTCCCGAGGCATCGTTCAGCATGGACGCAGCCAATCTGCGCGCTGATCTGAGCATACCTCAGGCCTACGCCGGTACCGTCAAGCGTGGGTATGTCGATCCTGAGGAGTGGGATGATGGCATCAATGCATTGATCTTCGGGTATCACGCTAATGCCTTCCACAGCAAGCAGGACAGCGGCGATAGCTCCACAGACTACAACGCCAACCTCAATGCCGGCGTCAACCTGGCTGGCTGGCGGTTCAGGCACAATGGCAACTATCACTACAGCGATGATATCGACGGATCGAAGTATGAGGCACAAAACACCTATGTGCAGACGGATGTGGATTCTGTGCGTGGACAACTCACCTTTGGTGAGTATTTTACTCCGGGCAGTGAATTCGAGAGTCTTCCTTTCACGGGGGTGCAGCTAGGCAGCGATGACAGCATGTTGCCTGAAAGCGAGCGTGGTTATGCACCGATGATCCGTGGTTCCGCCAATACCAATGCCAAAGTCACGGTACGTCAGGGCGGTAATGTGGTTTATGAGACAAGTGTCTCTGCTGGTGCCTTTGTGATCGATGATCTTTATGCTACGGGCTATGCCGGAGATCTGGAGGTCACGGTCACCGAGGCGGATGGTAGTGAAAGATCCTTCACTGTCCCCTATGCCTCGGTGGTGCAGATGCTGCGGCCCGGCTCATCCCGTTTCAATGTCGTCGTCGGCCGTTACCGCGATGACGAGATGCACGATGAGCCGAGTTTCGCCCAGGCCACCTGGAGACGCGGCATCAACAATGTCCTGACCGTCTATGGCGGTGGATTGGTTGCCGAGGACTACTACTCTCTGCTGATGGGGTCCGCCGTCGGCACGCCACTGGGAGCGGTGGCTATTGATGCCACTCTGACCCGTGCTGAAGGAATCCCCTACGCATACAGTGAACTGGAAGGACAGAGTTATCGGTTGAGTTACAGCAAGATGCTCAATGCCACTGGCACCAACTTCTCGGTGGCTGCCTACCGGTTTTCCAGTGAGGAATACATTACCTTCGCAGACTTTGCGTACTTGAAGAATGGAGATGCCTCATCAAGCAGCCTGCGTGAGCGCAATCGTTTCCAACTCAGTGTCAGTCAGTCACTGGGAGAACTCGGCAATCTCAATCTCACGGGGCTGACGCATGATTACTGGAACGGTCGACCGGACCAGACAACCTATCAACTGGATTACAGCAAGGGCTTCCATTGGGGCAGCTTGAGCCTGTCGGCGACCCGAGATATCGAGGATGACGACGAGACCAATACCTACATGCTGACTGCCAGCATTCCACTGGGTGATGGCACTAATCACCCAACGCTGAGTGCGACGGCGACCTTCGACGATGATCACAGCAGTACCGTGCGCACCAACCTGTCGGGCACAGCGGGGGATGAGCGTCAGTTGAGCTACAACGCCTATGTATCGCGTGCCGACAACAACATCGATACCAGCACCACCTTCGGTGGTGATCTCAACTACCGTACCGCGGGTACTCAACTGGGTACGACTTACAGTCATAGTGAAAGTTTCGAGCAGTATTCGGCTTCAGCGACCGGCGTCGTGGTCGCTCATCCAGACGGCGTGGTGTTCAGCCCTGACCGGGCGGAGACGATGGCACTGATACATGCCGATGGTGCTGCCGGCGCCTGGTTGAGTAATGGCATGGGCAATCGCCTGGATCGCGACGGCGAGGCACTCGATGCAGGGCTCACTCCGTATCGCCACAACAGCATAGCAATCAGTCCCAGAGGATTACCGGTGGATGTGGAGTTGAAATCCACCTCTCAGACCGTGACGCCGCGTCGTGGTGCTGTGGTGCGCGTCGATTATCAGACTCGCATAGGTCACCCGATGTTGGTGCATGTGGACAACGATGCCGTGCCTTTCGCCGCCGAAGTGGTCGATGGCAATGGTCAGCATGTATCACTGGTGGGGCAGGGGCGGATGATCTTCCTGCGTGGAGAATATCCTGAATTGCAACTGAAGTGGGGCGAGGGTTCCGATCAGTCCTGTCGACTGCAGCTCCTGGCATCCCAACAGAACGATGATGTCAGCACAGCAGGCTATCAACAGGTTGAAGCGTTGTGTACTCCTCTATAGAGGATCTGGCCTGGAAGCCTTTCAGCGTCACTACGTATAGCGCCATCACGGGAAGATCACGAGGACGAAATGAGATGAGCCGGATAATTCATGCGATGAAGAGCGGAGGATGGAGCGCGATCGGATTGCTGCTGGTCCTGATCTGTGCGCAACTGGTCCAGCCGTCGATCACGTTTGCAGACGGCGGCCACTGTACTTCAACACAGTTGCCGGCATCGATGAGTCTACAGGCCAATGCCACCAGCCACACCGCGGTGGGGGAGGAGATACAGGGCTCCCATCAGTCTGCCGCCCTGGGGATCACCTGTAATCCCCATTGGGACGATGAGCGAAACTATTGCACCAACAGCAAGGGATGGGCCTTCATTCCCGATGGTGAGTATCCGGCCAGTACCTCGATACCTAATACCTATCGTTTCTCGACCTTTCCGCCGGGCGTGGGCTATCAAGCACTGGATCTCAACGGCAATCCCATGCCTCTGGTGGGGGAGAGCCATGACCGGCACGATACCCAGGTTCACCCAAGAGATGGATACCAGCAGGTGCCACTGGCCTTTCGTCTGGTCAAACTGGATGATTCCACTCCCCAGTCGAGCGACTTCAAGTTTCAGTTTCGGGTGGCTTGCCAAAACACCGAATATGCCAATATCGATGGCCCGGGCAGCAGGATATACATTAATGCCCATCTGACCACCGTGACCCAGACCTGCGAGCTGGAAAACCCGGATATCCAGGTCACCTTGCCGACCATCAGCAGCGGTCAGTTCAGTTCCGTTGGGGATACCGGGGGCGGCACTCTCTTTGCCTTGAAGTTGAACTGCATGGCGGATGCCAGGGCGAATGTGTTTTTCTCCGATATCAACGATCTGCCCAACGGCAGCTCCATTCTGACCCCGGGGGTGAACACAACGGCTGGCGGAATCTCGTTCCAGATGCGGCATGCAGGAGAGCCAGTCATGCTGGTGCCAGGTGGTGCGGCGAATTCAAGCGGGACTTTTATCAATGTGAATGCCGTTGATGGCAGCGAGCATATCTTGATTCCACTTGAAGCCGAATACATCCAGAGCGGCAATAGCGTGACGGCGGGAAAACTGGAAGCCCAGGCCATGGTCACCATTGCCTATGACTGAAAAGCGTACCGACCAGGCAATATTGCAGGCTGATCGGTGCGGCTTGCGCGAGACATGATCTTCAGGGTGATACAGCATCAGGAATAGAGCATTACCGGGCTAGCATATATATCCTTGAAAGATGTATATGCTGGCTTTTTCTTCGTCGGGAATACTCAAGGACGTTTATTGGGGCTGTCGACTGGAGGAACTGATGTGGCTGCTGTTTTCAAGGAAGCTTCGCCATCTTCGCCATCTATCAGGCGGTGGCGCTTCCAGCGGCCACTACGAAACCACATCCAGGCCACCACGGCAGTGATGATGTTCTGGATCGGATAAGCCCAGTAGATGCCGATTTCCTGCAGAGATGTGCGTTCTGCCAGAATCCAGGCCAAGGGAAATTGCAGCACCCATAGTGAAACCAGGGCAATGGCCATGGCCATCACAGTATCGCCGGCACCGCGAAAGGCTCCCGCGATGACGATCTGGGTCCCCATCAGGCCAAAGGTAAGGGCTGTAATGCGTACGAAGAGAGCACCTTCTTCAATGACCTGATGGGCATCTGGCACGAAAATGGCTACCAGCGGATCGGCAAAAAAGAAGCACAGGATGCCGACAGCGGTCAGCGAGACGAAGGCAATGGCAGCGCTGGCATAGGCGGTTTTCTCGGCACGTTCGGTCTTGCCTGCCCCGATGTTCTGACCGACCAGGGCCGAAGCTGCCTGGGATAGACCAAGAGCGGGAATGATCACGAAGCTGAATATACGAGTGCCAATACCGTAGGCTGCCAGGGTCACGGTACCAAATCCTGCCACCAGGGTGGTCATCAGCATCATACCCAAGGCTCGGGTACTCTGTTCCACTGCAGTAGGACCGCCTAGAGCAAACAAGCGCCACAACAGGTGATGATCAGGTTTTAGCTGGCTCAATTTCAACTGAATGCCCCAGCGCCCCGAGAACAGAATGTACAAACCAGCGACCGTGGATAACCCTTGAGTGATGACGGTGGCTATTGCCGCGCCACTGACTCCCATGGCAGGAACAGGACCCCAGCCTAGAATCAGCAATGGGTCGAGGATGAAGTTCAGAATTACAGTGACAAAGACAATAACCAGAGGCGTTTTAGCATCGCCCACGCCGCGCATCAACGATTGGAAGATGGCGTAGATGAACATGAACGGCAGGCCAATGAAGGAGATTTTCAGGTATAAAGCAGCCAATGGTTGGACATCATCGGCAGCGCCAAGAAAGTCGACTGCGGTTGGGCTGAGTACATAACCGACACTTCCCAGAATGAGTGACAGTACTATCATGCCGAGCATGGCCTGGGCGGATACACGATTAACCGCATCTCTGTTACCACTGCCATGATATTGGGCTGCCAGCACTGTTCCCGCTACGGCCAGGCCGATGCCTACCGAAAGCAGCAGGAAGATCAAGGGAAAGCTCAGTGACACCGCAGCCACTGCCTCGGCACCGAGGCGTCCGACCCAGAAAGCATCAATCAATTGGTAGGCAGTCTGCAGAACATTGGCCAGGACGATAGGCAAGGCCAGGCGAATGAGAGTGGAGAGAGTCGATCCATCTGTCAGACTAGGCCGGGTTGGGGGCATTGCAGGCTCTCCGTAGCACTCGAGCTATAGCATTTAAGCCATGGCACTTAGAGGAATGTAGTACTTAAGGGAATAATGAACAGTATTACGCATGTAGCGCCGCGACTGCGTCTTGGTCTTGCCATGTGGGCCAACCCTGATTGGCGTGGTGGCCTTTATCCTCCTCATGGTAGTCGTGAGGATTGGTTGGCGGATTATGGCCAAGTGTTCAACAGCGTCGAGGGCAATACCACCTTCTATAGCGGAACACCTAAAGAACAGACCATACAGGCCTGGGCGCGTCAGGCTCCGGATGATTTTCGCTTCTGCTTCAAGCTGCCCCGACAGTTGACCCATGTCCAGCGCCTGAAGGGGGTCGAAGCTGAGCTGGAAGCATTCTGGGAAGCCCTGGAACCGTTGGTTGGACGACTTGGCCCAATGATGGTTCAGCTACCGAGAGATTTTGGCCATGCTGAACTGCCTAAGCTGGAAGTACTACTAAAGCATTGGCCGAAGCAAATGCCTTGCGCGGTTGAGGTGAGACATAGTGATTTTTTCCACAAGGGGGAAGCAGAGAAAGCTTTCAACAGGTTGTTGATAAGTCATGAAGCTGATCGAGTAATGCTGGATGTTCGCCCTTTGTTTTCAACACCTGCAGGGAACCACCTCGGTATGATCAAAGCACAGGGAGAAAAGCCAAAACTCCCACTACACGTGATCTCCACGGGAAAATTTCCTATTGTCAGGTTCATCGGGCATCTTGACAGCAGCATCAATGAGCGCTACTTCGCTCCTTGGCGTGAGCGTCTGGGCCTGTGGATAAAACAGGGGAAAACCCCTTTCCTATTTGTTCATACTGCGGATAACCGAGCAGCTCCTGAACTGGCTCGTAGACTCTATACCCTGCTGACAGAAGATGCTGGCCTTCCTGATTTGGGAGCATTTTTGGGTGAACGTCAGAATCGTCTGTTATAACTAAAGAACCCTGGCGTTTTTATGGCTGTTCAGATAATTTGTCCGGTTGTTCGTCACTTGCCATGGGCGTGGGCGCTTTTCCGTTCCTATCTGAACCGATCTGATGCCTGACCCACCGGTCTTGACCGATTCGCCATTGCGTATCGGAACGAGAGGTGTACCGGCAGTGATCCTGCTGACATCCGTCAGACCCCTTGTTAGACGACAGCACTGAGAACCAGACTGTCGAGGACGTGGCGACTATAAACACAAATGCCGTTATCGCATCCGATCGATCGATGACGACACGTACTCATAAGGGTGAAATATGTCGAAAACCAACCATGCGCAGTGGTCCTCGCGCTTTTCGTTCATTCTTGCCGCGACAGGCTCAGCGGTAGGCCTAGGCAATATCTGGAAATTCCCCTATATGACGGGGGAGAGCGGTGGCGCAGCGTTCGTTCTTGTCTATCTGTTATGTATCGCGCTGATTGGTTTGCCGATTCTGGTGACTGAGTGGATGCTCGGTCGCCGTGGACAGAGTAACCCGGTCAACACCATGGCGACAGTAGCGGAGCAGGCGGGAAAATCCCGCGCTTGGCTTCTGGTCGGTGTGGCAGGTGTATTGGGTGCCTTCTTTATTCTATCTTTCTACAGTGTCATTGGCGGCTGGTCGCTGTATTACACGCTCGGTAGTGTCACTGGTGATTTCTCCGGCCAGGATGCCGATGGCATCGGGGCCTTGTTCAACGGCATGCTGGCCAATCCTGGCTTGTTGTTGCTGTGGCACTCGATCTTCATGCTGCTGGTCATCGGCATTGTGGCTCGCGGTGTGACCAAGGGCCTCGAAGGGGCTGTCAATGTACTGATGCCTGCCTTGGCACTGTTGCTGGTGATTCTGATCGGCTACGGCATGACCACTGGTCACTTCGGCCAGGCAGTGGAATTCCTGTTCTCGCCGGATTGGAGCAAGCTTAATGGTGAAACCGTGCTTGCAGCGCTGGGGCATGCTTTCTTCACCCTGTCACTGGGCATGGGCATCATGCTGGCCTATGGTTCCTACCTCGGCAAGGAAGTCAATCTGATCAAGACCGCGCGGACGGTCGTGATCATGGATACTGTCATTGCGCTTGGCGCCGGTCTGGCCATCTTCCCTATCGTATTCGCCAACGATCTGGATCTGGCATCAGGCCCGAGCCTGATCTTCGTGACTCTGCCCTTGGCCTTCGGCAACATGGGCGGGGGGACGATTCTTGGCTTGATGTTCTTCCTGCTGTTGACCTTTGCAGCCCTGACCTCGGCCATTTCTCTGCTTGAACCTGTGACCGAGTTCCTGGAAGAGCGTACGCCGCTCAGCCGTGCGGCTTCTGCCGTAGTGGCTGGCATCGGCGCCTGGGCATTGGGTATCGCTGCCCTGCTGTCGTTCAATGACTGGAGCAGTCTGACGCTGTTTGGTCTGGGTATCTTCGATCTTCTCGACAAGCTGACCAGCAAGTTCATGCTGCCTTTGACAGGCCTTGGAGCCATCATCTTCGCTGCCTGGGTGCTTGACAAAGATGTAGTGCGTGAAGAGCTGGGCCTTGGAGCCAATGGTTTCAAGCTGTGGAACCTGGTAACCCGCTTCGTTGCACCGATTGGTGTGCTGGTAGTGTTCTTCGCCAGCCTCTAAGAGCAACAAGCCACTGATAAATCAGAAGGGCTCGGCATTGGCCGGGCCCTTTTGCTGTTTCTGCTGTAGTGTTCCCGCAGAGAATCATGCGGCGATGAAGCGGCAGAGCGCCTGCAGGCGAGCGCTCAGTAGATGACCGCATAGTCGCGTGTCGTTGTATATGACGAGGAGTATTCGTGGGGCTCCGCGCCAAACCTACGCCGCTTGTAGAAATAAGCTGGCGTCAGTGCACTTTGGTCATTCCAGCATCAGTGCATGCCTTCATCATCTTCCGGTAATTCTGCAATATCTTCGGATAGGCGTTTGAATTCTTCGTGAAGCTCGATACCGCGACGGGCGCGCAGGTTGCGCTGGGCGGCGGTACGCGAGCGCTGCTCGTGTTCAACGACTTCCATACTCATGAAAATGTCGAGGAGCTCACTCTTGACGGAGGTTAACCTTTCGACATTGCGCATGATCGACTCTCCTTTGCAGTGAAGTGGGAAACGGGGCCGATATTGTCGGCATCTCCGACGTTTCCAGGGTGCCGGCATCCAGGACGCTGCTCGACACTGCACTTTTTACTATACCCCAGTTGACAGAAAGATGACGAATTGCTCCCTGTGGTCTGTGAAACAGCGAGAAGTGCCATGTGCTCTGGGTTTTGCAAAGATTCCATTGGTGGCCTAAACCCAAAGGAGGTAGACGCACAAGCGGCATAACGCGCATTCCCCTCAGGCTTGGGGCATACTGACAAGAGGCAATGGCGAAGGTCAGGCGAGTGCCGGCTCTGGAGCTGCCCCCATTAGCTAGAGCCCCCCATCAGCTAGAGAAAGGAGTCTAGGGTGAGTCGTGCGCTGTTCGATGAAATGCGACGTCGCATGGAACACTTCCGGCGGTCCGAGCAGAAGGTGGCGCGTTTCGTGCTGCGTAACCCCGATGAAGTGATCCATATGCGTATCGTTGACCTCGCTACAGAAGCCAAGGTCAGCGAGCCTACGGTGGTGCGTTTCTGTCGTGCGCTGGGCTGCGGTGGTTTTCAGGATTTCAAGCTAAAGCTGGCTCAAATGCTGGCTTCGGGCAGTCAGTTCGCTCAGTTCTCGATGAACGATAGTGACTCTGTTGCCGAATTTTCCCACAGCATCTTCGATTCCACGGTAGGGACTCTGTTGTCGGTGCGCGACCGCCTCGACAATGAAGCGTTGAGCAAGGCCATCAATGCCCTGGCCATGGCCAATCGAGTAGAGTTCTATGGCTTTGGTGCTTCCGGAGCCGTCGCCTTCGATGCACAGCACAAGTTCTTCCGTCTGCAGATTTCCACCGCGGCCTACGCCGATCCGCATATGCAGAATATGTCAGCAGTGACCCTCAACGACGGCGATGTGGTTGTGGCGATTTCCCAGACCGGGCGCACCCGAGCGCTGGTAGCGAGTGTCAAGCTGGCGCGGGAGGCTGGCGCTACTGTCATTGGCCTATGTCCCAGTGGCTCTCCGTTGGCAGAAGAAGTCAATTTACCGTTGTATATAGATGTACATGAAGACACTGAGATCTACACACCAATGAGTTCTCGCATCGCTCATCTGGTATTGATCGATGTGCTTGCCGTCGGTGTAGCCAAGACACGAGGCCCCAAGCTGGCTGAGCAACTGAAGTCGGTAAAGCGTAGCCTCAACCCTTTGCGCTTTCCGGAACCCGATGAAAGCTGAAAAGACCATGCGGTAAGCTGTAGAGCTATAAGCCATAAGCCATAAGCCATAAGCTATAAGCTATAAGCGAAGGAATCTTTACACGGTTCTGTGAAGCTTTTGAATCACTGGCTTACGGCTTACGGCTTACGGCTTACGGCTTACGGCTTACGGCTTACGGCTTACGGCTTACGGCTTACGGCTTACGGCTTACGGCTTACGGCTTACGGCTTACGGCTTACGGCTTACGGCTTCTTTTCCCCTGTCCATTCATCCAGCATTGCTGTGATAGACTAGCCCTCCATTTATGATCATGGCGGTGCCAGCCCATGGATGATTTGGCGATTCTTGATGCGCTCAACCCAGCCCAGTGCGAGGCGGTCAAAGCTCCCCAGGGCAATATGCTGGTGTTGGCTGGTGCCGGCTCCGGCAAGACTCGGGTGCTGGTGCATCGTATCGCCTGGTTGATGCAGGTCGAGGGTCTTTCTCCTTACGCCGTACTGGCAGTGACCTTTACCAACAAGGCAGCCCGGGAAATGCGTACACGCCTGGAGGCGTTGCTCAATATTTCCCTGCGCCATGTCTGGGTAGGCACTTTTCACTCCATTGCCCACCGCCTGTTGCGTACCCACTGGCAAGATGCCCGCCTGCCCCAGCACTTTCAAATCATCGACAGTGATGATCAGCTCAGGCTGGTCAAGCGTCTGCTCAAGGACAACAGCATCGATGATGAACGCTATCCACCGCGCCAGGTGCAGTCGTTCATCTCCGGATGCAAGGAAGAAGGCCTGCGCCCACATCAGGTGCGCACCCATGGCGATGCCTATGTAGAAACCATGGTGTCGCTGTACGACATCTATCAATTGACCTGTGAACGTGGCGGTCTGGTGGATTTCGGTGAGCTATTGCTGCGCAGTCTGGAGCTGTTACGCGACAATCCTGCGTTGTTGGCGCATTATCAGGAACGCTTTGCCCATGTACTGGTCGACGAGTTCCAGGACACCAATACGCTGCAATATGCCTGGTTGAAGCTTTTGACCGGGCAGAAGACGCCGATGACGGTTGTCGGTGACGACGACCAGTCGATCTATGGCTGGCGTGGCGCCAGGGTGGAGAATATCCGGCGTTTCGAAGATGAGTTTCCCAATACCAAGGTGGTGCGCCTGGAACAGAATTATCGTTCCACCAGTGCCATCCTCGATGCCGCCAATGCGTTGATTCGCCAGAATACGGATCGACTAGGCAAGGAGCTGTGGACCGAGGGTGAGCATGGCGAGCCCATCTCCGTATATGCTGGCTTCAACGACATGGAAGAAGCACGTTTCATCGTTGATACGATCAAGGAGAAGGTGGATGAAGGCTTCCTGCGTCGTGATATAGCCATACTCTACCGTTCCAATGCGCAGTCTCGTGTCATCGAAGAAACCTTGATCCGGCAGGGCATGCCCTATCGTATCTATGGTGGTCAACGCTTTTACGAACGCCTGGAAATCAAGAATGCCCTCGCGTATCTGCGCCTGCTGCTCAACCGTGATGACGATGCTTCCCTGGAACGAGTGATCAATGTGCCGGCGCGCGGGATTGGCACCCGTACCGTGGAAGTCTTGCGTGAGCGTGCCCGGCATAGTGAGGTGTCATTATGGCAGGCGCTTCATGATGCCTTGTCAGATGGAATGCTGAAGGGGCGGGCAGGCAATGCAGTCAAAGCCTTTGCCGACCTGATCGAGAGCCTGGACAACGAGACGTCTGGCCTGCCGCTTCACGAAATTATCGAGCACGTCAATGAACACTCGGGACTCATCGAACATCATCGCAGTGAAAAGGGCGAAAAAGGCCAGGCTCGGGTAGAGAACCTGGAAGAATTGATCAACGCAGCTCGTGCTTTCACCCAAGGGGAGAGTCTGGAGACCATTGAAGCGGGTGAGGGCATGGCAGCCCTGGAAGCTTTCCTGGCCGAGGCAGCGCTCAATGCGGGCGAGCATGAGGCAGATGAGTTCGAGGACTGTGTGCAGCTTATGACGCTGCATTCTGCCAAGGGGCTGGAGTTTCCGGTGGTCTTCATTGCTGGTGTCGAGGAAGGGCTTTTCCCGCACCGGATGTCCATCGAAGAGGATGGAAGACTCGAGGAAGAGCGTCGTCTGTGTTACGTCGGCGTGACTCGGGCCATGCGCAAGCTCTATCTTACCCATGCAGAAATTCGTCGCATGCATGGCAAGGAAACCTTCCAGCGTCCTTCACGTTTCCTGCGGGAAATTCCTGACTCCTTGCTTGAGGAAGTGCGCTTGCGTGGTCAGATCTCGCGGCCTGTCAGTTCCCGTCCTCAACCTGCTCGCTGGCGCCAGACCGAAGTGGCTGCCAGCGACAATCATCCTGCACTGTCCCTGGGCCAACGTGTGATGCACCCCGTCTTTGGTGAAGGTGTCATTCTCAATGCTGAAGGAGAAGGTGAGCGTGCCAGAGTTCATGTCAGCTTCGAAGGTGTCGGAGACAAATGGCTGGTACTGGGGTTCGCCAAACTGACACCGCTATGAGTGCCAGGAAGCACAGGGACTGCTGACAAAGGTCACGAGCGTAGTTTGTCTGCAACCTCGTGGCCGTTTTCTTGCCCGGCAATTTACCTATACCGCATACTGCCTGACGGACATTGCACCGGGACTGTGCAAGCCACGACCTTGTACCCGGTGCCGAAATAACAAACTCAGGAGCATGCCTTCATGCAGCGCCGTTCTTTCCTCAAGACTGCAAGCCTCGGTGCGGCCGGTGCCGTTGCAGCCCCCTTCATCAATACCAGGACCGCCAATGCCCAGGACACCATTACCTGGAACATGGTGACATCCTGGCCCAAGAACTTTCCTGCGCTAGGAACGGGGGCCAATCAGTTGGCCGAGCGGATCGAAGCGATGTCCGGTGGCCGCCTGAAGATCAAGGTACATGGCGCTGGCGAGATGGTGCCTGCAATGGAAGTATTCGATGCCGTCTCGCAAGGGACGGCCGAAATGGGCCATTCCGCGTCTTATTATTGGCGTGGCAAGGTCGCAGCCTCCCAGTTCTTCACTGCCGTGCCTTTTGGCATGACGACCACGGAAACCAATGCTTGGTTGTATAACGGCGGCGGCATGGAGTTGTGGGACGAGCTCTATGCCAAGCACAACCTCAAGCCCTTTGCGGTAGGCAATACCGGAGCTCAGGCGGCGGGGTGGTTCAAGAAGGAAATCAAGTCGCTGCAAGACATGCAAGGCCTCAAGTTGCGCCTGCCTGGCTTGGCCGGCGAAGCCATGAATGAGATTGGCGTTACGACCATGACCACTCCAGGGTCCGAGATATTCACCTCTCTGGAAACCGGAGTACTGGATGCTGCTGACTGGGTCGGCCCATATAACGACCTGGCTTTTGGACTGCACCAGGTTGCCAAGTATTACTACACGCTGGCCTGGAATGAACCGAGTGCAATCCTTGAAGGGACAGTGAACCTGGATGCCTGGAATGCACTGCCGGATGATCTCAAGGCTGTGGTGAGCGAGGCCACCAAGGCTGCCAATCTGTCCATGATCAGCGAATTTGCCATGCGCAATGCTGAAGCACTGAAGACGTTGGTGGACGAGCATAGCGTCGAAGTGCGTGCCTTCCCCGATGATGTCATGGAGGCATTGTATGCCGCTTCCAGGAAAGTCATTCAGGCCCAGGTCGATGACGACCCCGATTCTGCCAAGGTCTATGAATCCTACAAGAACTTCCAGACCAAGTTGCGTACGTTCACGGATGTGAGTGAGTTCGCTTACCTGAAGGCCCGCGATAAGGTTGTGACGGACTGATGCATATGCAGCAGGAGGGAGCGACAGTCGTTCGCGGCTGGAGAAGGTGTCTTCTGCTGCAATGCCGTGTGGCTTTTCACGGCATGTTTGTCCGCCGTCTCTCCAGGCTGATGCAAGCCCTGGTGCTGGGGCTTCTGGGGTTCTTGCCGCCTATGTCGCATGCCCATGATGTGCTGGGAAACCTCAATGCCGTAGGGTCTGACACCATGGCGGAACTCATTCTGCGTTGGGGCGAACGCCTGGAGCAGAGTCATCCCGGTGTTCGCCTGCAATTGCAGGCCAGTGGTTCTGCCAGTGCTCCGGCAGCACTGATAGCAGGTACGACCCTGCTGGGCCCCATGTCACGCCGGATGCTGCCCAGAGAGCGTGCCAGATTCACCGAACGCTATGGTTATCCGCCAACGGCCATTACAGCGGGAAAGGACGCTCTGCTGGTCGTGGTCAATCGCCACAATCCGATTGAATCCTTGAGCTTGCGCCAATTGGACGCGATCTTTTCCGATAATCGTCAGTGTGGCGGTGAAGAAGCCATCGAACAGTGGCAGCAGCTCGGTCAGGATGAACCTCAGGGCCGTATCCATCTGTATGGGCGCAACCGCGTTTCGGGGACCCATGCCATGTTCCGGCGCATTGCGCTCTGTGGTGGTTATTTTCGTACCAAGGTCAATGTCTTTCCGGGATCCGCCGCTGTGGTTTCCGCCGTGGGCAGCGATCCCTTGGGAATCGGTTATGCTGGTCTGAACCATCTCACTGCGGATGTGCATGTGGTGGGCGTTGGGGAGCCAGGGCAGGCCGTTGTGCCTAGCCGCCAGACATTGCGCAACAATCAGTATCCGATGGCCCGTCATCTGCTGATCTATGCCAACCTGCCGCCCGGTGGCAGTTTGCCGCCAACGGAACAGGCTTTCCTGGACCTGGTGCTTTCTCCATCTGGGCAGGAAATCGTGGAAGAACTGGGCTTTGTCACTTTGTCGATTCCGCAGTTGAACCAACAGCGTCGTCAACTTGGATTGCCTGAACTGGGCAGCAAGGGTGAGGTACGTTGACGATGAGCACGTTGAACATGAGGCGATTCCATCGTTATCCGGTCTTGGATAGAACTTCATTGGATAAAGCTTCAGGCATCGCTGTCATCTTAATGTCATGAATCTGTCTTAACTTTACGCTAGGGAAACACAGCAAGATTATCTACAAGGGTGGCCTGAAAGTGGCGGTGCTTATCCCGGCGGCAGGCTGATTCAACATTTCCTCATATCCCGGACCGTACATTGCTTGCGGCCTTGCAGTCGTTCCTGTTGGACACTCGTACATGCCAGAACCCGCGCCATTCAGCTCGCTTCATCGCCATCGCCAGCGTCGTGATCGACTCGCTACTGCCCTGATCACCGCAGGAGGTGTCGGCGTGCTGCTGGCGGTACTGGCGATCGGTATCTTTCTGGTGACAGAAGTATTGCCGCTGTTTCTCTCGGATAGCGGGCCAAGCCTGACCGCATTATGGCAGCCACAGGCCAATGTCGATGGTGTGGTCGAATATCGCTGGTTACCGGAAAGCCTGAAAGGGGGAGGGATTCCCCAGTTGAATCTGCTACCCCTCGTCTGGGGGACCCTGGAAGCCGCGTTGTGGGCTCTGGTCCTGGCCATTCCACTGGCCCTGGGGGCAGCCGCACATTCCAGTCTCTTCATGTCGCCCAGGCTGCGTCACCGCATTCGCCCGACCCTGGAGTTGATGGAAGCCATGCCCAGTGTGGTCCTGGGTTTCATTGCCGGGCTCGTTCTGGGCCCATGGGCTGAACGCCACCTGGCCGAAACCTTCACGGTCATTGCTGCCCTGCCCTTGGGAATATTGCTGGTGGCAGGATTGCGACGCTGCCTGCCGGGGTCAATTCGACATTGGCTCTCGTTGCGCTGGGCGGCGCTGTGGTTGATTCCATGCCTGGCAGGCAGCGTCATCGTTGCGCTGTGGGGGGCATCATACTGGGAAAACCTATGGTTTGACGGTGACTTGCGCGCCTGGATGGAAATACATCTGGGGCTTGATGTCCAGGCTCGTAATGCGTTGATTCTGGGGTTGGCCATGGGCTTTGCTGTCATGCCTGGGATCTATGCCCTGGCTGAAGATGCACTCTCGGACGTGCCCAAGGAGCTTTGCGAAGGTGCCCAGGCCATGGGCGCGACTCGCTGGCAAACCCTGACCAAGGTGATGCTGCCAGTGGCATTACCCGGGATTTTTTCTGCTGTCATGATCGGGGCTGGGCGTGCCGTCGGAGAGACCATGATTGTTCTGATGGCCAGTGGCAATACAGCCCTGATGAGTGCCAACCCGCTTGACGGACTTCGGTCGCTGGCATCCAGCATTGCCATTGAGCTGCCTGAAGCGGTAGTGGGAAGCTCTCATTATCGGTTGCTTCTGCTGGCGGCCCTGGCACTGTTCATCTTTACTTTCGTGGTCAATACCCTGGCTGAAGTGGTTCGTTCTCGGCTGCGTCAGCGTCTGGTACGCCAGCGGAGCATGCGATGAAGATCCCCGGGCATGCAGCAGCGAAGGGAGCGCCTCGACGCTGGCAAGGAGAAGGGCCCTGGGCTTGGTTGTCTGCCGCTGCCGTGGCGCTTTCACTGTTGCTGCTGGGAGCATTGCTGGTATTGCTGGCCACTCGGGGTCTGGGGCACTTCTGGCCAGCGGATCTGCATCAACTGAGACTTGCCGATGGACAGCGCCTGATAGGGGTTCCTGTAGAGACGCGCCAGCTTCCTGATGACTCTGGGTATGAACGGCGTTATTTCACTGCCAATCGTGACCATCAGGGTGGAATCTGGACCTGGGTGGCAGAGGATGCCATTGAACAGGATCGTACGCCGGATGATCTGATTGTTCTGCAGCGTGGGCGCTGGGGCGCTTTCTTTGGGCGCCTGGTGGCCGTGGTGACAGAAACGGAACGCTTCGGAGGCGATCGGGCCTGGCAGGCATTGCGGCAACGCCTCGACCATCTTGATGAGCTGCGCCAGCAGAGTGAATCTCTGAGGCGTGACCATATCCTTCCGCTGATTCGGCAGATGGAGGGGATGGATGAGCATTCACGACTGAGTGAACAGCTCTCCAAGCTGGAGCAGCAGGCACTGACATTGCAGCGGGCCATGACGGGCACGGTACTGGTGCTTGAAACAGCCGATGGCAAGCGTTTTGAGCAACCGCTGGCAAGTGTGTTGGATGCATGGCATCCCAACAGCATGGGAAGTGTCGAGAAGCTGACTCGCTGGGCCAGGGGAGTCTGGCAGTTCCTTTCTGAAGGGCCGCGTGATGCCAATGCTGCGGGAGGCGTCTGGCCGGCTATCTTTGGTACGGTGCTGATGGTGATGCTGATGTCACTGCTGGTCACTCCCTTTGGTGTGTTGGCAGCGGTCTATCTCAATGAGGTCGCTCACCAGGGGCGACTGACTCGCTGGGTGCGTATCGGCGTACGTAACCTCGCTGGGGTACCGTCCATCGTCTATGGCGTATTTGGTCTAGGGGTCTTTGTCTATGGTATCGGCGGCAGCCTGGATCGACTGTTCTATGCCGATACTTTACCGTCACCGACTTTTGGTACCGGAGGCCTGTTGTGGGCCTCATTGACGCTGGCATTGCTCACGCTTCCCGTGGTGATCGTGGCAACGGAGGAAGGGCTTGCGCGGATTCCGCTACATCAGCGTGAGGGAGCGCTGGCCCTGGGAGCGACTCATTTCGAGACACTGACGCGGGTAGTGCTGCCCATGGCGACACCGGCCATGTTGACGGGAGTGATTCTGGCCGTGGCCCGAGCGGCGGGAGAGGTGGCACCGTTGATGCTGGTCGGAGTGGCCAAGCTGGCACCTCAAGTACCGGTGGACGGGGAGTTTCCTTTCCTCCATCTTGAAAGGAAGTTCATGCATCTGGGATATCACATCTACGATGCTGCTTTTCACTCCAATGATGTACAGGCTGCATTACCTCTGGTCTATGCCACAGCGCTATTGTTGGTACTCGTTATTCTTGTCCTTAACCTGACTGCAATATTCTTGCGTCATTATCTGCGTTTGCGTCACGGCGTGCCTGTGCGTCGTTGAGGCTGGGAGAGTGTCGGTATTGGTCAACAGCACATCCGTCCATCAAGCGTCTTCTCATGAAGAAGCGCCGGAGCACCCGGTTCGCGGGGCGATCATGGAATTTTCCCGCGAAAAGGCCAGCCTGGACATACAGGGGCTGACCTTGTCATATGCCGGAAGACCAGCCCTGAAGGACCTGACCCTGCGTATACCTCGCAACAAGGTGACGGCATTCATTGGTCCGTCCGGTTGTGGCAAATCGACCTTGTTACGTTCGCTGAACCGCCTCCATGACCTTAACGAGGATGTTACCCGCGAGGGCAGTATCCACCTGGAAGGTCACGATATTCATGACCCCCGGGTCTCGGTGGCGGAGTTGCGTCGCCGGGTCGGAATGGTGTTCCAGGCACCGAACCCTTTTCCCATGTCGATCTACGAGAATGTCGCTTTTGGCTTGCGTCTGCAGGGAAGGATGAGCAAGCGCCGTATCGATGATGTCGTGGAATGGGCACTGAAATCTGCAGCCTTGTGGGATGAGGTCAAGGGGCGTCTGCGGGCTTCGGCCTGGTCGTTGTCCGGTGGTCAGCAGCAACGTCTGGTGATTGCCCGGACTCTGGCAGTAGAGCCGGAAGTGTTGTTGCTGGATGAACCAGCGTCTGCTCTGGACCCGATTTCAACACTGAAGATCGAAGAGCTGATCCACACACTGAAGCCGCATCTGACCCTGGTCCTGGTCACCCACAACATGCAGCAGGCTGCACGCGTCTCTGACTACACAGCTTATCTGCACAACGGTGAACTGGTGGAGTATGGCCCGACTGACACGCTGTTCACGCATCCGCGCCTGAGGCGCACAGAGAACTACATTACCGGGCGCATGGTCGGCTGACCGCCCCGTCAGGAGAGACTCATGGAGATCACCAGCGATACCCATAGCCAGCATATCTCACGTCAGTTCAACCACGAACTTGAAGAGCTCAAGACCCATCTGATGGCCATGGGAGGCCTTGTCGAGAAGCAGGTGCAGGATGCCGTCAGCGCTTTGCTTGATGGTGACTCCGAGCTGGCCGAGCGAGTGGTCGACAATGACCGTGCTGTCAATGACATGCAAATCAAGATCGATGATGAATGCACTCGTGTACTGGCCCGTCGTCAGCCGGCCGCTTCTGACCTGCGTCTGGTATTGGCGGTGATTCGCGCAGCTTCGGATCTTGAACGGATCGGCGACGAAGCCAGCAAGATCGCGCGAAATGCCATCGATCTGGTGGAATCCAACAGTGGCAGCAAGGGGTTCGTCGAAGTACGCAACATCAGTGAGCATGTGCGCCGCATGGTGCGCGATTCTCTGACATCTTTTGCTCGCTTTGACACTGAGCTTGCTCTGGAAGTGATGCAGGAAGATGATCGTGTCGATTCTGAATACCAGAGCGCGATGCGCTCCTTGATGACGTTCATGATGGAAGATGCACGCTCGATTTCCCCTGTTCTGGGGATCATGTGGGTACTGCGTGCATTGGAACGTATCGGTGATCATGCCAACAATCTGGCAGAATATGTCATCTACCTGGTCAAGGGGCTGGATATTCGCCATACCGATCCTGATGACCTGGACCAGGACATGATCAACAGCCCCAAGACTTGACCTGAAGGTCATCAGCGGCGTCAATTATCCCGCCCGCAAGTGGTTGGATAAGATCCTCAGGGCCACCGACAGGTGGCCCTGTGCATTGGGACATATTCAGGTATTGGGGCATATTCATCAGGAATCTCGATTACAGGAATTGCGACATGCTGAATGCGCTTGACGCGCTGAGACGTGGTACACGTGCGGTCTACAGTAATGGTCTACGCCGCTACGTGTTTCTGCCGATACTGATCAATCTACTGGTCTATATCGGTACTCTCAGCTATGTGCTGACTCATTTCGGAGGCTGGCTGGATGGTTGGATGGCCATGGTGCCTAACTGGCTCAGTTGGCTGGAATGGCTGATCTGGCCATTGTTCCTGGTCAGCCTGGTGGTGATCGTGCTGTTTTCCTTCACCTTGGTCACCCATCTGATCGCTGCACCCTTCTATGGCTTTCTGGCTGCCAAGGCTGAGGTCGAGCTGACTGGGCGTGAACCGAGTGACGACCGCGGCCTGCTCAAGACAGGGATTGATACCCTGGGGCGCGAGCTGGTCAAGCTGGTATATATTCTGCCGCGCATGCTGGTGCTGTTCATCATCAGCTGGATTCCTCTGGTCAACCTGTCGGCCCCCATACTATGGGCCATGTTCAGTGCCTGGATGATGGCTATCACCTACCTTGATTACCCCATGGATAACAACAAGGTCAGCTTTGCTGACATGCGCAAACGCTTATCAACTCGTTGGTGGCCAAGCATGACCTTTGGTGGTTGGGTGACCCTGATTACCTGGATTCCGTTGGCCAACCTGTTCCTGATACCGGGAGCCGTAGTGGCAGCAGTACTGATGTGGGATCAGCACTATCGGCAACTGCCTGCCCTTACCAAGACATCCTGATATACCTCCTGCAGTAGACAAGAAAGGCTCCTGAATCAGGAGCCTCTCTTGTCTTTGTGCCATTGATGGTCGGGTGTTTTCGCAGGTCTGATCGACAGCATCAGGCTTGATTGACGTGAGCATCGTTGGCGGCTTCGTCCACTAGCCGCTTGGTCGGAAACACACAGCGGAAGGTGGCACCAGCACCAAGCTGGGAGCTGATATCCAGGCGAGCTTCGTGGCGCAGCAAGACATGCTTGACGATGGCCAGGCCCAGGCCGGTACCACCGGTGGCAGTGCTGCGGCCCTTGTCGACGCGATAGAAGCGTTCGGTCAGGCGTGGGATATGGCGTGGGTCGATACCTTCTCCATCATCTTCGACCTCAAGACAGGCTCCTCCCTGGCAACTACGCCAACGCAATTGAATATGGGCATCATCACCGGCATAGCGCACGGCATTGAAGGCCAGATTGGACAAGGCACTGTGGATTTCCTTCTCGCTGCCCCACAGGCCGTGTGAATCCTCGATACTGACCTCGATGGTCTGACGGCCATTGGACAGGGCCTGGGCATCACGCTGTACTGCACTCAGAAGAGAGGCGGGGTCGAGGTGCACATGATCGCTACCCCCTTGATCATTCTCCAGCCGGGACAGCAGCAGCAGGTCTTCGACCAGATGCTGCATGCGCTGGGTCTGGCCCTGCATTTGTTCGATACCTCGGCCCAGGCGAGGCGGCAACATGTCGGCCATATCGCTGTAGGTTTCCAGGTAACCGGTCAATACGGTCAGTGGAGTACGCAGTTCATGGGATACATTGGCCACGAAATCCCGGCGAATCTGTTCAAGGCGATGCAGCCGAGTGATGTCGCGGGCCATGAGCAGGCGTTCATCATCACCGTAAAGGGTGATCTGGAACTGCAGCATCATGTTCTCGTCGATAGGGGAAGGTAACGACAGAGGCTCACGATAGTCTCGGGCGTTGAAGTAGCTGACGAAGCGCGGGTCCCGTAACAGGTTGGTGATGTGCTGGCCGCGATCCAGGGCAGCCTTGAGCCCCAGCATGCGCTCAGCAGCACTGTTCCACCATTCCAGGTCGCCATGACGGTCCAGCATGACCACGCTGTCGCGCATGGCCTCTGAAGATTCCTGGATACGCTGAAGCGTGGAGCGCAGGCGTCGCTGAGTGATGCGCTGGCCTTTCTGATATCGGTAAAGGCGATCGAACAGTTCACCCCAGACGCCGCTGGCCGTTGGGGGCTCCTGCTGCGGGCGGTGGGTCAGCCAGTCATACATGGCATGCAGCTGACGCAAATGGAAGATCAGGGCGATGACCAGACCCAGGATGATGCCAATGGTCGACAGAGAAAACGGCCAGCCAAGAATGCCGCCGACGGCGACCAGAATAGCCAGTCGCCAGAACTCACGTCGCCACAGGCGTCCCACTTCAGATCTGCACCTTAGCCAACGCCAGGGCCCTTCAGACCTTGGCCGAGAAGCGATAGCCGGTGCCACGCACCGTCTGGATCAATTGCTGATGCGGCTCACCGAGTGCCTTGCGCAGGCGACGGATATGCACGTCCACAGTACGTTCCTCCACATAGACATTCCCGCCCCATACCTGGTCGAGCAACTGGCCGCGCGTGTAAGCACGCTCCTGATGTGTCATGAAGAACTGTAGCAGGCGATATTCGGTAGGGCCCATTTCCAGGGACTTGCCATCAATGCTGACCCGATGGCTGACCGGGTCC
This sequence comes from Halomonas binhaiensis, assembly GCF_008329985.2. NCBI lineage: Bacteria > Pseudomonadati > Pseudomonadota > Gammaproteobacteria > Oceanospirillales > Halomonadaceae > Halomonas > Halomonas binhaiensis. The sequence continues at coordinate 4,751,191 of NZ_CP038437.2, forward strand.
AGCATCAGGCCATCGACTTCGACGGGGTCTTCGACACCACGCGGCGTTGCCCGACGCAGTACGGCCTTCAGCCGCGCAACCAGCTCACGGGGTGAGAACGGTTTGGTGATGTAATCATCCGCGCCGGACTCCAGTCCCTGGATCTTGTTATCTTCTTCGCCCTTGGCGGTGAGCATGATGATGGGAAGCTCCGCCGTGGTTTCCTCACGCTTGAGTCGGCGTGCCAGCTCGACGCCACTGGTACCGGGCATCATCCAGTCCAGCAACACCAGGTCAGGTTGATGGTCGACGATCATGGCATGGGCGGATTGGGCATTGTTGGCCTCAATCACGCGATAGTCGGCCATTTCCAGGGCCACCGCGATCATCTCGCGAATCGGCGCTTCATCGTCGACGATCAGTACGGTTTTAGCAGTCATCCTGGGGGCCTCGTGATCTGGAACTTTTGACAGGACGGTGAAGATGACAGCATGTATTTATGACAGTCACGTTACAGTCTGGCGTGAAACGCGCAGAAATCCCAGAAAAAGGGCCTTTTGAAGCCATATTTTCCGTTTACAGCCCTGGATAGAGGCTGAGCGCGACACCTGCAAAGACCATCAGGCCAGACCAGTGATTGTTGAGGAAGGCCTGAAAACAACGGTCGCGATCACGATCGCGGATCAGGCGCTGCTGATGGATGAAAGTGGCAGCCATACCGGCCAGACCAAGCCAGTAGAACCCTCCCAGGCCAAGCTGGCCCCCGGCGATGATCAACAACACCAGTGTGGCAATCTGCAGCAGGCCAATGATCAGACAGTCGTATTTGCCGAACAATACGGCAGTGGACTTGATGCCGACTCTGAGATCATCGTCGCGGTCGACCATGGCGTACTGAGTGTCATAGGCTACGGTCCACAGCACATAGGCAAAGAACAACCACCAGGCCACAGGGGGCACCGTTTCCTGTACCGCACCGAAGGCCATGGGAATACCCCAGGAAAAAGCCGCACCCAACACGACCTGGGGGAAATGGGTGTAGCGCTTCATGAACGGATAGGTGGCGGCCAGGGCGGCACCGATCAATGATAGCCAGACCGTGAAACCGTTGGTGAACCAGACCAGCACAAAAGCGGCCAGCAACAGAGTGACGAACAGCACCTTGGCTTCACGTTCACTGATGCGTCCGGTAGCCAATGGACGGTTCCTGGTGCGCTTGACATGGCCATCGAAGTTACGGTCCGCATAGTCATTGACGATGCAGCCTGCTGCACGCATCAGATATACCCCTGCCACGAAAATCAGCAGGATGTCACGCGGCGGAACACCCTCGGCAGCGATCCATAGTGCCCACAGGGTTGGCCACATCAGCAACCAGGTACCGATAGGACGATCCAGGCGCATCAGGGCGAGGAAGTCAGGTAAACGGGTCAGCAGTCCAGTCGGGCGCAGCAGGGATCGGTCCATCGGGCTTTCTCGTAGATTGTTTCAGTGTCATCCCGTGCATCGAAAAACGATGCACGGGATGACAATGTTTGAAAAGAGCGCTAGGGAATCTCTGAAGTAGCTCGTCGAGCGGGCCAGGATGCCGTGATGGGGCCGCCTAGACACTTGATGAGAGATTCCTTGAGAAGAACGTTTGATAACAATGCGCTGGGCCAGACTAGCGCGGCAGGGAACGCTTTGCCAGTTCGGCAATGCTTCAGCAGGGTAGTCCCAGGGCCTCGGCCATCTGTGGCAGGAAAGCTTCCTGGACCAGCACCGTCCAACCTGAATGACGAAATACCGAGCGGCGTTGCCACAAGCCAGTATGTCCCTGTATCGAACGTGGCGCATGGCTGATTTCGATGGGGCCACGCTCCAGGTCCGGCTGGCGAAACAGCCAACTGCCTAGCGAAGTCTCGCCCAGGCTCCGAAATGGTGCTGCATGGCGTGAACCCAGCGGTGCGATCGAGCGTGCCACGACCCAGGGAGTATCGTCGACGCACAGTGCTACTTCGCGCACCCAGGTGCGCCGCTCTGGTGGGAGCAGAAGCGCCATGGACTCGTCGCGATAGGGCTGGTCGCTGCCTTCATTGAGCAGCTGGACACGAAAGGGGTGCTCGCCAGCGGCTTGGATCAGACGGTGAGTCAGAGAATCACGGGAGGCGACCCAATGCCACCAGGCCACACTCATTCTAGGACGGGCGGTGGACACGGGATGCCAGTGCGGGTCTTGTGCCATGGAGCTTCGGGGATTCCAGTGTAAAGCGGTCGATACGACAGGACGGTCCTCTCAGCGGACGATCCATTCAGTGTGAGGCTGAGTGCAGTTTGTCAGCTGTCCCAGCGTTGGCATAGTGTAACATCTCGGCTTCAGCGCCATCAGGACATGAAGGAACCACAATGCAAGCTCCCTTGACCATCATCGGCACCGGCATGGCTGGCATCGGTCTTGCTCGTCAGGTACGTACACTGGACAGCAGCCGTCCTATCACCTTGATCAGTGCAGATTCCGCCGATGACTACTCCAAGCCGCTATTGTCGACGGGGTTTGCCAAGCGTTTGCCTCCCCACAAGCTGGCGGCGCGCTCTGCCCTGGAACTTGCCGATCAACTGAGCGTGGTGGTGCGTTCCAGTACGCGAGTGGACAGCATTGATTGTGCTGCCCATGAGCTGGTGCTGGGGCCTGAGAGGCTGCCGTACGGGAATCTGGTCATTGCCACCGGAGCGGTGCCTGTACCGCCCTTCTCGTTGTCGGAGCAACTTGCGGGGCGAGTATTCTCGATCAATGATCTGGATGATTATCGTATCTTCCATGCGGCACTTGAATCGCTGGGTCGACCGGCCCGAATTGCCATTATTGGACTCGGCCTGGTGGGCTGTGAGTTTGCCAACGACCTGCATGCTGGTGGACACAGCGTGTCTCTGATCGGTCCCGAACGAGCCCTGCTGCCGCGTCTGTTGCCGGAACCCCTGGGGCTGGCCCTGGGGCAGGCATTCCTGCGCGCTGGCATGCATCTGCATTACGGCCGTCTGGTGACAGCGATTCACCCGGCGGGCGAGGATGTCGATCTGACCCTGGATGATGGTGAAGGGATCGGTGCTGATCTGGTATTGATTGCCACCGGGCTGCGACCGCGCGTTGAGCTGGCTGAAGCTGCAGGCATCGATGCTGGTCCAGATGGCATTCGGGTGAATCGTTACCTGGCCACCAGTGTCGAAAATATCCACGCACTGGGTGATGTGGCTTCAGTGGATGGGATCAACGCCATGTATGTCCAGCCATTGCAGGCCTCGGTAAAAGCGCTGGCGGCAACGCTCACTGGCAACCCTACCCAGGTTCGCTACGGCCCATGGCCCGTGCTGGTCAAGACGCCGTTGCTGCCAGTGGTATCGCTGCCTCCGATCCATGAGCAAGTGACGTGGCGCATCGAAGCTGACGGCGAAGATATGACGGCGCTAGCCGAGGATGAAAGCGGCCAACTTCAGGGTTTTGCGTTGACTGGTAGATGTGTTCGTCGAAAAGTCGAACTGGCGCGTTCAGCCCCGCCGTTGCTAGGCTAGATGGGTCAACACCTTCGTTCGGCTCTGGACCGCAGGACGTAGCGTCGTTGCAAGTGCCACTTTTCCGTCATGTTTTATCGTTGAGTTGCGTATCAAGCCTCAGTGGCATGAATGGACGGTGGATCTAATAAAGGATATGAAGGTATAAGAATGACACCGGTGACATTTTTTCCGGTGATGCCAAACTCAGGAGGGCTGTATGCGCAAGCCAGAACTCGCTGCGGCGATTGCCGAGCGTGCTGATCTTTCCAAGGACAAGGCCAGTCAAGTGCTGAACGTGATTCTCGATGAGATCACAGGTAGTGTGGCACAGGGCCAGGATGTGGCGCTGATCGGCTTCGGCACCTTCACCGTGCGCGAGCGTGCCGCCCGCACCGGTAAGAACCCGCAAACCGGCCAGCCTCTGGCCATTCCTGCAAGCAAGACTGTTGCCTTCAAGCCTGGCAAGGGGCTTAAGGACGCCGTCGCGAAGTAAGCTATCGGCTGGTAACAGTCACGGCTACTGAGACGTGTGACATCGCGGCCCGGGAAACCGGGCCGCGCATTGTGTCCTCTGGGATTGTGACCTTGGGATAGTGAGCGGAACTTCGAGGCGATATGACGCTGAAACTGATGCTGTGGCTGTTGGGTGTCATGCTGAAACGTGCTAACCGAAAGAAACCACGTTTCCGTGAACGGCTTGCAGAGATGGGTGATCTGGATTGGGGTATTGCTACCGAGGACCTTTCCATCGCCCGCCACTATCGAATGAGTCAGGACGAGATGATCAGCAAGCCGGGTCTTCCGGTGGACCTTGATCTGGAACTGCGTTTTCGTGATGCCCAGAGCGCAGTCGCACTACTCAAGCGCCCCACTCAGCGTGCTTTTCTCGATGCCCTGGTTGATGGGCGTCTGCGTGTGGTGGGTGATGCCAAGGATCTGGATCGGTTGCAGCGCCTGCTCAAGCATCTTTGAGCTACGAGCTACGAGCTACGAGCTACGAGCTACGAGCCACGAGCCACGAGCCACGAGCCGCGAGCTAAGAGTCGTAACCCACCTCGAATCCTGGCTTTTGTCTGTGTCCGATGAGGCAGCATTGACTGCTAGAAGCTAGAAGCTAGAAGCTAGAAGCTAGAAGCTGTAACCCACCTCAAACCCTGGCTCTTGTCCGTGTCCCATGGTGCAGCACCGATCTGCTCGAAGCTCGAAGCTCGAAGCTCGAAGCTTACAGCTCGTGGCTTGAAGCTTATACCTGGCCATAACGACCCGCTTCTTCTCCCAGCCAACGACGAATCAATGGCTGTCCGGCATTTGCGTCCCATGCCAGCAAGGCATCGGCCAATGGCGTGATACGTGGTAGTAGATCGGCATCACGCTCGAGATCGGCAATCTTCATCTGGGCAAGCCCCGTCTGACGAGTTCCCAGTACTTCACCAGGCCCGCGAATCTCCAGGTCGCGCTCGGCAATACGAAAGCCGTCGGTGGTTTCACGCATGACGGCCAGGCGTTGTCTCGATGTCTGTGATAGAGGGGGGTGGTAGAGCAATACGCAGAAACTTGCGGTACTTCCTCGCCCTACTCGGCCACGTAACTGATGCAATTGCGACAGACCGAGGCGCTCGGGGTTTTCGATGATCATCAAGCTGGCATTGGGGACGTCCACTCCGACCTCGATCACCGTGGTCGCGACCAGAAGATCCAGTTCCCCTGACTTGAAGGCATCCATGGCCTCGGCTTTCTCGCTGGCTTTCATACGCCCATGAACAAGCCCGATGGATAGCTCTGGGAGAGCTTCGGCAAGATCCTCCCTGGTGACTTCGGCAGCCTGGCAGGTCAGTACTTCGGATTCCTCGATCAGGGTGCATACCCAATAGGCTTGCCGACCTTCGGCGCATGCCGCGCGAATTCGGCGGATGACCTCTGGGCGACGTTCGTCGCTGATCACGGCGGTAGTGACAGGTGTGCGCCCCGGGGGCAGTTCATCGATGACAGAGACATCCAGGTCCGCGTAGGCACTCATGGCGAGCGTACGCGGGATAGGGGTGGCTGTCATGACCAGTTGGTGTGGAGTAAGGCCGCCAGCTTCACCCTTTTCTCGTAGCGATAGCCGCTGATGCACGCCAAAACGGTGTTGTTCATCGATGATGGCCAAACCGAGGCGCTGGAAGCTGACATCATCCTGAAAGATGGCGTGGGTTCCGATGATCATTCGTGCCCGGCCATCGCTGATGGCGGCCTTGGTATCAAGGCGTGCCTTGCCCTTGAGCTTGCCCGATAGCCAAGCCACATCGATATCCAGCGGCTCGAACCAGCTGCAGAAAGTGCGATAGTGCTGCTCTGCCAGCAACTCCGTAGGGGCCATCAAGGCTGCCTGGCAGTCACCGGCAATGGCGGTCAAGGCTGCCATTGCTGCCACCACTGTCTTTCCCGAGCCGACATCGCCTTGTACCAGACGCAGCATGGGCGCTGGACGAGCCAGATCCTGGCCGATTTCATCAAGTACCCGACGCTGAGCGGTAGTCAACGAGAATGGCAACTGAGCGAGAAAGCGGGTCTTGAGACTGCGTCCGCTGGGGAGTGCTGGCGCTCCATCATGCTGAATGCGCAGGCGCACTTCTCTCAAGCTCAACTGGTGGGCAAGGAGTTCTTCCATGGCCAGTCGGCGAGAGGCTGGGTGAAGGCCCTGACTGAGAGCCTCGGCATCGCTGTCCGGTGGTGGGTGATGCAGCGTTTTGAGGCATTCCAGCAGCGGTGGCAGAGAAAAGCGCTGACGCAGATGCTCAGGAATATGGTCCGGCAAGGCATCGGGAGCCGATTCCAGAATTTCCATAGCCTGGTCGATCAGGGCACGCAGGCGCGCCTGGTTGAGGCCTTCGGTGGTGGGGTAGATGGGCGTAAGGTGGTCTTCTACCGGGGGTTCGTTGTGACCCAGCAGGCGATACTCGGGATGATAGATTTCAAGCCCCGTTGCCCCGGCGCGGGCCTCGCCAAAGGCGCGCACCCGTACTCCAGGTTGGAACTGCTGCTGCTGGGCGGGAGAGAAGTGAAAGAACCTCAAGCTGAGAATGCCGCTACCATCGCGCAGGCGTACCAGCAAGCTTCGCCGCCGTCCGCGCACCACTTCGGCTGCGGCGACCTCTCCTTCGACGACGGCTTCATGGCCACTACGCAAAGTGGCAATGGGGGTGATGCGAGTGCGGTCCTGATAGCGCAACGGCAAGTGGAACAGCAGGTCAGCAATGCTCGCTATCTTGAGCCGGGCAAGTTTGAGGGCCAGGGCCTCTCCGACCCCCTTCAGCGCCGTGACCGGGCTGCTCAGTTTACTCACATGGACTCCTTGTGCATGCTTCCTGTCCTTGTATGGCGTATCAGGTATTGCGTCTCAAGCGTCGCGTTTCAAACTTCAGGCAGCCTTGGGCTCGGCTGCACGGCAGCGGGCAATGGCTTCGGTTACGGCATCAATGGCCTTGGGTCTCGGGAAGCTGGCACGCCAGGCAATGGCAACCGTACGTCCTGGCGGGTCGATGAACGGCCGGCTGATCAGCAAGCCGTCCTCGTAGTGGCTGGTCCCGATAGCGGACTTGGGGAGTACCGTGATGCCGAGCTTCGAGGCGACCATATGGCGAATGGTCTCCAGCGACCCACCTTCAGCGGTGAGGGTCGAGTCGGGACTGTTGAGCTTGCGGCTGATGGCCGGGCAGGCCTCGAGCAATTGGTCGCGGAAGCAGTGGCCTTCGCCCAGCAGCAGTAGACGCTCATCGAGCAGGTTTTCCTTGTCGATGACATCACGCTTGGCCCAGGGATGATCGGCCGGCATCAACACTTCGAAGTCCTCATCGTAAAGGGACTTGGTCACGACATCTGTCTCGGTGAATGGCAGAGCCACGATGATGGCATCCAGTTCGCCGGTGCGTAGCTTCTGGCGCAGTACACCGGTGAAACTTTCTTCGATGTAGAGAGGCATCTGGGGCGCACTCTTGATCAGTTCTGGAACCAGGTGCGGGAACAGGTACGGACCAATGGTGTAGATCGCACCAATGCGCAACGGGCTGGCCAGCTGGTCTCGACCGGCAGTAGCCAGTTCCTTGATGATGCTGCTTTGTTCCAGCACGCGCTGGGCCTGTTCGACGATTTTCTCGCCTAAAGGGGTGACCTGTACCGTGGACTTGGAGCGCTCGAAGAGTGCGACATCAAGCTCTTCCTCCAGTTTTTTCACTGCTACGGAGAGAGTTGGCTGGGAAACAAAGCATCGCTCTGCGGCACGCCCGAAATGGCGCTCCTGAGCCAAGGTTACGATATAGCGGAGTTCTGTTAGAGTCATGGTGGCGCCAGGGCAATCTCAAGTTTTAGGGTTGGGGCGTCTTTTCTAATAGGGATTTTATATCAAGGGGACGAGGTACAGGTGAAGACAACGACACTGATTCTCGGCTGCGGTGATATTGGCACGAAGCTGGGAAGCGAACTGCTCGAACAGGGCCACAGGGTGATTGGCGTGCGTCGTCATGCTGAACGACTTGTGGATACGGGTATTGAGGGTGTGAGCCTGGACCTCAATGATCCCGATGCCTTGGAAACTCTACCCTCTGCTGACTTCGTGGTCTATGTCGTCAGTGCCGATCATTTCGAGGAAGAGGCATACCGTGCGGCTTATCCAGATGGACTCAAGGCAGTGCTGGCCGTGTTGGCCAAGCACAAGACGCCACCACGCCGTGTTTTCTTCGTCTCTTCAACCAGCGTCTATGCGCAACAGGATGGCGAAGTGGTGGACGAAGAGAGTCCAGCTGAACCCAGTGGCTTCTCCGGGATTCTGATGCGAGAAGCCGAACAGGCATTACTGGAACATTCTCTGCCGGGTACCGTGGTACGTTTTTCGGGTATCTATGGCCCCGGACGTGATCGCTTGATTCGCCAGGTCAGTGAAGGGCGTATCGCTCCTGCCTCCCCGACCATGTTCACCAATCGTATTCATCGTGATGACTGTTCAGGCGTATTGGCGCACTTGATTCGCAAGAGTGCCGATGAAGAAAGCGTCGCGCCGCTGTATCTGGCCAGTGATTCCGACCCTGCTCCATTGCATGACGTCATGAGCTGGCTGGCCAAGCAGTTGAAGGTCGAAACCACCGAGATCATCCAGTCCCCGCTGCGGCGCCGGGCCAGCAAGCGTTGTGATTCCAGCCTGTTGATCGAGAGCGGTTATCGCTTTCGTTACCCCAACTATCGCGACGGCTATGCACAGGTGCTCAAGAAGGGCGGCTTTCTCAAACCAGAGCGGGCCTGAATTACACATTCACTTGCTACATTGACTCGGCTCGTGGCAGGACTCTCTGCGGGATGAAGGACTCTCTGCGGGATGAAGGATTATCTGCGAGATAGTGTTGAAGACGCCAGGCACAGGTAGTGACTACCAGTGCTTGTCAGGGTCGACTGGACCAGATGTACCTGATCGTAATGCCAGCGCAGGCCACCCTCGGGGAGATGGGTGGCCTGCAGCACTGGCGAATGCACTTTGCGCAATAAAGAAATATGCGGCATGAAGTGACGGTGTGGCTGATGGGCTATGCCCATGCTGCTGAGCGTTCTGGATAGCCCGGCCCGCAGCTCCAACAGCGTATCGGGTGGGTGCTGCGGGCCAATCCAGACAATGCCAGGTCTTGTGAACTGCCCCAGGTGATCCAGCTCGAGGCTGGAGGGAAAGACTTCCAGGTTGTGCAGCCAGGCGGTGAGGCGTTCTGAAGTCTCGCTATCCTGTTCGCCGAGAAATGCCAGGGTCAGGTGGAGGTTGGTGTCCGGGATGCGGCGCCCGCCTAATTCAGCCTGCAGTCTGTCCGCCAATGCTCCCAGGCGCTGGCGAAAGGCGAGTGGTGGTGTCAGGGCCAGAAACAGTCGCATGGGAAATACTCGACACCCAGGAATATGACAAAGGCCTGTGCGCCAAAGGCGGCGGCGTGATGCCGCGAGCCATTCCCAGACAGCGATGGATCAATAGAAGGCTGGTTGCCGTCGGAACACAACTGACCGAAACCTGCATGCAGGGATAAGCTTACATGCAGGTCAGCGGGGGCCGCGAGTACCGTCGGCAGCCAGCGCTTGTCAGCGGTAGAGTCAGTCGCCGATGACCATGACCGCTTCAGCTTCCACCTGAACGCCCTTCGGCAGTTCGCGGACACCCACAGCGGCGCGGGCCGGATACGGTTGCTGGAAGTACTCTTCCATTATCTTGTTGACGATGGCGAACTGGCTCAGGTCGACCAGATAGAGGTTGAGCTTGACGATGTCCTGCAGAGAACCAGCTGCTTCTTCACAGACTGCCTTGAGGTTGGCGAAGACCTGGCGAGCCTGGGCTTCAAAGTCCTCGGAAACAACTTCCATGGTGGCGGGGTCGAGAGGAATCTGGCCAGACATGTACACGGTATTGCCGGCCTTCACGGCCTGGGAGTAAGGACCGATGGCGGCAGGGGCCTTGTCGGTATTGATGATGGCCTTGTTACTCATTGTTTGCTCCTTGAAGGATGCCGATGGAGGTCGGCAGCGAAAAAAACATCGCCCCGGCCATCGCCACAGCGATAGCCGGGGCAGTGGTTTTATCAGTTACCTAATCGAGTGATCTTGCCGATATGGGACAAGTTGCGTAGTCGCTTGATGATACGGGCCAGATGAATGCGGTCGCGAACCAGGAGCGTCAGATTGACGATCGCCAGGCGCGCGTCACGCTCTTCGATACCGATTCTTTCGATGTTGGCATCGGCATCGGTGATCAAGCCAGCCAATTCGGCTACCAGACCACGGCGGCTCTCGACTTCCAGGCGCAGGGCGACAGGGAAATCTTCGTCAATGTCGTCGGACCAGCTCAAGGAGAACAGCTTTTCGGGATCGCCCTTGAGCTCATGCAGATTACGACATTCGGCGCGATGCACCACAATCCCCTTGCCTACTGACAAGTGGCCCACTACGGGGTCGCCTGGCAAGGGGTGGCAGCAGCGAGCAAATTTGATGACCAGGCCTTCGGTACCGCTGATGGTGATCGGCCCATGAACTGCCGGATGGGCAGCGTCACCGTCGATGGCTTCGCCGCGATGTAGCTCGACCAGGTGCCGTGCGATCACATGAGTGACGCGGTTACCGAGACCGATGGCTTCCAGCAGCGTATCACTGTCCTTGAGATCCAGCTCGCTGAGCAGCTGGTCCATGGTGGCTTCGGTTATCTCTTCGAAGTTGATGTCGAACTCGGCCAGGGACTTGGTCAGCAGGCGCCGCCCCAGTTGAACCGCCTCTGTATGCTGGCGGTGCTTGAGGGCATGGCGAATGGCCGAGCGCGCCTTGGCCGTGACAACGAAGTTGAGCCAGGAAAGGTTTGGTTTGCCACCCGGAGAAGTGATGATTTCCAGAGTCTGGCCGCTTTCCAGGCGAGATGACAAGGGTGCCAGATGCCGATCGATGCGACAGGCAATACAGCTATTGCCGATCTCGGTATGCACGGCATAGGCGAAGTCGACCACGGTTGCGCCCTGAGGCAGCTCCATGATGTCGCCTTTTGGCGTGAACACGTAGATATCGTCCGGGAAAAGGTCGTTCTTGACGTGCTCGATGAACTCCAGGGAATCGCCGGCGTGGCGCTGCATCTCGAGCAGGCCCTTGACCCACTGCCGGGCCCTGGCGCGGCTGCCTTCCGCGATGGGCTTGTCAGTCTGGCCAGCCTTGTACAGCCAATGCGCGGCAATGCCGTTATTGGCCATGGCTTCCATTTCCCGCGTACGAATCTGTACTTCGATCGGCATGCCACTGGCACCAAACAGCGTGGTATGCAGGCTCTGGTAGCCGTTGGCCTTGGGAATGGCGATGTAGTCCTTGAAACGCCCTGGCACCGGCTTGTACAGGTTGTGCACCATCCCCAGGATGCGATAGCAGCTGTCCACGTCATCAGCGATGATGCGAAAGCCGAACACATCCATGATTTCAGCAAAGGATTTGCGTTGATCACGCATCTTGCGATAGATCGATAGCAAATGCTTCTGACGCCCGATGACTGTGCCCTTGAGCCCATCTTCATCCAGGCGAGACTGGATTGCATTCTGTACTTGGCGAATGGCCGAACGGCGATTGCCACGAGCACTGGCTACCGCACGCTTGATACGTTCGGCACGCATCGGATGAATGGCCTGAAATGACAGGTCTTCAAGCTCGACACGGATGGTGTTGATGCCCAGGCGGCTGGCAACCCGGGCATAGATCTCCAGGGTCTCGCGGGCGATGCGGCGCTTCTTGTCGGGACGCAGTGCCCCTAGCGTGCGCATGTTGTGCAGGCGATCAGCAAGCTTGACGATGATCACGCGGATATCCCGTGACATCGCCAGCACCATCTTCTGGAAGTTTTCGGCCTGGGCGACGGCCTTGTCCTCGAAGGTGATCTGAGTCAGCTTCGAGACGCCATCAACCAGCTCTGCCACGGGCTCACCGAACTGCTGAGCCAGCGCTTCCTTGGATACTCCAGTGTCTTCGATGACGTCATGCAGCATGGCAGCCATCAGGCTCTGATGGTCCATGTGCATGTTGGCCAGAATATTGGCAACCGCCAGCGGGTGAGTCACATAGGGCTCACCAGAACGGCGCTTCTGCCCATCATGGGCCTGCTCGGCATAGTAAAAGGCACGCCTGACCTGCTTAATTTCTTCGGCGGGCAGGTAGCCCCCGAGGCGGTCGGACAGATCATCGATGGTGAACATACGGCGTGCCCTGATCTAGATGAGGGTCCCTCAAGTGCTCTCACTCAAGAACAAATGGTGGACATCACTCCTCGGCGGGCGAGGCCGTATAGGCAGGGCGGAAGCTGCGTGGTGCTTCGACAGGTTCATCGAGAACGCTGTCATCGATCAGGCCATCGGCGATTTCCCGCAGTGCCATGACCGTGGGCTTATCGTTTTCCCAGGGCAGCAAGGCATCGCGGGAGCCGCGAGACAGCTGACGTGAGCGCCGGGAGGAAATCATCACCAGCTTGAAGCGGTTTTCTACGTGTTCCAGACAATCTTCAACGGTAACTCGCGCCATGGGGCCCTTCCTGAAGTGACATGTAGTGTGTCTGGCAGGTGCCGATTTAACGAGCAACTTAACGAGCTATGCCCCGGCGGCGCGCAGCGCCCGGGGTTGCACCTGCGAAGAGACAGTCTAGATTACTTGAGTTCAGGCGGTTCTGACAAGATTCTGACGCCAGTCGACTGAGTGTTGTACAGCAAGGTGCCCCTGGTAAGGCGAAAATCAGTCGGAGAGCAAGGCGTTTAGCAGTGGCTGATGGCGCTGGGCAAGGCGAGGTGTACGCAGGCGATGTGCAATGATCAGGGCCCGCAATTCTTCAAGTGCGGTAGTGAAATCGTCGTTGATCACCAGGTAATCATATTCGGCGTAGTGAGACATCTCGCTGACGGCTTCATGCATGCGGGCCGTCACTATCTGATGGTCGTCGGTTCCCCTGCTCGACAGGCGGCGCTCCAGCTCATCCCTGGATGGGGGCAGAATGAAGATGGAGACAGCTTCAGGAACCTGTGAGCGAACCTGGCGTGCCCCTTGCCAGTCGATTTCCAGGATTACATCCTGACCAGCGGCGAGCAGCTTTTCCACTGCACTGCGTGAGGTGCCATAGCAGTTGTTGAATACGCGAGCATGTTCGAAGAAATCGCCTTGCTCCACCATGCCATCAAAGGTGGCCATATCGACAAAATGGTAGTTAACTCCATCTACTTCGCCTGGGCGCATGTCACGAGTGGTATGTGAAACCGACACCTGAATGCCGTCGAGGCTTTCGATCAGCTCGCGCACCAGGCTGGTCTTGCCGGCGCCGGAGGGGGCAGAAACGATGAACAGCGTGCCTTGGGACATGATCAGGGTCCATGCTGGATGCTAGGGGTGAAGGGCGCGAAGTATCGCATAAAACCTTGAGAGACTGTAGCCAGGCTATCCTGGACTTGGTCAGAATGGACATGCTCAGAGCTCTGGCATAAGAACCAAGCCTGATATGCACAGGGAACAGCACATGCAGGGGATATTGCAAAGATGGGGCGCGGTCGGCATCGGGGTGCTGGTGCGTCTGCTGGCACGCCTGGTAACCGCTGCCAGGCCTGTATGGCAGGGCATTGAGCCATTGCCGAAGCAGCGAATCTATTACGCCAACCATGCCAGTCATGGTGATTTCGTACTGATCTGGATGACCTTGCCTCCACGCCTGCGCGCGCAGACCCGCCCTGTGGCAGGTGCAGACTATTGGCAGACCTCTGCTATCCGTCGTTTCCTGATTCAAGATGTGTTCCACGCCGTATTGATTGACCGTCGTCCTGAGCAGCGCCAAGACGATCCTCTTGAGCAGATGGGCAAGGTCCTGGAAGACGGGGATTCCCTGATTCTGTTTCCAGAAGGTACACGTAATACTGGCGATACACCGCTGCTGCCATTCAAGTCTGGCCTTTACCATCTCGCGAAGGCTTATCCACAGGTGGAGCTGATTCCCGTGTGGATCGACAATCTCAACCGCGTATTGCCCAAGGGCGAGATAGTCCCGGTTCCGTTGTTGTGCACTGTGACCTATGGCGCTCCCCTGGCACTTGAAGCAGGGGAGGACAAGGCTGTCTTTTTGGCCAGAGCTGAGCGGGCATTGCTTGCGCTTTCCAATTCGTCTGATCCGAGTGCCAGGGAGTGGACCCAATGATGGGCAATGTGATGGTTCCTGCTGGGCTTGTCACCCTGCTTGGTGTGATTGTGGGCATTCTGGTGTTGGCTAGCGTGACGGGCTATGTCCTGCAGCGGCGATTCTCGCCCCAGGGTGACAATGAGGTGATCGAGAACCTCAATCAGCGCATTCATTCCTGGTGGATCATGGCGATCCTGATGGGTGTGGCTCTGCTAGGGGGCCGCACGGGAGTCGTGTTGCTGTTTGCCTTTGCTTCCTTCTCTGCCCTGCGTGAATTCATCAGCCTGATACCTGCGCGGCGCGCTGATCACTGGACACTGGCCCTGGCATTTTTTGTCGTGCTGCCGGTTCAATATGTGTTCATCTGGCAGCAGTACTATGGCATGTACTCGATCTTCATTCCTGTCTATGCCTTCCTGTTATTGCCTGTGATCTCTACATTGCGTGGGGATAGCCACGGCTATCTCGAACGTGTCAGTGAAGTGCAGTGGGCATTGATGATCTGTGTCTTCTGCGTGTCCCACGTACCGGCACTATTGAGCCTGGATATCCCGGGGTATGAGGGCCGCAATGTTCTGCTTATCGCCTTCTTGATCGTGGTAGTGCAGCTGAGCGATGTTCTCCAGTACGTTTGGGGCAAGCTGCTGGGGAGGCGCAAGATTGCTCCCAACCTGTCGCCATCCAAGACCCTGGAAGGCTTTGCTGGCGGGGTTCTCAGTGCCACTCTGGTGGGGGCTGTCCTGGCCTGGATGACCCCTTTCAGTGTGCTGCAAGCTGCTGTATTGGCACTGATGATTGCCCTGCTGGGCTTCTTCGGGGGGTTAGTGATGTCAGCGATCAAGCGAGACCGAGGTATCAAGGATTGGGGCCACCTGATCGAGGGGCACGGCGGCTTTATCGATCGCCTTGATTCTGTAGTGTTTTCTGCACCGATCTTCTTTCATGTCGTGCGTTATTTCTGGTCGGCATCGTGAGAGCACGGCTTTCGAGCACGCCACTGCACATGCTGGTCGCCTTCATGGCCATGGGTGCCTGGGCGGCCTGGGCCAATCATGACCATGCAAGCTCACAGATGTGGCGGGCAGCATTGCTGCAGGGTGCCCTCTCTGCGCTGCTGACGCTGTATCTCAAGCGTGTTGTCGAGACCATCAATCGGCGTTGCGAAGGCGTTACGGCACTATGGTTGCCACCCCTGGTTGCTGTGGCAGGGTCGGCGGCCTTGCTGGTTGCTCTACACCTGGTGGCAGGAACTCCTGCCATTGTTGCTACTGTGGCGGTGCCTCTGCTGGTATCGAGTAGCTATGTCTCCTTGTATAACCTGACGCTGGTACGAAACCGGCGTCGTTCTCGGGGGAAATCCTTTGATGAAGAACGGTGATCGGCGACCACTGGCCAGTCGCGATACTTCCTGGGCTCGAACCATCAGCCAGCGCCTCGCACGAACATCCATTACGCCTAACCAGGTCTCGCAACTGAGCATGGTTCTGGCGACGATAGCTGGTCTGGCGCTGTGGATATCCCATGGTGCCGAAGGTATCGGGCGAGTCCTGTTGCTGGTGGTTGCTGTACTGGGAATGCAGGGGCGGCTGCTGTGCAACCTTTTCGACGGCATGATCGCCATCGAATCCGGCAAGGCCTCACCGACAGGGGCTCTGTGGAATGAAGTGCCTGACCGGGTTTCAGATGCCGTCATTCTGGTGGGCGCTGGGCTGGCCATCGGCTCTCCGGCCCTGGGCTGGGCTGCCGCCGCGATGGCCATTCTGACGGCCTACGCGCGTGCTTTTGCCGACAGTCTCGGTCATCGTGGCGATTTCGGTGGTCCCATGGCCAAGCCTCAGCGCATGGCGGTACTGACAGCTGCTTGCATCATTGCTGTCTTCGCGCCTATGTGGGATTGGCGTGACGAACCATTATGGTTGGCGTTATGGGTCGTCATCCTGGGCGGTGCCTTGACGGCCCTGCTGCGGGGACGACGCCTTCATCGGCATTTGCGGCAACAAGTGGCAAGGGGCTCCGATGAAAACAAAGATACCGCCTGATGGCGGTATCCGGGTGGCGGTATCTGTGATGGAAGATGAACGCGACTGACTAGTCGGCACTATCGCTCATCTTCAGCGCCTTGCGCCGGTCACTGCGCTTTTCCATGCGCAAGCCAATGTAGAACACCACGATTCCGCCAAGAGCCAGAGCTGCGCCGACCAGTCCACTGGATGACCAGGTGGCGCCGGCCTTGATGGTCACGCCGGCCAGGTAGGCTCCGAGCGCATTGGCGCAATTGAAGGCTGCGTGGTTCATGGAGGCAGCCATGGTCTGGGCATCTCCGGCCACATCCATCAAGCGGGTCTGCAGAGCAGGGCCAAGAGCCATACTGGTACCGACCAGGCCGACGAACAGAATACCGGTATAGAGGTTGTTGGCAGCAAAATAAAAGCCTGCCTGCACCAGCAGGCACCACAACAGGATGCGCGGCACAGCCTTCATCAGGTTCCTGTCCGCCAGGCGTGCCCCGATCAGGTTGCCAAGGATGCCGCCGATACCAAAGATGGCCAGTACCCACGGGCCTACCACTTCAGGCATGTCGGCTTGAGTGCGCAGGGTCGGCACGACATAGCTGAAGACGGCAAACATGCCGCCGAAGCCGATGCTCGCCACTCCTAGCGTAAAGAGCACGCGTTGCTTGACCAAGGCAGTCAGCTCGCGTTTTGGGCTGGCCTCGACATCGTGAGGCTGGCGCGGCACGAACAGGCGGATCATGCCCATGGTGATGAACGCGATGATCCCGACGGCATGGAAGGCGAACTGCCACCCCATCCATTGACCAGCCCAGGTAGCCAGTGGCGCACCAATCACGATCGCTGTGGTCAAGCCCAACATGACCCTGCTGACAGCCCGTGCACGTTCTTCAATGGGGACCGCGGCAGCGGCTACCAGTGCGGCAACACCAAAATAGGCGCCATGGGGTAGTCCAGCGATAAAGCGGAGCGCGACGAAGGACCAGAAGCTTGGTGCCATTGCGCTGGCAATATTGCCAAGCGCAAACACCAGCATCAGGGATATCAGCAGTGTGCGTCGTGGCACTCGGGCTGCGAGCGCTGAAATCAGTGGCGCACCTACCACGACACCTAGTGCATACGCGGAAATGGCATAACCGACATCCGCAGCGCTGACGGAAAGGTCGCCTGCAACGCGCTCCATCAACCCCATGATGACGAATTCACTGGTACCGATACCAAACCCACCGAGGGCCAGGGCGAGCTCTGCCAAGCGCGGGTAGCGTGCTCGGATGGCAGTAATCTTGAACGGCATGATGACCTCCCGGCGCCGGATGGTGGCCAGAGATGATGATTGAAGGTGGTTAATTTACGACCAAAGTATAAGGCATGCAGAATGCCATTGCGAGAGACAAACAAGAAACTTGCCGCGTTCTGCAGGGTAAAAAGCTGTAATCCGCAGTTAATAGAACAGAAATGGTCCGTATCAGTATTTGATGTTGCGGGAAGTGCTTTGTTGGAAAAGTATGAAATATTCCGCAATAGTCATGCTGTATGCAGCAGGTTGGCAATATTAGGGTGAATCTCGCTCGAGATGAAGTGGATTTTTTCAGGCACTTTTATACGGGTAAATGAGTCGCATGGAGTGAAGATCACTGGAAGCTGGCAGGAGTCACCACTGCTGAGTGAGCAAAGTTCCACTACCAGCGAGACCGAGCATGAGCAATGACCGCTTTTCTCCCGAGCAATTGGCGAGACAATGGGTGGAGATTCAGGAGCAGGAGCAGCCTGGCCATTGGGTATGGCGCGAGATATCAGCCGATATCGCCCCAAGGCGCCAGCCGCGTCGCCGCCTGTACCTGAATGCCGATGGTCATGCCATGCTGCTGAAAGGGGCCCCTGACGACAGGCTTGAATGCGAGTCTGAAGGACACTGGAGCTGTGTCGGTCAGGTGCTTAGCTTGACGTTGCCGGGGTGGGAGGGCGACTACCAGATCATCCAGGTAACAGCGGATACCCTTGTACTACAGTCACAACAACAGTCACAACAACAGTCACAACAGCAGTCACTCCAGCCAGGAGACGGTGGGGATCACTGAACACGCAGATCAAAGGAGGATCATCATGGCTGACAATCAGCAGACATCTTCGGCGGCAGTCTGCCGTGGCTGTGGCACAATGCAGGTACATCATCGCCTGCTCGATAGTGATCCAGATTATGTTCGGCGACAGGCACAGCTCGAGGAGCTGGCTTATCGTGCCAGGCGTTCAAGTGCTCCATTACGTGAAGGGTGTACAAGGATTCCGGTGGTGGTGCATGTCGTTTACCAGACCTCTGAGCAGAACATCTCTCGCGAACAGGTTGATAGCCAGATTGCCGTGTTGAACCGGGATTTTCGCCAACAGAACCCTGATCGTGAGCAGATCCCTGAAGCCTTCATTGAACTGGCAGGTGACGCCAGACTCCAGTTTGCCCTGGCAACGGTCGATCCTGATGGTAATCCCACCGAGGGCATTACCCGCACCCAGACTCCGCATGACAGCTTCGATGTCGACGATAGCGTCAAATCCAGTGCCAGTGGTGGTCAGGATGCCTGGCCGGCGGATCGCTATCTCAATATATGGGTTTGTCAGTTGCGGGCCGGGCTGCTGGGATATGCTCAGTTCCCGGGTGGGCCAGCCGTCACCGACGGCGTGGTGATCACTTATACCGCCTTTGGTACCACGGGTACTGCCAGAGCCCCTTCCAATTTTGGTCGCACGACCACCCACGAAGTCGGCCATTGGCTGAACTTGCGCCATATCTGGGGAGACGATGGTGATGGTTGTTCAGGCAGTGACTTTGTCGATGACACTCCCAATCAGGCCGGGCCCAACAGTGGCAAGCCGACCTTCCCCAGTATTTCCTGCGATAACGGGCCGAATGGCGATATGTTCATGAATTTCATGGACTATGTCGATGACGATACGATGGTGATGTTTACCCGCGGACAGGTGCAGAGAATGCAGGCTGCACTTGATGGAGCTCGGAGCAGCATCGGCGAAGAGGTAGCCTGCACGTCCTAGGTCGTGCAGGCCTTGGTTTTTCCTGCGCTATCCATCTCGGCCATGCAGTAGAGGGAACAGCGGGTGCTCCATCGGGGCGCCCGCGAGCAGTTCCTTGTCGAGTCCAGGGAAGGGCGGGGACGTGGTCCATTGGCGTGGTGCGTGGGTCATGTCGTCGCCGAGCAGGCGCACGGAGAAGGCACGACGTCGGGTGCTGCCACTCACGCCACCGGAAGCGTGCAAGGTCAGCATGTTGAAGAACACGGCATCACCAGGCTCCAGTTCCCAACCAAGAATATCGTAACGCTCACGATTGGCCTCGATATCCGGCAGGTCTGCCAATGAGCCTTCCGGAAACCATTTGGCTTCATTGTCCATGAAGGTACGCGGCATCAGCCAGGGGCCCTTGTGTGATCCGGCCACGAATTCCAACGTGGCCTCCCGGGAAACCGGATCCACGGGCATCCACATGCTGACGTTCTGCTGTCCTTCCACGTTGTAGTACGGCTGATCCTGGTGCCATGGCGTGCGCTGGCGCGTGCCAGGCTCCTTGACCAGCAGGTGGTCGTGGTAAAGGCGCACCTGACGGCTATCCATCAGTCTTGCACCAATTTCCCCCAACCCTGACTCGAAAATGAAACGGCGATAGGCCGGGTTGTCCTGCCAGTTGCAGAAATCCTCGAAAAACCAGCCTGGGTCATCCGGTTGGCTGGCGACCTTGGCCCTGGGGCTAGGGTTGTTGAGGTTGTGCTCGATACCTTCAGCAAGCTCGGAGAGTAGCCGAGCATCGAACAGGCCACGGATACAGACTGCGCCATCCCGCTGAAAGGCGGCACAGATCTCCGGGGTGACTTTTTGTCCCGCGCTATTGGGGGCGAATGACGTGGTTGCCGAGGAAAACGTGGCTGACATGGACGATTTCTCCGCATGAAGCACTAGTTGAATGAAGGAAGACCGGCGTGCAAATGGGTGATCAGGCGCTCGAAAAATGCCTCGCAGGCAGAGATCTGATCCAGTGTGATGTATTCATCAGGGAGGTGTGCCTGGTGAATGCTTCCGGGCCCGCAAACCACAGCGGGAATGCCCAGTTGAGCAAACAGCCCGGCTTCACAGCCGAAACCAAGGGGCATCGGCGTGGCATCGCCTTGAGTCAACTCAGCGATCCAGTGCAGATAGCTGCTGCATGTCTCATTGAGCTGGGGATATTGGCCTGTGCATTCCAGCTCCAGGCTGGCCTGTCGGGCCAGCGGCTGAATATCCTCAGCCAGTCCATCAGGAAAGGCCTCTCGTACCTGGTCGAGCAACTCATCAGGTCGCTGGTCGGGCAACGTGCGCATTTCGAAGTCGAAGGTACAGCGATCGGGAATCTTGTTCAGCGCACTGCCGCCCTGAATCAAACCGGTATGGACGGTGGAGTAGGGAGGGTCGAAGCGTGAGTCGCGCTGGTCCAGGCGCTTCTGGATGCCAAAGCGGCGCAAGTGGGTGATGAGTTCCGCTGCCAGGTCGATGGCGTTGATGCCTCGCTCCGGATATCCCGAATGGCCACCCTTCCCAATGATCGTCGCGCGAGCCGCGATATGTCCCTTATGGGCATTGCCGATACGCATCTCGGTGGGTTCGCCGATGATGGCACCGCGCAGGCGCGGTGCCAGATCCCTCAAGTTCGGCATCATCAGCGGAGCACCCAGACAGCCGAGTTCTTCATCGAAGGACAGGGCCAATATCACACTGGAGGTCTTCAACTGATGGTGCAGGGGGATCAGCTTGCTCAGCGCGATACCAATGAAGCCCTTCATGTCGGCGCTGCCCCGGCCGTACAGGCGGCCATCGAGACGGCGGGCCTGGAAAGGGGGCGTGACTGTCCACTGCGCACTATCAGCAGGTACCACATCCGTGTGACCGGAGACGATGATGGCGGGAGTATCCTGAGGGCCTATCTCGGCAATCAGATTGGCCTTGGTGCCTTCCTTGTTGTGCACCAGAGTGCAAGGGATGCCTTCTGCCTCCAGCATGGCCTTTATGTCGTCAATCAGCTCAAGATTGCTGAGGCTGCTGGTGGTATCGAAGGCAATCAGCCTTTCTATCATCGCCAGGCTTTCTTCTGTAGGCATCGCGACCATGCAAAGCTCCGTCATGAATGAGAGTGGTTCAGGCTGCAGGCCATATGAACTGGTTGGCGATTAGTACCAGTACGGCACAGGTGCCATAGAGAACAACGATCAATGGCAACATGAAACGCATCCACCGGCTCCAGGGAACACCGGCAATGGCCAGTCCCGCCATCAACCAGCCAGCAGTAGGCGTGAAGGCATTGGAAATGCCATCGCCGAACTGAAAAGCCAGCACTGCCACCTGACGGTTGACGTCCGCGAGATCTGCCAAGGGAACCATGACTGGCATGGTCAGCGCTGCCTGGCCACTACCGGAAGTGACAATAAAGTTCATCAGGCTTTGGGCGGCGAACATACCGAGTGACGCCAACGTGGAAGATGCGCCGCTGACGATATCGGAGAGGAAGTGAATGATGGTGTCGATGGTCTGGCTTTCCTGCACGATCACCACAATGGTGTAGGCCAGGCCTACTGCCAGAGCACCTTCCATCATGTCCTTGCAGCCATTGGAGAAGGCCCGGGCGATGTCGTTGACCTTCATGCCGCCAAGGATGCCTGTGACGATGCCCAGCAGGAAGAACATGCCAGCCATTTCCTTGAGGTACCAGCCGAGAGTGCTGGAACCATAGATCACGACAGCCAGGGAAATGGCGAAGGCTGCGAGAATCCACAGGTGCCGGCGATTGAGCTCAGCGATGGCAGGAGCATCGTCGGCATCCGCAGTCGCGGTGTCATGAACGATGTCATGAACATAACTACGTAGCGGGTTGGCCTGCACACGGCGGGCATAGAGCATCACATAACCCGCGCTGAGACTGACCAGTATCACCCAGCACAGAATTCGAAATGACATGCCGGAGAACAGCGGCAGCCCGGCAATGGTCTGGGCAACCCCGACGTTGAAGGGGTTGAGGAAGGAGCCTGTATAGCCGATGGCGGTGCCGATCAGGGGAATGGCGGCGGCAACGATGGCGTCGTAGCCAGCACGGCGGACCAGCGGCAATAGGATGAAGATGTAGATGATACTGCCTTCGATCATGCCGTAGGTGGCGGAGCAAGTGGCGAAGAACACCATCATGATCGGGATGATCAGGATCTCGCGACCGGCAAGCTTGCGCAGAATCAAGGCAACAAGGCCTTCAATGGCGCGGGTCTGGCGCAACACACCGAAGGTGCCGCCAATGATGATCAGATAGAAGATGATCGAGGAACCCGCGCTCATGCCCTGGAACAAGGCATTGAAGAAGTCGAGCAGGCCGATGGGCGTGCTATCGGTCATCTGATAGGTGCCATTGACGATGATGCTGCGGCCCTGATCATTGACCACGCGCTCATAGGCGCCGCTAGGGATCAGATAAGTGGCCACCGTCGCTACAATGGCAAGAAAGAACAGAATGACAAAGGGATGCGGAAGCTCGCGACGTGGCGCATCGCTGGTTGCCGATGACATGGCGCTGGTTTTCTTCATTGTTGCGTCCACTGTGGGATTGTTCGTTGTGATTATTGAATTTTATGTATAGACATTATTTTTAGCGCCTGCATCATTTTAGTGCGAGGCAGGAGCTATCGAGTTTACAAGGGATATGATTATTCTATTGATAATAGAATGATTATTTGGATTTTATCCTTGTCTTCTCAAGGTGCTTTCTCTCAAGGCATTCTGAATGTGGCGAATGTGACAGAGTAAGTCGAGGCAAATGTATGTACATTTATGGCTGTTAATAGACGCCATCCATGCCCTCTCGAGACGTGTTCTTGCCATCATACATGCGCTGAAGAGCCTTCAGATATATGCGGCGCCAACACAAACTGTGCTGTATCGAGCCTTGGTGTCTCTATAAAAAGTATCTCTAACGAAGTATCTCTAACGAAGTACCTCTGGATGTATCTCTGGGTGAGGTAACATCGGCTGGCGCAATGCCAGAAGTCTCATGACGACTGGTTTTACATTGAATGATCAAGGGTAAAAAACCATGCCAATCATCAACATCAATATTCTCAAAGGCCGCAGTGACGAGCAGAAGGAAGCTCTGATTCATGAGCTCACGGAAGCCTGCCAGCGGGCGCTCGGTTCACCGAAGGAAAGTATTCACGTCATGATCAGCGAAATGGACAAGCAGCATTACGGCGCAGGTGGTGTGTCGTACAAGAAGAAAACGGACGGATGACAGGTTGCCATCCGCCTGCTTTTTTCATGATGCATTTGCGATGAGTTCGCCAAGCCTCTTGAACACTCTGTCATCCTGACGCAGGCCGTCGTGTTCGTATTCGTTGGTGATCCAGTAGCGCAGGTTGCCGATCGCTTCGGCACTGGCCACCGACAGTTTTGCATCCACGTACATGTCATCGAAGTAGATCAGCGCCGCCACCGGGATCTGGTTGTTCGCCAGCCGCTCGGGGTCGTAGAAGGGCCGAGACAGGCGCCTCTGGGCGAGGCAGTGCACCGCATCTCGGAACGGCTTGAGGACATGGATCTCATCGAACATCCAGGGGTAGATCATCTCGCCGGTCAGTTGCAGTGGTCGGTGGGACTCTGCGAACTCAGAATGTTGCTCCCGCTGGCGTTGTGCCGCCCAGTCGCAGGGCGTATCGGGAGTCGCGTAGATGTGCTCGTGGATGGCGGCATAGAGCGGATTCTCGTCGAATCCGGTGTGGTGCATCACCTCCACCAGGAAGTGATGATTGAGCTCCTGCTGACTGTCATCGGTGAAGGCTTCCTCCAGTAACCAGTGCAGGCGTTCGGCACCGTCGCCCATGCCCAGCAGCATTCCCAGCGTCTGGAAGCGCCTGACCGTCAACGGGTCGCCATTGGGCAGGCGTGGTTGATGCTGTTGGATGAAGTCGGCAATGGCATCCAGCTTGGGGCCGTCCTCCGGAAAGTTGGCGCGAAACGCTGACATCTTGCGCAGCACGCGCTGGTAGGTGAGGCGATAGACCTTATCGGCATCCGGTGTCAGGCTCGGAATGCCTCCGGTGACAAGACATCTTTCCAGCCCCTGCGGTGCCCAGGACAGATAGCTGAGCGTGAGAAAGCCACCATAGCTCTGGCCCAGTGTCTGCCAGCTTACGCCACCATAGACCTCGTTCCGAATGTGTTCGAGGTCGGCGATGATGGCATGGGTATCGAAGCAGGCCAGGTAGTCGGCACCGGCCTCGGGGCTGTCGAAGGCGGCCATGGTGGTCGCCGTGATCCGGGAACTGCGTCCGGTGCCGCGCTGATCGGGCAGTATCACCCGGAAATGCTTGACCGCTTCCAGCAGCCAGCCAGGTCCGTTCTCGGAAGGGCGGGGTGACTTGCCTCCAGGCCCGCCCTGAAGGTAGACCAGCAACGGAAGGTCTGCATCACGCTGGTTGATGTGGCAGACCTCGCGGAAGAATACCTCGATGGTCTCGCCACTCTCCGGTCGGGACCAGTCCAGAGGGACTTCGATGCGATGATCGACGAGATGCAGGCCGGGGAGGCGGTGGTCCTGGAGTCGCATGATGTGTCCTTATTCCGTACCGTGAGAGGCTCGCTTGATGAACGGCAGGCACAGCATCAGCAATAGCGCCGTGACGATACCGATCCCAGACATGACGATGAAGTAATTCTCCTCATTGGCTTCCGTGTAGAAGGTGCCCAGTGAGCCACCCGCAGCGAAACCCAGCGCCAGCGACATGAAGAACAGCGCCATCATCTGGGTCTGGAAGGCGGCAGGAGCCAGGCGAGTGGTCACCGACAGCCCGATGGGGGAAAGGCATAGCTCGGAGGCAGTGAAGCCCAGCAACAGCATTACCAGCATGAACAGCGGCATGGCAGCACCTTCGGCACCCAGGTAGGGCAGGTAGCCGAGGAAGGTCAGGCCGATGACGAACATGGCGATGACGAACTTGCTGGCCGAGCTGGGCTGGCGCTTGCCGAGGATGGTCCACAGCCAGGCGAAGACACCGGAGAGGACGATCACGGTCAACGCCTGGGCGGAGACCAGCCAGCCGACCGGCACTTCCCAGCCGAACACGCTGCGGTCCACACGCTGATCGAAGAAAGCGGTGATGACGGTATAGGACTGGCTGTACAGCGCCCAATAGGCACCGCTGGTCAGAAACAGCGGGATGAACGCCAGTACGCGACGGCGTTCTTCGGCAGTGATGCGGGGCGAGCTGAGGATGATCGCGAAATAGGCCACAGCGGCGATGGCGATGACGACCAGCAGTACGTCAGACAGGTTGTCGGCGCGAACCCAGCCCAACGCAACGGCCCCCAGCAGCGCAGCGACCAGGGCGATGGCCGCCAGGCCATAATACTTGAGCCTTCCGGCTTCCAGCGGGTTGGGGGCGGTCTTCTGTGACGCCGGCAACTGTTTGCGGCCGAAGGTGTACTGGGTCAGGCCAAGCGCCATGCCAATGGCAGCGATGCCGAAGCCATAGTGGAAACCCGCGTTCTGTTGCAGCAACCCGGTCAACAGCGGGCCGACAAAGCCTCCGACGTTGATACCCAGATAGAAGATCGAGAAACCCGCATCGCGGCGCTCGCTGCCGGGTTCATACAATGAACCGACCAGTGACGAGCAAGTGGCCTTGACCCCGCCGCTGCCCAGCGCGACACAGATCAAGCCGGCAGTAACGCCATGCACGCCAGGCAGGATGGCCAGCGCAATATGACCGAGCATGACCACGATGCCGGAATAGAACAGCGTACGTTCTGCACCGAAGACCCGATCAGCGAACCAGCCGCCGAGGATCGATGCCAGATAGACGCTACTGCCGTAGGCACCGACGATACCGATGGCGACGGGTTGGCTGATGCCCAGGCCACCGCGGCTGACTTCGTAGTAGAGATAGATCAGCAGGATGGCCTGCATACCGTAGAAGGAGAAGCGCTCCCAGATTTCCATGCCGAACAGCGTGGCAAGGGATCGTGGGTGGCCGAAGAACTGCTTCTCCGGGATGGATCGAGAGACGTTTTCAGTCGTCATCGTGTTTGCCTCAATACTGCGCCGAATAGGGCTGTGTCGAATAAGGGCGCCGCAGTCCATCGCGACGAGTGGCAGAACCCTACCAGCTTCAAATGTGCAGGCAAAATGATTGTCCGCTAAGGGCAAACATCTGTATGGAATGTGTCAGGCACTTTTCGTGCAAAGCCTGGTGAAATATCTCCCGCCTAAGCACAGCAAAGAACAGGGCCGGATACCCCGGCCCTGTTCGGCTTTTACTCACATCGATTTTTACTCACATGAAATAGCTACGCCAGGTCGAACAGCAGGACTTCGGCATTGTCCTTGCCGCTTACTTCGATGGCTTCACCAGGCTCGAAGGCAGCGGCATCCCCTGCACTGAACCGTTGGCCGTTGACCTCTGCCTCTCCCCGGGCAACATGTAGCCAGGCATGGCGCACTGTCGGTATTTCAGCCTTTTCGCCTGCATCGAAGATGCCGGCGTAGAGATTGACGTCCTGATTGATGCTGACCGATCCATCACGCCCATCCTCGGACACCAGCAAGCGCCAGTTACCCCGACGTTCCGCGATGGGAAAGGCCTTCTGCTCGTATCCCGGTGCGATGTTGAGCGCCTTCGGCTCGATCCAGATCTGCAGGAAATGCAGGCCCTGATCGTCCGAGTGGTTGAACTCGCTATGCACGACACCGGTACCTGCCGACATGCGCTGGACATCGCCTGGCTGCATGGTGGCGCCGTTACCCATGCTGTCCTTGTGGGCCATTTCGCCTTCCAGCACGTAGGAGATGATCTCCATGTTCTGGTGCGAATGAGCGCCGAAGCCATGTCCCTCCTTGACCCTGTCCTCGTTGATCACACGCAGCTGGCGGAAGCCCATATGCTGCGGATCGTAGTAGTTGGCAAAGGAGAATGTATGGAAAGAGCGCAGCCAGCCGTGGTCGGCATAACCGCGTTCGTTGGCACGACGAAGCATCATGGTGAACCTCCTCGTTGGATGTTCTTCAGTGTTGAAGCAAGCTTACCTAAGGCCAGTAGAGGAATGGTTGAAGGTTTTAGCGCATGATGAACGGAAAATCCGATGGATGAGCCCCATGACCAACAGGATTCCCCGGATCAGCCTCGAACAATGGGCTGCGCTTCAGGCTGTCGTCGACGAAGGCAGCTTTGCCCAGGCTGCGGAAGCGCTGAACAAGAGTCAGTCTTCGGTGAGCTATGCGCTCAAGGGCATGCAGGAGCAATTGCCTGTCGAGGTACTGACCATGCGAGGGCGCAAGGCCGAGTTGTCTCCCGCGGGAGAGGTGTTGCTGCGTCGTGCGCGAGTACTGATCGATGAAGCGCTCGCCCTGGAACGGCTGGCGCATGATCTGGCAGAAGGCTGGGAAACCGAAGTGCGTCTGGCGGTAGAGATCATTTTTCCTCCCGTATTGCTCAGTCGCGCCCTGGCCGCCTTTGTTCCAGAGAGCCGCTCCACCCGAGTGCAACTGATTGAATCGGTGCTTTCCGGTACCCATGAGGCCCTGTTCAATGGCGAGGCTGATCTGATCATTACCAACCGTTTGCCGCCGGGCTATCTGGGGCAATCTCTGTTGGAAGTGGAATTCATCGCCGTGGCGCATCCCGACCACCCACTGCACCAACTGGGACGAGAGCTGACTCCGGATGATCTGCGTGACCACCGTCAGTTCGTGGTGCGCGACACTGGCATCAAGCGCCGTCAGGATGCCGGCTGGCTGGTGGCCGAGCAGCGCTGGACGGTATCCCACCTCAGGACTTCCATTCAGTTCGTCAAGGATGGTCTAGGCTTCGCCTGGCTACCCAGCGAACATATTCAGGAAGAGCTCGAAGCTGGCAGCCTCAAGCCGCTATGCTTGCACGAAGGTGGTCGTCGGCACGAGGAACTGTTCCTGGTCTATGCCAGGCGTGATGATGCGGGCCCGGCCACCCAAGCCCTGGCTGCAGCGCTGCATAGCGTGTGTCGGCGCATTTCTCGAACATAATGACAATAAATGGAGTATCCCCGCGATGCCCAGACCGTTCTTCTCCAGCATGTGTAGCGCCATGATCCGCAACGTATTCACCAGTGGTAGCCTATTTGGCGCATGTCTCCTGTCCAGTATCGCCCTGGCGTCCGATGACCCAACACTGCCCTTGAACAATGACGATGCCCTGCCCTCGATCGTCCTGATCAATCCCAATTCGAATACTGAGGCGACTCACTCGATGGCCAATCTGGCCCGTCATGAAACCATCGGTGTGGCCAATGTGATCGAACGCAGCAATAGCTCGGCTCCCCCTTTGCTGACGACACCGGAAGACATGACCAAGGCAGCATCAGGAGTCGTTGCCATTGGCGTTGAGGCGGCCAAGGATGAACGGGTGGTGGCCATCATTGTTTCGGCCTTCAGTGACCCCGGGCTCGAAGAATTGAGAGAGGCTGTCGATATCCCCGTGTTCGGCATTGGCGAAGAAGTCTTTCATGAAGCTGCCCGTGGTGGGCGTGCATTCGGCATCGTGACGGTTACTCCGGATCAGGGATTGATCGAATCATTTCGCCAGAAAGCGGCCGATCTCGGCTATGCGGACCTTTATCGCGGTACCCGGGTGACACCGGGCGATCCCACGCAACTGGTGCAATCCCCTAAAGCACTTGATGCCGCCCTGGCCGAGGCGGTTCAGGTCTCCATTGATGAGGATGGCGCCGAGGCCGTGATCATGGGCGGAGGGCCTCTTTCAGCCTCGGCTCTCCGCCTGCAACCGCGCTTCGACGTGCCATTGGTCGTGGCGGTCAGTGCCGCTGCACGTGCTGCCGTGGCGGCGATTCAGGGCCAGTAGTGCCAGAACGCCACTTTCATGTCACTTCCCGCTCATGTATTTCCCTGGCGAGCCACAAAGAAAGGCTGGGTAAAGTCGGCGGCTTCTGTCAGGCGCTGGGCCAGCATTTCCATCAGTTTGAGACGCGAACCATCGCGAAATACGGCGTAATAGCCAAGAGAGGGGAATGATGGCGTCGTGTCGATGACTTCCAATGAGTTGCCTCTCGTCAGGTGTTCCACGCAACGGCGAGGCAGCACGCTGATACCCTGGCCTGCACTGATCAGGCCCACCAATGCCAGCAGGTTGTCGGCGGTCAGGCTGGGGCCAGAGGCACCCTGCTGATGCAGCCAGTGATTGACATGCTGAGCATAGCCAGAGCGCTTGCCTTGCCCTACCAGCGGGTAGTGTTCCAGAGCTCGCAAGCTGACTGGGCGTGCATCGGTAACCAGTCCTCGGCGAGCCATGAACGCCATTTCCACCTCTCCCACCAGCCGCGACACGATACCGGGTTGGGCAAAGGCATCGGGTGCCGAGGGAATGACCACTAGATCCTGCTCACCGTCCTGAAACTGCTGATATAGGGTTCGACTCATGTCGATGGTGATATCCAGGCGTATATCGGGGCGTTCCTGGGTGAAAGAGCCTAGAAAGCCGGGTAGCCAGGTCAGCGCGGTAAGGTCGGTCAATCCGAGCCTGATACGGCGTAACTGTGTCGGCTGGCGCTTGAGTTCGAGGATGCGCTGAGCCTGGTGGACGGTCGCCTGTGCGTGCTCGAGCAAGCGTTCTCCATCCTCGGTCAGCTGTGCCCCTCTCCGAGACCGATCGAACAGGACCATTCCCGTGGTGTCCTCGAGCTCTCCAATGCGCTTGGAAATGGTCGAAGGGGTGGTATTGAGCCGTTGCGCGGCTCGCTCGAAGGTACCCAGCTCGACGATCTGCACGAAGCTTTCCAGTTGCTTCAGAGTCAGCATGAAACACCTTTGGTGAATTTATCGAATGTATGTAGGTGAAATTAATTCGCTTATTTTCATCTTTCCAGGGCTTTTATAGTGAATCGGCACAAGACTCCTTCCAATAACACCAATCAGGAGAGTCAAGATGAGACATTCGATGACCTCTCGCGGCATTCCCCATCGCAGCAGTGCCTGCCGCGGAAGCCGCTATCGTGGAAATCGCTATCACGCAAGAGTGGCCCTGGTCGCATTGGGCATGGTGCTGGGGCTTTCCCATCAGGCCCTTGCAGACAACTACCCCAGCAAGCCTATCGAGATGATCGTGGCCTTCGGTGCGGGTGGCAGCACCGATACCATGGCGCGCATCTTCGCCAAATATGCTGAAGAAGAACTCGGGCAGCGCGTTGTGGTGGTCAACAAACCGGGGGCGGGCGGCGAACTGGGCTGGACCTATCTGGCCAATGCCGATGCTGACGGCTACACCATTGGCCTGATCAACTCCCCCTCGGTGGAAACCCACCCCTTCACTCGTGCGGAAACCGTGGCCTATTCATTGGATGACCTCCAGCCATTGGCCAATGTGGTCACCGACCCAGGCGTGCTGGCAGTGGCAGCAGACAGCCCTTGGCAGACGCTCGGTGAACTGGTCGAAGCGGTGAAGGCCGAGCCGCGCTCGGTCACCGTCTCCCACGAAGGTGTCGGTGGCGATGATCATCTTGCCGCGCTCAACTTCGCCGATGATGCCGGTATCGAACTCAACTTTGTGTCCTTCAATGGCAATGCCGAGGCGACAGCAGCCCTGCTCGGCGGCCATATTGATGCCTTCGAAGGCAACATGTCGGAAGCCGCTACCCATATCAGTGAGGGCGATGTTCGAGGCCTGGCGGTGTGGTCAAACAAGCGGATGGAGGCGATTCCTGATGTGCCGACCGGTGAGGAACTGGGCTATGACGTGATGTCTTCGGCTTCGCGTGGCCTGGCGCTGCCTGCTGGTGTTCCAGACGAGGTCTACACCCAATTGCTTGAAGCGACGCGAAAGGTCATCGAGAACCCTGAGTTCGAAGCCGAGCTTGCCAGGCTCAACATGCCGCTCGACCCACTGTATGGCGAGGAATATGCCAAGTCGCTGGAGGCTAGCCAGGAACGCTTCAAGGCGCTCTGGGACGAGAATCCGTGGATCGAGCAATGATGACGCTGCAACGCATTGACCGTGTGGTGGCTCTGGCGGGAGGCGCTCTCTGCCTGGCAGTGATCGCCATCGGCTGGGGAATGCGTGGCGATGCCGGGCTTTTCCCCATCATCAGTGCATCACTGGGTATCGTGGCATGCCTCTGGCTGGCGCTTACCCGCCGCCGGGATGCGCCGGACGAGCGGCCTGCGCCGCTTGATGGTCCGCGCCTCGCCCTCTGGTGCCTGAGTCTACTGGCCTTGCTTGTATTGATGGAGCCGCTCGGTACCTTCGTTGTGTTGCCGTTGTTCCTGGTCTTCAACCTACGCTGGCTGGCAAGGCTGCGTTGGCTACCGGCAGTGGTGCTGGCGGGGAGCTTCAGTCTTGCCATCTATCAGGTGTTTGCCCGACTGCTGGCGGTGCCATTGCCGGCGGGTGTATTGGCCAGCTGAGCCAGAGTGACGGAGACATCACATGGACATTCTATTGACGGCTTTTGCCAATGTGTTGACGCCGATGGCGTTGCTGACCTTGGTGCTGGGCACGCTGGCGGGCATGTTGATCGGTGCGCTGCCGGGGCTTTCCTCGACCATGGGGGTGGCGCTATGCATTCCCATTACCTTCAATATGCCGCCGGACCTGGCATTGATCCTGCTGGGTGCCGTGTATGTTAGCTCGGTATTCGGCGGGTCAGTGACCGCGATTCTGTTGCGCACACCGGGTACGGATGCGTCTATTGCCACGGCTCTGGATGGTTATCCGTTGGCGGTGGCTGGGCGTGGAGGGGAGGCCATCGGCATGGCGGCCCTGGCGTCGCTGTTCGGCGGCTTGGTCAGTGTCTTTGTTCTGCTGGCCATTGCCCCGCCGCTATCGACCATTGCCCTGGCCTTCGGGCCCCAGGAATATACCTGGCTGGCGATCTTTGGCCTGGTCACCATTGTCGGGGTGGTCTCCGAACGACCGGTGAAGGGCGTGCTGTCCGCAGCCTTGGGCCTGGTCCTTGCCTGTGTCGGCCTGGATACCTTCACTGGCCTTCAGCGCTTCACCTTCGGCCAGAATGAACTGTTCGATGGTGTACCCCTGTTACCGGTGCTGATTGGTCTGTTCTCGGTATCCCAGGCGTTCAACCTATGCATTCCCCGGGATGGCGGTGTGCTCTCGGGTGAGGCTCAGAGCCTGCAAGGGCGCAGCCTGCCGTACTGGGCAGACCTGAAACGTTGCCTGCGTACGCTGTGGCGTTCCTCGATGATCGGCTCCATTGTCGGCATTTTGCCCGGAGCCGGGACCAGCATCGCCGCTTTTATCTCCTACAACGAGGCGCGTCGTCACTCGGCCTTTCCTGAACGCTATGGAAAGGGGGAGATTGAAGGCGTTGCCGCCTCGGAGTCGGCCAACAATGCGGTGACCGGTGGCACCCTGATCCCCACCTTGACCTTGGGAATTCCTGGCAACGCCGTCACGGCGGTATTCGTCGGTGGATTGACCATTCACGGCATGATTCCTGGCCCCAGCCTGTTTACCCAGCATGCCGAAAGTACCTACACCCTGATCGTGTCGTTGCTGTTCGCCAACGTGCTGTTCGCTGTCCTGGGGTTGTGGTTGTGCCGCTATATGGTGGCAGTGACGCGGGTGCCGGGGGCGGTTCTCGGCCCGATGATCCTGCTGTTCAGCGTTGTCGGCAGCTATGCCCTGCGCAACGAGATGTTTGATGTGTGGCTCACCATCGCCTTCGGGCTGGTGGGGTATTTCATGGAACGCTGGCGCTATCCCGCTGCGCCACTGGTGATTGCGCTGATCCTCGGGCCGATTCTGGAAGTCAATTTTCGTCGCTCCATGCAGATTGCACAGTGGGACTTGACCACTTTCTTCACCCGCCCGTTGTCTTTGGCGCTGTGTCTGCTGGTGGTGCTGTCGTTGCTCGTTCCCTTGTGGCGTCGCTGGCGGATGAGTCGCCGTGTTGCCGCTTGATTCATTCAGGTTACTGGAGAACTTCTATATGACGCTGACCCTGACGTCCGCACATGACGTGGTGGACAATGCCTTTTCTGCCGAGCTGCTGAGCGAGATCCGCGAGCGCTTCCATCATGTCGAGCAATGTCCCTATGCCGGCAAGCGAATTTTCTTCGAGAATGCCGGTGGTTCGTTGACGCTGAAGGCCGTGGTGCAGCGGGTAGCGGAAGTGGCTTCCGTGCCGGATAACGCTCACCGTGACAACGCCGCTTCCCGTGCCATTGAACAGATCGTCGATGACGGACGCGAGGCACTGGCCGATTTCTTCGGTGCCCAAGATGGGGTGATCTTCAGTGGTGAAACCGGCAGTGAGTGCCTGTTTCGGCTGATACGTGCGGCCGCCAATGCCGCACCGGCAGGCGGCAGTATCGTGGCCTGCGAGCTGGAGCATCCTTCCAGTTTCGATGGCACTGCCCAGTGGGCTCGCCGTACGGATAGAGAGTGGTTGACGGTCCCCTTTGATACCGGCGGCGGCCGAGTGACAGCCGAGCATTATGCCAAGGTAGTGCGCCCGGATACCCGGGTGGCGACGATCCTGCATACCAGCCCCGTGACAGGCATGGCCCAGGATGTCGCTGCCATCGCCGAGACCATTCGTGCCATCGCTCCGGACTGCTTCATCATCGTCGATGGTATTCAGCATGCTCCCCATGGCGCTCTGGATGTGGCGAACTATGACGTCGATGGCTATGTGGTGTCGATGTACAAGACGTTCTGCCAGTTCAACAACGGCTATGCCTGGTTGTCGCCTCGCCTGGCCTGTGTCGATCACGATCGCCTGCTGGGCAAGCCGGATGATGCCTGGGAGCTGGGTAGTCGCGACCCTTCGGCCTTCGCGGCCGTGTCGGAAATGGTCGCATACCTGGAGTGGCTAGGCGCACAGTTCACCGCGGAGACATCACGCCGACAGCGGCTATTGGCGGCAGGCGAGGCCATGCATGCCCAGGAGCAGGCGTTGGTAACCCGCTTGATCCAGGGATCACCACGAGTGGAAGGGCTTGGAGCACTCCTTGGTGTGCGCCTGATCGGTGGCACTGATGCGCCTTGGCGGGAAGGAGTGGCATCGTTTGCCGTGGATGGCATGGATGCGCCAACCGTCGTGGCCAAGCTGGGGGAACATGGCATTCGCACCCATGCACGCAAGAACGACGCCTTTTCTGGCAACATCCTGCGCCCCCTTGGGTTGTCCTCGGTAACGCGTATCTCCATGGCCCACTACAACACTATCGCCGAGGTGGATGCATGTCTGGTGGCATTGAAGGCGATTGTGTCAGATCAGTAACTCGGGTGTGCTTCAACTACTCAGGTGTACATTAACGTGCGACGTGTCGATAAAATTGGGTTTCATCGACACGTCGCACCGTCATGTCGATGGTGTCGACATGATCTGATCACGTGTCGAAACTTTGGCACTTTATCGCCATGACATGGCGAGCTTGAACCGGCCTACACCATCTTGCCCGGGTTCATGATGCCCTGTGGGTCCAGTGCCGCCTTGATAGCACGCATGACGTTCAGGGCCTCTCCGTGTTCGCTGGCCATGTAGCGGCGTTTGCCTAGTCCGATACCATGTTCTCCGGTACAGGTGCCACCGGCTGCCAGGGCGCGTTGCACCAGGCGCTCGTTGAACGCTTTCAGGGTGGCCATTTCTTCGTCGCTATTGCGATCGATCACGACCACCAGGTGGAAGTTGCCGTCACCGACATGACCCAGCAATGGTGCGACCAGCCCGCTTTCTTCAACATCCTGCTGAGTCGCTTCGATACATTCCGCCAGCTTCGAGATCGGCACGCAGATATCAGTTGCCAGGAACTCCATGCCCGGGCGCAACTGCTTGGCGGCATAGGCCGCATCGTGGCGGGCCTGCCACAGCTTCTGACGCTCTTCTTCCTGGGTTGCCCAGGCAAAATCGCTGCCACCAAAGTCGTGACACAGTTCCGCCAGGGTTTCGGCCTGCTCTTTCACGCTGGCGTGGGTGCCGTGGAATTCCAGAAATAGCGTGGGTTTCTCTGCATAGTCGAGCCCAGAGAAGCGGTTGACGGCCTGCATGGATAACGCATCAAGCAGTTCAATACGGGCCATGGGAATGCCGTATTGAATCGAGGCGATCACGGTATTGACCGCTCCGGACACGTCCTCAAAAGCCACGGTTGCAGATGAGATGGCCTCCGGCAGGCCATGCAGCTTGACGGTCAATTCGGTGATGATGCCAAGCGTACCTTCCGCGCCGATCAACAGATGCGTCAGGTCGTAACCTGCGGCGGACTTGCGGGCTCTTCCGCCAGTACGCACGATGCGTCCATCCGGCATGACGGCGGTCAGCGACAGCACATTCTCGCGCATGGTGCCGTAACGCACGGTGTTGGTACCGCTGGCGCGGGTCGAGGCCATGCCGCCCATGCTGGCATCGGCACCAGGGTCGACGGAGAAGAACAGGCCGGTGGCGCGCAGATGGGCATTCAACTGCGTGCGCGTCACTCCCGGTTGAACCGTCGCATCCATGTCTTCTGGGCGCACCTCGACGACCTGGTTCATCGCCGAAAGATCCACGCATACACCACCATGCTGGGCAATGACTTGGCCTTCAATCGAGGTGCCGACACCATAGGGGATTATCGGCACGCCAAGCCTTGCACAGGCCTTTACCACAGCGGCAACTTCATCGGTCGAGTGTGGAAAGCACACCACATCCGGCGGTGACGGGTGGTGCCATGACTCATCGCGCCCGTGCTGCTCACGAATACCCGCTGCCGTGGTAATGCGCTTGCCCAGCAGTAGTTCAAGCTCCTTCACCAGTGTTTCGATCACCTCCCGCGTCGGCCGCGGTGGAAGATGGATGGAAGACTCGGCAGGGGAAACGGCATCAGCGTCGGACATGTGGCACCTTGTAGATATAAGGTAGTAGTAAGCAGGCTATTGATTATGCCATCAGCATACCGCAATGAACGTCAGGCTACCGAATGGTTTGTCTGTTGGAAGCCTGTTGTCACAGGAGCCAGTGGTAACAGAGGTCAGTTGTAACAGGACTTATCGGGCTGTCGCATTCACATCTTGCCGCTAGCGAGGCTATTTCCATCTAAGGTCTAACGGTTTTATTTATATTATGTATGACAATCTATGGGGCATGAGGTGGGCTGCTACTTCTCTGTGGTTGCAGTTCCAGGGCCTCGTTCAGATCTCCTCGAGAGCGGATGTACTGCGCCTCGAAATGACCATTGGAGGATGGCATATGCCGAGCAACGCAACTCCCACGATTACCGACATGCAGGTCATACCTGTCGCTGGACGCGACAGCATGCTGCTCAACATCGGTGGCGCCCACTCGCCCTGGTTTACGCGCAATCTGATCATTCTCGAGGACAGCGCCGGAAATGTAGGGGTTGGGGAAGCGCCTGGGGGAGAGACGATCCAACAGTCTTTGGAGCAGGCTCGTTCTCTGGTTCTGGGGCAGCCAATCGGCAAGTTGCGCTCGATGGTGGCATCGCTGCATTCCAGCGGACGGCGTGCTGACTTCGAAGCTTTTGGTCAAGGCTCCTGGACGTTCGAGTTGCGAATCAATGCGGTGGCAGCACTCGAGGCGGCACTGCTGGACCTGATGGGCAAGTTCCTTGATGTACCTGTGGCAGAGCTGTTGGGCGAAGGCAAGCAGCGCGATAGTGTCGAGGTGCTAGGTTATCTGTTCTTCGTCGGTGACGGCCATGAAACACCGCTTGGCTACCGCCGTGGTACGCCGGGCTCTGTCCATGACTGGTATCGCCTGCGCGACGAGGCAGCGATGACGCCGCAGCAGATCGTCGAGCTGGCCCGATCGGCGCATGATCGCTATGGCTTCAGGGACTTCAAGCTCAAGGGTGGCGCGCTGGCTGGCGATCAGGAAATTGAAGCCGTCACGGCACTGCATGAAGCCTTTCCCGAAGCGAGAGTGACCATCGACCCCAATGGCGCCTGGTCACTCGATGAGGCGATTCGGTTGTGCAAGGACCTGCATGGCGTGATCGCCTACGCCGAGGATCCATGCGGGGCTGAGCAGGGCTTTTCCGGCCGCGAGATTCTGGCCGAATTCCGCCACGCCACCGGCCTGCCGGTCGCCACCAACATGGTCGCCACCAACTGGCGTGAGATGGCTCACGCCCTGATGCTGCGTTCGGTCGATATTCCGCTGGCAGACCCGCATTTCTGGACACTTTCCGGTGCTGTTCGTGTTTCCCAACTGTGCCAGGACCACGGGATGACCTGGGGTTCTCACTCGAACAACCATTTCGATATTTCCCTGGCGATGTTCGCCCAGGTGGGCGCGGCTGCCCTTGGGCGTACCACTGCACTTGATACCCACTGGATCTGGCAGGAAGGCGATGCACGCCTTACCCGCAATCCTCCACAGATCGTCGATGGCCGGGTTGCCGTCACTGACGCACCGGGACTGGGCATCGAGATTGACTATGAGCAGATCGACAAGGCGCATCAGCTATATCGCAGCCTGCCTGCCGGTGGGCGCAATGACGCCATGGCCATGCAGTACCTGATCGATGGCTGGGCCTTCGACCCCAAGCGCCCCGCGCTAGTGCGCTGAGGTCCTTCGACGATTGATACAGCGCTTCCTGAGGTAGGGGTACTTTCCTTCAGCAAGAGACAAGGGGAACACAATGAAAAAGCTACTTGGTATTGGCATGTTGACGGTTGTGATGACGCTAGCCGTGGGTGGGCAGGCAATGGCCGAAGATTACCCCACCAAGAGCATCGACATGATCGTGCCGTTCTCGGCAGGTGGCGGTAACGACACCTTCGTACGTGCCCTGCAGCCTCTGCTGGAGGAAAAACTGGGCGAGGACTTGGTCATTCGCAATCTTGCCGGTGGTGGTGGTGCTGTCGGAATGTCTCGCGCGGTTGCATCAAAGCCCGATGGCTACACGTTTCTGGCCGCCAGTAACGCCATGCTGACGCTTGAGGCGATGGGCAATGTTGCCTTCAGTCATGATGATTTCGACTTCATCGCCAAAGTGGTCGAAGAGCCCTATGTCATTGCTGTCGGTGGCGATAGTCAGTACGCGAATCTCGAAGAACTGGTGGAGGCTGCCACCTCCGGCACCACGCTCAAGGTCGGTGTCTCCGGTGTTGGCTCATCAGCACACATTGCTGCGGTAGCCATGGCAAATCGTACCGATGCCAAGTTCAACATCATCCCCTACCCGGGAGGCTCCGAGGCAATTTCCGCGGCAATGGGCGGCCACGTCGATGCAGTCGTGTTGGGTGGAGCCGAGTTGCGTTCTGCGCTGGAATCCGGGCGTCTCAAGGCACTTGCCATGACTTATGACCAACGCAGTGACTCGCTGCCCGATGTGCCGACTTTCCAGGAGTCCGGTTATGACCTGACACTGACCGTCTGGCGTGGCATCGCTGCTCCCAAGGGCATACCCGACGAGGTCAGGCAAAAGTGGGTCGAAGCGATTCAACAAATCGTTGAAGACGGCTCCTATTCAGAAACCGCAGCCAATCTTGGCACCCAGCTTGCGCCACTCTATGGCGACGAACTTGATGCCTTCATTGAGCAGTCGTCCGAGGTGATGACCGAAGCCGCTGGTGATCTGGCGCAGTAACGCTTCAGGGAAAGCCGACCTGACGGCCGGCTCCTCAGACCGGGTAGTGGCGATGCCTCGCTGCTGCCCTGAGGAGAAGCAAGGGAGTTGGGGAAGCCTGGGAGTTGGGGAAGCCTGGGAGAAAGGGAAGCTAGGAGTGTTGAAATATGCAACGTGATATCGGGAAGCCACTGTTTGATCTCGTGCTGCTGGTCACGGCGGCGGCTGCGTTCGCGCTTTCCACAACGCTGCGGAATGTCGAGATCGCCGGTGATCTTTCTGCGTCCTTCTTTCCCAAGCTGATATCGGGGCTGATTGTCCTGTTGGTCATTCCTTGCCTGATCAAGGACATTCGCGAGTGGCGAGCCGCCGGAGAAGGTTCCCCGGCCAGCAAAGAGACTGGAAGCGTGCGGAATGTGGCGCAGTGGGGGCTCATCATTGTCCTCGCCGCCGGCTATATCCTGATTTTTGAAGCATTCGGCTATATCCCGAGCACTGCGCTATTCACCTTCTTTTGCATTATCGGACTGGCGGTTGTCAGCGGTACCTGGGGTCAGCTAAGTGCAATGGCGCGGCTCAAGAGCGTGCTCATGGCTTCTGTATTCGCTGTGATTCTGGCGGTCGCAGTCTTCTATGTCTTCACCGAGCTGTTTGAGATACCGCTGCCTGATTGAAGCGCAGGGCAACGGACGGCCAGTTACTTCCAGGAGAGCGTCATGCTCAGGAGAACGTCATGATTTCCAGTTATCTCGATGGCCTGGAGATGGTGCTGCAATTGGGCACGCTTCTGGCGATTGCTGGTGGCACTCTGCTTGGTATCGTCATGGGAGCGTTGCCTGGCTTGACCTCGGCCATGGCTGTCGCACTACTGTTGCCGGTGACTTTCGGTATGCCTCCGGTCATGGGCATTGGCATGATGCTGGGAGCGTTGTGCGGAGCAGGAGCCAGCGGCTCGATACCCGCGATTCTGCTCAACATTCCCGGTACGCCATCTTCCGTGGCGACCACATTCGATGGTTTTCCCATGGCCCAGAAGGGTGAGGCCGGGCGTGCCCTTGGGTTGGCTATCGTCGCGTCTTTTTTTGGCGGCGTCGCGAGCATGATCATACTGAGCCTTCTGGCACCGCCGATCGCTGAATTCGCGCTGCGCTTTGGCGCGGCCGAGTACTTCTCTCTCAGTATCTTTGGCTTGGTGATCATTGCCTCGGTGGCAGGCAAGTCATTGCTCAAGGGGCTGATTGCCGGCCTTATCGGCTTTTTCGTCTCCACTATCGGTACTGACCCGATCACCGGTGTTGACCGGTTCACCTTCGGTCAGCTGTCATTGCTGACCGGAATCAATCTGTTGCCTGTGTTGATCGGGCTGTTCGCGGTTGCACAAGTGCTCAAGGATGCGTTTGAGTACGATCCACACCAGCGGGTGCAGGATAGCGGTCACCGTATTGATGTTGCTCGGCCACGTTTCGTCGAGACACTGCGCCACTGGAAGGCGATCGTTGCTGGCGTGGCTTCGGGCTCTATCGTCGGCCCTGTACCTGGTGCGGGTGGCAGCATCGCTTCACTGGTCGCCTATGACCAGACGCGGCGTTTTTCCAGGTCCCCGGAGAAGTTTGGTACCGGCCATGCGCCAGGCATCGTGTCGGTGGAAAGCGCCAACAACGCGTTATTGGGTGGAGCGTTGATCCCCACGTTGGCTTTGGGGATTCCTGGTGAGGCGGCCACGGCAGTGCTGCTTGGTGGCCTGATGATTCAGGGTGTCACGCCGGGCCCGCTACTGTTCGACGATCAGAGCGGCACCGTCTACGGCATTTTTGTGGCCTATCTGGTCGCCAATATCTTCATGCTGCTGATCATGTGCCTGGGGATCAAGCTGTTCATTCGTGTGCTGATGGTGCCGCGCAAGCAGTTGCTGGCGGCAATCCTGGTGTTCTGCTTCATCGGGGTCTATGGGGTCGACGGCGATGTCTTCAATCTTTATCTGATGCTCGGTTTTGGCATCCTCGGTTATTTCCTCAACCGCTACCAGTTCGGTACTGCGCCGGTGATCCTTGGCTTGATTCTGGGGCCCATCGCGGAATCCAACCTGCGACGTGGGTTGCAAGCATTCGAAGGGGACTGGACCCCGTTCTTCACTCGCCCGATCAGTGTGACCTTCCTGGTCATCGCCGTCGGGCTGCTGGCACTGACACTGTGGCAGAACCATCGTGCCAATCGGCATCCTCAAACTGCTTCTGGTAACGAAGCATGATATCGGCAGTGTTGTTCCCAATACGACCGGGGCTTCGTCAGGAGCATTGTGGTAGATGTCTCTCCTTGAGAGAACCGCGATAATTCAGTGATCACCATGTGTCGATTCACGCTGCCAATGAATGCTTGAGCAGACGGCAATGGAGGAGAAAGTGTGAGGAGAGGCATATTAGTCAAAAGATAAGCGTTTAATTCTGGAATTGTGTCGTTATGTCGCGCTACTGTTTTCGGCATAGAACATAAGATAACGACACCAAGCCCTGTGATTGCCGCGATGAGCAGTAGGTTGCTTGGATATTTACGCAGACAGGGAGTGTTGAATTGGCAGCAAACTCCTCCAACTTCGGCTTCCTGGCCGAGCATGATGAGCTTTTTGTCGAGCTGGCAGCGGGGGCAGAGCGTGTCTTCTCCAGCGACCCCAATACCACGCTGATCAAGCTGCGCCAATTGGGTGAGGCCCTGGCCCAGCATCTGGCCAGCCGAGCAGGTATCGAGTTCGATGAGCAGACCACTCAAGTGGACCTGCTGTTCCGTCTCAATCGCGAGCTACATTTCGAGCCAGTAATTCGAGAGCTGTTCCATACCCTGCGGATTCAGGGCAATAAAGCGACTCATCAGTTCAGAACCCAGCACCGCGACGCGATGGATGGGCTCAAGGTCGCCCGAGCCCTGGCCATCTGGTTTCACCAATCATTGGGGCGTGATGGTGACAGGTTCAAACCTGGCCCCTTTGTGCCACCTGCCGATCCCAGTGCCCAGTTGACACATCTGCAGGCGGATATCGAAAAGCTCAAGGCTGAATTGGTCGAGGCTAATGAGCAGTTGGATTCCAGCCAGAAACTGGCCGAGCTGGAGGCTCGCGAGAAGGCCGAATACGAAGCCCTGGCACTGGAAATGGACAAGGAGGCGCGCGCGCTTGCCCAGCAGGCCCAGGCACATGAACAGGCACTGGAACAGCAGCGCCACGAATACGAACAACGGCTCAGGGCGTTGCAGCAGCAAATTGCACAACAGGGCGAGAAAGCCCTGGCGACGCAGCGTTACAAGGTCAGTCGTCGCACTCAGGCGGCCAGTGAACGAGTCGAGCTGGATGAGTCGCTCACGCGAATTCTCATCGACCAACAGCTGGTCGAGGCTGGATGGGAGGCGGATAGCGAGAATCTGGCATATGGCAAAGGGGCTCGCCCTGTAAAAGGGGCCAACCGTGCTATCGCGGAATGGCCTTGTGCAGGACGGGACAAGGCGGATTACGTATTGTTCGCTGGCTTGACTCCTGTCGCTGTGGTGGAAGCCAAGAAAGGCAATACCAATGTGGCCGGAAAAATCAGCCAGGCAGAACGCTACAGCCAAGGCTTCAAGAATACTTCCGCCATGCTGCCAGCCTGGCAGCAGGCCGGACGCACCATTGCCTGGCCTGATGTGGACAACGGCCACTACCATGTGCCCTTCGTTTACTCCTGTAACGGTCGACCTTATATACCGCAGTTGGCTGAGCAATCCGGGACATGGTTCCGCGATGTGCGTGAGCCGAGCAATATCAAGCGCGCATTACCGACATTTCACACCCCGGATGGCTTGCTGGACCGACTGACACGCAGCAGGCAGCAGGCTGAGCATAAACTTAAACTGGAACCGTTCGGTTATCTCAAGCTGCGTGATTATCAGATCAAAGCGATTCAGGCTGCCGAGAACGCCGTGGCAAAAGGCGCCCGAACAGCTCTTCTGGCCATGGCCACCGGCACCGGCAAGACGCGGACCATCATTGGCCTGATGTATCGCTTCCTCAAGGCCGAGCGCTTCAAGCGTATCCTGTTCCTGGTCGACCGTCGGGCACTTGGCCAACAGGCGATAGATGCTTTCAATGATGCGCCGCTGGAACAGAGCCTGACACTGTCAAAAATCTACAATGTGGCAGAGCTTGGCGATATGGCTGCCGAGGCAGAAACCCGTATCCAGGTGGCTACGGTACAGGCTATGGTCAAGCGCATTCTGCTGAGTGATGAGCCTCCGCCGGTGGACCGTTTCGATTGCATCATCGTTGATGAAGCCCACCGTGGTTATACCCTGGACCAGGAAATGACCGAAGGCGAACTGGCAACCCGTGATACCCGTCAGTATCTATCCAGTTACCGCCAGGTGCTCGACTACTTCGATGCCGTCAAGGTCGGGCTGACAGCAACGCCCGCCAAGCATACCAGCGAGATTTTCGGCCACCCTGTCTATGTCTATTCCTATCGTGAGGCGGTGGCGGAAGACTGGCTGATTGATCATGAACCGCCACTGCGTTACGAGACACTGTTGTCACGCAACGGCATTCACTTCGACAAAGGCAGCGAAGTGAATGTCATCGATTCGCGTACCGGCACGGTGGAGACCGCCGAACTGGAAGATGAGCTGGATTTCGAAGTCGAGCAGTTCAATCGCCGGGTGATCAACGAGAGCTTCAATCGCGTGATCTGCGAACAGTTGGTCAAGGAACTGGACCCCTTCGGTGACGAGAAGACCCTGATCTTTTGTGCCACGGATCTGCATGCCGACATGGTCAAGCGCCTGCTGGATGAGGCCTTCAAGGCTGAATACAACGGTGATTACCACCAGGCGGCCGTGGCCAAGATCACTGGCCAGAGTGACAAGGTCGACCAGTTGATTCGCTGCTTCAAGAACGAGCGCTACCCCAACATTGCGATTACCGTGGACCTGCTGACCACCGGTATCGATGTGCCGAAAATCTGTCACCTGGTGTTCATGCGCCGGGTACGTTCACGCATCCTCTATGAACAGATGATTGGCCGTGCCACTCGGCGTTGTGACGAGATCGGCAAGACGGTATTCCGCATTCATGACCCAGTTGGCATCTATGCGGCGTTGCAGAACGTCAACACCATGAAGCCGCTGGTAAAGGATCCCAATATCACCTTGCCGCAGTTGGTCGATGAGCTGACCGACCCGGAGCAGCTTCAACAACTGCTGGATAGCCCCGGCGACCAGCCAGGGCAAAGCCAGGCTGATGTTGTGCTCGATCAACTGAGCCAGAAGGTCATGCGCATATTGCGCAAGGCCGAAAACAAGGCTGAACATCATCCCAAGGTACGCCATAAACTGGATGAACTGGAGC
Organism: Halomonas binhaiensis; assembly: GCF_008329985.2. NCBI lineage: Bacteria > Pseudomonadati > Pseudomonadota > Gammaproteobacteria > Oceanospirillales > Halomonadaceae > Halomonas > Halomonas binhaiensis. Next base: position 4,795,329 of record NZ_CP038437.2, read on the forward strand.
AATTATGGGGCGTTGAACCCAAGTTGCTGCATCAGCATCTTCGTCAACTGGGGCCCCGGCAGGCAGCGGACTTTCTCGCCCAACACGCTGGGCTGACTGTCCATCTGGATGATGTGAAATGGATGTTGGGCAGCGACCGCCAGCCTGTGCTCTCGGAGCATGAAGATGAGTGGCTGGAGACAACTCAGAGTTATGGGATACACGAAAAGCCCGCCGACTATCTCGACAGTTTTACCCACTTCATTCGTGAGCAACTCAACCAGTCTGCTGCCTTGGCGGTGGTAGTCAACCGCCCGCGTGACCTGACCCGTGAACAGCTCAAGGAAGTGCGTCTGCTGTTAGATAATCATGGTTACTCGGAAGCCAACCTGAAGTCCGCCGTGCGTGACGAGAGCAACCAGGATATTGCGGCCAGCATCATTGGTCATATTCGGCGCGCAGCCCTTGGCGAGCCGCTGATCCCCTTCGAACAGCGTGTCCGTGATGCCATGGCGCGCATTCATGCGCAGCACGCCTGGACACCCAATCAGCGCAAGTGGCTGGATCGCCTGGCTAGCCAGTTGGTGCATGAAGTCATTATCGACCGAGAGACCATCGACAAGCTTCCTGCCATGGAAGGTGGGGCCAGGCGTCTGGACAAGATGCTGGGTGACCAACTGGATACGGTGCTGGACGAGCTGAGCGAGGCGCTGTGGCCACCCAGGTCGGCCTAAGCAGCTTTGCCCGAGGAAAGTAAGATAAGCCGAGCGGCTATTTTAACTTGTTTGATAAAATGAAATAGCAGCATCGGTATTTCATTTTCCTCCGCGGTACTCTTCGCCAGCACTGCCAACTTATACTGTGAAACCGTCCTGACTCACGCCACCATTGGCAAGGTGCTTGACGCCCTGCAGGGGCTGCAATTGTGGGGTGAGCTGCATATCGTCCGCGAACTCACCGGACACAAGCGCAACCGCGTATATGCCTATAGCGCCTACATTGACCTACTGAATCGAGATGGAACGGCATGGCCAACAACGATATCGTCCAGAAACTCTGGAACCTTTGTGATGTGCTGCGTGATGACGGCATCAACTATTCCGACTACGTCACCGAACTGGTGCTGTTGTTGTTCATCAAGATGGCCCATGAACAGGCCGGTAGCTTGCAAAAGCACCCCTTGCCCGAGGGTTGCCGCTGGACGGATCTCAACAGCAAGTCCGGCACCACGCTGCTGGATGACTACAAGCGCATCCTGCTCAGCCTGTCCACAGGGCGTGATGAGAACAAGCACCTGGTGCATACCGACCCGTTGATCAGCGCTATCTATGCCGACGCCCAGACCCGCTTGCGCGAGCCGCGCCACTTGCAACAGATCATCCAGCGTTTCGATGAGATCGAAGACTGGTTCAGTGACAGCAAGGATGGTCTTGGCGACCTGTACGAAGGGCTGCTGGAAAAGAACGCCAGCGAAACCAAGTCCGGCGCGGGCCAGTACTTCACCCCGCGCCCGCTGATCAACGCCATGGTGCGTTGTCTCAAGCCGCAACCCGGTGAAGTGATTCAGGACCCCGCGGCAGGTACCGCGGGCTTTCTTATCGCTGCTGATGCCTATATCAAGGCGCACACCGATGAGTTGTTCGAACTCACCGCCCAGCAGCAGGCCTTCCAGAAGAACAAGGCTTTCGTTGGTATCGAACTGGTGCCCGGCACCCGCCGCCTGGCGCTGATGAACTGTCTGCTGCATGGTATGGAAGGCGACGACGAAGGTGTGGTGCATTTGGGCAATGCCCTGGGGCAGGCCGGTGTGGACTTGGGCCGAAGCGCCGATGTGATGCTCGCCAACCCGCCGTTTGGCACCGCCAAGGGTGGCGATGCCAGCATTACCCGCGATGACCTGACCTTCAAGACCAGCAACAAGCAATTGGCCTTTCTGCAGCATATTTATCGTGGCCTCAAGCCCGGTGGCCGTGCCGCGGTGGTATTGCCCGATAACGTGTTGTTCGAGGCCGGCGTGGGCACTGATATTCGCCGCGACCTGATGGACAAGTGCAACCTGCATACCATCCTGCGTTTGCCCACTGGCATCTTCTACGCCCAAGGCGTCAAGACCAATGTGCTGTTCTTCACCAAAGGCAGTGCCAGCGACAAACACCAGCAGGAACACTGCACCGAGAATGTCTGGGTCTACGATTTGCGAACCAATATGCCCAGCTTCGGCAAACGCACGCCCTTTGGTGATCAGCATCTCAAACCCTTCGAGAAGGTCTATGGCGATGACCCCAACGGCCAGAGCCCACGCCAGGAAGGCGAATGGAGCTTTGGCGCCCAGGAGATCGAGCTGGCCCCTGAAGCCGCCAATGCCGACGAGAACCAGGGCATCGATGAACGCCTGGCCCATAGCCGCTGGCGCTGCTTCTCCCGCGAGTGGATTCGCGAGCACAAGGGTGACTCGCTGGATATCACCTGGCTCAAGGACAAGGACAGTGTCGATGTCGCCAACCTGCCCGAACCCAGCGTATCAGCAGGAGAAGCCATGAGTGAACTGGTCCAGGCCTTGGGCGAGCTGGATGGTTTGATGCGCGAATTGGGGGCCGGGGAAGAGGCGGATGCGTTGCTTGCGGTGATTAAGAATGTTACGGGTGAGGTAGTAGAGTGAGCTTATTCAAAAGCCCTGATTTGTGGCACTCCAGTCGTTTAGAAGACCTTTTTAGCCATATAATCGGTGGTGATTGGGGAAAAAGTCCTGAGTGCGACGAGTCTGGTTATGAATTGGTAGCATGTATTAGAGGGTCTGAGTTCAAAAACTGGCTTTCTGATAATGGGAAGACAGCAGTCCAACGTAAGGTAAAAATATCAAGCCTTGAAAAAAGGTCATTGGTTCCCGGTGATATTCTTCTAGAAATATCAGGGGGAGGGCCAGAGCAACCTGTTGGTCGAACGGTGCTAATATCGCAATCTGTTATTGATCAATTTTCTGAGAAAGTGGTTGGTACGAATTTTTTAAGGTTAATGCGTCCTTCTGAATATATGGACCCAAGGTTCATAAAATACTTTCTCGATGTTTTTTATTTGTCAGGAGAGATTGTTAACTATCAGGGGGGGAGCAACAATTTACGCAACCTGAAATTTAAAGATTTCTCTCAGGTAGATGTTCCTGTTGCTACGCTCTCAGAACAAAAAATCATCGTCGAAAAGCTCGATACTCTACTGGGCCAGGTGGAAGCCACCAAGGCCCGGCTTGAGCGTATCCCACAGATTCTCAAGCGTTTCCGCCAGTCCGTGCTGGCTGCAGCGGTGAGTGGGAAGTTGACTGAGGAGTGGCGGGGAGATTCTCAATATTCGTCAATTTTCGGTATTCATTGTGCTCCTCAAACTTGGGAAGTGAGTAACTTGGGAGATAAAGTAGAGTATGTGACGAGTGGGTCGCGAGGTTGGGCGAAATACTATTCAGTTTCAGGAGCTTTGTTTGTTCGGTCTCAAGATATTAATACTGATAAGATAGAGATTGAAAGTGCGGCATATGTTTCCCTTCCAGATTCTATCGAGGGGAGAAGGACTAGACTGGAAATAGACGATATTTTATTGACAATTACAGGCGCTAATGTAACGAAGTGTGCGAGAGTTGTTGAGGATCTAGGAGAAGCATATATAAGTCAACATGTGGCATTAATCCGTCTCAAAGAAACTGAGCAGTCTCTATTCGTAGAAATAGCACTAAAAGCCTTAAATGCTGGAAGAAAGCAGTTGACTGATATGGCTTATGGAGGTGGTAAGCCAGGTTTAAATTTGCAGAATATTAAAGATGTGATCCTAGCTTTTCCTTCGTTAGAAGAACAAACCGAAATCGTCCGCCGCGTCGACCAACTCTTCGCCTATGCCGACACCATCGAAAAGCAGGTCAATGCTGCCTTGGAGCGGGTCAATCATCTGACCCAATCGATCCTTGCCAAGGCCTTCCGTGGAGAGCTGACTGCACAATGGCGGGAGGAAAACCCTGAGCTGATCAGTGGGGAGAACAGTGCCGAGGCGCTGCTGGAAAGGATCAAGGCCGAGCGTGCGGCCCAGGCGCCAAAAAAGCGGGGGCGTAAGTCAGCGATATGAGTGCAGAAAAAAAAGACAAGGATAGTGGCCAGCTGCCGCTGTTTGAGTTCCACGAAGCGAATACGCGCATAGTGGAAGATGCTGATGATCACCAGCAGACCGAAGAATCTCCATTCAGCAAGTATATTGTCTATGTTGATGAGAGTGGCGATCACAGTCTGACCAGTATTGATGAAAGCTATCCCGTCTTTGTGCTGGCTTTCTGTGTTTTTCATAAGCGCCACTATAGTGAAGCGATTGTTCCTGCCCTTGAGAAATTCAAGTTTAATCATTTTGGTCATGACCAAGTAGTGCTGCATGAAAATGAGATTCGCAAGGAAAAGGGGGCTTTCAATATTTTCAGGAGTCGCGAGGAAAAGCATGAATTTCTGAATGGCCTGACAAGAATTATCGACCATAGCAACTTTATATTGATCAGTTGCACAATAGACAAGCGAAATATCAGTGGGCAGCATGATGCAGAATCGAATCCATATCACACTGCGTTACGATTCTGCATGGAAACAATTTATGAATTTTTGACTGAAAAAGAACAGCATAGGAAGAAAACGCATGTTGTCGTTGAATGTCGAGGAGCAAAGGAAGATAAGGAGCTGGAACTGGAGTTCCGGAGAATTTGTGATGGAAATAATCGATTGGGGGTAGACATGCCCTTTGAAGTTCTATTCTCCGACAAGAAGGTTATGTCTTCAGGGCTGCAGTTGGCAGACTTGGTAGCTCGACCAATAGGCTTGAGAACCATCCGGTCGGATCAGGAAAATCGTGCTTTTGAAGTGTTAAAGCAAAAATTCTACTGTAATGGCGGACGCGATAAGGTGGGAGAAGGGTATGAAGGTGTGGGCATGAAAATTTACCCTGCCCAGAAAAGCGAAAAGCCCCGATGAAACTCACCGAGACTATAGCGCCGACCGGGAACCCCCAATCCACTTGATGGAAACCATACGTCACTCTGGCGGGGTCGTCAAGTGGCCTCTTGTTTGGGTTGATATAGAGGTGCTGGTGACGTGTCGCTAAGCTGACCGAAATCCGTACCAGCTTGTTCTATCAGGGTAATAGTAGGTTTTCAGACGCCACATTATCAGACCGGTTCTCACTAATGTGAGCCAAGAGGTTAAAGCAGGGAACGGCGCCATGAAGTAGGGTAATGCTCATGGAGCATGTGAGATAACTATATAAGCGGGTCGAGAATTGAGATGCTGAGAAGGTCTACCTTCACCAGTGCCATTCGAAGACCTGACGCAGGAGAGGAGAGCTTCGAAATGAGCGATTTCGATGACAACGCTGAACAGCAGGCTTCCGGCCCTAGTGTTGAAGTAGAGGATAGCGAAGCGGTTGAATTGGTGTGTGAGATTCGCGCACAGATTGCACAACGTGTGACCTTCGCATCCTATCAGTGTGATGTGCCGGTCATCGCTGATCTGGTGATATCCAACCCCTTTGACTATCCACTGGAAGAGCTGACGCTGCATCTCTCCTGTGAACCTCATCTTCTCGGCGAACGCACCTGGACCATCGACCGTATTGCCCCCGAATCGGAGCTACATCTGCGCGATCGCCGCGTCACGATTGCTGGAGGCCTTCTCGATAGCCTTAACGAGCGTAGCCGAGGAGAGGTAACGCTGGAGCTGCGTCAGGCTGATCAGGTTATGGCTACGTACCATCATCGTATCGTTGCTCTGGCACGTAATGAGTGGGGCGGTTCACAGTATATGCCGGAGTTGTTGGCAGCCTTTGTGATGCCCAACGATAGTGCTGTGCAGAGGCTGCTCAAGGAATCTTCAAGGATTCTCGAGAGTTCTGGAAAGCAAGGTTCGCTGGAAGGATACCAGTCGAAGTCGCGTAAGCGGAGCTGGGAAATCGTCTCAGGGATATGGGCGGCCGTTTCCTGTCGGAACCTGACTTATGCTGAGCCCCCGGCCAGTTTTGGCCGTAGCGGACAGAAGATCCGCTTCCCATCGATGATAGAGGAGCATGGGCTAGCGACTTGTCTTGATACGGCGTTACTGTTTGCTGCTGCAATTGAGCAGGCTGGCCTCTATCCCATTATCGTCTTTACCGAAGGCCATGCGCTGACAGGGGCCTGGTTGCAACCACAGAGCCTGCCGTCGTTGACGGTTGATGACCCCATGGAGATCAGGAAAGCCATTGCCCAGCAGGAACTGGTGTTGTTCGAAACCACGATGGCGACTACTGGTCACGCGCTTCCCTTTTCACGAGCGGTGAGTGAAGGGCGCCGCCAGGTTGCGGAAGAAAATGAGAGCCGGTTCATCTATGCGATCGATATTCGCCAGGCTCGTAGTAGAGATATTCAACCGCTGTCTTCGAGCGTTGCGCCTACGGTGGCAGTTGCGGAAAAGGACGACACCGTAGGAGGGGCTCCCCCCCTGGATGAGGCTCCGGATTTACCGCCCTTTGAGGAGCCGCAGCTAGAGGAAGAAGTATCTGCAGAGGTTTCACCAGAGGAACGTCTTGAGCGCTGGAAGCGAAGCCTCCTGGACCTGTCGAAAAGAAATCGCCTATTGAATCTGAAAGCGTCCAATACGGCGATCCCGATTTTCTGCCCTACCCCTGATCAGCTGGAAGACAAGCTTGCTGAAGGAAAGAAGATCAAGATTATTACGCCACCGGAAAAAACGGCATCAGACGGTCAGGTCGATAGAGAGCTTTACCATCTTCGTACCGGTGAAGATTTTGCTGAAAAGTTTGCTGCGGAAGCGCTCTCCAGAAATGAGATCGTCGCCAATGTCGATGTAAGGAGTTTGGAGAAGGGATCCATCGAGCTGTATCGCAAGGCAAAAGCTGATTTTGCGGAAGGTGGATCGAACACTCTGTTTCTTGCCTTGGGGATGCTGAGGTGGGCGCCCAAGGACGATAGCCGCAACAAGTATCGAGCACCTCTAATTCTCATGCCGGTGAAGATTGAGCGGGCCAGTGCGGCATCGCGCCCCTACCTGACCCGCCATGAGGATGACACGGTTTTCAATCTCACCTTGTTGCAAATGCTGCATCAGGACTTTCAGATTGATATTCCCGGCCTGCAGGGCGAGTTGGTGGCTGATGACAGTGGCGTCGATGTCCGCAGGATTTGGGATATCGTTCGTGCGAAGGTAAGGGATGTACCTGGCTTCGAGGTTGTGGAAGAAGTTGTTCTGTCTACCTTCAGCTTCGCCAAATACTTGATGTGGAAAGACTTATCCGAGCGAACGCAGTCGCTCAAGAATGCTCCTTTTGTAAAGCATGTTATTGATCATCCTCGTGAGCCTTATGAGCATGGAGCAGCATTCATCTCGCCACGAGATATCGATCAGAGAGTAGACCCGGCTGAGGTCCTGGCTCCTCTCAATGCTGATGCAAGCCAGATTGTTGCGATTCACGCTTCTGGCGGTAATGGCGATTTTGTGCTGGAAGGCCCCCCAGGCACCGGCAAGTCGGAAACTATCGCCAACATCATTGCTCATAACCTTGGTCAAGGGCGCCGTGTACTGTTTGTCTCCGAGAAGATGGCTGCTCTTGATGTTGTTTATCGACGTTTGAGTGCCTGTGGTCTGGGGGACTTCTGTCTCGAACTCCATTCAGCCAAGGCCAACAAGCGAGCCGTTCTCGACCAGTTGGGAGCTGCCTGGGAAAATCGTGATGCTTTATCAAGCGAAGAGTGGAAACAGAAAGCGGAGCAGCTGGGTGCTATTCGTAGTGAACTGAATGGGCTTGTTACTAGCCTTCATGAGCCTGGTCCCGCAGGTATCAGCCCTCGAGCAGCGATCGGACGTGCCGTGCGCTATGGTGATGTCCATCGTTTACGCCTGAACTGGGAGCGTGATGCGCAGGGAGTTGGTTATGCCGCCAGTCCACCGGAGTTTTCCAGGCTGGAAGATATCTCCAAGCGTCTGGGGCAGCAGTATGAAGTTCTGACTCCTGAAGATATTGAGGCTTTTGGTGGAATCACGCACACCCAGTGGTCATTTGCTTGGGTGGGAGAGTTGATTGCGGCGGCAGCGGGACTGAAAGCCGCATCCGAAGATTTAAGAACCTGCTACGAACTGTTTGCCCGACGTTTTGGAGTGGAAGCAACGAGAGATGATCCAGATGAATATGCCGCTCTTGCTGATGTAGCAGCCCTTGTTCCCGATTGTGCTGACCAGAACCTTGGTTTCGTATTATCTGCGGATGGTCGGGAAGCTCTACAGACACTTGAGAGCCTTGACAATCTGCTAGGCAAGTTCAGGAGTCAGCGTGAACAGGTTGCTGTTGGCTATGTAGACGAACGCATCGCTGGCCAACCATATGAGAGCTGGTCAGCCCAGCTAGAGGCGGCAAAAGGGAAGATCTGGCCGTTCAGTACACTTGCGGTTCGTGCATTGCGTAAGGAAATGGTAGTTCAATTGGGGTTATCCGCTGGAGGTGGTGTTAACCCCACCCGGGACATCGCCGCCCTGCAGTCACTATCGGATCTTCAAGGCGAGATGGATCGATTGTCTGGGCTCCTGCCAGGTGGTACTCCCTGGCAGGGGCTGCAGACCGAGCCTGATCGTCTGGTCCATGCTATCGGCACTGGACACCGGCTTTGTAAAGTGGTCGCGCGACTGGCTGGCTTCGGTCATGACTATGTCGAGCTTCGCACACGTATCGCTCGTATTCTGTCGGATGGCCGCGATACTTTAGCACCAGGCATGCCAGTGGCCACTGCAGCGGAAGAGTTCGTGAAAGCCTATGTGAGGTTCGATGCTGATCGAAAAGGCTATTGCAGCCTGGCAGGAAGCGATGAGGCGAGTACCGTCACTCAATTGGCTGATCTGGAACGTCAATGTTCACTGATTGGTGAACGTGAGCGTCGCTTGAATAGCTGGTGCCAGTGGGTCGCTGTCTGTCGCGAGGCCCGTCAGCATGGCTTGGCCTCAATGATTGAAGCTCTTGAACAAGGAAGCATAAGTGCTGATTGTACTGTTGAGGCACTGCGTACTGCCTATGCATGCTGGGTTGCTCCGATACTAATCGACTCGCGCCCCGCCCTGACTCGCTTTTCGGCAGTTCGTCATGACGATCTGATTCGGACCTTCCGTGAATTGGATAAGGAAGTTGCAGAGCTAACCTCGTCGTATATACGCGCAAGGCTATCGAGTGGTATTCCCCATCGGGAATCTGGGACAGCGGATGCTGGTTATGGCGTGTTGTCCCGTGAGCTGCAGAAGAAAGCTAGACACAAGCCTGTCCGTCAACTCATGACCGAGATGGGTGACTCTCTGACAACACTGACGCCCTGCCTGATGATGTCTCCTCTGTCTGTTGCTCAGTTCCTTCCAACAGACAAGGTGTTTGATCTTGTCGTATTCGATGAAGCGAGTCAGATAACCGTTCCCGATGCCGTTGGGGCAATCGCTCGTGGCCGGCGCAGTATCGTGGTCGGTGACCCTAGGCAGATGCCCCCGACAAACTTCTTCTCGCGAGGTGCCGAGGATAGTGACAACGAGGAAGTGCGTGACCTGGAGAGCATACTTGATGAGGCGCTTGCGGCAAGGGTGCCGCACCACAGGCTTACTGGGCACTATCGCAGCCGGCATGAAAGTCTAATCAGCTTCTCGAATCATGCCTACTATGGTAGTCAGTTGGTGACTTATCCTTCTGCGGATACGACTGAGAGTGCAGTGTCGTTCCGGCGTATCGATGGGGTATATGCCAAAGGAAAATCTCGAACCAATGAGATTGAGGCACGTGCTGTCGTCAAGGAAGTGGTTGATCGCCTGCGTAATCCGGTAACCCGTCATCACTCTATCGGAGTGGTAACGCTGAACTCTGAACAGCAACGCTTGATAGAAGATCTTCTGGATCAGGAAAGGCGATCAGATCCGGAACTTGAGCCATTCTTTAACGAGGGAAGCGAAGAACCTGTTTTCGTAAAGAATCTAGAAACGGTACAGGGCGACCAGCGCGATGTGATTCTGCTGTCAGTAGGTTATGGGCCTACGGAGCCAGGTACTCGCACCATGTCGATGAACTTTGGCCCTCTTAATCGGCAGGGAGGGGAGCGCCGGCTGAACGTAGCGATCACCCGAGCGACGACAGAAGTCGTTGTCTTTGCCAGCTTCGATGCAGCGATGATAGACCTCACCAGAACGTCTTCCGAAGCGGTCAAGGACCTGAAGAATTATATAGACTTTGCTGCACGTGGTCCGGTTGCACTTGGCGAAGCCATCCACTCCATGGGTGGAGATCATGCCTATGACTCCGACTTTGAAATGGCTGTAGCCGAGCGACTGCGCAGCTTTGGCTGGTCAGTGCGTACTCAGATCGGCGTATCAAAATTCAAAGTTGATCTTGGGGTCGTTCACCCAGACTTCCCAGGGAAATTCCTTGCAGGTATCGAATGTGATGGTGCCAGCTACCATAGTTCTCCAGCAGCAAGAGACCGTGATCGGGTACGCCATATTATTCTGGAAAATCTGGGGTGGAGGCTTCTCAGGGTATGGTCAACTGACTTTTTCCAAGATCCGGAAGGTGCTTGCGCCATTCTGAATGCAAAACTCAACGATATTCTGGAAGCAGATCGAGCGGCTTCCGAGGAAATCGAACAGATAGACGACACATCGTGCTCTTCTGGCGAGGAAGGTTTGATAGCGGTTGACCGGGCGGAGGAAGAGGCAGAGACCTCTGAGAAGCTTGATGGGAGTGAAGGAATGGGGGATGAGCTGACTGCTGAAGAGTTGGAGCCGGAGTATCAGCGAGTAGCTGGGCTTGCCTCTACTGGTGTTTTGGACGATCTGGGCGATCGTCATGAAAGTAGCTCGAGCCTAGCTCTGGATCCTGAGCGTTTTCATGACGCTGACTACCAGCCAGTACTACAGGAAATGGCCTTTGCAATGATTGATCACGAAGGTCCTATCACTTTCAAGAGGCTCAGTGAACGTATTGCTAGGGCACATGGCTTCCAACGAACCGGTCGTCAGATTCGACAGACAATTTGGAATGCAATCGATAAGCTCAGGGCGAATCAGGAGACCCCAGACGAGGAGACAGTTTTCTGGCCTGAAGGTGTGACTCCTCTGAGGATGATAGAGTTTCGGGGGTCGAAGGTTGGTCAAGATATTAGAGAGTGGAGAGATATTCCCCACCCTGAAAAACTCGGGCTGATCAGTGACGTATTGAGTGATATTGGGCCTGAAGAAAGCGATGCTCTTGAGAGAGAGGTGGCCAAGAGAATAGGGGCTGGAAGGTTGACGGCTCAGCTACGTTCAGAAATTCGAACACTGACGGCAGATTTCGAGGATATCTAAATTAGGCGTAAAAAAACTCCCGCACTGGAAAGCTAGTGAGGGAGTTTTTCTGGTAAATAGGGTTTTATTCAGTTGAGACGGAGATGTCGATAAGGTTTAGCTCTATTTGATGCAAGGAATCGCAGACTTTTTTTGCATAAAAGTGGTCTCCCACCCAGTTTAATTCTTCTTTTATTGTGTTGATGTCGTACTTTATATCGTTCAGCGATTCCAGAATGTTTTCGTTCACATTTATTAGAGTGCTTAGCAAATATTCCAGGTGTTCCGTGTCCATGGGCGTCTCAAGTAATTTGAAGAATTTTGTTAGTTCTTCAATGTCTTCAGGAAGCAGGGTTCTCGGATCTGTGCAGTAGTGATCGAGGATAGTATTTTAGTTGGATGGGAAAAAACATTGCCTCATGTCAATGAACGTATGCTTAATGTCTAGGCATAACCTATCGATAGATTGTTCATCTTTTTCACCACCTTCCGCAATTCGGCACTCGTGGCTTTGAGGTGCCCTCTTCCAGGGTGACTGTTTCATGGAGCCATGAGGTTTATGGAGCTGTGAGGTGCGCTTATATCAGTTGTCCTATCGATTCGGTCAAGTAGTATTTAGACACAATAATGTCTAAGCATGTTGTTTCATGCGTTTTTTAGACACAACTGTGTCTATGTCGCTTGGCATATGGCCCGATATTCCCTGCATTCCGCCGCTGAGGTTCAACAGGACCTGGTCGACTATCTCAGAGCCTGCCGCAAGGCGGCCAAGCTTTCTCGCACTGCGCTGGCCGAGCGCAGTGCGGTACTTGAGTCGACCATCAAGAAATTCGAGACGACTGAGCAGGTTTTACTCAGGCAGTTTCTGCTGTTGTGGCAGAACCTGGATGATCTGGTCAGGTTGCAGGGACTGACCGAGCCGGAGTCGCCGACTGAGCGCATGCCCACCTCCATAGACGAGGTGCTGTCCCGATGAGCCTTTCTCAATCACAGGCCTGAACCAGGAACGATTACTCAATATTCTGAATCTGCTCGCGCATCTGTTCGATCAACACCTTGAGCTCGACGGCGCAGCGGGTGGTGTCGGCGACCACGGATTTGGATGACAGGGTGTTGGCTTCGCGGTTGAGTTCCTGCATCAGGAAGTCGAGGCGACGGCCGACGGGGCCTTTCTGCTTGAGCTGGCGAGCGACTTCGGCAACGTGAGTATCGAGGCGGTCGAGCTCCTCGGCCACATCGGCCTTTTGCGCCATCAATACCACTTCTGCTTCGAGGCGCTGGGGGTCGAGTTCGACACTTAATACTTCGAGCTTCTCTTCCAGTTGTTTGCGCTGGCGCTCGAGGATTTCGGGCATACGGGCGCGTACTTCGGCAACGACTTCGCTGATCGCGGACAAGCGTTCCTCGATCAGTTCCTTGAGCCTCTGGCCTTCGCGCTGACGACCTTCGATCAGGTCATTGAGGGACTGCTTGAACAGGTCGGTAGCGGCCTGCTTGATGGCGTCCATATCCAGTCCGGAGCTTTGCAGCACGCCTGGGTGGTCAAGCAGGGCGAGGGCATTGGGCATGGGCGCTTCGGGGAGTGCTGTTCGCACTTCCTTCAAGGCTCCGGACAAGGCCTTGAGCCGCTCTGCATTGACTGTCAGGGTTTCACTGGCCTCACTAGGTTCGAAGCGCAGGTTGCATTCCAGCTTGCCGCGGGCGATGCGGTTGCGTAGTGCCTCGCGAAATGCAGGTTCCAGGTCGCGCAGACTTTCCGGCAAGCGAAAGTGTGGTTCCAGGTAGCGTTGGTTCACACTGCGCAACTCCAGCTGCAGGCTGCCCCAGTCGGCTTCATGTTCCTGGCGTGAGAAGGCGGTCATGCTGTGAACCATGGCGGGCTCCTGAATGAATAGATGGGTCTGATAGATGAGCGCTCGGGCCAGTTTACCTGATTGGCTGGCCTACCCGGGGAATGATTGCGGTAGAATGGCGGCCCATTGCCAATTTTCCTGCCTGCCACCTCATGGACTTATCTTCCTGTGTTCGGTGGTGGGCGCCAAGTGAGGTGTCATGTCTTCATCGGACATTCGCCGTCCCAGCGGACGCGCTTTCGACCAGACCCGCGAAATCCAACTCACCCGTGACTACACTCGCCATGCTGAAGGTTCGGTACTGGTGGAGTTCGGTGATACCAAAGTGCTGTGCAATGCCTCTGTCGAGGCGGGTGTACCGCGCTGGCTGCGTGGCAAGCACCAAGGCTGGGTGACGGCAGAATATGGCATGCTGCCGCGAGCAACTCATTCCCGTAGTGGGCGCGAGGCGGCGCGGGGCCAGCAAGGTGGACGGACACTGGAGATTCAGCGCCTGATCGGTCGCTCGCTGCGCGCGGCGGTGGATCTGAAAAAGCTCGGCGAGTTCACCATCACCCTGGATTGCGACGTGATCCAGGCGGATGGTGGTACACGCACGGCTTCTATCACCGGGGGCTGTGTCGCGCTGGTTGACGCCATTCGCCATCTTCAGCGCAAGAAACTGATCAAGAGCGATCCATTCAAGCAGCTGGTCAGCTCCGTATCGGTTGGGTTGTACAAGGGACAACCCGTCGTCGACCTGGATTATCCGGAAGACTCCAAGGCCGATACCGACATGAATGTCGTGATTGCTGAAAGTGGTGAGTTGATAGAGGTACAAGGAACGGCTGAAGCAGGTACCTTTACCCGGTCACAGCTCAACGCCATGCTCGACCTGGCCGAGAAAGCGGGTGCCGAGCTGTTCGAGCATCAGCGCGAAGCCTTGGGGGTTCGTGGCTGAGCTGCGCCTCCCACTAGCCTCTGCGTCTCCCTGGAAACGACAACGCCGGCCCTCGGGCCGGCGTTGAGTTATCCGGCCCGTATCCGGGCCAGACGGCGACGCGAACGGGATTACAGTGGCAGGTCGTACTCGATGATGAGAGGCGCGAACTCGGAGAAGGTGGCATCGTAGTCGATCCAGGCATCCTTCACGTGACGGCGGAAGTTCGGACCGACTACCTGGTAATCCAGGCGCCAACCTTCCTGACGGGAGCGCGGCTCGTCCTGATCCAGTTTCGGCCACCAGGTGTACTCATCGCCATCGCGGTTGATCTCGCGGAAGGTATCGATGAAGCCGGTGGGGCCGAAGACCTGATCCATCCAGGCACGTTCTTCCGGCTTGAAGCCGGGCGTCGTCTGGTTATCGGACCAATTGGCCAGATCCAGTGTCTTATGGGCGATGTGCCAGGTGCCGCAAATGATGTATTCGCGGCGCTTGCGCGCCATCTTGGCCAGATATTCCTGATACTGCGCCATGAAAGCCTGCTTGGCAGCGGGGTCGCTACCGTCGGGCATCAGGAAACTGGCGATGCTGAAACGGTCGTAGTCTGCCTGCAGAAAGCGGCCTTCATGGTCGCACTGCGGGAAGCCCAGGCCGTACATGATGGCCTTGGGAATCTTGCGGCAGTAAAGTCCTACGCCGGAGAAACCATCCTCTTCGGCATCGAGGAAATAGCCCTCGTAGCCTTCTGGATAGAGGATACTGTCGTCTAGTTCGAAGCTTTTGGCTTTGAGGTTCTGTACACAGACGACGTCGGCGTCCTGATTGGCAAGCCAATCGAGGAAGCCTCGACCGACGGCCTCACGTATGCCGTTGACATTGATACTGGCGATTTTCATACATGGTCCCTTTTGCGTCGCGCGTGTATGATACCTGACGTTTCGACGTTTGGGTAAATGGCTAGAATCGATAAACGTGATAGATAGGCGTGTCTTATAGATAGAGGCCCCTTTCTTTCACGATGGCGACTTGGTTTGCCATGTCTCATTAGTCAGGATAGAGCTCCGCGTCGAAAAGCCATAAATCAAGGTATTGCAGTCGGGAGGCCTAGTGGCTGACAAGGCAACTCAACCGTCAGGCGCGACGCGCCTCGAATCCTATCAGCGGGAATTCATCGAATTCGCCATCGAACAAGGCGTACTCAGTTTTGGTGAGTTCACCCTCAAGTCGGGCCGGGTAAGCCCTTATTTCTTCAATGCTGGCCTGTTCAAGACAGGTCGTGCCCTTGCACGCCTCGGACGTTTCTATGCCCAGGCCATCGAAGCCAGCGGCATCTCTGCCGATGTGCTGTTCGGACCGGCCTACAAAGGAATTTCTCTGGCGGCTGCGACCGCGGTCGCGCTGGCCGATCATCATGACCGCGATATGCCTTTTTCGTTCAATCGCAAAGAGGCCAAGGATCACGGTGAGGGCGGAAACATCGTCGGAGCTGCGCTAAAAGGTCGCATTTTGATCATCGATGATGTCATCACAGCCGGCACGGCCATTGGTGAAGTCATGCAACTGATCGACGCCGCCGATGCCCAGGCAGCGGGAGTGGTGGTCGCTCTCGATCGCCAGGAACGTGCCAGTGAAGAGACCGATGCCAGTGCTATCCAGCAGGTCGAAGCACGCTATGGCATATCAGTCGTCAGCATCGTCAGCCTCGAACAGGTCCTTGCTTACCTTGAAGAGCAGGCCGGGGACACGTTGAAAGCCCATGCCGAGGCTATCCGTGCCTATCGTGATCGCTATGGCGTAAGCGCCTGACGTTGGGTATCTACCATGCTTGACGTGGTGCTCTACCAGCCGGAAATTCCCCCGAATACCGGAAATTTGATCCGCCTGTGTGCCAACACCGGCTTCCGCCTGCATTTGATCGAGCCGTTGGGTTTCCAGCTGGATGACAAGCGCTTGCGCCGTGCCGGTCTGGATTATCACGAGTGGGCCCGGGTACAAGTGCACCAGAACTGGGGTACCTTCATGGCCAAGGTCAATCCCACGCGTGTGTTTGCCGTGTCCACCCGAGGGCGACGTGGCTATCACGAGCCGAGCTATCAGGCGGGCGATGCGCTGGTGTTCGGCCCTGAAACTCGTGGTCTGCCTCAAGCCATGATCGATGCGCTACCGGCCGAGCAGCGCCTGCGCATTCCCATGCTGCCGGACAGTCGTAGCCTCAACCTGTCCAATGCCTGTGCGGTACTGGTCTATGAGGCCTGGCGACAGCTCGACTTCAATGGCGCGGCCCTGCCCGTAGCCAAGGATGAACCATGAGTGCCTCCGATCCTGCTCCTCTGACCATTGGCCAACGGCTGCGCAAGCTGAACCCGCGTCAACAGGAAGCGGTGCGCTATATCGATGGTCCTTGCCTGGTGCTGGCAGGTGCGGGTTCTGGCAAGACCAGCGTGATCACCACCAAGATCGCCTATCTGATCCAGGAATGTGGCATGAGCGCGCGGCGCATTGCCGCCGTGACCTTCACCAACAAGGCTGCCCGGGAGATGAAGGAGCGGGTCAGCGGTATGCTCAAGGGTCGTGAAGGGCATGGCCTGACCGTATCCACCTTTCACACCCTTGGCCTCAACATCATCCGTGGTGAACTCAAGGCGCTAGGCTACAAGCCGGGCTTCTCGCTGTTCGACCCGGAAGATGCCAAGGCCCTGCTGCGTGACCTGATGAACAAGGATGCCCAGGTCGATGCCGATCAGATCAACCAGGTTCAGGCGGCCATCTCCAACTGGAAGAACGATCTGGTGCTGCCCGGCCAGGCGCTGTCGCATGCCTCCAGTGAGGATGAACATTACGCTGCCCGGGTCTACGAGGCCTATGTGCGCCATCTCAAGGCCTACAACGCGGTGGATTTCGATGATCTGATCCTGCTGCCGGTGGTGCTGCTGCGCGATAACCCTGATGCCCTGGAGCGCTGGCGGCGCAAGATTCACTACATGTTGGTCGACGAATACCAGGATACCAACATCAGCCAGTATATGCTGGTGCGGATGCTGATGGCCGAGCGTCAGACCTTCACCGTGGTGGGCGATGATGACCAGTCGATCTACGCCTGGCGTGGCGCACGGCCGGAGAACCTCGTCACTCTCGGCGAGGACTTCCCGCGCCTCAACGTCATCAAGCTTGAACAGAACTATCGCTCTACCGGCATCATTCTGCATGCCGCCAATACCCTGATCGCCAACAATCCTCACGTCTATGACAAGACGTTGTGGTCGGAGATGGGCAAGGGCGACCCGATTCGCATTGTGGTCACCCGCCACGAGGAAGCCGAGACCGAGCGGGTCGCCAGTGAGATCCTGACGCGCCGCATCAAAGAGCGTGCCGAATGGCGCGATTTTGCGGTGCTCTATCGCGGCAACTTCCAGGCGCGCCTGCTGGAGCTCAAGCTGCAGCACTACCAGATTCCCTACAAGCTTTCAGGTGGCACCTCGTTCTTCTCGCGCGGGGAGATCAAGGACGCCATGGCCTACCTGCGGTTGCTGATCAATCCGGCCGATGACAACGCCTTCCTGCGCATCGTCAACGTGCCGCGCCGCGAGATCGGGCCTACGACGCTGGAAAAGCTGGCCAATTACGCTACCGAGCGCAATGCATCGCTGTTTGCGGCCTGTCAGGAATTGGGGCTGGCGGAGCAGTTGCCTGCGCGTGCCGTGGAGCGCCTGACGCGTTTTACCCACTTTATTGATGGGGTTCGCCGACGTATGGACGGCGGTGATGCTATCGCCGCCATCCGCGACATGATGCGTGAGATGGATTACGAGGCGTGGCTCTACCAGAACGCCAGCGCGCCGACCATCGCCGAACGACGCATGGGCAATGTATGGATCCTGATCGATCAGCTCGAGAAGTCGATGCAGGCTGATCCGGAAGAGAGTACCGCCAGCGAGGACACCGAAACTGACAGCGTCGAGGCGGCCATCTCACGCCTGGTATTGCGCGATATCCTCGAACAGCAGGCCGAGGAGGATGACTCCGACCGTGTGCAGCTCCTGACCATGCATGCTTCCAAGGGTCTCGAGTTTCCCCATGTCTACCTGATGGGGCTGGAAGAGGAACTGCTGCCGCACCGCAACGCCATCGAGTCGGGTACCGTCGAGGAAGAGCGGCGCCTGGCCTATGTGGGCATCACCCGGGCACGCCAGACCCTGACCATGACCCTGGCTCGCCAGCGCAAGGCGTTCGGTGAAATGATGGACTGTGTGCCTAGTCGCTTCCTCGACGAACTCCCGCCCGAAGACCTGGAGTGGGAAGGGCGCGCCGATCGGGAAGATCCAGAACGCAAGCAGGAACGTGGCAAGAGTGCTATTGCCGGACTGCGTTCGTTGCTGGATTAGGTTATCCCCAGTCGGTTGATCTGCTCCGGGTGTGGATAAGACAAGGGCGGTCTCCCGCCCTTGCTGTTTCTGCTTATTGGATCGATTTTATTAGACTGGTTTTATTGAACTGGTTTTATTGGATTGAGCTTTCTGGCTGCCTGCAAGATTGCCGGCGGGTGTTTGTGGCCAGAAGTCCTACCAGTACCGCAGCGATCAACAGCGGAGCAGCCAACGCCAGAAAATAGCTGGGGCGCTGCCAGCCCTCGTCCATGAGTACGCCAGCAAGAGCTGGACCAATCACCGAGCCGACTCGTCCCATCCCCATTGCCAGCCCGGTGCCGGTACTTCTCAATGCTGCCGGGAAGGTGGTAGGGACTACGACGTAGAGCACCGCGATGGCACCGAACAGAAAGAAGCCCAATGTGATCGCAACGAGGGTGAGTAGAAGCGGTTCATAGGGAATGTTGCTAAACAGCACCATGGTCGCGAACAGGGCCAGCATGATGACAACGGCCAGGCGTCGTGCCCCGAGTCTTGTCGCCAACAGCCCGTAGAGCAGACAGCCGATAGCCCCTCCAATATTGAGCAGCATGGCGCCGGAAATACCTCCGCCAAGGCTCAAGCCGGCGTCCGTCAGGATCTTCGGCGTCCAACTGATCATGAAATAGAAGCTCATCATCACGCAGAAGTAGAGGCCGCAGGACGCCAGGAAAGGAACACGGTACTCACCGGCAAGGAGATCTTTCGGCCCCGAACGTTCCGCGCCTCCCAGACGTTGTTGCGGAAGCTGTTTCAACACGGGCAGGCGCAGCCTGGGGAGAATGGTATTGAGCCGACCCAATGCATTGCGTGGGCGTTTCTCGATCAGGAATTCCAGCGATTCTGGAAAGCCCCACCATACGAGAGGCAGCAGCAACAACGCGGCAAGCCCGCCGAACACAAAAGGTGCTCGCCAACCGAAGTGCTCTATCAGCTCGACAGATGCCAGCCCTCCGAGGGTGGCGCCAACCGGATAGCCGAGTGAAATGATGGCATTGCATAGGCTGCGGCGGCGGTCATTGGCGTACTCCGTCACCACGATATTCACCGTAGCGAGTACTGCCCCGACGCCAATACCCGTGAACAGACGGGTGATGAACAGCTGTACGACATTCTGGGCCAGCGCTGAGCACAGCATGGAAGCCATCAACAGGCTGACACAGAGCAATGCCGTGGGTCGCCGGCCGTAGCGGTCTCCCAATGGTGCCACCAGAAAGGCGCCAAGCCCCATGCCGAGCAGGCCTGCACTGAAGAGAATTCCCAGTGAAGAGGCACTGACAGACCAGTCCTCGGCGATGGCTGGGGCGGTAAAGGCCATGACCAGTACATCGAAGCCATCCAGTGCTGCGATGAGAGTGCATAGCGTGATGATCCATATTTGATAACGAGACATGGGCCTTGAATGCAGGCTGTCCCGAGGGTCCTGGGTATTCATGGTGTTGTTGTTCTCCCGTCAGCGGCTGTCTACCCGTGTGCTGGTGACCTGGCATTGGCATTGTCAAAGGTCGAGGACGAGCCGGGGCGACCTGGCTCTTGAGCAGCAGGGGGTAAACTGGTCATTGGCGGCATGCTCGCTATCGTCGAGGTAGAGGTCACGGTGATCGGGAGTGCCTTCGAGCACACCGGTCAGGCATGTACCGCAAACGCCCTGTTCGCAGGAGACCATGATCTCGACGCCGTTCTCTTCCAGCACCTGGTGAACCGTCTTGTCGGCAGGCACGCTATAGCAGTCGCCACTGCTGGCGATGACGACCTCGAAACTGCCATCGTCATCGCTGCTTGTCGTTGCCCCGGCAAAGTATTCGCAATGCAGGCGGGATTCCTCCCAGCCTTGTTCACGACAGGCTGCCAGCACGGCATCGATAAAGCCCTTGGGGCCGCAGACATACACATGCGAGTTGTCGGGGGCATCACGCAGTGTCTCTACCAGGTTCAGCTGAGTCTCGAGCTGGTCATCAAAGTGAAAGTGCACCCGCGAAGAGAAAGCGGAGGTTTCGAGGTGTTCTGCGAAAGCGGTTCGCGTTCGGCTGCGAGTACAGTAGTGCAGAGTGAAGTCCGATGCGCCATGAGCCAGGTGCTCTGCCATGCAGAGAATCGGCGTGATACCGATTCCACCTGCAAACAGCAGGCTATGAGGGGCGGGTTCCAGAGGAAAGTGATTCTTCGGGGCACTGATCTGCAGGAGGTCTCCAGGCTCGAGACTGTCGTGCATGGCCACTGAGCCGCCTCGGGATTCAGGATCCTTCAGCACGCCAATCCAATAGGAATAGGGCGTTTCAGAACGGTTGCACAGTGAGTACTGCCGGATGATGTCGTCGCTTACGCGTACATCGATATGCGCACCTGCGCTGAAGGCCGGCAGTTGCCGGCCATGGGGATCGGTAAGCTCGAAAACGGCAATATCCTCGGCAGCCATTTCCTTGCGCGCCACTTCGACAATCAGGGAAAGCGTTGGCTGACTCATGCTGACCCTACCTTTTTCAGTGTTGTTTCGGCAGTGGCTTGTTCCTCGGCAATCAGCCGTTCGATGATGCGCCTTGCCTGCACACCGCCACCGTCGATGTTGAGCTTCAGCAACTGGCGGTCGGGATAGGTCGAGAGGTTACGTTGCTGGGCCTCGAGCATGTCGAGATCCTCGGCAAAGATCTTTCCCTGGCCCTCACGAATGGTGGCTGTCAGTTGATCATCTTCAGGCTTGAAGTTGCGGGCCATGCCCCAGAAATACCAGATCGAGGTTTCTGTCTCCGGGGTGATGAAATCGACCACGATGCTGGATGCCTTGGCATCCGCAGGGGCGTCGTAGCCACCTTTACCGGCATGGGCCACGCCTACTTCAATCATGACGTGGCTGGGAGGCGTGAAGCGGCAGATCTGCCAGCGATCCACCGGGACATCGTCTGCCAGGTCATTGCCGCGCAAGGCGGCTTGCCAGAACGGCGGCGCCGGAATGTTTTCCATGGTCCGCGAAGTGACGACTTCCTCACCATTGACCGAGGTTTTCGGGGCGGCTTCCTCGATTTCCGGCTGGCCGATGCTCGAGGCATGAACATAGGTTTCATGGGTGAGATCCATGAGGTTATCGACCATGAGTCGAAATCCGCAGTGGATGTGATAAAGGCCTCCGCCATAGGCCCAGTCAGGGCTTTCTGCCCAGTGCAGGTGAGGAATCTTCTCGGGATTGGCCAGCGAGGCATCTCCCGGCCATACCCAGATAAAGCCGTGGCGCTCTACAACGGGGTAGGTCTTGATGCCAGGAAACCCTTTGACGCGCTGGCCCGGCATGCTGGAGCAATGACCTGTACGCGACATTTCGAGGCCATGGTAGCCGCAGACCAGCTTGCCATCGCGCACGAAGCCCAGCGACAAGGGCGCGCCGCGGTGGGGGCAGAAGTCTTCCACGGCTGCTACTCTGCCTTCCTCATCACGGAAGAAGACAATGGATTCATTGCAGATTTTCCGCCCCAGTGGAGCCTGTTCGAACTCGTCGGGCGTACAGGCAACGTACCAGGTATTCTTGGGGAACATTATCATTGTCCTCATTAGCGTCACGGGAGATGTTATCTTTTGGATCCAAAGTTAAGCTCTGGTAGCACCAATTCGTCAATTTAGACATTGGTTGGATCCAATTGGTGGAAGGAAGCCAATGCAACCGGATAGGAGAAGCCAGTGAGCCGCAGTTCGTCCGATATCGTGAATAGCTTGAGGAAGCTCATCAGCGATGGTCACTACTGTCCGGGAGAACGTGTAGCTGAGCTGCATGTCGCTGAAAAATTGGGTGTTTCTAGAACTCCAGTGCGACTGGCTTTTCGGACGCTGGAGCAGGAAGGGTTGCTTCAGCGGGCGGGTAAACGCGGTTATGTCGTGCGCGAATTTACCGAAGAGGATGTGCAAATCGCAGTAGAAGTACGGGGAGCTCTAGAGGGATTGGCGGCCCGGAGATTGGCAGAGCGTGGCCTATCGCAGCAGGTGGCAGAGCGACTGCAGGAATGTCTGCACCAGGGGGAGGTGCTGCTGGGAAAGGGGTATATCACAGAAGATGACATCGCCACCTGGAGCGATATCAATCGCCGTTTTCATGAGACATTGGTGGCGTCTACCGGAAGCCAGGTCATTCAGGATGCCATAAATAAAAACAACCACTTACCCTTTGCTTCAGCGGACTCGATCATCATTGATACAGAGGCATTGGACAGTGAGTATCAGAAACTGCGCATGGCGCAGATGCACCATAGGCTGGTCTATCAGGCGTTGAGTCATGGAGAGGGGGCCCGTGCCGAGATGCTGATGCGAGAGCACGCTTATGTCGGGCTGCGCTATGTCGAACTGCTGGGAATGGATCCAACTGCTACCGAGTGATCTTTCTGGCCTTGAATTGGATCCAGAGTGTTAGTGGCCTAGAAGCAAGGTGGTTCGAAACGTCATCGACAAGAGCCATGTTCGACAGGTACCGATGCCAAATCAGAGCACAGGGGAATGTGTAGCGTCCCCCGTGCTGCTGCATGTCCATTGTCGTCAGGTCATTGGACCATATAGTCCACTGCTGCCTTCACTTCCTCATCGGACAATGACGCGTTGCCGCCCCTGGGAGGCATGATGTTCAGCCCATTGATGGCGTGGTCATAGAGTGTCTCGATGCCTTGGGCCAAGCGTGGCTCCCAGGCCTTGGCATCACCACGGGTTGGTGCTCCTGCAATACCTGTGTCGTGACAGGCCATGCAGGTTTGTTGGTAGATGGCCTGGCCATCGATAGAGGCGGTTTCCTCTGCGCTTCCTGCGTCATCGGCTGCGGGTTGCTTGTCCGCCTCCTGTGTGGCTTCGCTTTCATCGGCATCGGTGCTGGCAGTCGCCTCGCCGTCGGTCGAGGTCTCGGAGGCGTCTTCGTCAGTGCCTTTACTGCTGGCTTCAGGGCTGTCCTCCGTTTTGGCTGTATCCTCGGTGGCGACGTTGTCTTGCTTGTCACCTGATGTGGCGGTGGCTTCGCCAGCGCTGCTTTCTGTGGCCGGTGCCTCTGCGGTAAGTTCCGGTACGCCTGCCTGGCACTCTTCACCCTTGACGCATAGCTTGCCAACAGGGGCCAGGCGCTTGGCCATCTCGGCATCGTCCTGCGCCATCACCTGGCCGGAAGCCAGTCCCAGTGCCACCAGACAACCCAGGATTGCTGTGCCGGATTCCTTGAAAATTGTCACGCTGTCCACCCCTCATATTCTGCTTATTATTTCGCCTTTCCTTCTTAGTAGGATAATGCCAGAGCTCATTACAACATCGGCAGGCGCATATGGCGGCAGTATAGACAGATCATTACCACCACGAAAACGAGCCATGTTGGCACATGCCGTGTTATGCACAGTCGGCAAGCATCTGATAGCCAATGGATCGAGTGGACAGCAAAGGGCATGCAAGGTAGGATATGGCTCGCCGCGAAACGCGCTTTCGTGGCCTGGCGCCCTTAGCTCAGCTGGATAGAGCGTTGCCCTCCGGAGGCAAAGGTCATAGGTTCGAATCCTATAGGGCGCGCCATGAATATCAGTAAAAACGGCCACTTAGCGAATCATCGCGGTGGCCGTTTTTCGTTTCGGTATGTCCTAGCTTCCCTGCGAACGCTTGAAGTAGCCAATATACGGTTGTCATCGCCGATTCCTGCCTGAAGCCAGCCTCATAAAAGGAAGATTCCTACAGCAATTGTCGTCGCTGCAAACTGCTCCTCTGCTGGTGGCCGTGATACTTCCTTGAGATGTACGCATATTACTGCGCAGACAGCGAGGAAGTTTTCCATGTTAGAGGTCAATGGCGTTCGAGTGTCCCGGGTGGGCGATGTGGTGGAGTGTGACTGCCCAGGAGGTCCGCATACCCTGGTGACGGGGGACAAGGATGTATTGATTCATGACCAGCCCATGGCCTTGTTGGGCGACCGGTCATCTTGCGGGGCCACGGTCGAGCAAGGCATGGCGGTATTTCTACATCGCGCCCTGGACGTGGCCTATGACGGTTGCCGGATGTCGTGCGGTGGCCATGTGCGAATCACGGATGACGAGGCATAGGCCATGTTTGCACTCTTCGCCCCAGGCTCAGGCGTCATACGGGTAGGTGACACCACGGAACACGGCGGCGTGGTGATCAGTGGGCAGGATAATTGGGTGTCGCACGGTAAGGCGGTGGCCGTGGTGGGCGACGTGGTGCAGTGTCCGAAACATGGGGCGCAGCGCATCCTGGAGGGCTTGCCGTCGTGCACCGTCAACGGTAAGGCGGTGGCCTTTCATGGTTGCCTGACAACATGCGGGGCGCGGCTCATATCATCAATGAATCAAATACATTGCATCGGGGCCGATGACGATAGTCCGCGCTCCACGCAGATGAGCCAGAACACACCAACGTACTCACATGCCCCCGTCCCTATGAACCAGGGGTATAACCGACATGTCCAGTTGCTGGATCAAGACGGCAACCCCCTGGCAGGTGTGCTGTACACCCTTGTTAGCGTCAGCGCAGGCAAACTCCGTGGTGTCACCGATGCTGCTGGACGGTCATCTATCATTGAAGGTGTTCAGGGCGATAGCTTCGACGTCTATGTGGGCGTGGAGGAGTCCTGATATGTCAGTCACTCACCTGACCAGCGTTGTGGAGCGTGCTGTACCACTCACCTCTGCGGAAGACACCGATGGAGCACAACTCCGTTTAAAGGTATTTTGGCCGACGACCAATCTCTGGAATGATGCGCATATGGCGGACTACCACAAGGAAGCGTCATCGATTGTGCAGCATTTGATCAGACAACAATACTGGAACCAGGAGGGAGCGGTAGATACTCATAGGTTTACCTGCGAAGACTTCGCCATCCGGGTTCTCTGTGAATACGCAAGTTCCAGGGGGCTGCCGGTAAAACTGTCAACGGGGGTAAGAACCTATCGCAACATGGAAGTCTACTCCCCGGCACAACATGACACGTATGCATCGCATATGTACGGTTTCACTGAAATGGTGATGCTGACTTATGGTGCGCCAGATATGCAGAGGCCCCAAAACACTATTTCACTGAGTAGTCCCGTAGAACTTCGCCCGGGTGATATTCTTGCGCAATCAAAAGATCGGCCCGGAAACCTTGCCCATCATATTCAGCTGGCAACCCGTGTTTCCCCCGAACGCATTGACATTCGCCAAGGCAATACGGGAGGAGCGTTTTACCGCCCAATCTCGACGATTCGCCGTTGGTTGGGAGAGAACCTCGCCGACCCACAGAACACCGCTTATGCAGGGCTTCCCATTGAGTCAGGGCAATACGTCCGGGCCGCTAAAGGTTGGGACTACCGAAACCTGACCACCGGCAGTAAGGCTAAAGATTTTCTGCGTATTTTCGAGTTATACCGTTGGAATTTCAGGGAGTTCAACCGTCCATGATGTCGTATGAGTTCAAAGGCTATTTGGCCGCCCTGGCGGATAGTGACGTATTTGGCACTATTGCAATACTCTGCGGTGTCATTGCACTGCTGGGGCTAATTCGCCAGGTTCGAGAGGGCCTAACGTATCGTGTGGTGAGCTTTCTGCTGTTGATGTCCATATTTGTGCTGCATGCCATCGGGAGTTATTACTTGAGTACTAACCCAGCATAGGGAGCGGTTGCCTATCTTCACTACCACCTTTCCAGCCGAGCCGGAGTAGTATCAGTTGGCCACTGAGGAAGTCATCGACCCACCCCGGGAATTGCGAAGCAGGCGGATGTGTCCAGGAAATATTGGCATGCACTTCGTTGAAAGCATCAGGTCAATAACCGGGCTTATGAGACCTCCTCTATCATGAAGAAGATAATCATTGCTGCGTTATCGTTAGCCACATTGGCGGTATGGCTGAACGTTGGGTACTACAAGTATTATGGCGTCCACGATACTGAGACATTTTTCTTTATCAAGAAACACCCGACACTCCAGATAAAATTTATGAACCTTGCTGCGAGTGATCAGGACCCGAGCTCCTTCTCTTTAATGGATGATGAAGAGAAAGAATGGTTGATGGATTATTGCAAGTATCGGCTGGGAATAATCACCAAAATCGAGTCACAGAGCGATGTAGAAAAGTGTCTGGACTATCCGCCTCTTGGGCAGGGTGTGCATTTCCCATTGTCACGGGATTGAGAGAGCCTCCTGTATCATGAGTCTAAGAAGGAAACTGTTGTGGGGTGTTGGTCTACCGGTCTTGCTGGTGACATGGTTGTATGGCGGGTATTACGTGAAGTATGACGAGTGGACCAACGATACCGTGTTTTTCATCAAGAAATGCCCCACGTTTCAAATCAAGTTTCAACAGATTCTGTATGAAAACGAGGACTTGGCCGATATACGGCGAGTGGACGACCGCCGCCGGGCCATCATCATTGACTATTGCAAATACCGATTGGGCATTATCACGGACTTAACCACACAGGAAGACTTGGAAAGGTGCCGGGCGCTCTAATTTATGCCCTGTTAGCCCTGGCCAGCCCCGCCTATGCGGAGGTATCCGACAAGGTGCCCGGCTACTTGTCCTTGGTGCTATGGCCGTTGGGCGTGGTCGTGTTGCTGGTCATTGGCAAGGTGACGGGGTGGCGTGCCCTTAACATCCTGGCGGTGGTGCTGTCGGCCTTTTGGTTGTGGGCATGGTGGGACTTTGTGTGGGTCGACGACATTTACCCGGCCGCTGTACGGGAGTTGGGAGGCGGATACGCCGTCGCCACTTATGCCCAGCTTGGTGTGTGGGCGTTGTTGCTGGTGGTGAGTCTTTGGCGGTGTGTTAAACGACGTGGCTAGACGTTGGTCAGACCAGCCACAATCAGCCATATGACCCACATCACAGAGGGCATATCCAGAGAAAATGGCATCAGCAACCCTAGGCAGATGCTAAATCCACCGGCAATAGCGCAGCCTACCTCTCAATCAAGTTATGGCGAATCCAGGCGGGGACATCGACCGTTTCGAAACCCTGGTGATGATTGAAAGTCGCTTCCTTTGGCCACGCGACGCCAACACCTGCTGCGAAGACCGCGCGATACTTGAGCAAGTTATTGTCGGGATCGGCTTTCAGTGCGTCGTTGAGCTGAGGGATTGACCACGCTTCACGCTTGAACGTCCGGTCGAGCTGGCGCTCCAGCTCATCCGCCAGCTTGCCGTAGCTGACGGTATCGCCTGCGACAAACACGGTTTCGTTCTTGAAACGAGGCTCATGAAGCAAAATTGCCGCTGTGAGATGCTCGATATCTTCCGGTGTGGTCACGGTGACCTGATTATCCCAACTGCCTAGTGCATGCACTTCGCCTTTCTCGAGATCCACGACGTCGAAGGCCGGTTCGAACAGAAAGCTGGTGAACATGCCCGTTGCAACGATGAGCCATTCGGTGTGGCTTTGAGCGCGGAGCATATCGCGCACGTCGAGCTGTTCATCGAATACGTCCTGGGCGCTGCCTCGGCCAATCGCGTCGTAGTCGACACCAAACTGCCATGGTATATACCTTTTGACGCCGGCTTGAAGCACAGCCGCGGTGATCTTTGTCTGAGTGCCACGGCCAGCCGAGAACCCAATGCAAGAAATGACGGTGTCGTAGGGAGCGAGCAGGGCCGCAAGCGCGTCCTTTTCGGTGGAGACGATATCGCCTGGAACGACCTCGATGTTTAACGCCCTCAGTTCGTCGATTTCCCGTCTTTTGATTGGCTCCGTTGTTTCTATCGTGGATGGTCTCAACAGCACGTGGACTCGCGTAGCGTGATGATCGCGGGCGTGATTGGCCAGATGGCGCAGAACCTCTAAACCCAACTCTCCTGCGCCCAATACCAGTATGGCGTCCTGCTTGTCGGTGCGATTCATGCTATCTCCAACATTGACTGCCTAGATTGAGGTAGAGGATGTTTGCACGAAAGAAATCCCCACATAAGTAGGTACACCAGTGATACCGCAAGACGAAGACAAACTGCTTTCCCGTGCACGAGCGCTCTGCGATGCGATGGAAGACGAGGATGACTGGCTGAAAAGAGAGGTGTTGTCTCACGCCGGCAATCGCTGGGCTTTCAGCGTGATATACGCGCTCAAGGAGGGAGGCAAACTCAGGCATGCCGAGCTTCGCAGGAAGCTTGATGGGGTCACCCAGCGGATGCTGACGAGGACGCTACGACAGCTTGAGCGAGATGGGTTGATCCTTCGCCTGGATCACCAGGAAGTCCCGCCCCGGGTCGAGTATGAGCTAACCTCGTTGGGAGAAGGGTTTCTGTTGCACATCATTCCGATGTGGCTCTGGATCTTTGAGCACGCCGGAGACTTCCGTACGGCTCGGGAAGCTCACTTGGTTGCTTCTAGTGAGCGGCGAGACGGTTCATTGCCATGAATACCAGTAAAAACGGCCGTTTGGAGAGTTTTAGCGGTGGCCGTTTTTCGTTTCAAACAAGCGCCGTGAGTTCACCTTGGTCCAGGCAGCGGTAGGTGAAGGACGGTCGGCCAACCTGGCCATAATGGAAGGATTCGCCCAGCACCCCTCTTTCGGTCAGGTATTTCAAATACTTGCGAATCGAGACGCGTGACATGCCTGTTGCTGGTATCAGGCTTTCTGTGGTGAAGGTGTCTTCCTCCAGCGCCAGAATGGCGCGGGCGATCTGTGCCAGGGATGGGGCCGTGAGCCCCTTGGGCAGGCCATCGCTACCCACCGGCTTGTTGGCCTTGATGGGCTGGAAGAGGTGGTCAAGGTCGCGTTGGGTGGCGTGTTCGCTGACGTGCTTGAGGGTGTGGCGGGCCTGGCGACAGGCTTCCACGGCAATCTGGAAGCGTTCGAACTCGAAGGGCTTGACCAGGTAGTCCCGTACACCCAGGCGGCGGGCTGCGCGTACGGTATCCACTTCGTTGGCAGCCGTGATCAGGACCACATCCACATCGCGGCCGGTGCGTTGCAGGTGGCGCAGGATATCCAGGCCGCTGCGATTACGCAGATAGACATCGAGGAGGACCACATCCACCTCTTCGTGCTCCAGTACATCCAGAGCGCTGGGGGCATCACTGCACTGGGCGACCAGGCTGATGTTGTCGAGCCGATTGAGGTATTCGACGTTGAGGCGCATGACCATGGGGTCATCCTCGACAATCAACACGCGCAATGGGGCATCAGCCATGGGGAACTCCTCAATCATCGGCGCCAGAATACGCTTCATACGGCAGAGTGACCTCTATCAGAGTACCGCGCTGTGGTTCCGAATAAAGGGCCAGGCTACCGGCATGCGCTTCAACCTGTTCGCGCACCATCGCAAGCCCCAGGCCCCGGTGCTGTCCCTTTGTCGACATGCCATGCTGGAAAACACGCTGCTGAAGGGCATCGGAAATACCGGTCCCGGTGTCTTGAACATGCAGCGATAAAAGGGACTCGTCGTATCCCAGCGTCAGGGTGACATAGCGCTCATCCTGCTCGCTCACGGCATCGAAGGCATTTTCCAGCAGGTTGCCGAGGATGATGACCAGGGTATGGACCAGAGCGGGAGCCTCGGGAGCGGGAATCGGTTCTTCCACGTCAATCGAGAAGACGATATCACGCTCGCGCGCCTCGCTTTGCTTGCCCAATAGAAAACCGGCCAGCACAGGTTCCTCTATGTCCTTGACCAGTGCGGCTCCTGGGGCGATATGGTGATCCGCCAGCTCACGCAGATAACGGTGTAGTGCCGGATATTCCTGCATTTGCACCAGGCCGAGCATGGCATGCAGTTTATTCTTGAATTCGTGGGTGGCTGCACGCAACGCTTCTGCATAGCGCCGGACGCCGGTCAATTCTTCGGCCAGCATGTGCACTTCACTGGTATCACGCAAGGTGGCGACCGCGCCGATGATATGCCCCTGATGCTGTATCGGCATGCGGTTGGTGAGAAGCGACAGGCCGTTGATGAGAGTTTCTTTATCCAGCGATGCTTGGCCACTTTGCAATACTTCCATCAGACCGCTTTGGGGCAGGTAGGTGTCAATCGAAGTGCCGTAGGCCGGTATCTCCAGCCCCGCACGCTGCAGCAAGCGGTGGGCCGCCGTGTTGATCAACGAAATACGCCCCTGGTTATCGATCGCCAGAATGCCCTCATGCACGGAGCTGAGAATGGCATGGCGCTCTTCCACCAGGCGTGCAATCTGGTGTGGCTCCAGTCCCATCAGGACACGCTTGAGATAGCGTGCCAGCCAACTGGCCCCCAATGCACCGAACAGCATGAGCAGTACGACACCGAACAGCACGATCTGGCGGTTCTCCGCCAGTCTGTCGCCCAGGGTGCCCAGTGTCACGCCGACAGCGACGGCCCCTAGCACCTTTCCTTCACTATCCACGACGGGGGAGAAACCACGGATGCTGGTGCCCAAGGTACCCTTGGCACGCGAGGCGTACGTCTCGCCTTGCAGGGAAGGCCCTTCATCGCCACCACGGAAATACTGGCCCACCAGGTTAGGATCGGGATGTGTCAGGCGCAGGGAGCGCAGGTTGAAGATGGAAATGAAATCGATATCCAGGCGTTGGCGCAGCTGGTTGATATCGTGCTCCAACGCGCTGTGCGGGGAGAGAATCGCATCGGGCTGATTGGCTTTCTGCAATGCAAGCACGACGTCATGTTGTGCCGCCACTGTCTGGGCAATATTGATCACACGTGCAGATTGCGCATCTTCCTGGGCGTCGCGCAGTGTGGCATCGAACAGCCACAGGGCAATGGCCAGGGTCACGGCAATGCTGCTGGCGACCAGCAATGAGATCAGCACGTTCAGACGTGGAGAAGGGAGTTTTGGCAATAGTGACACCCTGATGTTATCGCAGCCCATGCGATTGTACCGCCTCAGTAAGCCGAGGTGTGGTGCTGAATTCTACCTTCGTGTAATACCCAATACAGCACAGCTGTGCCGGCTTACGGCATCCCGTTTTCATTAATTACAAAACGATTTAGAAACTTGGCAAAGCTTGGTCATTGCTGTGTGGGCCTTATTCTCGGCAGCGTCCACTTTCTCCGCCTCGTCGTGCGGGTCCACAGCATAGGGGAACACGCCAATGAACGGTGCCTCGACACAAACACTGCAAGAGACGCAGTGCGTTTCAGAGACAGCAAGCTCGCTGCGCATCTTCGGCTTGCCGTTGCCTCTTTTCTTCATTGCCTTCGCCGTCATGGCAGTGGCCATTGTCACGGATACTCTGCCGACGGGCATGATCGGCGCGTTGCTGGTGATGGTCATACTGGGGGAATTGCTCGGCTTCATCGGCGATCGCCTGCCCCTGGTCAAGACCTATCTGGGGGGAGGGGCCATCGTGGCCATTTTCGGCGCGGCTGCGCTGGTGTACCTCAACTGGCTCCCGACGGGTGTTACCGAAAATGTCACGACCTTCATGCAAGACGGTGGCTTCCTCAACTTTTATATCGCGGCGCTGATCACTGGCAGTATTCTAGGCATGGATTCCAAGGTTCTGGTCAAGGTGGGATCCCGCTATGCGTTACCGCTGCTGTGTTCGGTGGCTTTTGCAGGGCTGTTCGCCATGGGCGTCGGTGCCTTGCTCGGCTTTTCGCCGCAGGATGCCTTGGTCGTCATTACCTTGCCGATCATGGGCGGTGGCATGGGCGCAGGTGCGGTGCCGATGAGCCAGATTTACGAGCAGCTGCTGGGCCAGCCGGCCAGTTACTACATTTCGATTCTGGTACCGGCACTGGCGTTGGGTAATGTCTTTGCCATCATCATTGCCGGTATGCTCAATGGATTGGCAAAGCGCTTTCCCAGCTGGACCGGAAATGGGCAGATGATGCCAGGGGTGGAGATCGAAGAACGTGAAAGTGTTTTCGATCTTTCCAAGCTGGGCATTGGCCTGGTCGCCGCACTGACATTCTTTGTTGGAGGAGAGATTCTGGGTGATGTGGTTCCCCTGCATCCCTATGCGCTGATGATCATCCTGGTCGCGCTGTTGAAGATAACCAACGTCGTACCAGAGAGTGTCAACGAAGCGGCATCCCAATGGTTCCAGTTTGTGGCCAAGAACTGGACCTTCGCCCTGCTGTTTGGCATCGGCATTGCCTATACCGACCTGGGCCAGGTCATTGATGCCATCTCACTCACCTATGTGCTTATCGTCTTCGCTGTCGTGGCCGGCGCAGCTTTTGGTGCGGGTATCGTGGGCAAGCTGGTGGGCTTCTATCCCATCGAGTCCGCGATCACCGCTGGGTTGTGCATGGCGAATATGGGGGGAACAGGTGATGTTGCGGTTCTCTCTGCAGCACGCCGCATGCAGTTGATGCCATTTGCGCAGATTTCATCACGCCTTGGTGGTGCACTGATTCTGTTGATCTCAAGCATCATCGTGCCGATGTTCTTCGCTGGATAGCGCAGAGACTATTGTTGCTGAAAAGCCCTGGATAAAAGACTTCAATGAAAAGCGCTCTTCGGAGCGCTTTTTTATGGGTATCTTTTTATTTGTTTCTTGTTCATGCAGGTCCGGCAAAGCGCTGGAAAAGAATAAAAAGCCATGCCAATGTATGTTTGGCTGTCTGCAGGTACTGCGGAACGGATCAATCATTGTTCATGGGAAGGCATCATGTCAGCCAGGCTGGAGCAACGCACACTTAAATTATCCATCGCGACGACACTGACCGTTGCCTCTCTCGGGATTCTTTTTGGCCTGGTTTCGGGGGCTCAGTCGATCATTTTTGATGGTGTCTTTTCAGCGATAGACTCGGCCATATCCGCCTTGTCGCTATTCGTGGCGAGACTGCTTGTGCGTGAGACCAGTCAGCGCTTCCAGCACGGTTACTGGCATCTGGAGCCTTTGGTGGCGGCGCTTAATGGCACTATTCTTCTTGTTCTATGCTTTTACGCACTCATCAATGCCGTGCGTGGATTGATCGGGGGTGGTCATGAGCTGGATTTTGGCCCTGCAACAGTTTATGCGGTGATTGTGGCGACGATATGCTTTGGCATGTACGGGTACGAAAGACGTATCAATAAGCGTGTGGATTCTGAATTCCTGCGCATTGATACCCAGAGCTGGCTGATGGCCGGGCTGATCACGTCGGCACTGCTTGGGGCTTTTGTCCTGGCCTGGATACTGGAATCTACTTCTTATGCATACCTGACACGCTATGCAGACTCTTTCCTATTGACCATATTGACGCTTTGTTTCATTCCCGTGCCCATGGCAACCATTCGACGGGCATTCAAGGAGATTTTTCTCATGGCACCGAGCTTTCTGGATCAGGAAGTACATGACGCCATGGAGCCGGTCATGAAACGTGAAGGACTACTGGAATATTATAGTCATGTCGCCAAGAGTGGCAGAAACCATGTCATTGAAATTCATGTCCTGACGACACCCGAGTTCGCAATGAATCATGGAGTGGTGGTCATGGATGAGATACGAGAACAGATTAGCTCAAGTATAAGTATTCCCCCGCAGCGGCGTTGGTTCACGGTCGCCTTTACTGCAGATGAGCGTTGGCTTTGATCTATATAACGGAAGATAAGGAAAAAATCGTCATATACAGAGATGTATAAAGATTCTTTTCTTTTGCGTGATATATTGATCGCTGGTTTATATGTTAAGGCGTTAAAATGAAAAAGATTTATGCCACTGCCGCCTGTGCCGTGCTGCTCCAGGCCTGTGCATCTTCTTCTGCCACGCAAATGTCCCAGCATCCTGACCAGGCAACATTGGAAGGTTATGACTGGAGTCTGGTATCTGCGGTGGATTCCGCTGGCCAGTCTGTTTCAGCCATCCAGTTGGATGCGGATACGCCGCTGGCGCTGTCCTTCTCGGATGAAGCGCTGAGTATCCGAGGCGGATGCAACAATCAGTCGGGAGCCTACCAGTACGATCAGGGCAGCCTGAGTGTCAGCCCGTTGCGTGCGACTTTGATGGCCTGCTCCGCTGAGCTGATGAAGCGCGATGCAGAAGTGGCCGCGCGCTTGGCAGATCCTTTGCAGGCATCGATAGTGGAAGATGGCGACCAGCCTGTGCTGACACTGACGACAGCCAGTGGTGATGAGCTGACCTTCTCCGGAGAGCCGACCCCGGAAACGCTCTACGGCAGCGAAGGCAAGACAGTCTTTCTGGAGGTGGCGGCCGAGACTGTAGCGTGCAGCCATCCGATGATTCCTGACTATCAATGTCTCAAGGTACGCGAGCGTCAGTATGATGACTCCGGCATCAAGATGCCGACCGAAGGCGACTGGCAACTGCTGTACCAGCCCATTCAGGGGTACGAACATCAGGATGGTCGGAGCACGGTACTGAGAACCAAGCAGTACGAGTGGAAGAACCCTCCCCAGGATGTTTCTTCAACCGTATATGTGCTCGACATGGTGGTTGAACAGAACGCTGAAGCGAACTAACTAAGCACTTTTTGAGAGCTGGGCTCAATCAGTCCTGTTGAATTCAGCTCTCAAGAGCTGGGCAGGCGGTATGGCACATCAGGCCAGGAGATGGCTGTTCCATCTCCTGGCCTGTCGTCATTGCAGAGCGAGTATCTCGTCCTGTCAGTAGATATCCAGATCATTGGCGAGCACGACATCGCCGTTATAGTGTGCTTTCACCTCATCGACGACGCCCTCTATCGGAGCTGCGTAATGCAGCACATGGTAGAGCACCAGACGCTTGGGCTGGGCCTGCTGGGCCAATTCCGCCAGTTCTGTGGTCAGGGTGTGAGCATATTGATGATAGGCCTGCCAGTCTTCGGAAAGTTCCTGCCAGCCCTCATGACTGATGACCTCATGGAACAGGAGGTCGGCACCTTCTGCTTGCCGCATGACTTCTTCGTTAAAGGAAGTGTCTCCCGAAAGCACGATGGTCTTGTCGGGAGTGGTGATCTTGTATCCGTAAGCCTTATCCCAGTCACCATGTGAGACCGGGAAAGCCTCGATCTTGATACCGTTCTCTGCGAGTACGACGCCAGGGCTGTCAATTTCGGTGACATTGGCCCGGTAGGCTTCTCGGTTGGTAATCGGGCTTTTATCTTTCAGGCGAGTTTGAGTGTCTTCCGCGAGCATGGCATTGGCACCCTCGCTCATCGCTTGAGTCCCGTCTGGTCCAAATACCTGAATTTGCTGCTCGCGACGCCACCAGTAGGTACCGATCAGTTCGGGGTAGTCGAGAATATGGTCGCTGTGCAGATGCGTCAGGAAGAGATGATTGATCCGGGTCGGATACAGTGCGTCGATATCATACTTTTCGTAAGCCTGTATCGCGCGCTGTACAACGCCAGCCCCAATATCAAACACATAAGCCTCATCGTTATAGATGACAGCAATGCTGGAACCGGCACGCTCGCCATTGGGTACTGGGGTGCCGGTACCTAACATGACAACTTGCGTTTCGGCATTGGCACACGCGGATGCGGCGATACCAAGAACAACGAAAGGGATGGCCAGGAGGACCTTGGTTTTGGACATTCTGCTAATACACTCCCGTTGCATTTGTTCGTAATACGGACTTTTTTGCGATAAGCGCACATGGCAGCGTAAGTGCATCCGAATCGAGTGGAAATGGCACTTAAGTCGGGGGAGCTGGTGGCAAGGTATCGAAACGAGCCACCTGCAGAGCAGTGTTGTCACTGTCGTTCCACAGGTGGCGGCGTGTTGTAGGTGTAGATCAGTGTTGGTCGTCAGGCATCGCGCCGGGCCGGTTTTACCAGCCACTCGCGGCCCTTGAGCATGGCATTCCAGTATAGCCACGGCAGCTGGCGAGCCTTGATCCACCAGGCCAGCCGGGTCGCCTGTGTCGCTTCATTCACCCAGCGAGGGAAGGTCGGCTGCAGTTGACCGTTATAGCCGAACTCGGCCAGTACCACGCGCCCTCGCTCCACGGTCAGCGGGCAGGCGCCATAACCGAGATAGGCTGCGGTCAGCGGCTGGTCGTCGATGGAGGCCAGCAGGTTTTCCGCCACGACAGGTGCCTGCTTGCGTACGGCGGCGGCAGTCTTTGCGTTGCTGGTTCCACTGACATCCCCCAGGCCAAAGATGTCAGGATGATGGACGTGTTGAAGTGTCTCTGGATTCAGTTCGAGCCAGCCTGCGGCATCGGCAAGGCCAGATGTGGCAATGAATGTGGGAGCCCGCTGAGGCGGCACGACGTGAAGCAGGTCGAAGGAGCGTTCCTGCTGGTGTTCCCCATCTTCCCCGGTGACAGCAAAGCAGGCGGTTTTCGATGGGCCATCCACGGCGATCAGACGATGCTGATAGTTCACGTCGATGTCGTAACGAGAGATGTAGCGCTCGAGAGCCGGGACAAAGGCCGATACCCCGAACAATACCGGTGCGGCATTGCAGAAGCTCACCTCGATATCCGCCAGGTGCCCCTGACGGCGCCAGTGGTCGCAGGACAGGTACATGGCCTTTTGCGGGGCGCCCGCACACTTTATCGGCATCGGGGGCTGGGTGAACAGCGCGCGCCCCTTCTTCAATGACTGCACCTGTTCCCAGGTATAGGGCGCCAGGTCATAGCGATAGTTGGACGTTACGCCGTGCTGGCCGAGCGTTGCTTCGAGCCCTTCTATCGCCCCCCAGTCGAGCACAAGTCCGGGTGCGACCACCAGCCGGGTGTAGCCCAGGCGATGGCCGTCAGCGAGCGTGACCTCATGGGCATGTGGATCGATTCGCTCAGCGTGAGTGGTATAGCGGGTTGCTTGAGAAGGAATGACCGCGGTCATGTCGCGCCGGGTATCCGTGGCGGAAAACACGCCATTGCCTACCAGTGTCCAGCCAGGCTGATAGTAATGTGATGTGGCAGGCTCGATGATGGCGATGTCCAGATCGCCACGTCGTTTGAGCAGGCTTGCGCTGACAGCGATGCCCGCTGCACCGCCTCCGATGATCACGACATCATGGTGGCTCGGGGACGTGTGGGGTGTGGCTGTCGTATGGCTCATGAAAGGCTCCATTGGGGTAGAGATACGTCCGTTTTACGCAGGATTCGCAGAAGAGGTCAGAAGCGGCCAATAGGCACCTTGAGATAGACATTGCCATCATCTTCCTCTGGTGGAAGGTGGCCGGCCCGCATGTTGATCTGCACCGAGGGCAACAGCAGCCGTGGCATACCCAGGGAGGCATCGCGTTCGGTGCGTAGCCTGACAAAGGCCTCTTCGCTCACGCCGTTGCCGATATGAATGTTATGGCGGCGCTGTTCGGCCACGCTGGTCTGATACTGGTAGGTATCACGTCCGGGAGCCTTGTAGTCGTGGCACAGAAAGAGGCGTGTCTCGTCGGGCAATGCCAGTACCTTCTGGATCGATCGGTAGAGGGTGCGTGGGTCGCCGCCAGGGAAGTCACAACGTGCTGTGCCGTAATCAGGCATGAACAGGGTATCACCGACAAAGGCGGCATCACCGATCACATAGGTCAGACACGCCGGGGTATGGCCAGGGGTGTGGAGCACATACCCCTCAAGGTGGCCAATATGGAAATGGTCCCCGTCTGTGAAGAGGCGGTGGAACTGGCTGCCGTCCCGGGCAAATTCACTGCCTGCATTGAACACCTTGCCGAAGGTTTCCTGAACGGTGGTGATGTGGGCACCAATGGCGGTCTTGCCTCCCAGTTTCTCATGCAGGTAGGGGGCTGCCGAGAGGTGGTCTGCATGCACATGGGTTTCGAGAATCCATTCAACTTCAAGGCCTTCATGCTTGATGAAGTCGATGATAGCGGCAGCAGAGTCCATGTCGATGCGCCCGGCGGCATAGTCGAAGTCCAGTACTGAGTCGAGAATAGCGCAGGTGGCCGAATCGGGATCGCGTACCACATAGCTGAACGTATTGGTGGGCTCGTTGAAGAAAGCCCTGACGATGGGCTGTCCGGACATCTGAGTTGCCTCCGATGGTGACAAACGGGTGGAGTGCCGGGGGCGGTTGGTTCGCTCCAGCGACGTCGCAGACCCTCATCATAGACCTCTGTATTTGTATAAACATATACTTATTTTGAATAAGCTATTTGTCTGGCCTTGACCTTCTCGCACTGGCAGGGAGGATAGCGGCGCCACATGAAGCGATATCAACAGCTAAGGCATGGCTTTGTGGTGGAAAAACATTCTCTTCACGTGGCCTTGAATGGAAAAATATTCTTGTTCGGCGTCAGTGGATGATAATGATGAAATCCTGTTCTCTCCCTCTACGCTTAATATGTTCCATGCCGTCCCCTCATGATCCTGGGGCAATGCGGTACGGGTTCGATGTATGAATTTTTCGTATGAATTTCCCTGTATGAAAACCAGGTGCGAATGCCATGTGTGAATGGGTACGTAATGCCATGCGGCTGCTGGACAGCGATCAGCGTCGATCCGCTGATACACACTTGTATCGACTGGATATCCCCGGGCTCGAGGCGGCGGGTATCGATATCTATCTGAAGGATGAAAGTACTCATCCCAGCGGCAGTCTCAAGCACCGCCTGGCCAGGTCGCTGTTCCTGCATGCTATCTGCAGCGGCAAGATCCAGGAAGGCACGCCCGTCATCGAAGCCTCTTCAGGCAGCACAGCGGTTTCCGAAGCCTATTTTGCCCGTTTGCTAGGGTTGCCATTCACGGCTGTCATGCCGGCGAGTACCGCAGGCAGCAAGATTGCACAGATCGAAAGGCTTGGCGGCACCTGCCACTTCGTCACGCGCTCTTCTCAGGTCTATACGGCGGCCCGGCAGCTGTCCGAGGAGCGGGAAGGGCACTATATGGACCAGTTCACCTATGCCGAGAGTGCGACTGATTGGCGAGGTAACAACAACATCGCTGAAAGCATCTTTCGTCAGATGGAAATGGAACGTCATGCGACGCCATATGCCGTGGTGATGAGTGCTGGAACCGGAGGTACGTCGGCGACCATCGGGCGCTATATCCGCTATTGTGGACATGCGACCCGGCTGGTGGTGGTCGACCCGGAAAACTCGGTATTTCATGACAGCTATCAACGGCGGGATCCGAGCCTGACGATCGAGGCCAGCAGCCGGATCGAGGGAATCGGCCGACCTCGTGTGGAGCCTTCCTTTCTGCCCGAGGTCATCGACGAGATGTTGCAGGTCGCGGATGCCTCCTCCATTGCGGCTATTCATTGGCTGGAACAGCGCCTGGGCCGTAAGGCGGGTGGTTCCACGGGTACTAACTTGTGGGGAGCCCTGACAATTGCGCAACGCATGCGCAGTGATGGCCACCAGGGTTCCATCGTGACCTTGATGTGTGATGGTGGTGAGCGTTACCTGGATACCTACTATGATGCCGACTGGATCAAGCGGCAGTTTGGTTCGCTGGAACAACCGACGACATGGTTGAACAGCTTTCTCTAGGTCACTCGCTCCAGGTCATTCGCTCTAGGCCACTCGCATCATGCGATCGGGAATGCGGTGGTGTATTTGATCTGTTCCATGGCGAAGTTTGAACTGACGTTGGTCAGACCTTCGGTGCTATTGATCAGTTTCTTGTAGAAGGCGTCATAGGCGCCAATGTCGCGCACAACGACGCGCAGCATGTAGTCCCATTCACCTGACATGCGGTAGAACTCCACCACTTCCTCGAAGCTCATCACCGTCTTGGCGAATGTTTCCAGCCAGCACTTGTCATGACGCTGTGTCTTGATCTGCACGAAGACCGAGAGACCAAGCCCCAGCTTTTCCGGATTAAGCAGGGCAACCCGGCTCCGAATGTAGCCGTTTTCTGCCAGGCGCTTGACGCGTTTCCAGCATGGCGTGGTGGAAAGGTTTACTGCTTCCGCGAGCTCCTTTATGGAAAGGGAGGCATCGCGTTGCAGGAGAAAGAGAATATGACGATCGAAGCCATCCAGGCTGGAAGGCATAACCCCCCTCCTACATATCGGAAGCGAGAATGATAATTCTACTTCTATAAATATATATTTCTAATACCAATTTTGCGTTCACAATGCCATAAAGTTCAAGAGATGTTGTGTAAAATTGTACTTAAATCAGTAATATGTGGTAGGCGATAAGCACGCTTACCAGTTCATCCTAAAGACTGGTTAATGATGGTGTCGAAATGCGTGCAAGAAATGCGTGCAAGAAATGGGTCGCCAAGGAAGATGCCTGTACAGGTTCTAGTCATCACATAGCTGACTGCGTAGGCGTCGTATGGCCTGGCTGTGAAGCTGGCATACGCGTGATTCACTGACGCCCAATACCGCGCCGATCTCCTTGAGGTTTAACTCTTCCTGGTAATACAGGCCCATCAGCAGCTTTTCTCTTTCCGGAAGTTCAGCGATAGCGGCAATCAAGGCCTGGCGCTGTTCGCCTTCGATCAGCTCACTCAGCAGACAGGAGCTCTGTTGATCACAAAAGCCCTGTTCTCCCTTTTCTTCCAGGATCTCTTCGAACGGCAATAGCAACCCATTGTTGATATCGCCGAGCAGCTGCCGATAGCTGACTAGATCCATGTCCATGGTGGCCGCTATTTCATGTTCTTCGGGAGCTCGCCCCAGTTTCTGCTGCAGCTCGCGGATAGTGGTTTCCAGGGCTCGGGCCTGGCGTCGTACTCTGCGAGGTAACCAGTCGCGACTACGCAGCTCATCCAGCATGGCTCCGTGTACGCGCTGACTGGCATAGGTTGACAATTGAGCTCCCTGGTTGGGGTCATAACGTCCCAGAGCCTCGATCAATCCGAGCATGCCGGCTTGAATGAGGTCATCGAGATCGACTCCGGCGGGCAGGCGTACCTGCAGCGCCAGTGCCTGACGCCGGACCATGGGGAGATAGGCTTCCAACTGGGCTTGTGGATCTATCTTGCCTTGGGCTGTGTACATGACGGTTCCCTGTGACATGGAGGATATGCCTCAGCGGTGGTTGACGAGCACGTCTAGCGCTTCGATCGTCACGGGGCGCTGGTCCGGGTGAAGTCGAAAGCGGAATTGCAGTGGGGCGGAGGCGGGCAGGCCGTGAAAGGCATCGCTGGCCCCGCCTTCTGCGGCCAGGTACTGGCAGTGCTGGTTCGCGCAGAGGTAAGCGGACAGCCGACTGCCGGGAGGCGCGCGGTAATGCCAGGACACCCGAGTGATCGCGCCCTTGATGGGGCCAGAAGGTGGCCGGAGAAGAGCAGAGCGTCGTGGTATCTCGCTGGAGGCGACATTCAGACGTGGGGCCGTTGCGCTCCAGGCACCTGGTGTGGCCGTGGCCGAACTGGCGAAGACAATGAGGCAGATGTTCAGCAGAACCACCTGGCCGATCTTGATGGACCAAAGACGTAGAGCTCTGCATGAGGCCATGCTTATCTGGATGTTGGCCATCAGGGGGCTCCCCCGACTTCGGTGGTGATGCGCAGAATACGGTCGTCGGGGATCTCGGCCTGGGACATCACGACCAGATGGTGCAGGCGCTGACGCAGAAAGCGGGCCAGCAGGGGACGCAGGGAATGATGAACTACCATGACCGGCGGTTCCCCGCTGGCATCATGACGATGCAGGGCATCTTCGGTTTGCGTCATCAATGTTTCAGCGAGGCCAGGCTCCAGCGCACCGTTACCGCTCATGGCCTGGGTCAGAACATTTTCGAGCGAGGGTGCCAGGCCGATGACATGGAGTGTCTCCTGTCCAGCAAACCACTGCTCAGTGATGGCTCGGCCGAGTGCTACCCGCACCATGGCAACCAATTCCATGGGGTCTTGCTGGTGGGGAGCATATTCAGCCAGTGTGTCGAGTAGCGTTCGCAGATCGCGGATCGACACGTCTTCATTCAGCAGTTGCTGGAGAATGCGTGTGAAGGCCACCAGGGACAGTGTCTTGGGTATCACATCCTCGATCAGCGACTTGTCATCACTGTCTTTGGCCAGTTTATCGAGGAGCCTCTTCACCTCATGGCGGCCCAGCATCTCGGCGGCGTGGCGGTGAAGCAATTGGTTGAGGTGGGTGGCGATCACCGTGCTGGCATCGACCACGGTGTAGCCATACACCTGGGCCCGTTCACGCTGCTCGGCATCGATCCATAAAGCTGGCAAGCCAAAAGCGGGGTCCTGGGTGGGGCTGCCATCGAGCTGGCCGGATACCTGCCCGGGATCGATGGCCAGCCAACGACCGGGCCAGGCTTCTGCGCGCCCTACCTCAGCCCCCTTGAGCGTGACCCGGTAGCTGTTGGCACCGAGCTC
Source organism: Halomonas binhaiensis (assembly GCF_008329985.2). Taxonomy (NCBI): domain Bacteria; kingdom Pseudomonadati; phylum Pseudomonadota; class Gammaproteobacteria; order Oceanospirillales; family Halomonadaceae; genus Halomonas; species Halomonas binhaiensis. Next base: position 4,837,880 of record NZ_CP038437.2, read on the forward strand.
CAGGTTGTCGCGGATGTGTACAACAGGAGGCAGAAAGCCGACATCCTGGGCAAACTTCTTGCGCACACTCTTGATTCTTCCCAGCAGCTCGCCTTTCTGGCGTGAGTCGACCAGAGGAATCAAGCGATGACCGACCTCAAGACCGAGGGTATCGACCAGGCTGACATCATCCCAACTGGCCTCCGGCGCTTCTGGCGCGGTTGGGACTGTCTGTTGCTCCTGGGTTTCCACCAGGCGCTGCTCGGATGTTCGCGTCAGCCACCAGGCCAGGCCACCCAATAGAGCTGTGAACATCAGGAATACCAGGTTGGGCATGCCAGGCACCAGGCCCAGCAGCCCCAGGACTCCGGCAGCCAGCCATAGGACCTTGGGATTGACGAACAGCTGGCTGATCATCTGTTCGCCGACATCCTGTTCGGTGTTGACCCGGGACACTGTGACACCTGCGGCAGTGGAGATCACCAGGGCCGGTATCTGTGCCACCAGGCCATCACCGATGGCGAGCAGCACATAGGTACGGGCGGCATCGGCAAAGGCCATGTGATACTGCAGCAGTCCAATCATCAGGCCGCCGAGTATGTTGACGGCCATGATGACCAGGCCCGCCATGGCATCGCCGCGGACGAATTTGCTGGCACCGTCCATGGAGCCGTAGAAGTCTGATTCCTGGGAAACCTCTGCACGCCGGCGTTTGGCGTCATCTTCTCCGATCAGGCCGGCATTGAGATCGGCATCAATGGCCATCTGCTTGCCCGGCATGGAGTCAAGCATGAAGCGGGCGCCCACCTCAGCGATACGGCCGGCTCCCTTGGTGATGACCATGAAGTTGATGATCACCAGGATCAGGAAGACCACCAATCCGACCGCGAAATTGCCACCGACCAGAAACTGACCGAACGCCTCGATGACCTTGCCCGCGGCGTCTCCCCCTTCGTGGCCATGCATCAATACGACCCGGGTCGAGGCCACGTTGAGCGATAGCCGCAGCAGGGTAGTGAACAACAGCACGGCAGGAAAGGCCGCGAAATCCAAGGGCCTTTCGGAGAACATGCTGACCAGCAGTACCATGACGGACAGCGCAATGTTGAAAGTGAACAGCACATCCAGAATGAAAGGTGGCAACGGCAGGATCATCATCGACAGGATCATGATGATCAGCAACGGGCCGGCGAGAACCTTCATCGGTAGCTGTTTGAGCACGCCGAACAGGCCGCCTTGATTCAGAAGGGCTTTCATGACCGTTGTTCCTGGGATGGGGAGGCTGGGATGGCCAGGTGTTCTGGCACATCAATGGAAGCTGGTCTGGGAGGGGGCTCAGAGCCTTCATGGACGGCGCGTTGGAGTCCAAAGGCCCAGGCCAGAACCTCGGCTACGGCGTTGTACAACTCGACTGGGATTTCACGATCAAGGTCAACGTGGTGGTAGAGCGTTCGGGCCAGGGGGGGCGCGGATAACAGAGGAATGCCAGCCTCATGGGCAAGCTCACGAATTCTTGTCGCCACGTGGTCCATGCCCTTGGCCACGACTTTCGGTGCACCCATGCTGTTCTCGCGGTAACTCAATGCCACTGCATAATGGGTGGGGTTGGTAATGATCACGTCGGCCTGGGGTACCTGACTCATCATCCGGCTACGGGCCATGGCCTGTTGCTGTTGACGAATGCGGCCCTTGATCTGAGGGTCTCCTTCGGATTCCTTGTGTTCCTGGCGGATGTCTTCCTTGCTCATGCGCAGTTTCTTGTTGTGGCTCCATAGCTGATAGGGAACATCGATAAGGACCACCACGACCAAGGTCATCACCATCAACCCACAAGCCCTGGCGATCAGCCGTACGGCCTCGGACAAGGCGGCGGTCAGTGGCAGGCTCATCAGGTCCATGGCATGGCCACGGTGATGGAGAAGAAGGATCGCCCCGATGCTGCCTACCAGCCCTGCCTTGGCAATCGCCTTCCCCAGTTCGGCCAGGGCATGGGTTGAGAGCATGCGTGATAACCCCTTGACTGGGTTGAGCTTTGACAATTGAGGTTTGAGTGACTTGGCCGATAGCAGCCAGCCGCCGAGCAGTGCTGGTGCTGCCAACGCAACCACGCTGAGCAACACAAAAAGCGGTATCAGGTTGAACAGGCTGCGCTGACCGAGCGACAGGGCCTGGTCCAGCATCGGCATGGTCTCCATTGCCTCTCTGCGCTCGAACAGAAAGGCCTGTTCCATGACGGAGCTCAGCAGGTCATACAGCTGATGGCCCAGGGACCATAGGCCAATGACACCAGCCAGAAGCAACAGAAAGGTGGCAAGCTCCCTGGAGCGTGCTACCTGGCCTTCCTCCCGAGCTTTTTCCTTGCGTCGGGGGGTGGCGTCTTCGGTTTTTTCCTGATCGCTGCTTTGGTCGGCCATGACGGTCATCGGGCGAGATAGTCACTGCCCATTGTGCGTCGAGCCATGCTGGTCAAAGGCCGGAAAAAGGCAGTAAAGGACTGTCTTCTCCGGCCTTCAGGATAGGGAAGGTGAAGGGGTTAGAAGCCCAGCTCATCAAGCAGGTCGTCGACCTGGTCCTGATTGGCCATGACATCGGCGTGGCTAGTATCGATCTGTGGCCCGTTGAGTAAGCCCTGGTCTCTTTCCTGGGCCTTCTGTCGTCGGTTTTCCCGGACGTCACTCGCAGGTACGTTATCGAGCAGGACCTGGACCAGTTGCTGCTCGATTTCCCGGATGACATCCATCATGCGCTTGATGACCTGTCCCGTCAGGTCTTGGAAATCCTGTGCCATCAATATTTCAAGCAGTTCCTGGCGGGTGGCCTGGGTATGTTCCGGTACTTCGGCTAGATAGGCCTGGGTATCGTGGATCAGCCTGGCGACTTCCGTGCTGCCTTGCTCCAACGGAAGGGTTTCCTGGCAGGTTGTCCAGCGCTGCTGAAGTGCATTGGCTCGCTCACTCATCAGGTCCTGCAGGGGCTGGGCGCGGTCGATGGCATTGAGAGAGCGCTCTGCGGCCTGCTCGGTCATGGTGGCGATGTAGCTCAATCTGTCTCGCGCATCGGGTATTGCCTCGGCGGCACGTTCGACTTCCTTGTCCAGGCCCAGTTCACGCATGCTGTCGCGCAGCATGCGTGCCAACTGGCCGATGCGCTGCACCATTTCATCGTTGGATGCAGTGGACACAAGGCCGGGATTGATCGTCCGTGGTTCGCTCATCATTGTCTCCTGGTAGTGTCCTGGATCTCATATGCCAAGCTTCTCGAATATCTTGTTCAACTTTTCCTCAAGTGTGGCGGCGGTGAAGGGCTTGACCACATAACCGTTGGCTCCGGCCTGGGCGGCAGCGATGATGTTTTCCTTCTTGGCTTCGGCGGTGACCATCAGTACCGGCAAGGACTTCAGGCCATCATCTGCACGGATGCGCTTGAGCATTTCCAGGCCATCAAGGTTAGGCATGTTCCAGTCCGATACCACGAAATCGAAAGCTTCTGCGCGCAAGCGGGCCAGGCCTTCTTCACCATCTTCGGCTTCCTCGACATTGGTGTAGCCCAATTCCTTGAGCAGGCTGCGCACGATGCGACGCATGGTGGGAAAGTCATCCACCACCAGGATGCGCATATTCTTGTCGGCCATGGGATGTCCTCTATTGATCCGAATTGATGTGTCTAGCGTTAAAACGTTTCCCAGTCATCGGTATCTTCCGAGGGAGGTTTCTTGCCGGAAGTCTGGGGCGGTCTGGATGCGTCGTCTGTCTCCACCAGAGGCAGGAGCGTGAGCGTGCGATTGGCCAGGGAGGCTGTCTCGTGAGGGGATGATGACAGCCTGAATACGGCCATGGAGCTTTCCAGAGAGTTCGCCTGACGAGACAGGCTTTCGGCTTCTCGGGAGACCTTCTGGACCAGAGAGGCATTGAGCTGTGTCGCCTGATCCATCTGCATCACGGCTTGGCCGATCTGGACGATGCCATCGCTCTGTTCGCGTGAAGCCACGGCGATCTCGTCGACGATATCGCTGACCCGACGCACCGAAGCCACGACGTCCCGCATGGTATCGCCCGCCTGGCGGGCCAAGGAGGCGCCATCTTCCACCTGGCTGGCGGATGTCTCGATCAGTGCCTTGATCTGACGCGCGGCTTCTGCGGAGCGGCTGGCCAGGCTGCGGACTTCTCCTGCCACCACGGCGAAGCCACGGCCCTGCTCGCCTGCGCGGGCGGCTTCGACCGAGGCATTCAAGGCCAGAATGTTGGTCTGGAAGGCAATGGAGTCGATCATGCCGGTAATTTCGGCAATTTCTCGGGAGCTTGAGCTGATGCGCCCCATGGTGTCGACAACCTGACCGACCACTTCGCCACCCTTTTCGGCAGTGTGAGAAGCTTCCAGTGCCAGGTGGCGTGCCTGGCCAGCATTGTCGGCGTTCTGTGCGACGGTGGTGGTGATCTCCTCCATACTGGAGGCGGTTTCCTCCAGTGAAGCTGCCTGCTGTTCGGTGCGTGATGCCAGGTCGATATTGCCGGTAGCGATTTCTTGACTGACGCTGACGAGCTGCATACTGCTCTGGCGTACTCCGCTGACAGTGTTGGTCAGACTGTCCTGCATGTTGCGCATGGCACTGAACAGGCGGCTGAGTTCGTTGCGGCCCTCGACCCTGATCTCTGAACTCAGGTTACATCTGGCGATGTTTTCCAGCGTGGCCACTGACAGTTTCAGTGGCGTCACGATCAGGCGGCGTATACATAGATAGACGGTGCCATAACCCAGCAGAATGGTGGCTAATGCGACGTACCTCAACATCGAGAAATTGGCGCTGACCTTCTCGAATGACGTCATGAGAGCATTGCTGCGATGATTGCCATAGTCGGCGAAGTCGCGCACAGTTCGGTTGAGCTCGAGGATATTCGGGGCCAGTTGGTCGCGCAGCTTGTCATAACCCTCGACATCGCCGTTCGTCAACGCTGTCACCAGTTGTGGTGCCGATAGGGCGACCGCATGATAGGCCTGTTCGACAGCGTCGCCGAGCGCGATACCATCTCCCAGGCGCTCCGATGCAGCGAAGGTGTTGAAATGATGCTCGGATTGCTCGATGCGTTCTGCTGATTTTTCCAGGAACCTGGGTTCGCCGGTGTCACGATAGACTTCCATGTCGAACAGGGCGCTCGAGAACGCCGCGCTGGTCTGATTGAGCTGATTAAGCTGCTGTATGTTGACCGCATCAATTGACGCCATGGTTTGCTTGGCTTCGCCATTGGTCTTGGTGCCGATGGCCACGATCGTGCCGGTGAGCATAATCAGGAACAGCAGTAGCGCTATGATCAACGAGTGAATACTTACATTGCGGAGTTGGTTGAACATTTGAACGATCCTTGTCAGTCACATCTGGAGTGCCTGGTGTGGTTCAAGAGTGCTGTATTCGATAGCGCGATATTCGATGGCGCGATATTCAAGTGCTGTGTTCGAAAACGCTATACCCGCTGGGCTCGACCCGAGGCTGCGACCAGCGAAATCAAACGTGCCGCAATATCATCCAGTGCGACCACTTCCATGGCTGCGTTCAAGGCAATGGCTTCCCGGGGCATGCCGAATACCACACAACTCTGCTCGTCCTGGGCCAATGTCGACGCACCGGCCTGCCGCATGTCGAGCAAACCTATCGCACCGTCCTTGCCCATCCCGGTAAGTAGCGCAGCGACCGCGTTGCGCCCGGCACAGCGTGCGGCTGAACGGAACAGCACGTCGACCGAGGGGCGATGACGATTGACTGGGGGACCATCGTGCAGACGAGTGATGTAGTTGGCGCCACTTCTGGCTAGTTCGAGGTGGTGGTCGCCTGGCGCGATATAGGCATGACCGGGCAGTACACGCTCACCATCCTCGGCTTCCTTGACCGTGATCCGACACAGGCGGTCGAGGCGCTCGGCAAAGGAGCGAGTGAAGCCGCCAGGCATGTGTTGGGTGATCAGAATGGCTGGGCTGTTGGCGGGGAGTGGCTCCAACACCTGGCGAATGGCCTCGGTACCGCCGGTTGATGCGCCGATGATGATCAACTTTTCACTGGATACCATCGGGGCGGCAAGAGTCGCGACCGGAGCGTTGGTTCGGGGGCGCTGGCGGGGCTTCGAACGCGCTGCTGCGCGAATTCGACCGACAATCTCCTCGGCATAATCGAGCATGCCGTTGCGAATCCCCATCGATGGCTTGGAGATGAAATCGACCGCCCCCAGCTCCAGCGCTCGCAGGGTGACCTCGGAACCAGCCTGGGTCAGAGATGACACCATCAATACCGGCATTGGACGCAGTCGCATCAGGCGTTCGAGAAAATCGAGGCCGTCCATGCGTGGCATTTCGACATCCAATGTCAGTACATCCGGGTTGTGCTGCTTGATCAGATCGCGGGCTATCAGAGGATCTGGCGCTACTGCCACGACCTCCATGTCCGGCTCGTCGTCGATGATCTCCTGGAGCAGGTTACGGATTAGCGCCGAGTCATCGACACACAGCACCTTTATTTTCGGCGTGCTCAAATGTCTCTCCTGGAAAACCGGTAGCAAGTGCAGGTTGTGAACGAAAACCGCTGTCGTATACGGCCTGATGGCAGTGTTATCGACGCAATGACGGTGGGCTTTAGGACTCTTTGGGGCTTCCAGATGTTTTTTTGACTTCTGTCGTCAATCCATGGGTTTTTCTCTTGCTCCCTGGCGGTAGCCCATAGACAGTTTGGCCACAGCGCAACAGGACTGTGCTCTGTGCCGCAATATGTTCCGAATGGCCAAGGAACAGCAGGCCATTGGGCTTGAGAAGGGGAATGAAGCGTCCGAGGATGCGTTGTTGGGTAGCTTCGTCGAAATAGATCAGTACATTGCGACAGAAAATGGCATCGAAGGGACCTGTCAGATCCCAGTGGGAAGACAGCAGATTGAGAGAGGAAAAACTCAGGTGACTGGCCAGGTCTGGATGAATCCTGACCTGGCCTTGACGACTGCCTTTGCCGCGCAGGAAGTAGCGATGAACCAGGTCGTCATCAAGCTGTGCAAGGCGTTCCCATGGGTAGATTCCGGCGCGAGCCTTGGCCAGTGCCTCAGTATCGATATCTGTCGCTATGACCTCGAAGCGTTGCTGCGCGAGGCTGCTGGGTCCCAGGGCATCGTTGAGGGTCATGGCAATGGAGTAGGGCTCTTCTCCAGTGGATGAGGCTGCACACCAGACACGCATTCGTCCCTGGCATTGCCGAGCATGCTTTGCCAGCAACGGAAAGTGATGCGATTCGCGAAAGAAAGCCGTCAGGTTGGTGGTCAGGGCATTGATGAAAATCTCCCACTCACTGTTGTCCGGATGCCCATCAAGGCGACTGAGATAATCTCCGAAATGGCGGATGCCCAGCTGTCTCAAGCGCTTGGCCAGGCGTCCATAGACCATTTCCTGCTTGTGTTCGGCAAGCACGATACCCGCGTGCTGGTAAATAAGCGCGCGTATACGATTAAAATCATCTGCTGTCAGAATCAGGTCGCGCCCCAGCGATGCCCTGGCATCGCTGGATACGCTGCTCCCTGATGACTGGTGGAGGGAGGAGAGCCTGTTCAAAATGCCTCCCATTCCTCAGTCTCGCGTTGTGAAGGAATATTTGCTGAAGAAAGAGAAGGCGAATGTGATGAAGAATGTGGTGAGGATGCTATGGAAGCCTGAGAAGAGGCGGAAAATTCTGTCAGCAGGAAATGTCCCATGGTGGTTGTCAGGCGGCGGGCCTCGGCTTCAAGCTGGGTGGAGGCGGTTGCGGATTGTTGTACCAGTTGAGCGTTCTGTTGAGTGACCTGCTCCATCTGGGTTACCGCATCATTGATCTGCTGAATACCATGGCTCTGTTCGATGGAAGCAGAGGCAATCTCATCCATGATGTCACTGACGCGTGCCACGGAGCTCACCACCTCTTTCATCACTCGCCCGGCATCATCAACTCGCATGGAGCCAGCCTCGACCTGTTTCAATGAGGCGTCGATGAGTTCACGAATCTCGCTGGCAGCCCCTGATGAACGGCTGGCCAGCTTGCGAACTTCCTCTGCCACCACGGCGAATCCTCGGCCGTGTTCACCTGCCCGGGCGGCTTCCACTGACGCGTTGAGGGCCAGAATGTTGGTCTGGAAAGCAATGGCATCGATGGTGCTGATGATATCGGCAACGCGATGGGACCCTGTACGGATTCCCTGCATTGTTTCGATCACCTCGTTCACGACTTCTCCGCCCTGGCTGGCTGAGCTGCTGGCTTCTCTGGCGAGTTGACTGGCCTGACGAGCGTTGTCTGCATTCTGGCCCACGGTCGAGGAAAGCTCTTCCATGCTCGATGCCGTTTCCTCTAGTGAGGCTGCCTGTTGTTCTGTGCGTGCCGACAGGTCGTTATTGCCGGAGGCAATATGCTGGGAGCCCTGGTAGATCAGTTCTCCGCTGCTACGCGCTGTTCCCACGATGTTGACCAGACCTTCCTGCATCTGTGCAAGTGAGGTGTACAAGCGTCCGATACAGATAGGTATGCTGGCTTTGTTGCCGATCAAGGGAATCTTGTGCGACAAGTCACCTTTTTCAACGGCCCCGAAGTAGGTGATCAAGCCCGTAAGTGGTCGGGCGACGTTGACTGTAGTGTCCCAGAGCATGCCAATGATGGTGATGATGGCGATGCTCAGCACGACGACGATGCACCACTGCATCAATTTCGTTTGTGCAAGAAAGTCTCGGTACAGCGTGGTGCCCTGGTCTGTGGCAGTGTAAAAGAAGTTCAGACAGGCTTGTTCGAAGCTGTCGACCATCTTTTGAACGTCAGGAGCATTGCGGGTAAAGGCTCCGACGTTATCGTCGGCCAGCCTTTGACGTTGTGGCAGCAGACCATCATTGAGAAGCGTGTCGTAGGTTGTGCGAATATTGCTGAGTAACTCGGTTTGATCAGGTTGTGTTGGCAGGGCGAAAAAACTCTTGATGAGTTGGTTGAGGTCATCGATGTTCTTGTCCAGGCCGGTGACATCCTGTTTAAGCTCTTCGGGCTTGTCGTGCCAGTCGTTGGCCAGCAGTCTGGCGCGGATATCACGCATTCCGACCTGGGTGACCAACTGCGTCGAGATAGCGCGATTCAGCATGGTACGCTGGTCTACATTGACTTCGTTCAACTCGCGGATAGACGATTCGCTGATAGCGGAGGTATAGAGCCCAAGGCCACTTAGAATGGTGACCAATGTAGCAAATAGGCAAAGTACCAGAGACCAGCGCACTTTAATGCTTATGTTATGGAGTTGTTTCACAGCTCTAACCTTCCATGTTTTATGCGATAGAATCGTTGATTGAAAAAATATTTAAATAACTTTTATAAATGGCTGTTTCGCCATGTGGTTGAAGTTGCTCAGAGAGGTGAAGCTAGCCAGAGAGATGAATCCACCCAGAGGCTCAATGGCTTTCAGAAATATGCTCGACGAGTGCGATTTCCTCACTGGTAAGTAAGCGTTCGATATCCACCAGCACCAGCATGCGGTCGTCAAGACAGCCAAGGCCATTGAGATAGTCAGATGACAGGGTGGAGCCGAATTCCGGAGCAGGCTTGATCTGCTCGGGGAGCAAGGTCATGACATCAGAGACACTATCGACCACGATGCCGATCACTCTCTGACCGACGTTGGTCACAATGACGACGGTCTGCCCATCGTAGGCGACCCTTTCGAGGGCGAACTTGATGCGCAGGTCGACGATGGGAACGATGGTTCCGCGTAAGTTAGTGACTCCTTTGATGAAGTTCGGCGCATTGGCGATACGGGTGACATTCTCGTAGCCGCGGATTTCCTGAACCTTGAGAATGTCGATGGCGTATTCCTCGTCACCGAGAGAGAAGACAAGGAATTCCTGATGGTTGAGGTCGCTGGCGACAAGTGCAGAGCCTTCACTCAAGTCGGTCATGGCATCATTTCCTGTGACATAGGTGGCTGGGGCAGAAAAGCAGGTATCGTCTGGTCATGCTGGCCTGGTGACAGGGTGGCTTTCTTGTGACGATGCAGGCGATGTAGATCAGTGATATCAAGAATCAGCGCAACGCTACCGTCGCCGAGAATGGTGGCCGCAGAAACACCGGGAACGCGGCGATAGTTGGTCTCAAGATTTTTCACCACCACTTGTTGCTGGCCGATGAGATCATCTACCAGCAAGGCATAGCGCCGCCCTTCTCCCTGCACGATTACGGCAATAGCTTCGGTTGGCTCGGTACAGGCTCCGTCCACGTCCAGTGCTTCGTGAACAGTCACAATAGGGAGATATTCATCACGGACCTTGAGTACCAGGTCATCGCCGGTGATGGCGTAAAGGTCTTGCTTGGCTGGCTGTAGCGATTCGATAACTGCTGACAGAGGCAGAATGAAGGTTTCCTTGCCAGCCCGGATCGACATGCCATCGAGAATGGCGAGTGTCAGCGGCAACACGATGCGAGTGGTGGTGCCTTGCCCGGGACGTGAGAGAATCTCGACATGCCCGCCCATGGCCTGGATGTTGCGCTTGACCACATCCATGCCAACGCCGCGCCCGGAGACATCGCTGATTTCTGCGGCAGTGGAGAAACCCGGAGCAAAGATCAACTGCCAGACTTCCTCATCGCTCATGGCGTCCGAGACGTTTAGCCCGCTTTCGCTGGCCTTGGCGAGAATGCGCTCGCGATTCAACCCGGTGCCGTCATCCATCACCTCGATGAGAATGTTGCCGCCCTGATGCTGAGCCGACAGCGTCAGGCGCCCGGTAGAGGGTTTGCCGGCCGCCGCTCGCGCATCGGGGAGCTCGATACCGTGGTCGAGACTGTTGCGCACAAGGTGGGTAAGGGGATCGATGATGCGTTCGGTCAGGCTCTTGTCGAGTTCGGTGGACTCTCCTTCGGTGACCAGTTCGATCTGTTTGCCGAGCTTGCTGGCCAGGTCGCGAACCAGGCGAGGGAAGCGGCTGAAGACATAGTCCATTGGCACCATGCGAATGGACATCACGGCTTCCTGCAAGTCTCGTGCATTGCGCTGCAGTAGGCTCATTCCGCCGAGCAGCGCGGCATGCTCGTTGCCCTGCAACTCGCTGACGGTCTGGTCAAGCATCGACTGGGTGATGATCAGCTCACCAACCAGGTTGATGATCTGATCGACCTTGTCCACGGCAACCCGAATGGAGCCATTTTCCTGGGCGGGCTTGGCTTTTGCAGGCCGGATGGCTGGGGAGCTGGCTTTCCTGGAGGGGGGCGTGTCAGTAGCCGGCACCTTGTCGACGGGCGTTGGTGTGGTGCTCGCCATGGGAGTGATGCTGACCTGCTCTGGTTCGACAATGAAGCACATCACCGCCTCGATGGCATCGGCATCTTCTGTCGTGGCCAATACAACCCGGCACTGGTCTGCATCACTGTGCTGTTCAACTATGTCTCCCAACTGCCCCAGCTCTTCTATCAGCAGACCTATATCCTGTTCGCTGACGTTGTTCAGTGTGACAATCAGGGATTGCGCGGCCTGTGGGGCCTGTGCGGAAGGCAGAGAGGTGGCACTACTCTCGGATGCCGAAGTGCCGGAGGTTTTCTGGCCGTCGCCAATTTCCTGGTCAGCGATGCTGTTCAGGACATGGCAGGCCTGCTCGAAGGCCGCTTGATCAGGAGTGGTGCCATGGCGATAGGCCGCCAGCTGGTCACTAAGTTCGTCCTTGGTGGCAAGAAACGCATCGATGAGTTCCCCTCGCAGCTTCAATTCACCACGTCGGGCGTGATCGAGCAGGTTCTCCAGCAGGTGCGTGGTGCGCTGAAGCGCTTCAAAGCCGAAGGTTCCGGCGCCTCCTTTGATTGAATGAGCGGCGCGGAAGATGGCATTGAGCTGCTCGATGTCCGGCACGTCAGGGTCAAGGGCCAGAAGATGCCCTTCCATGTCTGCCAGCAGTTCTTCGGCTTCCTCGAAAAAGGTATCGCTGAAATCTTGGATATCCATATCGGTGTGGGCTCAAGGAGTGTTCGTGGAGCGGGAAGGCGGCGTGACCGGGCCGGCAAGCATGTGGTCCTTGGCCTGGGTCTGCTGTGATGCAGGCAGATCCAGAGTGCCTGGGTGGCGGATCGATTCCGCTACACTCGGGAACAGTACGACCAGCTCGATACGTCGATTGATGGGGTTGTCTACTGTGGTGCCCGGCATTGCGACCTGATCGGCCAGTCCTGCCACTCGTAGCAGTTTGTCGGCATCAAGGCCGTTGGCCACGAGTGCTCGCCGGGATGCATTGGCCCGTGCAGCCGAGAGTTCCCAGTTGCTGTAGCCCATGCGTCCATTCAAATAGGCCAGGCTATCGGTGTGGCCACTGATGCTGATGGCATTGGGCTGGTCATTGAGCAGAGGTGCCATGGCCCGCAGTAGCTCACGCAGATAGGGCGCAACATCATCGCTTCCAAGCTCGAACATGGGACGCTTGGCGTTGTCGAGCAATTGAATGCGCAGCCCTTCCTGGGTGATATCGAAGCGCAGCTGCTTGCGTAAATCCTTCAAGTCAGGATTCTTCAGCAGTGCCTGTTCAATACGCCGCTGCAGTTCACGAAAGGCCCGTCGTTGTTGCTCGCTTGGCCGATGCTGCATACGAGGATTGAGGCGAGCCTTCTCTCCCTCGATGGAGGTCGGGTCGGGGCCTCCTCCGGGAATGACCTGAGAGCTGATAGCCTGGCTGTCGCCGTTGGAAAGTGCGGTGATCAAGGGTGTGCTGAAGTAGTCAGCAATGGCCTCGCGGGTCTCGGGGCTGGATGATGAAAGGATCCACATCACCAGAAACAGAGCCATCAGAGCGGTCATGAAATCAGCCAGGGCAATCTTCCAGCTACCGCCATGATGCGCGTGCACGATCTTCTTGCGACGGATGATGATGGGGCGAGACTTGCCTGGTGCACTCATGAGCCTCCCCCTTGGGATTTGGCGTCACGAACATGGCTTTCCAGTTCGCTGAAACTGGGGCGCTCGCTGCTATGCAAGGCCTTGCGGCCAAACTCTACCGCCAACTGCGGAGGGTAGCCGTGCAGGCTGGCCAACAGGGTGACGCGTAGGCACTGCAGGACCTTCAGGGCCTCATTGGTCTGTCGTTCGATACGTGATGCCAGTGGGCTGATGAAGCCGTAACCCAGCAAGATGCCGAGAAAAGTACCGACCAGAGCATGGGCAATCATTTCCCCCATTTCGCTTGGATCGGCTGTTGCCGAGCTAAGCGCCTTCACCACTCCCATGACGGCAGCCACGATGCCGAAAGCCGGCATGGCATCCGCCACCTTGTTGATGGCATCGGCGGGCATGTGGGCTTCCTGTTCGAACATCTCGATTTCGTGCAGCATCAGCTCATCGATCTCCATGGGATCCATGTTTCCCGTCACCATCAGACGCAGATAATCGGTGAGGAAATTCATGATCATGGGATCGGCAAGCACCTTGGGGTAGTCATTGAACAGAGGGCTGGAGGAAGGGTCGTCAATGTCGCGTTCAATACTGAGCATTCCATCCTTGCGGGCTTTGGAAAGCAGGCGGTACTGAAGGGCCATCAGTTCCATGTACATGGCCTTGTTGTAGCTATTGGAGCGGCGTAACCGGGAGAAGATGCGGAAGGTGGACTTGAGTGCCTTGCCATGATTGGAGGCGACGAAAGCACCTGCGCCAGCACCACCGATCATCAGTAGCTCCAGCGGTTGAAAGAGAGGCCCCAGGCTGCCGCCCGAAAGTACATAACCGCCGAATACCGACGCTAGAACAATCACAAATCCAATAGGTATCAGCACGTCCGGGATCCTCAGCAGAGCCATGGAGAAGGTATGCTGAGGTTATCGACCGAAAATGCGGGAACTTGAGAAAATGGACATATGAAAAGTGGACAGACAATGAAGCGGGCCGTCAGGCCCGCTTGGCTTCAGCTTCTCGGCGTTGCCGAGTCTTCCCAGCCCGGGATGGTGGCTGACAGATGCCACACACATAACCATGGGCCGGTGTATGTGCATGAGCAACAAAACGGCCTCGGCAGCGGGTACAGCTGGAGAGTTGCAACAGGTCGTTCTCGAAGAAGCGAATCAGGGTCCATGCTCGTGTAAGTCCCAGTACAGGCTCCGCTTCCTCATCTCCTGCGGCGACTTGCTCGGCGTATAATCGGTAACCTTTGACAAAGGCTTCCATACGCACGCAACCCTGTATTCTCAGTCGCTGATAGTAGGCATAGAACAGCGATGAATGAATATTGGGTAACCAGGTAATGAACCAGTCAGTGGAGAATGGCAGCATGCCCTTGGGGGGGGATTTGCCCCGAACCTCCTTGAACAGGCGGATCAACCGGGCGCGGCTCAGGTCTGTCTCGGTTTCCAGTACCTGGAGTCGGGCACCCAGCATGATCAGGTCGATGGCCAATTGAACCTGGCGCATCTCATCGACAAGACTCTTGGTGGATACCATGCTCGGAATTCCTAAGACATTGGAGTGGCGCTAGGGGTTGCCATCAATAGCGATGAGTGAATATGACTGAGTCCCTGTTCCCGTGGGTTGTCGGTGATCTGGCGAAGCTGTTCCGCTGAACCGACTCCCAGGTGGCATAACAGCTGGGTGGTACGGGATAGTCGAGTGAGCTGACGAGCATTCAGGTTGGCCAACAGGCTGGCTTGCTGTGGATCGATGTTCAAACGGAGCATGGCCGTGTCTCGATCTTCTGCCAATAGCCGCTGAGCGAGAAGAAGGTAGGCGAGATTCAGTTCTTGAATCTCGTTGATTAGTGTCGTGGAGCTCATCTTTGCTTGCCTCAATACCTAGATTGATCTGAGTAACAAACGCCGGTCTGAGCTGGCGTCTGGGACAAGGCAAAGGCAAGGTGTATATTGATGGGGTTTTTAATACATTGCATGCCGCATGCTTGTCGTAAGGCTAGTGTCCCTTAATGAATAATACGCACAAGTCGTGATATTAAATCTCATGATGAAAGTCACTTTTTTCTAATCGTCAGGGAAACTGTTCATGACAAAAATCATTAAATGAAAAATATATGAAAAGAGGTATTTTTCTGAAATTTAATTACTTATTTATTTGTTTATTCCAAATGACGACTGTTTGTGTTTGTTCGTTTTGTTATGTAATTGTATTGTGAGTTTGGTTTATTTTATTTATTGTTCTCTTGAGTGCCTGAAGCAGCATTGTCCAGCTCCATAACCCATATCAGTATTTCAGCGATGACATGATAAAGACGAGGAGGGATCTGTTCATCCAGGTCCAACTGCATTAACAGTCCCACCAGTTCCGGTTCATCATGAACGTAAATATCATGAAGCCTGGCTTCAGCAATGATGCGATCAGCCAATTCCCCGTATCCCTTGGCAAGTACTCGCGGAGCATCGTCACTGTCGGGGGCATAGCCCAGTGCCAAGGCTTGGCGAGGCGGTGATGAAAGGTGTTGCTGGGGTGAAGACCGAAATCCGCTGGAAGGACTGTCAGGGTGTGCCATGGTGGGGGCCTCCATCTTCCGCTGGCGATGAAAGTGTTACCTGAACATGTTCAAGGCCATGTCCACGCAAGCGTGCCTCGAGTGCAGCCTTGTGATGTTCCAGATATGGCCTGCGTGCTTCGTCAAAGTTGGTCAACGCAATATCCAGGTGAGACTTCGTCATGCACAGATGGGCACTGATGCAACCTAGCGTATTCAGGTCGAGGTGCAATTGGGTGTCCCAGGCGTTCTCCCGCCCGGCGTCGTCTTCCTTTGTGACAGAAGGGTTGTCATGATCCGGGCACTGCCATGCCGCTGGCTGCATCAACAGGGTCATGAACATCCCAAGCCAGGCCTCCCCTTCCCAGCGCAGTTGAGGCGTCACCAGCATTTCCAGCTGATGACGCATGAGGGCTTCCAGGACATTTGTGGTGGGAGAGGGAAGGTGGTTGTGCGGTTCCCGGGTGAGTTGCGTGATATCCATGTCGCCCTTGAACCAGCGCGCCAGGTGCGCTTCATAGAACAGACCGCTGTCACGCACGCTGCCATTCAGTCGTCCAGATAGTTCATGCACGATATTGGCATGTTCGTCACTGGGGGGGGCGTTGGTGCCTGGTGTCTGGGACGTGGAAAGGCGCATGGGCATGGTGTCCAGAAGCGGCCGGGATGGCGCAAGCCGCGAAGGCATGGCAGGAAACCGTTGCAGCAATTCGGCGATGCGCCACGCGGACTTGCTCAGGTGAGGCACCGCCGACGCATTGGCGGGTTCGCCAGAACGGGCCAATGATGCGGAGGCAGCCGGTCGGGACGGGTTGCCTGTCGTCTGTTTCGTCGCATGTGCTCCAACGCTGGTGCTGGCGGTTTCACCTTGCAGGCGCGAGTCACTATGTGCCGGACGTGTGAAGCGACTTGGGTCGACAGGCGTCACCGGAGCATGAGGGGCCCGCGTCGCCGGCACATCCACTCGCTTGCCGAGTACCTGATGCAGCAGAGTATCGATGAGGGGGGTCAGGCCGCTCACGATGTTTTCTGCCGAAACCGGTTGCCCGCATTGATGATTCTGCCGCCAACATAAGTGCGATTGAGGTCCTGCTTGCAGCGTGAAACCTGGATCAGGTGTCCCAGTGCATCACGGTGTTCAATGAGCTGTTGGCGCAAGGCCTGGTCATTGGCAAGAATGGCTTCGATCAACTCGCGCAGACGTTTCTGAGAAGCTTGATCGAGTTGATCCGGGGTCACAGTGGGGAGGCTTGCTGTCTTCTCCATATAATCTGTTTCCAGGGCAATCAGCTCTTCCCATGAGGCATTGCGGGAAAGCTCCAGCATGCGACAGGTCATTTCCAGCAGCGTTTCGTAGCGATTGACGAGTGGCATGAGGTTTCCTGCTTGGCAATGTTTGACTTCAGGAGGCATGGGGATCTCTGTCTGGTGAAATCTCACGCCAGGCAGAGGCGATGGTCTCAAGCAAGTGTTCCGCCTCATCGAGAGCGACAGTATCGTTATTCAGATTGGCCACGATCAGACGACGTGCAATGTATTCGTACAGCGAATCGAGCTGGTGGGCGATATCAGCTCCGCGTTCATGATCAAGGGCTGCTCGTAATCCGCTGTTGACGATATCCAACGCCTTGGCAATGGCTTCTCCCTTGGCCGTCGTATGGCCTTCCTCGAGGTGCAGGCGAGCTGTTCGTATCGACATCAGAGCGCCATCGAACAGCATGACGATCAGTTGATGAGGGCTGGCTGACATTGCGCTGGTTTCGATGCCGATACGGGCATAGGCATATGCTCCCCGTCCATGCCCGGGGGAGCTGGTCATCATGGCCATCTGGAGGTTCCTGTCAGTTGGATCATGGTGGATAGGCGGTTGGGTTTATTGGCTTGTCTGAGCATTGAGAGCATCAAATTGCTGCGTCAGATAATTGCTGGTCTGGTTCATGCTGGCGATCATGGTGTCGAGCTGGCTGAACTGCTTGCGATAGCGTTCTACGGTATCGTTGATGGTCTGCTCAGTGCGCACGTATTGCGCATTGACTGTCTTGAGACGTGTTTCGAGGCCGGTGGTGGCGTTTTCCAGCAGGCCATCGTCATCCAGGATGTTGTCCAGAGTGGTGGCGAGTTGATCGGCATATCCGGACTTGGCGGTTTCTTCGGTGCTGCCACCGCTGAAAAAGGTCACCAGGTCTTCGCGCTGGTGAGCGATGACGTCGTCCAGGCGTTTGTCATCGAGTTCGAGAGTGCCATTGAGCTGCAAGGTAATACCGGTATCGCTGAGAGAACCCAGGCCTTCGGCGTCAGGGGTGAAGGCAAGCGCACTGCGCAGGCGTTCATCGATACTTCGCAGCGTAGCGTCGCCCAGTAGCTCACCGGCTGCACCGCTATCCGCGTTGAAGCTGGTCAGCTCGCCGATGGTGCCCTGCAGGTCGTTGTAGCTATCAACGAAGGAAGTGATGGTATCGCGCAAGGCAAAGTTGTCGTTCTCTACGGTGACGATACTGTCGCCTGTGGCACTGAGTGTCAGGGTGACGCCTTCGATAGCACCTTCGACCTTGTTCGAGGCACTGCTGATGGCAATGCCATTGACCGTCATTTCAGCGTTCTGGGCGCTGACAGTCTCTTCCATGTTACCGAGATCAAGCGCACCTTCGAGAGTCGTGTCACTGCCCGACGCGGTATATGACAGATCCGATACAGTGGCTTCAGTGCCTGTTTCCTTGCTTGTCAGCACCAGGCGGTAGGGGGCATCGGGGGCGCCATTATTGACGATGGTGGCACGCACACCAGCATCGGAGGCATTGATGGCATCACGAATGCCTTCCAGTGAACTGTCTTCCTGGCTGATGTCGATATCGAGGCTTTTGCCTCCCACCGTCAACGACAGCGTTCCACCACCCAGTTCAGCATCACGTTTGTCGAAACCTGCCGAGGCAAGGCTTTGGGCTCGAGCCAGTTGGCTCACACTGATGTTATAGCGTCCAGCTTGAGCACTGGTGCTGTCGCTGGCGGTGATGCCCTCTCCCTCGACATTGCTCGACAGGCTATTGAAAAGATCCGGATCCTTGAGCTTGCTCACCGCATCCTGGAAGCTTGTCAGGGCGCTGTCGAGTTTGCCATAGGCAGAAATCTTGGCCTCGTAACTTGCCTGTCGGGCCTTGATGGGGTCCAACTGCTTGCGCTCGGCCGCTTCCAGCTGATCAAGCAGGCCATTGAGATCCAGGCCAGAGCCGATACCAAGGCTAGAGATAGAGGGCATAGCGTCATTCCTTTTCAGTGGTCATAGTTTGCCCGTGTCATATGCGACCAGTCGCTCGAAAAGCGGCCGTCGACAGGGGCATATCTCTTTTATCGGCGTCATCCTTGTTGGCTTGAGGGAAGAAAGAGGTGGCATGAGGGAGGTGGAAAAAACAATGAGAAAGTAGGCCAGGCAGATAGAGGGAGGCATGACGGAGCTTTCGTTACCGGGAAAGGAAAAATTTTTGCATGGAGGCTAAAGGTTCTGATTCAGACTCCGATAACAGGGGTAACGGCCAATGGCGCCGTTGCGGTGGGCCAGAAGCTCGCCAATGGAGCCTTAACTCTTATCCTTGGAAAGGAAGACATCATGTCCGTCATCAACACCAACATCACTTCCATGATTGGTCAGCAGAACCTGAACCGTTCACAAAACTCTCTGACCACTGCCATGGAGCGCCTTTCCTCCGGTCTGCGTATCAACAGCGCCAAGGATGACGCTGCCGGTCAGGCCATCGCCAACCGCATGACCTCTCAGGTCACGGGTCTGAACCAGGCGCAGCGTAACGCCAACGATGGTATCTCTGTTGCCCAGACTGCTGAAGGCGCCCTCAACCAGGTCAACGACAACCTGCAGCGTGTTCGTGAGCTGACTGTTCAGGCCCAGAATGGCACCAACTCTGCCAAGGACTTGAACTCCATCCAGAAGGAAATCGGTCAGCGCCTTGACGAGATCGATCGCATCTCCGAAGAAACCAGCTTCAACGGCGTCAAGGTGCTGGCCAAGGACCAGGACCTGTCTATCCAGGTCGGTGCCAATGATGGCGAGCAGATCACTCTCAACCTGAAGGAAATCAATGCCGAGACACTGGGTCTGGATACCTTCAATGTCAACTCTTATCAGGGGACTCTGGCCGCCGCTGCCGATGGAGACCTGAAGGATTCCACTGGTGTTGATGTCAAGGCTGCTGACATTACGGTCACGGATAGTGAAGGCGCTATCAGCGATGCCACTCTGCAGAAGGATGAAGCAGGCAACTACTTCGTCCAGGGTACCAATGCCAAAGGCGATACGGTGTCCTTCGCCGTTGACGAGAACGACTTCGCTATCACTGATAGCCCGGATGGTGGTACTACTGCCCCGACAGCAGCCGTCACTTTCAGCTCCAAGGATACTGAGCTGACAGAAGCCAAGACCGCTGATCCGCTGGCGACTCTGGATACTGCGCTGAACTCTGTCGATACCCTGCGTTCCGACCTCGGTGCGATCCAGAACCGTTTCGAATCTGCCATCACCAACCTGAGTACCACTGAAACTAACCTGTCTGCGGCTCGTTCACGCATCGAAGACGCCGACTACGCGGTGGAAGTGGCCAACATGACTCGCGCTCAGATCCTGCAGCAGGCCGGTACTTCTGTGCTAGCCCAGGCCAACCAAGTGCCACAGGGCGTTCTCTCCTTGCTGCGCTGATGCTTCCTTGATCCTTGGTACTACCCCTTTTAGTACTGCTTCCTTGGTACTACCCCTTTAGTACCGCTTCCTTGGTACTACCTATCGGGCTGGCATATGCCAGCCCGATTTTTTATCTGATACGTCCCGCATCAGGGAATGGTTACCGTGATGGTCACTGTCGTGTTATAGGGGCCCGGAGTCACCAGGCTTTCCTGACCGGGGACGAGAGTGGGGTAAAACAATAATCGTGTCTGTGAGCTGCCACCCTGGAGTGGCCGTATCATGCCATTTTCCATCCCTAGTCCCAGCAGGTTGCCGGAGGCATCCGTCATGGCCACTCCAATACCGGGTTTGCTGGTGGCGATATAAGGGCCGTTGGCATCAGGGGTGCCCGTTGCTGTGGCAAAGAATTCAAGTCCTGAGAGATTGCCATGTGTACTGTTGGTGCAATCCACTGACAGGTCGATCGGCCTGGGTATATAACCTAACCCTGGTGGAGCTCCAATATTGAGTTGGTTGATTGCTGTGCTGCCCAGGTCCACGGTAAAAGTATCTCCTGCACGGAAGGAGCAGGTTTGTGTCGTCCTGACCGTAAAGTCAGCGCTTATTCTGATAAATGGGTGGTCAAGGTCTGGACCACCGATAGCGCTGGTGAACTGCCAGTAAACCTTGGCCAGTTCCCCGGAAAAGTGAGACTCTCCGAGAAAACTTCGGTCGACTCGAAGCTCAATCTGCCCTCGAGTTCCCGAGCTCACGTCAGCAGGTGTGTTATTAAGGGGGGCACAATTGGTGCCACCAGCATTCTGAACCTGGAAGAAGGGTACCGATACATTGCCACGACCAAAGATGAAAACAGATACTCGAGCTGAAAGGTGATCATTTAACCTGATCCAACCATCGGTTGTGGGCAGAGCAGGCTCGCCAGTAAATAACGAAAACTCTCGAATCTCGCTTGGGCAGTGGCAGACAGCGTTTCCCTGTGAGCGGTCGGAAAAGTCGCGTGAAGTGGTATTTCCTGACAGATTGGAACCATCAACCTGTTCAGTGGCTTGCACAAGGAACGACCCAGGGCCAGAGCACTGCCATTCAGGCAAGCCCGTGGGCACAGGGGCAGCCAAACTGGTAGTGCTAATCAAGCTGGTAGCAACCACTGCGGCAAGGGTGGCAAGGGTAAGAAGGTGGCGAATGAATGGGTAAGGTGTCATCATTTTTCGTATTTTAATGGGAGGTAGGAACGAGATTTTAATTATTTGTCCATCTGTTTGTGGATGGTGAATGATGCATGTTTTACACAATGAATTCTGTGTGTTGTTCGCAGATAAAAGTGAAATTAAATGTTTGTTTTTACAGGTGAATAGAGTGATGTAAATCGTATTTATGTCTCATGCCGGGTATGTCTTTCTTCAGGGAATAGTTACCGTGATGGTCACTGTTGCATTATAAGGCCCGGGAGTGACCTCGCTTTTCTGACCTGGGACGATAGTAGGGTAGAACTGTACTTTTTTTAGGGAACTTCCCCCTTGTAAAGGATGAATCTCACTATTCTCCATGCCTAGTCCCAGCAGGTTGCCGGAGACATCTGTCATCGCTACTCCGATACCTGGTTTACTGGTGGCGATATAGGGGCCATTGGTATTGGGAATACCTGCGGCTGTGGCAAAGAATTCAAGCCCTTGAATATCGCTATCCGAGATGTTGTCGCAGTTCACTGACAGGTCGATTTGCCTTGGTATATAACCAAGCTCTGGTGGTGCACCAACCTTGAGATGATTGATCGGTGTGCTTCCCAGGTCCACAGTAAAGGTATTTCCCGCACGGAAGGAGCAGTTTTGCGTGGTCTTGACCGAAATGTCAGCGTTTATTCTGGCAAAAGGATAGTTATGCGCTGGCCCGCCATCGGCACCTTGAAACTGCCTGTAGACTCTGGATAACTCACCAGAAAAGTGAGACTCACCGAGAAAACTCTTGTCGACCCGGAACTCGACCTGGCCATCGGCTGCTGGGGAGCGAGGGCCATAGCTGCTGGTGCCAGGAAAGCATCCACTCTGTTGGGAACTCCTGATCTGGAAAAAAGGTACTTGTTGATTGTCTAATCCATTGCCATGAATGATCACTCGCGCTGAAAGGTTATCGTTCAGCTTGAGCCAACCATTGGTTTCTGGCTGGGATGCGGTAGCTGTATATAACACATTGCCAGTATGAGATCTTGGGCAGTGACAAACAGTATGTATATCTGAATAGACAGAAAAACGACGTGAAGTGATGTTCCCCACCTGACGGGAACCATCAATTTTCTCAGTTGCTCCTACGAAAACTGAGGTTGGGCTGGCACATTGCCAGACAGGCAAGCCTTCTGGTAAAGGGTCGGTCGTAGTGATCGTGCTACCAATGGATATGCTGGAAACAAGGCATCCGTAAATGGCAAGGGAATGGCGAAGGTGAGAGGAAGATAACAACATCATCATGCTCCGCCATTATAATGAATAATGAATAGTAGATGAGGAACCGTAATCATTGATCCACCTGCCATTGATGCTGGCATTTGATGGTGCATTTCTTAGCTGTTTTACAATGAATATATGCTGGCCTTTCGGTGGGATAGGTGCGATATCAATGCTATCGCCACCCCCTGGCCAGGAAATCTGAAAACTGGCAAAATTGAGATAGAAGGGCGATGAGTTTTCGGCTATCAGCTCTTGCCCTGCTGGAGTGATATTTCCCCAGCGCCACTGCAGACGTTCGGCACCTTGGGCGACACTTCCCTTTAGCCCTGCTGGACGAAACAGCATTTTGATACGTGTGCGCAATGCCACCTGCATGGTGTTCAGATTTTCTGCCGCTGATAATTTCGGCGGTATTTCCAATACATTGAGCCAGAATAGTGATTCACGATCCTGGGGGAGAATACGGTTGATGTAGGCTAGTCGCAGTGTCTGCCCGGATCGGGCCTCAACGCGTGTTACCGGTGGTGTGATAACAAAGGGGAGGGCCTCCTCTCCAGGTTGGCGGCTGGCATCGCCACTATCCAGCCAGGATTGGACAAGGACTGCTGTATCTCCTTTGTTGGTCAATTCGATACTGACGTTCTTGCGCTCGCCTGGATAAATAACCCGAGAACCGGCAAGGGTGATGGCTGCTTGAGTCTGGCCTATGCTGAGCAGCAGCATGCACAGGATAAAGAGGACTGTCTTGATTCGGCGTGATTTCATGGGCTGGCCCTGCTGGTTGGCTACGTGATGACTTGGTCGTATGCATGACATTTGTCAGGCCTCATTAACCTGCTATCGAAAGTCGCTGTTCGGCTGAGGAACATGGCAGCTCGAGTCTGTGATAACCGTGTTCATCCACCGGTAGAGACTCGATGTCGGGTAGTTGCAGTTGGCAGGTGATGTCTGGCTCCAGCTCCACTTCCAGTGCACTATATGTTCCGCGAAAATAAATCAGCCCCCCCTGGCCCACCATGGTGATCATCTTTCCTGTTTGCGGATCGATGACGGATGAAGCAAATGGAACTTCATGACGGTTGGTGACCGATATCAGCACTGGCAAGCCGGAATTTGTCGGATATTCGACGGCCACGATGGCCCCACGTGTCGGTACCACATCCTGACCTGTTGAGCCCAGCTCTATGCTGTGGTCGAGAGCACTGGTATCAAGGCTCAAGCGGTTATATCGGTATGGTGTCAAGGTTGCTGCTAGAGCGTATCCCTGTTCATTCACAAACGTGCCTCGTGATGAACGTAATGCAGCACCATCAGCCCCTTCGGCCTTGATCAACGCCATGGTTTCACCGCGTTCGGGGCTGAACACCAGGCCCTCGGAGTGTGCCAATACTGTGCCACTCACGCTGGCGGAATACTGATTGGATGCATCCCCGATACTGGCATTGGCGCCTAGTGCCGTTGCTGGAGTATTCCATTGCAAGGAGCCGCCAAACTCTCCAGAGCTTTCCCCTATGAATGTATTGTTGGAAGCGTAGAGCTGATAGCTGCCTTGGTCACGTTTACCCGCAATTCCATTTACGCTGGTACGTAACTGATAGTTGTCCGAGTCTTCATAATTGCTGCTGAGTGATAGCCTGGGACGTTGGGTGCCCTGGCCAATGGGGAAGCTGAAAGAGGCGAAATAACGTGTCTCCGCTACATCGTCGGATAGGTCGCGGCTAGCGGACAGGGAAAGGCTGCCCCAATCAAAGGAATGGTTATAGTTGACCTGAAAGGTCGTGGTGTCTGCGCGCTCATCCCACCAGGAACTCGAGATGCCGCTGACGCCCAGGTTGCCGTATCTTCCCAGCGGCTGGCTGACACTGACCTGAAGACGATCACGCTCGCGTCGGAGGCTATCAAAGCTACTATTGCCGGATTCAAGTTGGGCATAATCAGCAAAGTTCAGGAATTCATCCGTCGAGAAGCGGTAGGCCGCCAGCGATACGTTGGTGGCACTGGTATCCAGTCGCTTGCTGTAACTGATCCGATAACTCTCGCCGGATAGTGTTTCGTGTTCACCTGATGATATCCGTACATCTTGAGCCCGGGACACCGTAGCATCAGCGCTCAGGGCGCCGATGGGGGTCGCGAAGGCGGCACCGACGATAGATGCCGCGTACTGTTCTGCCAGAGTGCCTCCGCCGTACACCGTCATGAAATTGTTGATTCCACGACGATAGGTTGCCTGGCTGAACAGTGGGCCATCGCTGCCTTCAACATTTCGATATTGTCCCAGGGTTGCGCTGAATCGTGAGGCTCCAGGTCTAAGCAGTTGCACCACTGATGAAAAAGGAAGCGTGAAGCTATGCTCGCTGCCATCGGCTTCGGTGACGGTTACCTCCAGGTCTCCGGCAAAGCTGGTGGCATACAGGTCGTTGATGACAAACTCACCAGGGGGAACGGATGTTTCGTAGATGACGGCATTGGCCTGGCGCACTGTGACAACCGCGCTTGAGTTGGCAATGCCACGAATTACCGGTGCAAAGCCGCGTTCTGACTCGGGCAGCATCTGGTCATCACTGGCCAATTGCACACCAGTGAACGGCACACTATTGAATTGGTCGCCTGGCGTGAAGTATTCACCCGCGGTAAATTGCGCTGTCACTGCAGTCACATCACGCTGGGCATAGGTATTGATGGCTTCATACCCTGTCTCGTCACCCCCCTGTATGTTGGCATTGTGACGCCATCGCCAGTCGCCAATATTGAAACCAGCTCCAAGATTGGCGTTGTAACGGGTTGAGCTTTCCCCTGTATCCGGGCGCGAGTGGAAAGCATTGGCCATGTATCCCAGAAAGCCAGCAGTAATGCCGTTGTCCCAGTCGGAAGGAGAGATGTAACCGCGCTTCACCTGGCCTAGATAGATTTGTGGAATGCTGACATCCGCGCGCAGGCTGGCGGAATCAACACTTACCTCTGCATTGGGTATGAGTGTCTTGACCTCCAGGCATTGCTGTTGAATCTGTCGCTGCAGAAGGGGTTGGTCTGGAAGCGCCTCCAAGTTGACTCCCCATTGCTGTAGCGCGCTTTCGCTGAAACATTGGGTTGTTTCCCCATCCGGGCTGGTAACGACCAGCATCTCCTGATCAAAGACGTCCTTGTCATTCAGCCATACGGAGAGTTCGTAGCGGCCATCAGTCAGCAGGTTCGAGCGTTCGAAGTGTGTCAGGTTGACGTTGCTGCCATTGCCTCTCAGAAATCGGGGGTCGAATTCGAGTATTGATTCTTCTTCAGCAAAGGCAACGGAAATATCTGAAATAGATAATGACACGATGGATGCCAGGATTATTGGAAAGTGAAATCGTGGGATACATGAAAGACAATAATGAAAGGCAATAGGGAGAGTGAATTTTAGAGACTCCAAGATAGATGCAGGAGCCAGTTTTGAGTGTTGTTTAAATATCTGTTGAGTTAAATTGACACAACCAGAAAGAGCAGACATTTCTACAACACTCCAAGGCCCCGCTTTTCTGGGATTTCGAGTAAAGTTCTCGAAAGCGGGAGCTACGACAAGGACCTGTTAATCTGAATGCGATTAATCGACCTATCTTCGGATAGATCAGTCATTGCCATCCCTGGCCGATATATAAAAATATCTATTTACTGATACTCTACGGTATAGACCAGTTGAGTATCCACATCCCCCGGCGTGGCTGCGCCACCAACAGCGATATACTGAGCGCTGTAAGTCAAATTGGCATTGCCAGACGTGTCAAAGCTGACAAAGGGGTTGTTTTCATTGCTTCGCAGGTCGATGGATGTTCCGCCAGCATCAATAATTTGTACCTGAGTGTTACCAGCAGGTGTAGCTGAATTGTTGACCAGGTTGCCAGTGCTTGAATCGACATTGGTCGACTCAAAGTAAGCGCGAGCGCCGCCAGTTGTCGGACATTCCGTCAAATTGAATGTAAACGCCGTGGCACCTGCCACTGCCCCGTTAGTGGTCAGGGAAGCGGTTGAAATGGTAGGCAATACCACACTACTGCTGGCGCTACCTCCATTTATGGTGACGGTACATGATGTATCTGTGACAGTGCCCGAGATATCGATGGTTCCATCGATTGCAAAGACACTACCAGACACCATGGAGCAGCAAGCTGCCATGATTAGTTTGGGCGAAAGTTTCATTTCTCATCTCCTTGGGAAGGGTTGTCTAATGAATTTATAAAGTATTCGTTCATGTGGCTTGTCACATTAAGAAACTACCATTTTTTCGACTGTTTTTATGAAAACGATTATGATCGTTTCGGTTGTGATCTACGGAACTCTGGCTTGTTTTCTTATGTTTATAACTTGTCTTTGATATATGGATATAATTGTGTGTTATTGGTATTGCTATTTATATTTTGAGAATGAAGCTTAAGTTTCGAAGTGAGTAGAGGTATTGATCTGTGTCAATTTTGTGCAGATATAGGCATAAGCTATGAGTGGTTTGGCTGTAACCATTGATTTTTTTAAATCTATTTGGTTGTTTGTTCTAGTTATTTGATCTGGTCTTTTTTAATCCAGTGAATATTTATATTTTCCATTATTTTTGTTGCTGTTTTTGGCTCTTGTCGCATAAGCCTTAAGGGTTAGTTGCCGAGTCCCGGATGGCATTGGCAATCCGGGGCCGGTGATGGGATCAAGCAGAAACGTCAAGCCGGGGAGATTGCAAGGGCGCACGGCCATTAGCGTGGTAGACATTGGCTGCGGCGATGCGGTGGAGATGATCGAGCATATGCTGGTTGTGGTCCATGCGCAGTTGCAGTAACTCACCATTGCGTCGGTTAGCACGGGAGATTTCCTGAGCGATCTGACGAATGCTGAGCCAGATCGGTTCACAGCCATTGTCCCTGGCAATCTGAAGAGCACCATGATCATCATCGCTGTAGTTCAGTTGACATTGGGTCTGGTGCCGTCTGCTTTCTGCCTTTGCCAATGCCTGTTGTAGCGAGGACTTTGCGTCAGTCAGTTGGACGAGGTGCAGTGCATCGACCTGTCCCTGAACCAGGCATTCCTGTTCTTCCTGCAACAACGCCAGTAACTGGCTGAGGTACTGGCGTTGCATATCAAGTAATAACGACAGGTTCACTGGGGTGTTTCCTTATCGAGCATGTCACGCACACTGGCCAACAAGCCGTCAGCAATGCGCTCGGGGGAGATATGCAAGCGGCCCTCGCGAATGGCATCACGTATCTCTGTCACACGGGCCATGTCGATATCCTGGCGGGTATCTGCATGGGGATGACTGAGATGTGTCAGGCTGGATGGAGCCCCCTGTTCATGGCCAGCTGGCAGGTTCGTCACCTTCTGCGACTGGGTGGTGGCACTCTTCTCGGTGGAGGCTGAGTGAGCCAGCGGTGTATTGGGGCTGATCTTCATGGTGAACGCTCTCTGGGCTGGAGAATGGGAGTCTTGCCCGAATTATCGGCCACGGACGTGAGAACTTTATAGCGTCGGGCCCAGATCTAGAACGTCACGCTGAGGATGCCCGGTCCGGCCACTCTGGCTTCGATGATGTTGCGTTGAGAAATACGGACTCGAATCATGTCACCAAGCCCGCCGGCATCCAGTGCCTTGCCCTGACGCTGTAGACGAAAACCTTGGCCAGATGCTTCGATGGTAACGGTCTGGTCACGATCTACCAGGCGCGGGGCCTGAAGATCGCGCGTGGAGAGACTATGCCCCTTTTGCAGGGGACGTCTGGCCTGTAGGCCAATCGCATTGATCGGGTCGTGCAGGATGTGGGCAGGCATCCGGCTCAGGTCGACCTGCTCCTGGCGCAGCATCTCCGGACGAATGCGCTCGCCGGTAGCAACATCCTGTGTGATGACCAGGCGATTCCCGAAGCGATGCACCTCAGCTTGCAAGTAACGAACATTCTGGGAGTTTTCTGCGCAGCGCACACCAATAGCGATTCGGCCCGACAGCGGTTGGTCCGGTCGAGGCAGGAACGGAACAGGGCTGTGGCAGGCATCAAGATGGTCTGCGGGAGGAAAGACTTGTATATCGGTGTCTTCAGGGGTGGCTCCCTCTGCCTGCAAACGCGTGCTGAGAAAGGCTTCAACTTGTGCCGTTATGGTATTTCCGTTGGGGGAAACAGCAGCGATAGCAGGCAGCGTAAAGACCATGATCAGCGCGCTCAGTCGCCATTGGCTGGCCATCCTCACTAGGGCATGTACTCCACATCGATAATGTCTGATGTTACGGGGCAGGCGCCTCGTCATGTTGTCCTGCAGGCAATGACTTGGGCCATCGTCTCGAATATGAGTCTATCTCCGGGCGGTAGGCAGCATGCTTTGAATTGCCATAGGGATTGTGGGCTGTTTGACGCTTTGTCATGACGCCTGCCTGCTTATGCTCCATCGTCGAACCTATGCCGTTGGAGTGCTGCACGATGATCGACCAGATCGAAGCCTCTCTCGCTTTTCACCAGCGGGCCCTGACGCTGCGCCAGGAGCGCCAAAAGGTGCTGGCCAGCAATATCGCCAATGCCGATACCCCGGGCTACAAGGCCCGGGACCTGGACTTTTCCCGGGCCTTGGAAGATGCCATGTCCGACGTTTCTCAGTCTGGTCTGGCGCTGAAGCGCACCTCTGACCGTCACTTGATGGGACAAGGTGCTTCGGGCGCGCTGGATAACCGCCACTTGCTGTATCGGGTCCCTGACCAGCCGAGTCTGGATGGCAATACCGTGGATATGGATCGTGAACGCAGTGCCTTTGCTGACAATTCGGTGCGTTATCAAGCCGCACTGACCATTCTTGACCAGCGTCTTCAAGGCCTGAGACAAGCCATGCAGCCGGAACGCTGATGTGTTTTCAGTGAGCCGATGGCTCTGCCAGTGAGCTGAAGGCTCTGTCATTTGAGCTGATGGCTCTCTCAGCAGATGCCACTGCAAGTATCGCGCATAAAGGAATTCACCTATGTCGATGTTTTCCATTTTCGATATCGCTGCCTCGGGCATGAGTGCTCAGGCCCAGCGTATGAATGTCACCGCCAGCAATCTGGCCAATGCCGACAGCGTTTCAGGCCCAGATGGTCAACCATACCGGGCCCGGCAGGTGATGTTTGAATCGAAAGCTTCATCCAGCGGAATCGGCGGTGTCATGGTCAGCCAGGTGGTCGAGGATCCTTCCCCCATGCGCCGGGAATACCACCCTGGACACCCACTGGCGGATGACGCCGGCTACGTGACCATGCCGAACGTCGATCCGGTGGGCGAGATGGTCAACATGATCTCGGCCTCGCGCTCCTATCAGGCCAATGTCGAGATCATGAATACCAGTAAGCAGTTGATGCTCAAGACCCTCACTCTCGGAGAAGGATAATGCCCAATACCATCGACGCGGGGATCTACACCAGCGTTAACTCTGTCACGGCCAAAGCCAGCTCTGTTCAGGCTTCCGATGAGCTGAGCGACAACTTCATGACCTTGCTGGTGACGCAACTGCAGAACCAGGATCCGCTCAAGCCCATGGATAACAGCCAGATGACATCGCAACTGGCTCAGATCAATACCGTGGCTGGCATCGAAGAACTCAATGCTTCCATCGCGGTGATCAACGATCAGATCGATGCCGGGCAAGCCATGCAGGCTGCGGCGCTGATCGGTAAAGGGGTGCTGGTGCCTGGCGACAATCTACTGCTGACGCATACCGATGATGGTGAACAAGTCACGACGCCCTTTGGTATCGAGCTCGATACACCCGCCTCAAGTGTCAAGGTCAAGATCACCAACGAGTCCGGTGAAGTCATCAACAGTTACGACCTTGGCCCGGTATCAGCCGGTGTCGAGTCCTTCCAGTGGGATGGTCTGTCCGATAGTGGCGAGGCGGCGGTTGAAGGGGGGTATCACGTCAGTGTGGAAGCGACTGGAGCCGATGGTGAATCCATCGATGTCACTACGCTCAACTACGCCATTGTCGGTGCGGTAACACCCGCGGATAAGAGTGGCAAGGTCATGCTGGATCTTGGTGCGGTATATGGACAGGTTGAACTCAAGGATGTGCGTCAGATCCTGTGATGACCACGGTGCTGACGAAACGAAACTCAGGGAATAGGTAAAAGGAGCAGGAAATGGGATTTTCACAAGCACTTAGCGGCCTGAATGCGGCAGCCAGCAGCCTGGATGTACTGGGCAACAATATCGCCAACTCCCAGACGGTGGGCTACAAGAGCGGCAGTGCCCAGTTTGCCGATGTCTTTGCCAACTCCCGCGTTGGACTGGGGACTCGGGTCTCCACGGTATTGCAGGATTTTGGTGGCGGCAACCTGGAAGCCACTAACCGACCGCTGGACCTGGGAATCAGTGGCCAAGGGTTCTTCCGCATGGAGCAAAACGGTCAGGTGGTCTATTCGCGCAATGGTCAACTCACCCTGACACCTGACGGCTATTTGCAGAACGCTTCTGGCGCCCGAATCATGGGCTATGGCACCAATGCTACCGGCGATGTACAGGTAGGCGGGCAGCCAACGGTTCTCCAGATTGATGCCGACGAAATGCCGGCCAGTGCCACCTCAAGAGTATCGACAACCTTCAATCTGGATTCCCGCTCAGTAGTCGGTGAGGACCTCAACAAGGTCGATCTGCATGATCCTGCCGGTAATGATGTCAGCATCGATTACCACTATTCCAATAATTTCACTGCATATGATTCGCTGGGCAATCCGCGCAATGTGACGGTCTATTACGAGAAAACGGGCCCCAATGCCTGGAGCGCGAACATCGCCATGGATGGAAAAGTACTGATGGACGGGGCTGCACCTCAATCCTTTGACATGGCCTTCGACCAGAACGGACAGCTGACTTCGCCATCGCCTGCTGAGTTCAACATGGCGTTCGCCAGTGCAGACTTCTTCGACGGTGCCGCAGCGGACATGCCACTGAAGTTCGATGTTGCGGGCTCCACTCAGTTCGGCAACGACGCCAGCACAACGGCTCTGACACAGAACGGTTATACCTCCGGCGCTCTGGTCGGGATCACCATCGAAGACGATGGCACCGTGGTGCGTAATTATGCCAATGAGCAGTCGCGGCCAGCCGGTCAAATTGCCTTGGCCAACTTCCGTAACCCCGAAGGACTCAATCCCGTCGGCAACAATGCCTGGGTGGCCACCGATGCTTCCGGCCAGGAACTGGTAGGTGCGCCGAACACTGGACTCCTGGGAGGTATCGAGTCCGGTATGGTGGAGACTTCCAATGTCGATATGGCTCGTGAGCTGGTCAAGATGATCGTCACCCAGCGTGCCTATCAGGCCAACTCGCAGACGATCAAGACTCAGGATGAAGTCTTGCAGACGGCTATCAGCCTGCGCTGACGGAGTATTGACTCATGGATCGCATGCTTTACACCGCCATGAGCGGTGCCCGTCAGAGCATGGAACAGCAAGCTGTGGTCAGCCACAACCTGGCCAATGCCTCTACTGCAGGTTTTCGTGCCCAGCTGCATGCCATGCGCGCAGTACCTGTTCAGGGAGAGGCGCGTTTGGCGACTCGCGTTTCAGTGGCCGCTTCCACTCCGGGAGCGGACTTCACCCCCGGACCGATCACCCGCACCGGACGTACCCTGGATGTGGCGATCGATGGCCCAGGTTTCTTTGCCGTACAGACGCAGGATGGCCAGGAAGCCTATACCCGCCAAGGTGATTTCCAGGTGGATGGCAATGGCCAGCTGATGTCCGCTGGCCGACCGGTGATCGGTGAAGGTGGGCCGATCCAGGTGCCTCTTGGAGCGGAATTGTTCATGGGCGCTGATGGCACCATCAGTGGTATCGGCATGGGAGAAGATCCCGATGCCTTGGCGGAAGTCGGTCGCCTGAAGCTGGTCGAGCCTGGCGAGGCCGAGGTAGTGCGTGGTGATGATGGGTTGTTTCGCGCCAAGCCGGATGCCCAGGGACAGAACACGCCGTTAGCTGCCTCTGAAAATGTGCGAGTGGTGGCCGGTGCCCTGGAGGGAAGTAACGTCAATCCGGTGGAATCCATGGTGGCCATGATCGATGTGGCCAGACGCTATGAACTGCAGACCCAGGCGATCAGTGACGCTGATGAAAACGCTCAGCAGGCCAATAGCTTGTTGCTGCTCAATGGCTGATGATTTCTTTAAGCTTAGTCGCCTGATAAACAAGGAAAAAATATGATCAAGTCGTTGTGGTCGGCCAAGACAGGGCTGGAAGCCCAGCAGGTCAAGCTGGATGTCATTTCCAATAACCTGGCGAACGTTTCGACCAATGGTTTCAAGCAGTCGCGGGCAGTATTCGAGGACCTGCTGTATCAGAACCTGCGCCAGCCAGGTGCCCAGAACAATGTCCAGGACCGCTTGCCGTCAGGCATGCAGATAGGAACCGGGGTGCGTCCGGTCGCCACTGAGCGGCTGCATACCCAGGGAAGCCTGGAAGAGACCCAGAACTCCAGGGATCTAGCGATCAATGGCAAGGGGTTCTTTCAGGTGGTGATGCCGGATGGCTCCACTGCCTATACCCGGGATGGCAGCTTCCAACTGGATGAAAACGGCCAGGTGGTAACGGCCAACGGCTATCCACTGGAGCCGGCGATCATCGTTCCCGATAACGCACTGTCGGTATCTATTGGCGAGGATGGCATCGTCTCGGTGACAGAGCCCGGCACCAGTGAAACCAATGAAGTCGGCCAGATCTCGTTGAGCACGTTTATCAATCCGACGGGGCTCGAAGCCATTGGCGGCAATCTCTATGTGGAGACGTCCTCCTCCGGGCCACGTAACGAAAGTATTCCTGGCATGAACGGAGCAGGCCGTCTGTTGCAGGGCTATGTGGAGACGTCCAACGTCAATGTGGTCGAGGAGATGGTCAGCATGATCCAGACTCAGCGCGCCTACGAGATCAACAGCAAGGCCGTGCAGACCAGCGACGAAATGCTGGCACGCTTGGCCCAGCTGTAAGCAGGGGGACGCATGGATAGTCGCGCTGGCTTTGTTGGCTTGGCCCTGGTAACGCTGCTCGTGTTGGGTGGTTGTGCCCAGATACCGCGTGCTTCGGTAGTCGGGGAGCAGGAGAAAATCGAGATTCCGGATCGCCCGGAGCCAGTGGCCAATGGTTCCATCTATCAGAGGCCTCGTGGCTACCAGCCATTGTTCGAGGACCGTCGCCCTCGGAGTGTCGGCGATATCCTCACCATTGTCCTCGATGAAGAGGTCAGCGCGAGCAAGAACTCTACCTCCAACGCCTCCCGTTCGGGGGGGACCAGTCTGACATTCACCACTGTGCCCAAAGGTGCAGAAGACTTGCTGGATTATAACCTCGAGGTAGATGGAGACGCAGATTTCAAAGGAGGTGGGGGATCTCGGGCCAATAACACCTTTACCGGCACCATCACTGTCTCGGTGGTCCAGGTGATGAACAATGGCAATTTACGGGTGCGTGGTGAAAAGCAGATTGCCATCAACCAGGGAACCGAGTTCATTCGCTTCGCCGGAGTGGTCAATCCGCGCACCATCACCGCCGAGAACAGTGTGCCTTCTACTGCGGTGGCCGATGCGCGTATCGAATACGTCGGCAATGGTTATATCAACGAAGCGCAGACCATGGGCTGGTTGCAACGCTTCTTCCTCAATGTATCGCCGTTCTGATTGGCAGGCCCCGCATGCGTAATCCCATTCATCGTCGTCCCACCCTGACCCTTGGTTCTCTGATGCTGGTGCTGTTGACGGGTTTGATGCTGTTTTCAGGCTTGACCAAGGCTGAGCAAGTCCGTGACCTGGCATCCTTTGCTGGAGTACGTGATAACCCCCTGGTGGGCTATGGGCTGGTCGTCGGCCTGGATGGTACGGGCGACCA
Source organism: Halomonas binhaiensis (assembly GCF_008329985.2). Lineage (NCBI taxonomy): Bacteria > Pseudomonadati > Pseudomonadota > Gammaproteobacteria > Oceanospirillales > Halomonadaceae > Halomonas > Halomonas binhaiensis. The sequence continues at coordinate 4,872,263 of NZ_CP038437.2, forward strand.
GACCATGCAGGCGCCATTCACTGGGCAGAGCCTCAATAACATGCTTTCGCAGCTTGGTATCACGGTACCGCCAGGCACCAATATGCAATTGCGCAATATCGCCGCTGTCATGGTGACTGCCGATCTGCCTCCCTTTGCTACGCCAGGACAGCGTCTCGATATTGTGGTGTCTTCGGTGGGAAATGCCCGGAGCTTGCGTGGCGGAACTTTGCTGATGACGCCTCTTAAAGGGGCCGATGGTGATGTCTATGCTTTGGCCCAGGGAAACTTGCTGATCAATGGCGCGAGTGCGCAGTCCGCTGGTAGCAGTGCACAGACTGGACATCAGGCCAGTGGTCGCATCGCTGGTGGCGCCACAGTAGAGCAAAGTGTGCCGTTGTCCCTGGGCGATCAGTACGGTGGTCTGGAGTTGCATCTCAAGCAAGCTGATTTCGGTACTGCCGAGCGCGTAGTCAGTGCCATCAATGCGGATTTTGGTTATCCCGTTGCTTCAGCGCGCAACGGTGGTGTCATCCTGCTCAACGGGCCAACCAATGCCAACTCCCGAGTCAACTTCATGGCCCAGGTCGAGAGTGTCGATGTGTCACCCGTCCAGCCACCTGCGAGAGTCGTGCTGAATTCGCGTACTGGATCGATCGTACTCAATGGGGCGGTGACCTTGAGTCGGGCCGCAGTGGCTCATGGCAACCTGTCCGTTGTCATTGATACCTCCCTTGGTGTCAGCCAGCCTGCCCCTTTCAGCAAGGGTAGGACGCGTGTGGTACCGAAATCGGATATCTCCATCAATGAGGAAACTGGCACGTTGCGGGTCGTGGAAGGCGCTAATCTGCTCGACGTGGTGGATGCCCTCAATGCCCTCGGTGCTACGCCAAATGACCTGATGGCGATCCTTGAAGCGCTCAAGGCTGCAGGCTCTCTACATGCCGAACTGGAGATCATCTGATGAGTAGCGGCGTCAGCGGCATTTCAGGGTTATCGGCAACGGCATTGAGCAGTGCCAGCCTGGCCACCGGCAGTACCGGACAAGCTGGATTTACCCTGGATATCAATGGCCTGGAAAGGCTCAAGACAGACGCTCGGGTGGATCGACAAGGTGCTGCTGACGAGGTGGCCCGTCAGATAGAGGCGCTGTTCATCGACATGATGATGAAGAGCATGCGACAGGCGATGCCGGATTCAGGACTGACGAATTCTCGAGACACCCAGTTCTACCAGTCATTGCTCGACAAACAGTGGTCACAGGTCATGGCTCGACGTGGTATCGGTCTTGCTGATCAGTTGCTTGGCCAGTTGGGAGCACCTCAAGCCAGTGAACGTGCCGAACAGATGGAAAGCCTGATAGCGGGGATTCCGCGAGGTGCGCCCCGACCGCTGGCGAATACCCTGCGTAGTGTGATGGATGAGGGGCGTGAAGAGGTTCCGGTGCCGCAGAGCTTCCTGGATGAGCTTGGCGCTGTGGATCAAGGAATGAATGCTGTCCAGGCCAGCATGCAGGTTGCTGGGCAGGATGTGCGAGAAGCACCTGCCCATGTCCGCGACTTCCTGGCCAGGCTTGCTGAGCCAGCCCAGGAGGCAAGCCGCAATTCAGGAGTACCGGCAGAGCTGATGTTGGCCCAGGCGGCACTAGAAACGGGTTGGGGGCGTCGCGAGATTGCGGCGCCAAATGGTGGCAACAGCTACAACCTGTTTGGTATCAAGGCAGGCAGCCAGTGGCGCGGCCCCACGACACGCATTACGACACATGAAGTAGTGAATGGAACGCGGCAGCGCATCTGTGATGAGTTCCGGGTCTATGGCTCTTTCGAGGAAGCCTTCACGGATTATGCACGGTTGGTGACCGGTAACTCTCGCTATGCCGGAGTGGTAAAGGCAGGGAGTGGTGCTGAAGCAGCGCGGGCCTTGCAGCGAGGAGGATACGCCACCGACCCGGCCTATGCCGCCAAGCTGATTGCCATCATGTACACCATGGGGCCATTGGAAGATAACGCGGTTGCCATTGATGGCGAGGCCAACGATCAGGCAGTGGGCAGTGCCAGTGTGGCCGATGGGCATTTGGCCACGGCACAACGTCATGAGGTTCTACCCCCATCTTATGCACCGGTTCATTGGGTGGCCGAGGCTGACTTGAAGAAAGAGCATCTCTAGAGAAACACGGAAAGCCCATGTTTTCCTAAAGTTTCTCTGTCGCTGGCCGATAGACGTCATATTGGCGCAAGGAGCTGAAACATGAGCATTTTCTCCATCGGTCTGAGCGGTCTCAATGCCGCTCAGGTTGCCTTGGGAACCACCAGCAACAATATCAGCAATGTCTATACGCCCGGCTACAATCGCCAGGTAACGGTACTCGGTGAAGGAAGTAGCGGGGCTCAAGGGGTTCAGGTCAATGACATTCAGCGACAGTTCAATCGCTATGTCGCTGATCAGCTCAATGGGGCCACTAGCGCAACCTCGGCATTGGAAACCTATGCCACTCAGGTTGAGCAGATCGACAGTTTGCTTGCCGACAAGGACGCAGGACTCGCACCATTGATGCAAAAGTTCTTCTCTGCCATGGGGGATCTGGCCAGCGCGCCATCCGATCCGGCAGCTCGTCAAGGAGTGCTTGGTTCTGCGGATACGCTCTCCGCCCAATTTCGTTCATTCGATGCTTACCTGCAGGATATGCAGGAAGGGATCAATGGCCAGGTTCGTGATGAAGTCACCCAGATCAATAATGCCACTGAACAACTGGCATCGCTCAATCGCCAGATAACCCTGGCGCGAGCCAAGCAGGGAGAAGCGCCCAATGCGTTGCTCGACCAGCGTGATCAACTGGTTCAGGAGCTCAGCCAGCGACTGGATGTCGAGCTGACCGTGCAGGATGGTTCGTCCTATCAGATCAGCCTACCCAGTGGCCAGCCTCTGGTGTCAGGCACTCAAGCATATCAGCTGGAGGCCGTGTCCTCTGCCAATGACCCTCAGCGTATCGTGCTGGGGTATCGTGACCCGGGCGGTGGCCTTCAGATCCTGGATGAAGACGCTATCAAAGGCGGAAGTCTTGGTGGAGCGATGCGTTTTCGCGCCGAGACTCTGGATCGTACCCAGAACCAGATCGGTCAACTGGCGGTGTCCTTGGCCGTTGCCTTCAACGAGCAACATGCTCAAGGCACAACCCTTGAAGGACAAGCGGGAGGCACGTTCTTCGATATTGGTCAGCCACGGGTGTTTTCTAACAACACCAATAAAGGCAGTGCTGAGGTCAGCGCCTCGTTTGACAATGACAACATCGCGGCGTTGGCGGCTGCCGATTATACAGTGGAGGTCGTCGACGCGGACGGCAGCCCACCGAAGTTTGAAATTATTCGCAAGGATACGGGGAAAGCGCTGGATGCCAGTGACGTCAGTTATGACGTGGCGAGTGGAGAGCTGAGCTTTGCTGGCGTGAAGCTGAGTATTGATGACCCGGCGAAGCTTGCGACTGGTGATAGCTTCGAGGTACAGCCCGTACGGCGTGCTGCGGGAGGTTTTGCCTGTGCGATCGATGATCCAGACGAGATCGCTGCGGGCCTTGGTGGTGGCAGTGGTGACAACGAGAATGCCCTGGCCATGCAGAAGCTGCAGGACAAGCTGCTGGTCGGAGGCAGTGCTACGTTCAGTCAGGCTTATGCTTCGCTGGTCAGTGACGTGGGTAATCGTACCAACGTGGTGAAGGTCAACCTGGCCGCCCAACAGGGGCTGAGCGAGCAATTGCGAGCGGTCCAGCAGTCCGAATCCGGGGTCAATCTTGATGAAGAAGCGGCCAATCTGATTCGTTATCAGCAGTATTACCAGGCCAACGCCAAGGTGATTGATACGGCGACAGCCGTTGTCGACACCATCCTTGGGCTGCGCTCCTGAGCCAGCGATTGATTGCGGAGAGACTGTCATGCGTATCAGTACCGTCACCATGTTCGAGCAGAGTGTCAGCTCCATGAACCGTCAGCAGGCTGATTTCATGCACCTGAGCGAGCAGATGGCCTCAGGTCGGCGAGTCGTTAACCCTTCCGATGACCCACAGGCCGCCTCCCGTGCGGTTGCGGTCAGTCAGGCTCAGGCTGCGACCAAGCAGTTCTCTGATGCCCGGGTCAGCGCCCGTAATGCCCTGTCCCAGGAAGAAAGTGTTCTCAATAGCGTCAGTGATGCGATTTCCAGTGCCAAGGCACTGATTGTCCAGGCCGCCAATGGAACGCTCAGTGATGCTGACCGCCAATCGGTAGCCAGTGAATTGCGTGGCATCTATGAAAGTGTCATCGGTCAGGCCAATGCAACCGATGGCAATGGTCGCTACCTGTTCGGTGGTTATCAGGACGGCAGCGAACCCTTCATTGATAATGGGCATGGTGTCGAGTACATCGGCGATGACCAGGTTCGTCGTCAGCGCGTGGATGCTTCACGGGAAATGCGGATTGGGGACAGTGGGCGGGATATCTTCCTCAGTGTGCCTAGCGGGGCAGATTATGTTGCGCAGCAGGGACGAGTCGATGCCGACGGCAATGTTGAGACCGTCAATACAGGCAGTGTGACGTTCAAGGGGCCACAGGTGATCGATAATGGTGATCCTGGCTATGGTCAATCCTACCAGGTGGTATTCGCCTCGGATGCAGACGGCAACGCAACGTATAGCGTCCAGCAGCAGGCGGCCGATGGTAGCTGGCAGAGTGCAGGCATCGACAATCAGCCCTATGACCCACAAGGCACGAGTGTGGAGGTGGGTGGATTGCGCCTGGACCTGCAAGGGCAACCTGCAGATGGAGATGCCATTACCTATGCCCCGGCAAATGAAATGGACACCAACCTGTTCCATACCTTCGAAAAAGCGCTGGCAGTGCTGGAGAGTCCGGCACAAACACCTGCTGAACAGGCGACCATGAACAACGCCCTCAGCACTGCGATGCGTGAGTTCGATGCCAGCCTGGATAATGTGCTGACCACACGGGCTTCGGTAGGCGCGCGCCTCAATGAATTAGATGTGATCGATTCGGTCAGCGGAAACCGCGAACTGAACTATGCCCAGACCATGTCGGATCTGGTCGACCTGGATTACAACCAGGCCATTTCAGAATATTGTCTGCGCCAGGTCGGCATGCAGGCCGCCCAGCAGGCTTTCGTCGGTATTCGCGATCTGTCGTTGTTCAAGTACTTGTAGACGGGGCCTCAAGTTGAGTTTCTGCTGACAGCAGGTAGTAGAAACTCAACAATTACGAGGTTGCTGTCACCGAGAAGACTGGGAATGTACAGCGTGAGGCTTTACTGAGAGGGGCTTACTGAAAGGGTCTTACTGAGTGAGCGGTGCCATGCTGTCCAGTATCAGATGTAGATAGCTAAGCCCCTGGTGAACATGGCGTTCAAGGAATGGACCAAGCTCTTTCATCAGAGCAATCAGCAGAACCAGTCCAACAGTCAGGGTCGTAGGAAAGCCGATATTGAACACGGTCAGTTGTGGGGCTGCGCGGTTGAGAATCCCCAGCGCCAGGTTGATGACCAGTAGCGAAGCGACCAATGGCAGGGCCAGTAGTAACCCTGTGGCAAAAATGCTGGCGCTATAGCGGACAACCAGAATGAAGGCCTCGGGATTGAAGTGCTGGATACCGATCGGCAGGGTGATGAAGCTATTGACCAATGTTTCCAGAACAATCAGATGGCCATTCAGAGAAAGAAAGATCAATAGCATGAACATATAGAGGTAACGGGACACCACCGTCATGTTGGTCCCGATGGATGGGTCAAAGAAGGTAGCAAACGCCAATCCCATCTGCAGGCCAATGAACTCGCCGCTGGCCTGCACCATTCCTAGCATCACACGCACCGTCATGCCGATGGTCACGCCGATGATGATCTGTTCCACAATCAGACCAAATCCCGACCAGGACGATATCGGTATGGCCGGCATCGGAGGAATCAGAGGCGCAATCATCATGCTGATGGCTGCTGCCAGGGCAACCTTGACCTGGGTGGGAATCGCCCCATGCCCCCACAGTGGTGCGCTCAGCATCAGTGAGGATATGCGGAAGAAGGGCCACAGGAAGATAACCAGCCAATCCTGCAGTTGGTTAGAGGTGAGCTCGATCATCGGCATTGCATGCTCATGAGGCCTGCCATCTATGAAGCCAACCCCGGGATCTGCTGGAACAGTTCTCGGGTAAAACCCAGGATCAATTGCAGCATCCAGGGGCCGGCCAGCACCAGCACGGTGAATACGGCCAGAATCTTGGGGATGAATGACAGCGTCATCTCGTTGATCTGAGTGGCTGCCTGAAACAAGCTGACCAGTAATCCACTGAACAGCGCAGTCAGCAGTAAGGGAGCGCCAAGCAGCAAGGTCACTCGCATGCCCTGGTGGGCCAGGTCCATCACGAATCCGGGAGTCATGGCTGGTGTCTCTTGAACATTGAACTGAACGATTCAGGCCGAATTTTCATTTACATCGAGCTTTTAAAACAAACCTTCAAACCGCTTTTTAAACCACTTCTTAAACCATTCTTTAAACATAGAAACTCTGTGCCAACGAACCGATGATCAACTGCCAACCATCGACCAGGACAAATAGCATCAATTTGAATGGGAGCGAGATAGTGACGGGAGGCACCATCATCATGCCCAGCGACATCAGCACACTGGCCACGACCAGGTCGATGATGAGAAAGGGAATGAAGATGGTGAAGCCGATCTGAAAGGCGGTCTTCAATTCGCTGGTGACGAAGGCTGGCACCAGTACCTGAAATGGGACATCTCTTGATGATTGCATGGGAGCGGTATCCGCCAGGCGTGCAAACATCGCCAGGTCGGGTTGTCGGGTCTGGCCCAGCATGAACTCCCGCAGTGGCTCCTGGGCGTGTTGCAGGAACTCTTCGAAGCCGATCTCGTTGGCAGCCAGCGGCTCCCAGGCATGTTGGTAAATGTCTGAAAATACGGGCGACATGATGAACGCAGTGAGAAACAGGGCCATGCCGAGCAAGACTTGGTTGGGAGGTGTCGTTGAGGTGCCCATGGCGGTGCGCAACAGGCTCAACACAATGATGATGCGAGTGAAGCTGGTCATCATCAGCAGCGCAGCCGGCAGGAAGGCCATGGCGCTGAGCAGAATCAAGGTTTGCACCGACAGGGACCATTTTTGTCCACCATCAGTCAGTGGTTGGCTGACGATGGCGGGCAGTTGTTGCGCCAGAGCCGGTGAGGCGAACACCAGGGCCAGAAAGCAAACGGACCAGGTGAGATGTCGTCTTGAAAGCCCAGTGTTGCGTAGAAGGGTCATTGTGCTCGGTCCTTGCTACGAAGGGGAGCGACACACCGTCGAGCCAAGTACTCTTGGAAGCGACCGCTGTGGACGTCCGGGTTGCCAGCCTCTGCAGAAGATGTCTCTTGCTGGGCTTCAAGGGTGTCGAGCAGAGTAATCTGGCTGCCCCCTACGCCCAATACCAACCAGCGGTCCTGAACCTCCATGACCACGACTTTCTCTTTCGCACCCACTGGCAGGCTGCCGACGATGCGCAAGCGAGCCCCCGTTCCCTGACATGAACGGTTTCGACGGCGCAGCAGGGCGGCCAAGGTCAGGATCAAGACCACCACCACCGCCAGAGAAAAAGCGGTCTTGCTCAGCATGGCAAGCCCGGACAGGTCGTTGCCACCGAGAGTGGCGAGGGTCTGGGTTGTTGTTTCCTGGGCGGAGTCCAGTGTGATGCTGGAGGCTGTCATCGATTGAGCTTCTGCACGCGTTCAGAAGGTGTGATGATCTCCGTGATACGGATGCCGTAGTGATCATCCACTACCACCACTTCACCCTGGGCGATCAGGTAGCCATTGATCAGAATGTCCATTGGCTCTCCTGCCAGCCCTTCCAGCTCAACCACTGAACCCTGAGTGAGTTCCAGCAGTTGCTTGATGGTCAGCCGAGTTCGTCCCAGCTCTACCGTGAGCTTGACGGGGATATCCATGACCATCTCAAGATCACGAGGCCCCGTTGACTCCTGGCTGACCTGTGCAGAGTCGGTTAAAGGTCGAAACACGCTATCTCTTGTTGCGTCGTTTCTCGTGTTGCCATCGTCTGTTTCGTTGTCCGAGGCATCGTTGTCTGAGGCATCGCTGTCATCCGTATTGGAGGACGCCTCGGAGGCTTGCTCGGCCATGGCTTCCGCCCAGGGGTCGTCTTCGGCAAGCGGAGTGTCGGATTCGGCTAGCTCAGAATGGTTGAGATCAGTCATGTCACGCTTCCTTGGGTGAAAGGCAGGAGTCTTTGACAAAGGTGCCGCCAGGAGCATGGCCGGCGGAATGATTGAACATGTTCAGGACGCGCAGAGCTTTCAAGTCGTGCTGACTGCCGTATTCACACTCCATCACTGGCACGCCATCGACCCGGGCGGTAACGGTCTCCGGCAGGTCCAGAGGCAGAATGTCGCCGATGGAAAGGTGCATCACTTCATCGATACGAGAGGCAATTGTGGCAAAGTCGGCCACCAGTTCGATGACGGGGTTGCGCAGTTGACCCGCCATGCGCCGATGGAATGTCCCATCCTTGTCACGGCTGCCGTCGCTGAGAGGGTTGCTGAGCAGGTCGCGCAGAGGCTCGATCATGGTGTAGGGAATGCAGACCTGAAAGTTCGAGGCCAGGTTGCCGACTTCCAGGTGAAAAGTGGTATTGACCACGATCTCGTTGGGAGAGTTGGTGATGTTGGCGAATTTTGACTGCATTTCTGAACGCAGATAGCTGATTTCCAAAGGATAGACTGACTTCCAGGCTTCGCTGTAGCCATCGATGGCCAGTTGCAGCACACGTTGGATGATGCGTTGTTCGGTATCCGTGAACTCGCGTCCTTCGGACTTGGTCACGAAGCGCCCATCACCACCGAAGAGGTTGTCGACCACCATGAACACCAGGCTCGGCGGGAAGACGATCAGTGCGGTCCCCTTCAAGGGCTTCATGGCGATCATGTTGATATTGGTGGGGACTGGCACATTGCGCGAGAAATCGCTGTAGCTCTGGTATTGCACTGATTCCACGGTGATATCGGCGCTTCGTCTGAGCAAGTTGAACATGCCCATACGGAAGTGGCGGGCGAAGCGTTCGTTGATGATATCCAGTGCCTGGAGTCGTTCACGAATGACACGGTGCAAGGTAGCGGGATCGAAAGGGCGGGCGTGGCTGTGGGTGGTGCTTCCCTTGCTTTCACTCTCATCATCTCCGACGCCCTTGAGCAGGGCGTCGATTTCTTCCTGGGACAGATGATCGTCGTGGGACATGGCAATACCGACCTATTGGACGATGAACTGAGTGAACAGTACCTTGATGATCTTTGCTTCGTGGCTGCTTTCAGCCAGGTCGCTGCATAAGCGCTGCGCGATGTCATCGGCGAGCTGCTGCTTTCCCTGCGGGGTCACCAGATCTTCGGCTTTATGCCCGGAGAGCAGTTTCAATAAGCAATCCTGTACTTGAGGGAGTTGCTGCTGCAGGGCATCACGATCGGCTTCAGAAGCCAGCTCCAGCGTAATGCCGGCATAGAGCATGCGCGGTCCATCCCCATCATCGGCCAGATTGACGGTAAGTGGCTGGAGGGCCAGATAAACAGGATCCGCAGGTGGCGTGTCGGCTTTATCGGTGATGGCCGGTGAATCGCTGGCAGGAGGTTGGGCCGTTTCGGCTCGCTCTTGCAAGAGCAAGTAGACGGCTATTGCCGTGGAGGCGAGAGCCAGCACCACCACGACGATCAAGCTCCTTATCAGCCAACGTGACTTTGCCATCTGCGTGAAACTCCCCTTCGAGCATTACAGGCGTTGAGACCCGGGTTCAGCACGGGTATATGGACGCTCAGTATGGCCATGGAGAAGGGGAGACGAAGGTTCGAACAGGGCTGAACTTTGTTGCTATCTCAGGGTTTTGCTCAAGCATACAGGTCGATGCGACCCTCCATCCTGCTGGCACGGGGGCTGGTGCCCTGAGTGACTTCTGCCACCGCGGTTATCTGAAGGTCTTCGGTCTCAGCCAATCTGGCAGATGTGCTGGAGTGGGAAGACTCGTCCTGGGCAAACCCTTGGCTACCAACAGAAGTATCGCCCAGTTGGATACCTTGTTCTGCCAGGGCTTCGCGCAGTTGTGGAATGGCCTGTTCCACGGCATGGCGCACCTGGGGGTGAGTCGAGAAGAACTGGGCCTGGGCGCCGTGCTCGCCAAGACGCAGGCTAATGGATAAAGGCCCTAGCTCGGCGGGGTGCAGGCGCAATTCGACACGATGATCGCCCTCGGCCGTGCTTCTTGCCTGGCTGAAGCGGGCCAGGGTGGAACTGAGCTGTCCTGACCAGGCAGGGTCGTTGACGGGCAGGGCAATGCTGGCCTGAAAAGTGCCGGGACCTGATGCTCCCGGAAGACGAGCGCTGCTGGAAGTCATGGTCGATCCAGCGGGGGTGAGCGCTGAGTCATGGGAGTGGACGCTGGAAGCGGTGGACACCGCCTCTTTTTTCTCCAGACCTCCTGCATACTCTGTACTGGCCATTCTATCGGGTAATGCTGCGGGCGTCCGGTTGTCAAAGTGAGCTGGATAAGCAGGACCGGGCCCGGCTGGTCTATTACCTTCTGCTGCTTCCACTGGCTGGTCATTGAGCGTCTGGTGCCTTGTCTGTTCTTCACGACCCGTCAGAGCCAATATGGCGGAATTCGATGAAGGTGCTTGCACGACGTTTTCTGGCACTGAAGAAACTGACCTGGAGAGTGGAGAGAGTGAGCCGGGAGAGACAGGGAAAGCACTTGACGATGTGACGGCGCCCCGGCGCTCCTGGCGGACTTCGATCATCTGGGCAAGACGTTCTCCAGCCTGGTCGAGTGGCCTGGCATCCTGGCCTGCAGACATGAGGCGTTCATTGGGAAGTGCCCCATGGGAAATCGGTTCATGGGTGAGTGATTCATTGAGAAGCGGCTTACTGGAGAGTAGCTCACTAGAAAGTGGCTCAGCAGTGCCAGCGGCAAGCCCCGCAACGACGAGTCCGGTGTAGGCCGGTGGCAGTGTACTGGCGTCAGCAGGCAAGGCCGCGTAATGGGCATCCGGTACCAGGCTGTGCTGTGGATCAGACGGATTGTCTGCTGAGTCCTGATGGTCGTGCTTGCCTTCAGAGGGCACCTCCGAGGCTGAATCGGAGGAGGCGTCAGGTGATCTAGCAGCATCCAGTTGTTCGGCAAAGCTTTTACCGTTCATGAGGGAAGGGTCGACAGTATCATCCTGGGCAGCAGGTGCCGATGAGGATGCGGAAGTGCCATTGGGGGTGAATGCGAGCAGAATATCCATGTTCAGACTCCAAGGGGTCAGAGGCCGTTGGGTAGAGCGTTTTCGCGCTGCCGGCGTCCATTGATCAGATCATCGAGGGTGCGTTGTTCGCGGCGTGACAGGTGATAGGCCTGTTCGCCGGCCCGTCGGCTGGCCAGCGTGTCATAGGCTTTCAGGCGGCGTTGCTCCTGCTGCCAGTGCTGCTGGCAACGTTCCACCTTGTGGCGTTGGGCTTCAATGCCATCGCGGGCCTTGCATAGTGCGGTATCCAGGGAAGCAAGAAAGCGTTGGGTGTTATGCAGGGTGGCCGTGGCCACACCTTGGCGCATGGCATCGTTGAGATAGCAAGCGTACTCCTGGCGGTAACGCTGCAAGGATTCAAGCTGCTGATGTGCCTGCTGTTCGGTGCTGCGTTCATTGGCCAGATGCTGGCCAGCCTGATCTCGTGCCTCTCGGGCCAGTTCTATCAGAGTGTCGAGGGGCGTCGTATTGCTCATGAACTACCTCCAAGGACGGTATTTCCAAGGACGGTATTTCCAAGGACAGTATTCAGCGCTTGCCGTGACTGCTCGAGGTTGGAGCATTCATCGGTGCGTTGCTGCAGGAAAGCTTCCAGTTTCGGATAGCGACGTACGGCTTCATCCAGACGTGGGTCGTGGCCTGGCTGGTAGGCGCCGACGCTGATCAGGTCTCGATTGCGCTGATAGCGTGACAGCATGCCCTTGAACGCCTGGGCCTGGCGGCACTGGTTATCATCGGCGACGGCATTCATGACACGGCTGATGGATGCTTCTATATCGATGGCGGGATAATGACCGGCTTCTGCCAGGGTGCGTGACAACACCACGTGTCCGTCGAGAATCGCACGTGCGGAATCGGCAATGGGGTCCTGCTGGTCGTCACCTTCGGTAAGCACGGTATAGAACGCGGTGATGGAGCCTCCACCGACACCGGCATTGCCAGCACGCTCGACCAGGCTGGGCAGCTTGGCGAAGACAGAAGGGGGATAGCCCTTGGTGGCGGGCGGCTCACCGATCGCCAGAGCAATCTCGCGCTGAGCCATGGCATAGCGAGTGAGCGAGTCCATGATCAACAGGACATTCTTGCCTTCATCTCGGAAACCCTCGGCAAGGCGAGTGGCATAGGCCGCCCCTTGCAGACGCTGCAAGGGAGAAGTATCTGCCGGGGCTGCGACGACAACGGAGCGGCGCAGGCCTTCCTTACCGAGAATGTTATCGATGAAGTCCTGTACTTCACGGCCACGCTCTCCTATCAGGCCGACCACGATGACGTCGGCTTGGGTGTAACGCGCCATCATGCCAAGCAGAACCGATTTACCTACACCTGATCCGGCAAACAGCCCCATGCGCTGACCCCTTCCAACGCATAGCAGGGCATTGATGGCGCGGATACCGACATCAATCTGCTGTTCTATGGGGGCTCTGGACAAGGGGTTCAGCTGCGGTGTGGCCAGAGGGGCTCGGGGTGCTTCATCCAGGCTTCCGAGGTCATCCAGAGGAGCGCCGTTACCATCTAGCACCCTGCCGAGCAGCGTTTGCCCCAGGGGGAAGCGCCGAGCACTGCCGGGCGCCCCATCACCGAGAGGAAGCACTTTTGCACCTGGAATCAGGCCATTGACCTCGGCCAATGGCATCAGATACAGGCGTTCGCCTGAAAAGCCTACAACCTGTGCTTCAGCATAATTTGCTCGGTCGTCTATGCCATTCTTCGGTAGTTCGATCAGACAGCCATCACCCAGTGCCACCTGGATACCTACAGCCTCAATCACCATTCCTGTGGCTCGCACGACCCGACCGCTGATGCGCTGGCTTGGCAAGTTCACGAGGCGCTGGGCAACGGCGTTCAGGGCCTGTTGCCAATGACGCTGATGAGGGCATGTCAGGGATGTGTTGGGCATGGAGAGTGTGTCATTGGGTGCCAGACGAACTGCCTCGCCTGCGGACTTGTGAACTGACTGACTGCCAGCGTTGCTCCCAGGTGGCATCGATTTCTCCATATTCGCTGGTAATCCGGCATCCACCGCGGTGCAGGCTATCGTCTGCTTTCAGGGTCCAGCCGGCGGCTGCTAAAGTGTCCCCCAGATGTCGTTCGACGAGCACGAGGTCCTGAGGGTGCAGCCAGAGGCGCTGGCTGCCGACCAGTGGAGGATCGCTACGCAGTAATTCTTCAACCACTGACACTATCTGGCGTGGACGAGCCTTGAGCGCATCTCCAGCGAGCTGGCGCCCCGTTGCCAGCGCCAGGTCGATAAGTTGTGCGGCAATGGCGGTGTCCAGATCCTTCAAGGCGCGGTGGAAGTTTTCTATCAAGTCAGATAGCGGACTCAGGGCTTCATGGGCCCGCTTTTCCAGTGCTTCGGCTATCTCGGCTTCAGCCTGGCTCCGTCCTTCGGCCAGCCCCTCATGCATTCCTTTCATGAAGCCCGCTTCATGCCCCTGTTCATGCCCCTCGCGGCGGCCTTGTTCAATACCTTGCAACCAGGCCTTGTGGTATAGCTCATCTGGAGAAAGAAGAGCTCCGTCATCGTCATCACAAGAGGATTCGTCAGCGCTACAGGAGCTCTCGACGGAAAGCTCGTCCATGCACCATGGCTGCCAGGCAGCAGGCGCTGCGATGGGCTGGTCACTCATTCTGAAGGCCCCTGTGAATGGATGAGGTTACACATAAGCCTCGTCACCTCCACTGAGTACGATTTCTCCACTGTCGGCCAGACGGCGAACAATCTGCAGAATGGCTTTTTGTTCAGTTTCCACCTGCGAGACCCGAATCGGGCCACGAGAGTCCATTTCTTCCTGCAGCAGGTCGGCGGCGCGCTGGGACATGTTGCGCATGAACCTGGTCTTGAGGTCTTCTGGTGCACCCTTGAGTGCCACCACCAGGCTATTGTTGTCGATCTCCTTGAGCAGCAACTGGATACTGCGATCATCCAGATCGACAAGATTCTCGAACAGGAACATTTCGTCGATGATGCGTTGGGCCAGTTCTTCGCTGTGGGCACGCACTGTGTCGATGGCTGCGCTTTCCTGGTTGGAGTTCATCAGGTTGAGAATCTCGGCAGCGGTACGCACCCCTCCCATCTTGCTGCGCTTGAGGTTCTGGCCATCAAGCATATTGGTCAACACCTCGGTGAGCTCTTGCAGAGCCGCTGGCTGAACACCATTGAAGGTAGCGACGCGTAGCACGACATCGTTGCGCAACTTTTCAGTGAAGTGTTCCAGTACATCGGCAGCCTGATGACGTTCCAGGTGAACCAGTACCGTGGCAATGATCTGCGGATGCTCATCGCGGATGAGTTCTGCCACCATCGATGGATCCATCAGGTTGAGGGCATCGATACCAGTGCTGCCGGAGGTGCTCTCGAGTACATCTTCGATCAGGCTGGAAGCCCGTTCGCTTCCCAGAGCCTTGGTCAACACGGCGCGAATGTGATCGCTGGAGTTGAGGTTGAAGCCGATGAACTCTCCTGCTTCTTTATGGAAGTCCTGCAGTACTTTGCGCATTTCGTCGTGGGAGATCTGGCTGAGTAACGTCATCTCCCGGGACAAATTCTGAATTTCCTTGGCACTGAGAAACTTGAACACTTCTGCCGCGCTGTCCTCATCGAGGGCCAGCAGCAGGACAGCACTGCGTCGCAGGCCGGGAGAAGCTTCAGGATGGGTCATTTTCGTTCATCCAGCCGCGCACGATCATGGCTACCAGGCGAGGGTCTTCCTGGGCTAGCTCGCGCAGTTCATTGAGATGCTGTTCATAGGTCGTGGCCTTGCGCCGCTGTGCTGAAGCCCTTGTATAAGTGGTATCGCCTGAATCGGGCTCTTCGCTGTCGTCGGTTCGTCCCATATCGGTATCGTCCTCTGTCTCTTCCCGAGCTTGCAGGGCTGTCTGGGGAGCAGAGGTTTCCAAGTAATGCTTCACCACAGGGCGAAGCAGACGGCGGTACACGAACAGGATGATCAGCCCGACCAGCAGGTAGCGGCCGATTTCGATGGCCAAGTGTTGCAGGTCTGAGTTCTGCCACCAGGGCAGCGGCGTCTCTTCGGAAGCGGTGATGAAGGGGCGATTGACTACCACGAGATCATCGCCTCGATCTGCTGAATACCCCATGGCCTGGCGAACCAGCTTGTCAATCTGCGCCAATTGAGCCTCATCCAGAGGATGCGGCTTCTGTGCTTCCGCATTATCACTGGCGCCTGCAAGAGCATCGTCGCTGATATAGTTGATGACCACCGCCGCTGTCAGGCGCTTAATTTGCCCTCGCTGATGCTGTATGTGGGAGACCTGGTGATCGACTTCATAGTTGATCACGTCGTCACGCCGCATGCGTTCAGACTGAGCGTTGTCAGTGCCTTGCTGATTGGCAGTAGCTCCATCCTTGGGTTCTTCTGTCGGTGTGCCTTCGACAGGAGAGGGTGCTGTGCCGGGGGGCGTGTTGCTGAGGGCGCCGGGGATACCTTTGGCCAGATCCCCCTTGCCGTCGACATCAAGGCTTGTCTGGCGGCTACGAACGGCCGCTTCGTTAGGAGGCTGATTGGGGACGAAGTGCTCGGCAGTTTCCTCATGAGAGGAAAAGTCGATTTGGGCGGTCACCTGGGCCTGTACATTATGTGGGCCAACGATAGGTCCCAGAATCTTTTCGATACGCTGGCGAAGAGCGCTTTCCACGCTTGCAACATAGTCGAGCTGTGTGCTGTCAAGACCACTATTCTGGGTCGTTGGAGTAGATAGCAGGTGCCCGTTCTGGTCGATCACCGTGACATCTTCGGCAGTCAGGTCCGGGACGCTGGAAGACACCAGGTGGATCATGGCTGCGACCTGTCCGCCTCCAAGGGTGCGGCCAGGCTCCAGGGTCAATACCACCGAGGCTTTGGCCGGTTTTCTGTCGCGAACGAATACCGAATCCTTGGCTAGCGCCAGATGCACGCGGGCACTGGCTACAGGGCCAAGAGAGGAGATGGAGCGGGCCAGTTCACCTTCAAGGCCGCGTTGATAATTGATCTGCTCGGCAAACTGGCTGATGCCAAAGGCCTGGTGCTCCATCAATTCCATGCCAACATTACCAGCATGGGGCAGACCCTTCTCGGCCAGTTGCAGCCGCAGGCTATGGACCAGGTTGCTGGGTACCAGCAATGCCTGGCCACCAGCAGCAAACTGATAAGGGACACCGCGGCTGTCCAGCTCATTGATGATGGCTCCACCATCAGACTCGGAGAGGTTGCTGAACAGAACCCGATAGGGTGGGCGCGTGGCCCACATGACCAAGGCTACGACCAGGGCAATAGCCATGGCACTGCCAATGATCAGGCCCAGCAACGGGTTATTGCGCAGCTTGGTGACGAGCTTTGACAATGGTGCTGGTCCCGCAGGTTTGGTTGCAGTGCTCATCGGATACTCCCGGTAATGGGGAGGCTGTCGACTTGTAGATGTTCGGATGGCATTGAGGCAGTCCGTTATGCGGCTAGGCTGGTCCCTTGGTCGGGTTCTATGACGATATCCATTATCCGCAGGGCTGCTGAGGTGAAAGGTCGAAATAGCCACGGTTTTGACGGCCAATTGGGGCGATGGCCTGAGTAACAGGCTTGTTAGTCTGGGTCGGGTCTTTTGGTCTCCCAGGAAATTGTCATGGCTACTCCCGCGATGCAGTCGGCCTTTACCCAGATGAAGGTGCTGGCCCAGCAGGCCCATCAGACTGGAGATTCCCTGCCGCATGCTGCCAATGCAGAATCCGGCGGTGTCGGCTTTGCCGATGCATTGGTTTCCTCGATTCGGCGCATCAACGAGTTGAAGGTAAATGCCGATGCACAGGCTCAGGCTTTTCAGGCTGGTGTGCCTGGTGTCGAGCTAAATGACGTCATGGTCGACATGCAGAAAGCCAGCCTGGCCTTTCAAATGGGGCAACAGGTGCGTAATCGCCTGGTCAGTGCCTACCATGATGTGATGAATATGCAGGTATAAAAGAAAAGGTTAGCCTCGTATCTAGTGCATATAAAAAGCACATGTGATGAGTACATGTAACAGGTGCGTATAAAAAGGGCCTGCGAGATATCGCAGGCCCTTTGGCTTGTAATGCTGGTTATTATTCTCTTTCTCCTCCTCACGCTGCTCTGTGGAACAGGGTGTGCTCCACAGAGAGGTGAGCGCGTTACTGACGAATCATGTAGTCGAAAGCACCTAGCGCAGCAGTAGCACCGGAGCCAAGCGCAATGACAATCTGCTTGTAGGGCACGTGGGTGACATCGCCGGCAGCGAAAATGCCGGGAACGTTGGTCATGCCATGGGCATTGGTGATGATCTCTCCTCGTTCGCTCAATGCGACAGGGGAATCCACCAGCCATTCAGTATTGGGGACCAGGCCTATCTGGACGAAGACACCTTCCAGTTCCACGTGCTTCATTTCACCACTAGCCCGTTCTTCATAGCTGATGCCATTGACTCGGTTACCATCGCCATGAATCTCGGTGGTCCGGGCTCCCTTGATGATATCAACGTTGGGCAGGCTGGCCAGTTTCTTCTGCAGTACAGCATCGGCGCGTAGCTCATCCATGAATTCGAACAATGTGACATGAGCCACGATGCCTGCCAGGTCAATGGCTGCTTCGACCCCAGAGTTACCGCCACCAATGACAGCAACACGTTTGCCCTTGAACAGAGGGCCATCGCAGTGAGGACAGTAGGCGACGCCTCGGTTGCGATACTCGGCTTCACCGGGCACGTTCATCTCACGCCAGCGTGCACCAGTGGCAAGTACCAGTGTCTTGGCCTTGAGACTGGCACCGGATGCGAAGCGCACTTCATGCTCGCCTCCTGGGCGGGCAGCCGGGATCAGCTCGACAGCTCGCTGGAGGTTCATGATATCCACGTCGTATTCCTTGACGTGCTCCTCCAGGGCTGTCGCCAGTTTCGGGCCCTCGGTTGCAGGGACTGAGATGAAATTCTCTATCGCCATGGTATCGAGGACCTGACCACCGAAGCGTTCCGCGGCAACACCTGTACGAATGCCTTTGCGAGCAGCATAGATAGCGGCAGCTGCGCCAGCAGGGCCTCCACCGATGGTCAACACTTCGAAGGCGGCCTTGGTACTAAGTTTTTCGGCTTCGCGTTTTTCAGCGCCTGTATCCACTTTGGCCAGAATCTGCTCGAGGCTCATGCGGCCCTGGTCGAACAGCTGACCATTGAGGTAGACACTTGGAACGGACATGATCTCGCGAGTTTCGACTTCGTCCTGGAACAGGGCTCCATCGATGGCATCGTGAGAGATTCGTGGGTTGAGGATCGCCATCAAGTTGAGGGCCTGAACCACATCCGGACAGTTCTGACAGGACAGCGAGAAATATGTCTCGAAATGCAGGTCTGCATCAAGTGCCTGAATCTGCTCGAGGACTTCAGGGCTGGCCTTGGGAGGATGGCCTCCCGCCTGCAGCAGGGCGAGCACCAGCGAGGTGAACTCATGACCCATGGGAATACCGGCAAACACCACACCGCTGGGCTTGCCGTCGCGATATATGGCAAAGGACGGTACGCGCTTGTCGTTACCTTCGGTAGAAAGGGTAATCTTGTCCGAGAGTGAAGCGATATCACTCAGCAGACCATGGAGTTCCTTGGACTTGGTGCCGTCATCCAGAGTGGCGACCAGCTCAAACGGTTGCGTGACCTTGTCCAGATAGGTTTTCAGCTGTTGCTTCAGAGAGTCGTCCAGCATGACGGCGACAGTCCTTCATGTTCGGGAATGAGAGCAGACAAACGCCATCCGTGCGGACAGCCGGTGTCTGCATCAATATCGTATGGGGTGATGAGAATCCCATCTGAGTGAAAGGAATACCGTTCTCGCGTGAACGACTGGTAGGTCGAACGGCAAGTACACTCAGATGGGAAATAACCGCGTTGCTTAGATCTTGCCAACCAGGTCCAGAGACGGGGCCAGGGTTTCTTCGCCTTCTTTCCACTTGGCCGGGCAGACTTCATTCGGGTGAGCTGCCACATACTGTGCTGCTTTCACCTTGCGTAACAGCTCTTCAGCGTTGCGGCCGATGTTACCGGCGTTGATCTCGACGATCTGGATGGTGCCTTCCGGATCAATGACGAAGGTACCGCGCTCGGCCAGGCCATCTTCTTCGATTAGAACTTCGAAGTTGCGGGAAATCTGCAGTGTTGGGTCGGCCAGCATGGGGAACTGCAGCTTGGAGATGGTCTCTGAGCTGTCGTGCCAGGCCTTGTGGGTAAAGTGAGTGTCAGTGGACACACTGTAGATTTCAACACCCAGCTTCTGGAACTCGGCATAGTTGTCAGCCAGGTCGCCCAACTCGGTCGGGCAGACGAAAGTGAAGTCGGCCGGGTAGAAGAAGAAGATGCTCCACTTGCCTTTCAGGCTTTCTTCGCTGACATCGATGAACTCGCCATTGTGGAAAGCAGTAGCCTTGAATGGCTTGACTTGAGTGTTGATCAGGGACATGCCCATCTCCTTAGACCAGTAAGTTTGTGTCGTAGACGGAAGACACCTTACCGCCCCGGAACTGATAGGATAAATTGAATGACATGATGGTTATGATAAGCAGGGCCTATCGGTATGGTCTCTGGCGTCAACATGCTGATTCCTGCTACCTGGAATGAGATGCCGAGCAAGTTTCGGATGAAAGGTGTAAGTCAAGAACGGATTATGCGGCTTCATGCAGACATGGAGTGTTTCTCGGTAAGAGGATGAGAGATATCTCATTCTTTTGAGGGGCGTCTTTTCTTTATTTTTCAGGAAACCCCATACATGTAATATGCTTTTTCTAGATGAAATGACCAATAATCTCTCATATATTTTCTGCATTTTTGAGCAAAATGTGCTTTTTCTTGCATCCATAATATAAGAGATGATTACCGGGAAAATTCAGGGTAATACAAATGGATTCTCTCAATTACATCTCACTTGTTTTCCATATTTATTGAAAATTGTTCTCGTTATTTTATTAAAAATGATGCTGTGCAGTGCTCCAACACTTTGTGATGGTACATGTGTTTCATGTGCCTAAAAATGTGATTCTGGTTTAGTGGCGGCGTCTATAAGTTACCTTTAGCATCGCTATTTTTTCGAGACTCACGGACAGATGATTCCTCTAAGCAAGGTCGTAGGTAATTGATTTTTATGAAATATTAAATTGTAGAGATTCTCAGGCATCTATTGATCTATTTTGTTTTTCACTCTTGAGAGTCCATAAACTCTTGGTGGTGAAGCATATTTCACCTGGATTTACGAAAACAAAATCCACAATTCATAGGTGGTGGATGAAAAGGTAGTTTTATTTTTCCTCATATCAATTTTTCATGATTTTTTCTCGGAAATTTAAAAAAATATTCTGTCATATATGTCTAATGGAAATGTATTTTTATATTCTTAAAATTGGAAAATGCATTTTATCCTTTATGCGTTTTATGGCAAAAAAGAAAAATGTATGTTTAATATATTTTTAGAAGAAAAATACAATTTATACGCAGAGTTGGTTTATGAAATTTTGTGAGAATCATCTGAAAACAAAGTGCCAAAGTAATTAAATATTAGCTGGATTAATAATAAGCAATTGATATTTCGCGTTTTTTTTATAACTCATGTGTTTAACAATTCCTAATAATACTTTGTTTTGCGCGAAGTGGCGTAGGAGATTTAAAGAGATTTTCTGATTTTTATTTGTGTCAATTTTCATGAAAATCACCCAAGTATGGGTGATTTTTTTATGCCTGAATTTCTTGGTATAAGCGCTTTATGCCGAGGATAAAAACCAGAGATTCTCTAAAAATATTTCTGTGGATTGACTCTTAACCAGAAGAAAGGTTTCCAGGTTACTTCGGCAAAAGTTGATCTTGGCGAAGTGAAGGGTAAGGGAATCGCCCGGACATAATCCTGGGGCGGTAGCGTGACGCTATTACCACCAACGGCGTGACATCGTTGGCAGAAAATCGCTGGCAACAACATGCCGCGCTGGTAGACCACTGCTGAAGGCTGGAAGGAGAGCTCGTCCTACTGCTCCTGTCGTGTCCGCATAACGCCTAGATACCTTGTTCAGACAGTGCATTCAGGGAGCCACATGTCTTACATCCGATCACTTGCACGTCACCAGCTATCTTGGGCCAGTGCCCTGGCATTGCTGTTAAGCGGCTGTGTAGTGCCACCTCCCCAGGCAGGAGGCTCGGCGGGCTCGGTCATCGTGGGTGGGCAACAGGGATATCCTCTGGATGCCGAGCTCAGCGATGCAGTCGCACAAGCCTCCGCTGGTGAGACACTCAATCTGGTGTCCAGTCCATGGGGACCCAATGTCAGGTTGCTCGTTGGCGCTCCTTATCATGCAGGTAGTGGTCGTACTTGTCGTCATGCCGATGTCTGGCGACAGGGCAGCCCTACCAGCCAAGCCATTGTCGCGTGTGAAGCCTCTACCGGGTGGGTATATCGCCGTCGAGTGACTGCATTGATGAATGGTGCGGAGGGTATCCGGTGATGGGAAGACATCAGTACGGTAAGCAGATAGGTGGTATAGCGGCCTGTTTCATTGTTCTAGTTGTCGCCATGCTTCTGTCCGAATCAGTCATGGCACAAAGCCTGTCGGTACCAGGTGAAGTTCTGCCCGAACAAGAACAGGTGGCGCCGACCACTGCCATTGATACGACACCTCGGGCCAATTGGAGCAATGATCGCTATGGCCCGGTGGCTTCTGCTCCGAAGATCAATATCGACTCCTTGCCGCCTTTCGGTGCCAATCTCTTTGAAGGAGGCTTTCGCGGCACCATGGCCGATGGCCTGAACGCCAGCTATCGCATCAAGCCTGGAGACCAGATCACCGTGCGTGCATGGGGGGCTGTAGAGTTTGATGGTGTGATGCCTGTGGATGCCCAGGGCAATATCTTCATCCCCTCGGTAGGGCCCCTTCATGTGCAGGGCTTGAGCAATGCTGAGTTGGATGGCCGGGTACGTCAGGCCATTCAGGGGGTCTACCCGGATCAGGTGAATGTCTATACCAACCTGCAAGGTGTGCAGCCTGTGGGTGTCTTTGTCACTGGCTATGTCACTAATCCTGGCCGTTATGCTGGAACGCCTTCAGACTCAGTACTCTATTTTCTTGATCAAGCGGGGGGGATCGACAACTCCCTCGGCAGTTACCGTAACGTACGCGTGATGCGCGGCGGCAGTCTTATTGCCAATGTTGATCTCTATGACTTTTTGCTACATGGCCAACTCCCCCAACAGCAGTTTCGGGATGGAGACACGATTGTTGTCGGTGAGCGGGGGCCTGCCATTGCAGTCACCGGAGATGTCGACCGTGAATATCGTTACGAGCTACTGGGTAGTCACCTGATAGGTTCCGAGATCGTCAGGCTTGCACGTTTGAAAAGCGGTGTATCTCACGCACTGGTGCGAGGAACACGCACTACTGGCCCATTCGCAACGTACGTGCCGATTAGCCAGTTTTCTGCAATGAACGTCTATAGCGGTGATGAGGTGTCCTTCAGTGCTGATGCTCGCGCGGGGACCATCGTTGTCAGCCTCGAGGGCAGCTATTTCGGGCCTTCTCGCTACGCGTTACCTCGCGATGCACGTTTGGGGGAGTTTCTGGATGCCATTTCCACTCCAGCCAACATGACGGCAGTGGAAAGTGTCTCCATCAAACGTGAAAGCGTGGCTAAGCAGCAGGGAGAAGCGCTGAAGGAAAGTCTGAGGCGCCTGGAAACCACGTACCTTGGGGCATCTTCTTCAACA